>NZ_FNOU01000013.1 GCF_900107125.1 Eubacterium barkeri
GGATTCTTTTGCGCCTATCTCATTTTTTACTGCTTTTTTCAATTTTAAGGAAAAAACAAAACCAGCGAACCGATGGTGTTGTTTCGGTTAGCTGGTTTGTCTACGCTCTGAGACCTACAAACTGTAGGTCTCATGTAGTCTTAATGGCAGGGGCACCAGGATTTGAACCCGGGGCACGTGGTTTTGGAGGAATCTTTTCAATGGCAAAGAAATCTTTTTTTTATGCTATTTATTAAGGATTCTTTAAAGAAATGACCTATATTTTGACCTATATTTTATGGCTTGATTTTGCATAAAATAAGCAATCTAGTTACATTCCTGTTGGACTTCATATTCTTTCACACGCCTATAAAATGTATTGGGCTTAAGGCCCAGTTCTTCCATGGCGTTCCGTGCCGTGATATTCCCATCTTTCCAGTTCTTATATACTGTCTTGAATTGTTCCTGGTCTATGGCTATGGGCTGTCTACCTTTATATTTGCCCTCAGCTTTAGCAATGGCAATTCCTTCACGCTGCCGTTCAAGCATACATTCCCGTTCAAATTGGGCCAGCCCGGCAAAGATGGTCAGCATTAATCGTCCTTGTGGTGTTGTGGTATCAATGTTTTCTTTCTGACTGATAAACTGAACACCCTTGGAGGATAGCTCATCCACGATATTCAGAAGGTCCTTAGTGCTCCTTGCAAGTCTGGAATAGGACTCCACTACTACAGTATCACCTTCACGCACATAGTTAAGCATAGCCTTTAACTGTGGTCGGTTGGTATCCTTCCCGGATAGCTTTTCGATGAACACCTTGGATGCGTCCAGCTGTTCCATAATGACTTCCTGCCGTGTCTCGTTCTGTTCTTCGGTACTGACCCTTATATACCCAATGCGTTCCATTGTGATTCCCTCCATTTATTTGTTGGATTCAGTCTAGCACGATTTCTAAAGTGTGTCAATAAGATGTGTTTTACATGAAATGTTTCATAATTTGTTTTATGATTTGTATGACACATAAATATGGCCTTTTTCAATATGTCGTTAGAGCATGCCCTATTGAAATACCGCTTTGTAGGTAGTTGATAGGGAATTGTTCTGATTGCGTATTTCATTTTATCAAGATATCGTAGAGGGTGGGGGTGGTTTACTAAAAATCTTTAAGCATCGTTCGTCATAAAGGCCCACAGGTACCCTTGATTGAGTATGACCTTCTGGAATAGGGGGATATTAACTAAATGAGAACTCAATAATGAGTTTTGATATATAAACGCTTCAAATAAAAAAACAGGGCAAAAAATATGCCCCGTAAGTCATAAAAACGTATGAAATTGGCGATTAGAGCCATTTTATTTTCTTTACCCATATGTAATGACCTGTGGATTTTAAAAGTGGCTAATATATACCTGTACATTGAATTTTCTACATTGCTTTGTAGAATATCCATGATATAATGCCATTACAGGCGTGCTACGTCTGGCCTACTGGTTGCGGTATGTGGTGCCCCTAGAAAGGGGTTCTATGCTGATAAGGATTATTCTTTTTCTGGTTGGATATCTCGTATTTGTGGGACTTGTTTTATACTGGTTCCATGCGGCAACGCTTAAACGAAAATATGATGAATCAATTTGGGAAAAGATAATGAAAGAATTGACGCAAAGAAAAAACCGCAAATAACCCTAGTAAAGTGATTGCGGTTTAATCATAAGCTTGGGCACCGTGACCGTGGCCAGTAGTGCGCCTGTTTGTATGTTTATTATAGCACCAATTGATGGAATGTCAAATGGGGTGTGTCAAAATCCAGATGTCGGTTTAACCAACCTCCGAAAATTAAACAACGCCGGTGAGAAATTCATCACTGAATCCGGCGTCTACAAGCTAGTGAATTATTTCAGTAATTTCTATGTGGTCCGCATATTCACCGACTGTGTTAATGCTCTTTCTATCGTCCAGTCCTTTTTAATTCTAGCCCAAAGCGTCCCAGGTTTAATCTTTAGCATTTCTGCCCATTCTGTAATACAATGTGTTTCACCATCATAAGAGATTAGGTGATTGCTGGATTTGTGCCGTTGTTGTTCGGATAGTGTAATCCATTTACAATTATCTGGGGAGTAATCCATATCCCGATTAATCCGTTCAATCGTTAAATTGTCTGAATATCCATGAGTTAATGCCCAGTTGTAGAATGTTATATAATCGTCCCATTCCTGGCAAACTTTTACTCCTTTTCCCCCATACCATTTATAATTCTGGTTTTTCGGATAGTTACACCGTTTTCGCATTCCACGCCATATTTCATACAATCGTGTTCCGTGTCGTTCTATACGTCCACCTCCTAAAAATTATTGGTTTATATTGTGGTAACATCGGCCGAAAAATAAGCCAATCTATTTATTCCATCGAAATACTAAAACGAGAATGACAAAGGGGGAGTCGAAATGACCACCCCCAATATTTATCCAGCCAAAAGATGTCCTCAATTTTGAGGAGATGAATCAAATGAATTACTTCCATTCTTCCACACTGATGGGGATGTCATCACCGTATCCAGCCGAAAGATTGCAGAGGATTTTGGGAAGAGGCATGCAGAAGTGCTTCGGGGTATTGATTATGTATTAGGAAACGACTCAACGCAAAATTGCGTTCAGTATTTCATCACATCTGAATACAGAGATTCGAGCGGGAAAAGAAACAAAGAATACCTCTGCACCCGTGACGGATTCACTTTATTGGCCATGGGGTTTAAAAAAACACTTCATCAATTGACACAAAGGGAAATACTTCTTTAAATATTGCCATAAAATGATAATCTGGCATAATTTCGTTACACTCGATATCTAAATATTGACCAATGCTGATATAATGCTCATCATTACTTAAACAGTCGGCCATTTCTTCAAGCGTTAAATCCATTGATTCTCTAAATTCTCTTAATTTCATTAATTACCTTCTTTCATTCATTTTAATTACAGTAATCGTCAATAATGAACCCTGGTTTGTTGGGAGGGATGTGGCTGAGGCGTTGGGGTATGGAATAGGAAAAGCTCCAACTAATGCAGTAGCAAATCATGTTGATGAAGATGATAAGCTGAGTCATCAAATCAGTGACTCAGGTCAAAGGAGATCAATGACCATCATCAACGAATCTGGCTTATACTCACTCATCCTATCCAGCAAGCTTCTACAAATTCTTCATTTGTGATGATTTAACAATATACAGGACGATTAATACCCACGCTGAAATCATTCTTAACATTTAGATTCCCTTCTGTCTGATGACGTTAATTTTCCTCAATGCTATTTTTTCTAAATCCCGATGCTCCACCACGTTAACCTCGACAACATCACAGAAAGCCTTTATCACTTCCCGGTCCCCAGTTATCACACAGCATTTTGAAAAATCTTCAAAGTTAAAATACAAATGGCCTGAATCATCCTTATAAACCTGGATGGTATCCCCGCTCTTGCTTTTGATTTTAAAAACAGTTGTTACAATTAATTTCATAATAGCATTCCTCCTTAGTGTTGATATTTTTATCATTCTGTTGGATAGGGGAAAGTATTATAAAAGTAGTCGTTTAAATGTAGTGCAGAAATACCCGTTTTACCCGTCTAAGACACGCATATAGCGATTTTTTTGTCTTAACAGGTACACATAGTAGGGTAGAGAAATAAAAATCGCTTAAAAACGCTTATTTAAAATTCTAATAGCGGATTCCCTTCTGAATCAACTACCCCACAGGATGGAATTTCATGTTCCCATCGTTTTTCTTGTTTGAATTTTGTTTCCCAATAAATTTTACCTTTCCCTTTGTTGTACTTATTTGTGAGATATGCAGCCAATGTACTGAGCATGGCTTCTGCCCTTTTGGGTGTTCTGTCATTGCCATCTTTTGGTAATTCATAGTGGAATAAATGGGGATGCACTTCTATAAATTGATTGCAAAGTTCTTTTTTTTGTTTATCGTTATACCATTCTGGGAAATTGTAGTATTTCTGGTTGATTCTCAAATGATATTTTGAATAAAAGTCGCTCTGTACGCCGTTTAACAATATTCGATCTGGAATCACCTTCCCAGGATTTAGCCTTTTCCATTCTGATATTTTATAATCCATTGCCTGAGTACAAGCCTTTTGAGCTTCTTCTTCTGTTTTAAAATAACCTAATAGAATATAGAACCGTCTGCCCATAATCTGAGCTTCCCATTTCCCAATATCCTCTAAATATTCAATGGTTGTTTCGTTATCTATAATCACCTCCATAGTGTTTTATAATATGCCGACATCCACGATTTAAGCTTTTCTGGACAACACTTCTGCATTTTCCCAATAATTGTGCTGTATCTGCTTGATTAAATCCCTCCATTCGCTTAAGCAGGCATTCCCTTGTCACTGTCTTTATTTTAGGACTATACCTTATAAAATCCTCTAAATCATCCAGCGTAAATAGTAGTCCATAATCTGGCTTCGTTCTGGCATATTCCCGAAGGGTGTAATAGTTTATGATTATCCGTTTTAAAATATCAACGTTGCATAAGTCCTTATCCGTGATTTCTACATTAATATGTTCGTCTGGTATCACCTTCCATCCATTACTCGTTTTTCTGAACACACTGCAAGTATTCACATATAATGTAAACTATATCATAAAAACGTTAAAAAGTCAAGATGTTATGAAAATAAATGAAAATATTACAAATAGATTGAAAATATTACATAAAAGGGTTGATGGACTGGTAATGTGAGAGGAATATCAAAGGCGGCGTTTTGCCGACTTAGTTCAAACTAACCCGTCAAATCGACTGGGCAGGTCATCGACTCTATAAAATAGCAAAACTGCCAAAACAACAGCTTTGGATAAATGGGGTAGCGATTCACGACTCCATAACGATTCGTTATGTTAGGTTAAAAAAGAGCATGTCCATATTGATAATGAGGATGGGATAAACTATCCCGGCGTTTGATGAGGTCCCAAAACAGGATTTCATCGGCGGAAATTCCGCCGCCAAATTACTGGGAGATATCAAAACCCAATTTGGGGTTATGGTAGAGGAATAACAAAGTATTGACCTTCGAAAGTTTTCTGAAGTCCTTTAAACGGACATCTGGATAACGGATCGTTATTGAGTTTAATCTTGGTTCAACCAATTTAGAAAACCCCCAGCAACCTTAAACAGGTCCCAGGGGCTTGAAAAAATAGCTATATCGTTGTATAATGTGGGTAGAAAAGAGTGGCCCGCTTTCGGCGGTACTGCCTCTACAGATTTTTAATCAGCTACCCACTGACGGTCAAATCATAGGGGTAGCTTTTAGTACCATATAAGTGTAAATGTTAGATGCAAACCAGCATCCGAACATTTACACTTATTTTTTATTATAATAAGGGGAGTAATTGGACTGGCGTGTAGCTTTTGGGATCAAAACATCCGACATCAAAACAGTCATCCAACCCTTTATTATAAGCATTCGTTTAAGCAGGTTGAAACACATCAAGTGCTTTCGCGTAACGAGCTAAATTGAATTGTAATAAGTGTGGATGGAACAATTACACAATTCACAAGGAGGTGCACCGTTAATGATAAGTGTTGGAATCGATGTATCAAAAGGAAAAAGTATGGTTTGTGTTATGAAGCCAGCAGAAGAGATCATAATATCCCCTTACGAAATAGAGCACACAGAAAAAGATTTGTCTGATCTTGCCAGTATGCTACTAAAAATGAATGACGAGGTACGTATTGTGATGGAAGCCACGGGGGTTTATCACTTACCCTTACTCAGTTATTTTAAAGACAAGGGATTATTCATATCTGTTATTAACCCCTATGTCATGAAAGAATATCGAAATCAAGGCTTACGACGCGTTAAAACAGATCGCCAGGATGCCAAGGCTATTGCAAATTTCGGAATTGATCATTGGTTCCAGCTCATCAATTACACGATGGAAGACGCAACGTATTCGGAATTGAAACTTCTCGGACGCCAATATCGGCACTATATGGAGATGCGGGTAGAAAGCGTTCTGGAACTTATCCATCTTTTGGACTATACCATGCCCGATATAAAAAAAGAATTAAAGGGATGGCAGGAAAGCAATAATAAAGATAAGTTATCTGATTTCGTAGAAACATGGTGGCATTATGACTTGATTACCGCAAAGACCGAGAAGCAGTTCATTCGGAGTTACTTGTCCTGGGCAAAGAAAAAGGGATACCACCAGAGCCACGATAAAGCCGTCAAAATTTATCAAAAGGCCAAAGAAAGCATCCCAACACTTCCCTCAGATCAGGCATCTACTGAAATGCTGGTGAAAGAAGCGGTCAAGGTATTACGAACAATCGATAATACCCTTAGTGTCATTCTATCACGTATGAAAGTCATTGCCAAGACCCTTCCAGAATATCCGATTGTTCGGGCTATGGGCGGTGTTGGTGAAACCCTGGCTGTTAAACTCATTTCAGAGATTGGTGATGTCCGACGTTTCCACAAGGGAAAGGCGCTTGTCGCTTATGCCGGCATTGATGCCCCACCTTATCAATCCGGACAATATGTTGGGACACGACGAAAAATCTCAAAACGTGGATCATCAAATCTTAGGAAAATCGGATATGAAGTGATGCGGAGTTTAAAAAGCCACAAAGCACCTGAAGATGATGCGGTCTATCAATTCATCATTAAAAAAGAAAAGGAAGGAAAGCCCAAAAAAGTTGCAAAGATTGCGGGAATGAATAAGTTTCTAAGAATTTATTATGCCCGTGTAATTGCAGTTTATCAGAGCTAATCTACAAAGGTACCCTAACAACCAGTTCGCATGGTCTTTTTGTCATGCCCAATAAAGGATAAATATTACCTTAAATAATACTCCGTTGGGGGTTGACTTTTGTTAGCAGGTTTTCATGCTCTTTTTTAGCCTTTGCGACCGGAAAAGAGTAATGCCACTAGTGCGCCGAATGTCAACATAATCATTAAACTTTCATACACTGTCATAGCATCACCTCCAATCTTATGCAGATTGAGGCAGAAGCCCGCTACCCGGCGAACCACTCTTGGATGGTATTATATCAGGCTTTTAAAAGAATAGGAAGCGATTTCTTTCTCAATAGATAGTGATGTACACATTCGATGGGGCAGAGATTCGCATACTGTATAAATGTGTTTGTCTCATTCATTCTGCATAATGTTTGATGAGTATTACATTCTCTTTTATTCGGTCTGTATAATGAAAGAATTATATTGTGTATTTTCTATCACACATCTGACTGAAAGGAAGTTGTGTAGGACTATTGCTTGCAATAGGACTGACATACTCGATTATTTTTATACAGTATTTTAAAAGAGAATGTTAAGTCTTTCTTGACAGAAAGCCTTGCCCGCCTCACGCCATGGGGCATACTGGCAACACGTTTTTACAAAACGCATTCCCAGTACACCCCTTTTAGTTCGGCGGGGCGCAATATCTATTTTAAAAGATGGAAAAGATTAAAACCTTTGTCGACACAAGAAATATATCTATCTGTTCGAGTTTTATCATTGACGCTGCCTTTCTGGATGGATGAATATTGTGGCATAGCGGTTAGTATGAAAACAGTATGAATGAATATATTTTCTGAATTATGGAATATCCGTTTTGATGTAACATTTTATTATACGCATATGTACGTAAACGATTTTATTTATACGCTGGAAATCGTTTCTGCATGGTCTTGGATGTAATATAATATTCATTTTGTTTTATATCCTGTTATGTTCTGAAATGGCTTATCTATGGGGATACAGCTATTTTCATTACTTATTTTGATGTAACATAATTGAAAAGAAGACAATATTTTACTTGTTTAGTGCAAAAAAGTATGTAATATAATATTTATTTGATTTTTTCGATTTGATATTTACCGCCATTTTTTCGTGCGAGTTTGAACAATGTGTTAAGTTGTTCGCCTCCTATAAAAGTGTTCTTTAAAAACTGTCCAGCCTTTTCATAGTTCTTCTTATCATTTGTGATTGTTCTTATTTTTGTACATAATTCTTTCTGGGCAAATTTCTTCTGTGTTGTATACAATTCTTCTAAGTAGAGGATGACCGCTTGTTCTTCTTCTGGTGTCAATCCTGTTGCCTCTGGTGTGTAGGTATGAATGTCTATCTGTTCAACTTCAATGTTGAAATGCTTGGATAGAATTTCTTTGGTGATATCATCATCCTTGAATGATTCAATTTGTTTTTTCTCGTAGAGGGTATCCAGATAGTATTTACAGTGCATGGAATTGGCTGTATATCGATCTCCAATTTTTTGGCATCCCATCGCATAGAATGAGGATTGATCTTTGATTTTATGCTGGTTAATGAGTTCAGCTTGATTCCTGGCAGTGTGAATGATATCCTGTTCCAGTTCTTTGTAGAAGTCTGTCCCTGGAGAAAGTAATCCATTGGTTTCTGTATGACTTCTCATATACTTTAAATATTCCTGTTCGTCATATGTTAACTTTGGTCGTGTCATATACAAATGAGGCGTGCTTTTTCTGGCTCTTGCCATGAATTGCTTTATCATAGTGAAGTCCCCATCGGTCCAATTGTCGGTTAGGATACAGTATAGATTGGTGATATTCTCATCTTTGAAGGAAATTCCAATGTCAATCCATGATGTGGCAATGAGGATTTCACAATTCAAGGTTCCGTTGTTTGTAATGCTTTCGTATATTGGCTGAATGGTTGGGTGTTCTCTGTCGGTCTTTGAGTGGATGGACAAGGCATGGATTCCTGATTGTTGAAATTCTTCTGCCCAGGCATCACATTTCTTTGTATTGTTTAATAGGATGATTTGTTTCGTATCGGCTTTGTGGTTCTTCCTGACCAGAGCTTTTAGTGCATCTTCTCTTTTTGAATATCCGTCTAAAAGGGTTAAGTGTTTGATATATTCTTTCTGTGTTTGTACTTCGATAATGATGTCGATGGATTGGTAGAAGGGTTCATCTGTACAACAGTGATACAAATAGTCTGGTGTAGCGGTTGCCAGGATACATGGGTTCTTTGTTGCTTTCTCAATAATGCTCAGTGCTGGGACGGTCTGTTCTTCATAAGCAAAGGCTGAATATTGGATGATTTTGTGGATTTCATCAATGAATATAAGGGTGTCATGGTCTGATAGTCCTTCAAAGTCCATCCATTTTAAATAGTCTTCACTACTGAAATAGGTGGTGGAATGAGTGAATCCGGCTTCTTGCCCATTCTTCCTCTGTTGTTTGGATAACATCCGGGTGGGGAATAGTCCAACAACAGTGTTGATAAAATCTTTATTCTGCAAACTTTGGATATACGTTGTCTTTCCAGTCCCCTGTGGGGCGATTAATAAAACGGTCTCGTGCTTTGATAGGTGTTCTTCTATCATGCGTGTTAAGGAGGTATCTTCGGACAAGTATTTAGTTGTAAGCGGGTGTGTTGTTTTTTTAATATTCATGAAGCTATTTTACCATAAAAATGAAAAGATTACAATCATGAATGAAAACAGTTTCTACTCTTTGTCAATAATAGATCAATGTATTTTTGTCCTTTTGAGGGAGATGTTTTTTCCGTGCTACCGTTACTCCTATGACGGGCAGTGAAAGGCTTATAAATAGATACTTTATCAGGATAAAGTGCTTGTGATTTCCCGTAACCTTTATGACTAACGGATAATGAAAAAGACGTACAGCCGAAGCCATACGCCCTTTTGGTTGACACACTGCAATGTGTACTTATTGGTGGTGAATGTTTCCACCCTCTAAACGTGGGATATTTCCACGGATAAAGCTTAATTATGCTGGTAGGGTATCTTCAAATAACCATGGTATTTGCTTTTTGTATTTGTCATTTATTCCCTCGAATGAAACATCCGTCCATTTGAAAACAAAATACTGCCCTTCTTGTTTTTCAATTTCTGGCGGTAGAAAGAAAAGTCCCTCATAGTCGGTTGTGAAGTTGTTAAAATATTCTTCTTCGTCCTCATATCCTTCATCATCTAACCATTTTTCAAAATCGGCTCTACATTCGGGATACTTGTATAAATTTTCTGCAAATTCTAACCAGCACTTACACCAAACTGATAATGGAGAATATTGCCAGTCCCAGCTTCCCATTGTTGTTGGAAGTCCATCAAGGGCTAATGCCATAGGGTTTAAAATTTCATGGGCCATTGCGGTTGTGCCTTCTTGTTCTATCCGATAGAATGCGGATTTTGTACCATCCATAAAGACTTCTAGCATTGATTTGTTGTAATAGTCTTTGGGTGGGAGGGTGCAATCCAGAGCATCTAGGATAGTGGGAATTTCAAAGAATTCTAATTCTGTATTCATTTTATTATACCTCTTTCATAAGTTCTTGAATTTCATCAATCATTGCAGCAAGTTCCCGAATACGACAATCGGGGTCAGAAGCTTCTAAATAATTATCATCCTCTAAAAGGACTTCTCGTTGGTGAGATAGGTTATGGATCCGTTCGTCAATGGTTCCTAGTACTAGATTTAACGCTTGTTGGGCGGTCATTTTATAGGCCCTCCTTTGAAAAGACTGTCCCTGTTGGATACAATGTATTTTCTTTTTTTTGAATTGGTTCAGGATTAGACAAGCTATTCATTTGTGCGATTTCGTCAATTTTGTTGGCGTTGATTATGTGCGTATAAATATTGTAGGTGGTTGATACGTCCGCATGGCCCAATTGATGTGAGATTATTTTAATATCAATTTTATTTCTGAACATAAATGATGCGTAGGTGTGACGCAATGTGTGCAAACCTGTATATTTTGAGTTTCCGTCATCGTCCACAAGGCCAGCTTTTTTCACGATTGTTTTAAATGAGCGTTCAAAATTAGAGGTTGATATTGGTTTTCCATCTGGAGTAGACAACAACAAGTCCTTTGGTTCTTTGTTTACAGTAAGGATTAATGCCATTGATACAGCATATCCGACAAGAGTTACTGTTCTTGTACCAGCTTCCGTTTTAGTAGATTCCTGTATATAGCGGGTCGTTTGTTTGGATTCCATGTCAAAAAAATCAACAACGTTTGAATGGATGCTCAGTGTGTTATTTGTAAAATCACAATCTTGTACCTTTAATGCCCGTGCTTCACCGGAACGTATTCCTGTGTTGAGCATTAAAACAAACATTGGGCCATATTTGTAATGAAACATTTTTTCACCATCAAGGCCAGGTGTAAGGGCTGTTTTGATAAATATTTCCATATCCGATTCAGTGAAATACTTCAATTCTTCATCTTTTGTTTTAAATTTGTGTTTTGGTGGTAAAGCGACTACACCCATAGGGTTATATGTAAGGTCTCTTCTCTTGATTGCATATGTGATACAGTTGTTTAAGCTTTGGTACGCTTTTTGAATGGACGAATGTTTCAGCCCATCTTCAAACATACGGTTGATTACTAAATCTTGTATATGTCCATCTGTCAAATTCTGTATTGGGATATGTCCAATATACGGGATGATATGCTTATTCACAGTCGCTAGAACACGGGTGTATGATGTGGGCTTCAATTCTATTTTTTTCTTTTGTAACCACTGATTCATATATTGTTCAAGTGTGATTTTGGTTGGGTCAACTCGAGACAGATTGTGCATAAAGCGGTATTCATCCATTTTAGTTGTTACTTCTGCCTCTGTCCTCCCATAAAAAGATTTATATTTTGGGTTTCCTCCTTTCGTTAATTCCTGTGTTAATATTTTTCCTTCATACCGTCCATCATTTCTTAGTTTTACAGTTCCGGTCCCAAAAGCTCTTTTGGAAGGTTTTTTCTGTTTTGCCATTATGACCTCCTTTTGATTCAATTATACAAGGGGAAATTGGGAAGTCAATAATATTTGACCTATATTTGACCTATATTTGAATCGAAAAAAGGTATATTTCGGGTGTAAAAAGGATAATAATTACTGAAAAAATAATTGAAAAAAAGCATAAAAAAATCCCCAAACCCGCTATATCAGTAGGTTTGAGGTTGTAGGCTATGGCAGGGGCACCAGGATTTGAACCCGGGGCACGTGGTTTTGGAGACCACTGCTCTACCAACTGAGCTATACCCCTAAAATTGGCTACGGATGCTATTATATAGCAAGAAAATCAAAAATGCAAGACAAATTTTTAAAAATATGTTATACTTATCAAGTAAATTGAAAAAGAGCATTTGTGACAATAACAATGTGATTAGGAGGAAGAATAAATGAAACAGGCGTTAACAGCCAGTGGTTCCCTTTCAATTTGGTTTGATAGTGCAAAAGAAGCCTTGAATAAAATGGGCATTAGTTATCAGGTCAACGAGGAGGAGCCTTCAATTATTGGTCAGCATGGTGACATGGGACCCATCCAAATTGATTTTAAAGTGCCAGTAGAAGGTAAAACCCGGATGGAAATTACTGTCCAAAATCCAGAACTGATTAATGGATTTAAAAGAGCCGTTGCACCAGAATACAAAAGCCTTTTAGCGATGAGTGTACAGCAAAAAGAAACTGAGTTAGCAGCACCACCTGAATTACCACCACAACAGGAAGAAGAAAAACCGACGGGACCGGTCGAATCGGAGGAGACAGAAACAGAAGTCTTGGGGACTACTGATGAGATACCTCAATCTGCAGATAATCGAGAAGAAGTAACTGAGGTGTTGGATCAGAGCGCAGAAGAACAGACGCATATAATACCGGAAGAAGAGACTGCCCCGATTATCGAAAAAACACAGAAAGAACGACGTTGTAAAGCTTGTGGAGCCTTTTTAGATAATCAGGATAAAGTATGTCCAGAATGCGGGAAAAAGCAAGGAAATGGTGGTTTAATTGCAATGATCATCGTTGGCGCAGTGATTATCGTTGGTGCGATTGGTTTTATGCTATACACCTTCGTTTTTTCAGGACAGAGAAGTAATACTTCTACAAATACACCAACGACAACACCTTCTACAACAGTGACACAACCGACAACTACTAGTTTAGTAACCAATGCTCAATTTGAACAAATTCAAAACGGGATGACTTATGCCGATGTTGTTGGAATATTCGGACGAGATGGAACATTACTATCAGAGTCTACTTTTAAAGATGAGAGTGGTAATGATGTCCAATTGAAAATATATTACTGGGAAGGACAAGGTGAAGCTGGAGCAAATGCCAGCGTATCTTTCCAGGGAGATGTCGTGGTAACGAAATCTTCTTATGGTTTACAATAATAAAATATAAAAAGCCTTCCGATTATCAAAGTAATGTAATCTGAAGGCTTTTCTACTTGCCATAATTCTCAGTTTTGGTATAATAATACTAAAACTGTTTAAGATTAAAAACAGGAATAGAACCATTTGACGAATGTTTAAGGAGGAAGAAATGGAAGAAGAGATTAGCTTACATGAGATACTTGATCTTTTGCGAGATAATTGGAAATTTATTGTGGGCCTGACAGTGGTTGCTGTTTTAATTACAGGGATTTTTACTGTTTTTTTTATTGCACCAAAGTATAGTAGCAGTACAACCTTAATTGTTGGAAAACCACAAGGATATTCGGAAACAGGTTCCAGTGCTACCTATAATGATGTCTTAACAAATCAAAAACTGGTAGGGACCTACAGTGAAATTGCGAAAAGCGAAAGCATCATGTCCAAAGTTGCTAGTAACCTGCACTTGACCTATACGGACAAGCAGCTTGCCGGTATGGTGGAAGTAACAACCGTAAATGATACAGAGCTTATTGAAATTACAGTAACGAGCACAGACCCTCAGGAAGCGGCAAATATTGCAAATGAGACAGCAACGGTATTTATGGATAATATTGCGGGTTTAATGAAGATTAATAATCTACAAATAGTCGATGCGGCTAAAGCTGACAATAAACCCGTTTCACCGAATTTAAAGTTGAATTTAGCTATTGCATTTTTGCTGGGAGTTGTTATTAGTGTATTTAGTGTATTTATTAAGGAAATGCTTAATACAACTGTAAAAAGTGTAGAGGAGCTTAAAAATTTAGTTGGAGATATTCCCATCGTTGCGGTTATTCCACATGCTAGTGAATTAAGTAGTGAAGGAGAGAAGTAAGGATGAGAAGTTCTATTGTAACCTATAAATCACCTAAAGATCCCATTTCTGAAGCTTTTAGAAATATGCGTACCAATATTACCTTTTCTGATATTGATAATGAGATAAAGGTTTTGACAATAACCAGTGCAGGTAAGGGTGAAGGGAAATCGACTATAATGGCGAATTATGCAGTTGCCCTTGCCCAATCAAATAAACGTATTTTAATCATGGATTGCGATATGAGACGGCCGCGGGTTCATCGTTTATTTGAACGAAATAATCGTGTGGGGTTATCAAATATATTAGTTAGGGAAGTTGATATTGCAGATGCGATTCAGCGCACAGAGGTTGAGGGATTGCATTTGATTTCATCAGGACCAATACCACCAAATCCATCAGAAATGTTGGGAAGTCGCCGGATGGAAGAATTAATCGCATTACTGAAAGAATCCTATGATTATGTTTTAATTGACGCACCCCCGGTTGGTGTTGTTACAGATGCTGCTGTTTTATCGAAAGTCACGGACGGCTTCATCTTGGTAACGGCCCTAGAAGTAACCAATAAAGAGGGCATCAAGTTAGCAATTGCAAATATCGAAAATGTAGGCGGGCATATTGTTGGTGTCGTTGCGAATAATACGCCAACAAACAAGCGTAGTGGCTACTACTATTATTATAGTGCTTATGAAGAAGATAAACCAAAGAATCATACTGAAAAAAGAGCACAAAGGAAAATGAACAAACAAAAATGAACAAACAAAAAATAGAAATACTGAGTGCAGATATTGAATAGAGCGGAGGTGTCAATAATATGATTGATATACATACTCATGTTCTGCCAGGGGTAGACGATGGTTCGAATGGTATTGATGAAAGCATTGAGATGCTTAGGGTTGCGGAATCCTTAGGATTCCGTGCGGTGACATTGACACCCCATTATATGAGTTATACCAATTATACCTCAACCTTATCCAATAATAAAAAAATCATGCAGCAATTGGTAAAAGCCATGAAACAGCAGAATTTAGAGATACAGGTATACCTGGGAAATGAGGTGTTTTATGACCCGGATATTTTAAAAATTTTGGATTCCGATCAATTTATTGCCTTAAATAAAAGTCGATATCTACTGGTGGAAACCGTTCGACATGATGCGAGTGTGGAGAGTTTTGAAGATTTTCTTTATCGGCTTCAACTCAAGGGCTACAGCCCTGTAATTGCCCACCCAGAGCGATACGATTTTATTCAGGAGGATCCCAATGTTTTGTTGGATCTTATCAATAAAGGCTCTTTTATTCAGATGAATATGCTCAGTTTGACAGGATATTATGGACATGGAGCAAAAGAGACTGCCCATATTATGCTGGAAAATAATATGGCTCAATTTATGGCCAGTGATGCCCATCGGGTACGGAGCTATAAATTAATGGATGAAGCCTTGGCAATTGCCCAAGATATTCTGGGTGCTCGTCAGTTTAAAAGAATGATGTCCGATAATCCTAAAGTTGCCTTGGGCGGTAATGGTCGAATTGAATGTGCTCCCAAAGCGTACACTAAACGAAAAAAACATCGATGGAGTCGATAAAAAAGGATGTCCCTACAATTATGTAGTGGCATCCTTTTTTTATAAGAGTATTTTATTCGCCTAAATCCTCTTTAATGGGGACAGTAACCATCCGGTTATAGGCCGAGAAAGCATCATCAACCAATTCCCTTTGCGGTGGCCTGGTCATAATGCTAATGATGGGCACAACGGCTAAAGTGAGCAGCATCGCGAAGGCACCGGCATTAATGGGGGATTTTAACCAAAGGGGGTAAAACTGCCCAAAGAACAGGTTTCCAATCATTAAAAGCGTGCTGAAAAGAAAGGAGAACCAGACAGCGGGCTTGGTCACGCGTTTCCAATACAAGCCATAGAGAAAGGGTGCAAGGAAGGAGCCCGCAAGGGCACCCCATGAAATTCCCATAAGCTGTGCGATAAAGGTAACCGAGCTTTTGTACTGCACAATGGCAATGATGACGGAAATCAGGATAAAAACGACAATTAAGATTCGGATACACAGGATCTGTTTCTTTTCGGACATATTCTTAACGACATTATCTTTAATCAAGTCAAGGGTTAAAGTCGAGCTTGATGCCATGACGAGCGAGGATAAAGTGGACATCGATGCCGATAAAACCAGAATAACCACGATACCAATGAGGATATCCGGCAGGCTTTCTAACATCATGGGAATGATGGCATCATAGCCATCCACCTTTACATCAATCATTCCGGAATAGAGCCGCCCAAAGCCACCAAGAAAATAGGAACCACCAGCAACAATGATGGCGAAAAAGGTCGAAATGACCATTCCCTTATTAATGGCATGCTCATCGGAGATAGCATAGAATTTACCGACCATTTGGGGAAGTCCCCAGGTGCCAAGGGAGGTCAGGATAATTACACCTAAAAGCCCCAGGGGATCCGGGCCAAAAAAGGAGGTAAAAACACCCGCTTGACTGGAGACGGAGGGATCTGAGACCTGGGAAAGGGTAGTGAGTGCCGTTGTAAAGCCCCCATGATTAATTAAAACAGCCGCAATGACAGCAATGATCCCAAAGATCATGATAATGCCCTGGATAAAATCATTAATAGCGGTAGCCATATATCCCCCAGCAATAACATAAACCGCAGTGAGTAGGGCCATAACAATAATACAAACAGAATAATCAATACTAAAGGCCATACCGAAGAGGCGGGATAGACCATTGTATAAGGAAGCAGTATAAGGGATTAGAAAAACAAAGGTAATAATAGAGGCTCCGATTTTAAGAGCGTCACTATTAAAACGCCGGCCAAAAAACTCCGGCATTGTAGCAGAGTCAAGATGCTGGGTCATAATCCGGGTCCGTCGTCCCAGGACGATCCAGGCGAGGCAGGAGCCAAGAAGTGCATTGCCAATCCCAATCCATGTGGAGGCGATGCCATATTTCCAACCAAATTGTCCGGCATAGCCCACAAAGATCACAGCCGAAAAATATGAAGTCCCAAAGGAAAAAGCAGTGAGCCAGGGCCCCACTGATCGTCCTCCCAGGACGAAGCCACTTACATTGGTGGAATGTTTGCGGCAATAGAAACCCACAGCGACCATGCTACTGAAAAAAAGAATCAAAAGGGCCAACTTAACAATCATAAATTCCTCCTAAATAACGGCGCATTGCCGAAGTGATAAAGCCCCTTCAGGCAATAAAAAAACGCCCTCAGGAAAGAGGACGAGAAAACCCCGTGATACCACCTCAATTTCGCACGGCCTCACGGCGATGCGCTCGGAGAGTACGTTGCCCTTGGCAGTTATACTCCTGCGCGTTAACGGGCGCACCCGTTGCAGCCTACCAGGGAGCCCCCTTCGGTGCACGATTCACAAGATGTATTCGGTACTGCCTATCCTTTGTGCCTTTCACCAAACGGCACTTCTCTGGAAGGAATTGGAAGCCTACTTTTTCCTGATCGTAATCTTTAATAAAACTTAGTCAAAGAATATCATGCTAAAGTATAAAAGTCAATTGAAAAATCAGAGAAAAATTATTTTGTTTAGGACTTGACAATTGTGAGGAAGGAGTCTATAATTTACTTAATTTAAAACATCGATAGTGTGTTACTGTTCAATCAGGCATGAGCTATTCAAAACGATTTAGAAGTTTTTGGATGCTGGTGCCTTTTTTGTATTAAAAAATATCGATGTAAAAGTAAATAGGAGGAAATTATGAAAGATAAGATTTTTGGTGTGCTTCAGCGTGTCGGGCGTTCCTTTATGCTCCCCATCGCCTTATTGCCAGTCGCTGGACTTTTACTGGGGATTGGTGGATCATTCAGTAATCAAACGATGATTGAAGCCTACGGCTTAACGGCGGTAATGGGGGAAGGCACCGTTCCTTACATGATCTTTACGATTATGTCGGATGCAGGGAATATTGTCTTTGCCAATCTTCCCATTCTTTTTGCAATGGGGGTAGCCATTGGGATGGCTAAAAAGGAGAAGGCTGTTGCGGCCCTATCCGGTGTGATTGCCTACATGGTAATGCACACAGTCATCGGTTCGCTCATCCACCTGACGGGGACCTTCGATCCGGCATCCTTGGCCATTGCAAATGACGGACTAAAGCTGGCAGCGATGAACAGTGGTACAAATTTTGTTCCCCTTGTGGCGACACACATGCTGCCATCAGGATCCATTACCACAACCATCGGGATTGAATCTTTGCAGATGGGGGTTTTCGGTGGGATTCTTGTGGGACTTGGGGTCGCGGCTTTGCACAATAAGTTCTATAATATCGAGTTACCGCAGGTTATCTCTTTCTTTGGAGGAACCCGATTTGTGCCAATTATTTCAGCCTTGGTTTATTGTTTAGTTGGTGCGGCTATGTTCTTCATCTGGCCCTATGTTCAGATTGGAATTAACGCTCTGGGGGATTTAGTGATTCGTTCAGGCTATGCGGGAACTTTCATCTACGGTTTTATTGAACGGGCACTCATTCCCTTCGGGTTGCATCACGTATTCTATTTACCCTTCTGGCAAACAGCCTTGGGGGGGACCATGGTTATTGATGGCAATTTAGTGGAGGGTGCACAGAATATTTTCTTTGCTCAGCTGGCAAGCGGAAACGTCGAGCACTTTAGTGTTGAAGCAACCCGATTTATGTCTGGGAAATTCCCCTTTATGATCTTTGGACTGCCTGGGGCTGCACTGGCCATGTATCGCTGTGCCCGTCCGGAAAAACGCAAAGTGGTTGGGGGTCTGCTTCTATCCGCCGCTTTAACTGCTATGATTACCGGGATTACAGAACCCATTGAGTTTACTTTCTTATTTGTTGCACCATTCTTATATGTGATCCATTGTGTTTTATGTGGCCTTTCTTATATGCTCATGCACATCCTTAATGTTGGTATTGGGATGACCTTTTCCGGTGGGCTTATCGATATGTTCTTATTCGGAATTCTTCAGGGAAATGCCAAAACCGGATGGATTTGGGCGATTGTTGTGGGAATTGTTTACTTTGTGATTTATTACTTCCTATTTAGCTTCCTCATTAAGAAATTGAATTTGAAAACACCCGGGCGTGAGGATGATGATACCGAGCCTAAATTGTACACTCGGGACGATGTTAACGAAAAGAATGCTAAGGGTGAGATGCTTTCAGACACCCATCAGATTTCGATGCTGATTACTAAAGGACTTGGTGGGAAAGCGAATATTGTTGATGTCGATTGCTGTGCCACGCGATTGCGGTGTACCGTTAAGGATGCGAATAAGGTGAATCAGCCCATTCTGAAACAAAGCGGAGCGGCCGGAATTATTATAAAAGGCAATGGTGTCCAGGTTATCTATGGGCCAAGGGTATCTGCTATCAAATCAAATTTGGAAGACTTTTTAGAAACACCCCTGGCCGATCAGTTGGAAATTGACAGCCTGCCGGCTTCTGGCCCCGCACTGCCTGATAAAAAAGAAGAGACTGCCTCTGAAAAGACTGGTTTGGTAGAAACCTTTATCGCACCGATATCTGGTCGATTAGCTCCCATTGAAGAAACCCCGGATGAGGTTTTCAGTCAGAAGATGATGGGTGACGGTGTGGTTATATTCCCAAAGGGGCATCAGGTATATGCACCCTGCAGTGGGACAATCAGCGTCTTCTTTCCGACCAAGCATGCCATTGGAATCACCAGTGACCATGGAACCGAGCTGTTAATCCATGTGGGCATTGATACGGTTAAACTGGATGGAAAGGGCTTTGAAGGTCATATTGAGCAAGGGCAGCACGTTGAGGCGGGAGACTTGCTGTTGACCTTAGATCTGGACTTTCTTGAAGCAAACGTGCCGTCTACGGCAATCCCCATCATTTTTACCGATCTTCCAGCAACAAAGGAAATGGAAATAATAGCCAATGGAGAGATTAAAGATAAAGAAGATATTGTTAAAATAAATTCTTAATAGTATAATACAATTAGATGTCCGTTAGAAGAAGGCTGGAACATGATGTGCTCAGCCTTCTTTGTATTATGATCAGGATTGTAAATAGAGGGTGTGTCGTGTATTATATAAAAAAGGTTCTGAATAATAATGCCGTGGTTGTGGTTGATATTCAGGAAAAGCAAGAGATTATTTTTATGGGAAAGGGAATTGGCTTTGGGAAAAAAGTAAACCATCCCTTTGAAGAAGGCCCGGGGTCTAAAAAGTATATTCTCAAACAGGCCACCGAAAAGGGATCCACAGATGATTTACTGAATTCCGTTAATCCCCTTTACGTTGAAATTGCAGGGGCCATTATCGATTTATCAGAAGAAGCCTTTGGGGATACCGCCATCGATAATAACATCCTTTTGCCTTTGGCAGATCACATTGCCTTTTCTGTGGTGCGGATGCAGGCTAAAATGGCGATGCATAACCCCTTTGCAGAGGATATTCGGTTGCTCTATGAGGATGAATATGCCGTTGCCCTAAAAGCCAAAGACATTATTGAAGCGCGGACGGGCTTTTTTATTCCCGATGGGGAGTTGGGGTACATCACCTTATATATCCACTCCGCATTATGTGATATGGGGGTTTCCCAATCCCTGAAAATTACCAGCATCATCCGGGAAAGTGTCGATCGAATTCAGGAAGAATGTCAGATTGAAGAAATCGGAACCATTGCCTATAACCGGTTGCTGTATCATATTAAATGCATGATGACCAGAGCCAATAAAAATGAAGCGTTAAATCAGGATATGATTGCCTTTACAAAGGAAAAATGTGCCTATTCCTTTAATATTGCAAAGGCCATTTGCCATGGATTGGGGGAGGAGCTTGGGATGTGCTTTACTGAAACAGAAATCAGTTATCTCGCGCTTCATATTGAGCGGATTCGGACCAGCCCAAAGGACGATTAGGAGGAAAAATGCAACCAGAGCAAATAAAAGATTCACTCACACACTACCAAACAGAGGCACATAACCTGCGGCGTCAGCTCCATCAGATTCCTGAGCGTGGCTTCCAGGAATTTAAAACCCAGGCCTTTATCATGAATTATTTGGAAGGATTGGGTTTGAAACCAGAAAAAATCATTGGCACCGGTGTGGTTGTGTTTATCCCAGGAAATGGGCTGTTCAATGAAACCGTCGCTTTTCGCTCTGATATGGATGGTTTGGATGGTACAGAGGATACGGGGCTTGAATATCCTTCCCGGAATGAGGGGATGATGCATGCCTGTGGTCACGATGGCCATATGACTATGCTTTTAATCTTTGCGAAATTCCTGGTGGAGCATCCGGGGCTGATCCCCCGAAATATCCTGCTGGTGTTTCAGCCTGCGGAGGAAGGTCCCGGAGGGGCAAAGCCAATGGTGGA
Organism: Eubacterium barkeri; assembly: GCF_900107125.1. Classification (GTDB taxonomy): domain Bacteria; phylum Bacillota; class Clostridia; order Eubacteriales; family Eubacteriaceae; genus Eubacterium_O; species Eubacterium_O barkeri. The sequence continues at coordinate 21,376 of NZ_FNOU01000013.1, forward strand.
GAGCGGTGTTTTTGATCGTTTTGGTGTCGAGGCCATTTTCGGGACCCATCTCTTTCCCTTCATTAAAGAAGGGGTGGTGGCCACGGCCCCAGGCCCAATTATTGCCATGACTTCAGAGTTTTATATTGATATTTTAGGAAAGAGTGGTCATGCGGCAAATCCGGATCAGTGCATCGACGCCATTGTAGCCAGTGCGGACTATATTTCTTCCCTGCAAAAAATCATCAGCCGGACCCTGAATCCCAGAGCAGAGGCTCTGCTCTCTGTAGGAACGATTGAAGGGGGGACCCGGATGAATGTTGTGGCTGATAAGGTGAGCCTTTCCGGGACGGTACGTTCCTTTGATGAAGAAATCCAAAAAGAAATGAAAGCCCGGATGGTAGAAATGGCCCGGGGGATTGAAATAATGTATGGCTGTACCATTAAGATTCGTTTTGACGATATGTATCCTCCGGTGAAAAATAATCCTGAGCTGTACGAAAAGGTTTGGCCCGTATTGGGTGAGCAGAAACAAATCTTCGAAAAACAAATGATCGCAGAAGATTTTGCCATGTATGGAAAGAAAATACCAGCACTTTTTATGGGATTAGGCACCGGGAATGAAGAGAAAGGCTTTATCAATGGACTGCATTCTCCAAATTTTAATTTTGATGAAAAGGTGCTATTGTCTGGGGTAGCGGTCTATTGTCACATTGCAATGAATGAAAGAGCTTATAAAGCATAGGGGGAAATATGTACGACGATTTTGCACAGGTATACGACGCATTAATGACCGAAATCAATTATAAAGAATGGGCGGATTATCTTTTTCGCGTGATGCTCAATGCCAAAAATGAGGTGAAAACCATTTTGGAATTTGGTTGTGGTACAGGGAATATTACTCTGGAGCTTGCCCGAAAAGGCTATGAGATCACCGCAGTGGATCTTTCTGAAAATATGCTCACCGTAGCGGATGAGAAAATAGAGGAAGCCGGTTTAAATAATGTCCGCTTTTTTATGGGGGATATGAGTAACTTTGCCATTCAGGAAAAATTTGATGCGGTCATTTGCTGTTGTGATAGCGTTAATTATCTTCCGAACTTAGAGGCCTTTAATAATTTCATCAGCTGTAGTGTCGATGCTCTGAAGCCCGGTGGAATGCTGACCTTTGATATGAATACTAAAACAAAATATCAGGAAGTCATTAAGGACAGAACCTTTGTGTATGATTTAGAGGATATTTTTTGTGTTTGGGAAAACGACCCCCATATCGATGAAATGCGCATGGACTTTGACCTCTCCTTTTTTGTGGAACAGGAAAACGGGCTGTATCAACGGTTTGATGAAAAACAAAGCCAATATATCTATAGTGCTGAAGATATTTTTCATATATTAAAACGCCCGGATTTAATCAATCAGCGGGTGCATGCATTTGGTACATTTATTGCAGGTGGAAATGAAAATGACCGCATACAATTTATAGCTGAGAAACGGTAGTTTTATTAAGAATAGACAAAAATACTTAAAAATACTTGTAAAAAGCAGTTGACAATGAGTGCGGACTACCGTATAATAAGGTTCGTACTCGTTGTGATGGTCGCTTAGCTCAGCTGGGAGAGCACCTGCCTTACAAGCAGGGGGTCACAGGTTCGAGCCCTGTAGCGACCACCATTTTACGTAAGCGAACCGCTAATACACATACGGCACAGCCGTGAATGCGTGTCGGGCAGGAAGTGCCCGAAATACATTGTGCATGGTGTGTCTCACGGTGAACATGCAAGTACAAAAAAGTAACATGCGGCCTGGTAGTTCAGTTGGTTAGAATGCCAGCCTGTCACGCTGGAGGTCGAGAGTTCGAGTCTCTTCCAGGTCGCCATATGCCCAGATAGCTCAGTCGGTAGAGCAGGGGACTGAAAATCCCCGTGTCGGTGGTTCGATTCCGCCTCTGGGCACCACTAATAATAAATAAAGTAATGTTTATAAGCGGAAATGGCTTAGTGGGAGTGTTTAGCACTCTTGAAGTGTTGGCACGAAGAAAAGAATGATCGTTATAAGCGGAAGTGGCTCAGTGGTAGAGCATCGCCTTGCCAAGGCGAGGGTCGCGAGTTCAAATCTCGTCTTCCGCTCCATTTTTTTGTTTAGAAAAAGTTTCGGTGCTATAGCCAAGCGGTAAGGCAAAGGTCTGCAACACCTCTATCCCCAGTTCGATTCTGGGTAGCACCTCCATACATCCTGCGGGTGTAGCTCAATGGTAGAGCCCCAGCTTCCCAAGCTGGTTACGAGGGTTCGATTCCCTTCACCCGCTCCATTTAAAATGAAGCGGAAAACCGCATAAACAAAGGACTCCTGGTCGAATCGGCCGGGAGTTTTTTTGATTGCCTACATATCAAAGAAAGTCAATTGTTCAGAAAGATACGGTGCCTTATACGTACGGATGATATCAGCCATGTTAAAGAGAAGATTTTGTTGTGCGCATAAGCCTTTAAAATCGTACCACAGCGCCTTGGCTTCGGGGCAATGACATTCATAGGCGCTGCCAAAAGCTTTGGCATAACGTTCGGGTAAGCGGGCGTGGGGGAAGGCCTGTCGCAAAGCATTAAAATACCATTCCCGTTGATTTTCCCGAAGGGTGACACCAAAGGCGGGATAAATAAAACGAGCACCCGCCGACGCACAGCCTTCAATTAATTGGGCAATAGCTTGGACATCATCCTCAATAAAAGGTAACACCGGCATGAGTAAAACCCCGCAAAAAATACCGGCTTTAGCCAGGGCCTCAATGGCTTTTAACCGCTGGGTGGGTGAGGGGGCCCGGGGCTCCACCTTAGCAGCCAGTGCATCGGAAATTGTGGTAAGGGTTATTTTACAAAGGACAGGGGAGTGGTGCGCCATGGACTGCAGCACGGGAATATCCCGGGTGATTAAATCGCTTTTGGTGGCAATGGCAACCCCAAAATGATAGCGATCGAGGAGACTCAGAGCAGCCTGGGTTAACTTGAATTTCTGCTCTTGGGGGTTATAGGGATCGCTCATAGCACCTGTTGCCACAACGCCCTTTTTTTGTTTGGAGCGCAGCTCAGACTGGATAAGGCTGGTGCTGTCTGCCTTGGCACGAACGGTATCAAAATCCGTCATTCCGTAGCAGGAAGAACGGCTGTCGCAATAAATACACCCATGGGAGCAGCCGCGGTAAATATTCATATTATAATCGGAACCAAACCAGGCATCGCTGCGGGTCCGTGTGATGATGTGTTTGACTTCTAACATTTCCATAGAACTATTATAGTGTAAAAAATGACAGCTTTCATTAAAAACTTGATGTATTTGAAATTGGGGGTTTCTTTTCATCGGGACATCTGTTACAATTAGCCCATAACTCAATAAGTAAAGATAGAGGCGCGTGCTTTAAAAGTAGCCACCAGGATCAGGGCAAGCTGATGTGACGGGTGGTGAAAGGGAAGGACGCCGAAGGGCATGGTATTTGTCGATCATGTTCCTGGGCTCATTGTTAAGAGCAATGGGACTGTCATCGGAAGATGGAGTGCTATCAATCTCAATAAAGGCGTTTTTGGCGCTGTGACTTTGAATAGCTGGTATCTTTACTAGCTTTTTTTAATATATTGACACAGGAGGTCGCTATGAAAAAGTATAATGTCGCTGTTGTTGGTGCAACAGGTATGGTTGGTCAGAAAATGTTGGAAGTCTTAGAGGAATTAAAATTCCCGGTGGAAAACCTCTATCCCATGGCTTCTGCACGTTCAGCCGGGAAAAAAATTACCTTTGCGGGGAAGGAATACGAAGTTGAGGAATTAACACCTGAAGCCTTCGATAAGGATATTGATGTGGCATTATTTTCAGCCGGCGGCGGAACCAGTGAAAAATTTGCCCCGGAGGCAGCTAAGCGTGGTGTCATCGTTATTGATAACAGCTCTGCCTGGCGCATGGACCCAGAAGTCCCTCTGGTGGTTCCAGAAGTTAACCCGGAGGATTTAAAGTGGCATAAAAATATTATTGCCAATCCGAATTGCTCCACCATTCAGGCCATGGTTCCCTTGAAACCTCTTAATGAAAACTATGGGATTGCGCGGATTGTTTACTCCACCTACCAGGCTGTTTCTGGCGCTGGGGTCAAGGGGTATCAGGATTTAGAGAATGGTATCCAGGGGGAAGAACCCCAGAAATTCCCGCATCCCATTGCCTTTAACTGTCTTCCCCATATTGACGATTTCCTTCCCAATGGCTATACCAAGGAGGAAATGAAAATGGTGAATGAAACCCACAAAATTCTTCATGATGATTCCATTGCCATTACTGCAACGACCGTTCGGGTACCGGTGTACAACAGCCACTCCGAAAGCATTAACTGTGAACTTCGAAAACCTTTTGAGGTTGAAGAGATCCAGAAAATGTGGGAAGAAACCCCAGGCTGTATTGTCCAGGATAATCCGGCGGAAAATGTCTATCCCATGGCTGTTACCGCCACAGGGACCAATGAGGTCTATGTTGGGCGGATTCGCCGGGACTTCAGTATTGAAAATGGTTTAAATTTCTGGTGTGTGGCCGATAATATCCGTAAGGGCGCAGCCGCCAATGCGGTACAGATCGCCTTTGCTCTGATTGATCAGGGCTTGATTTAAGAGTAGGATACAAAGGAGAATAATCATGTCACGTATATTTACAGGGAGCTGTGTTGCCCTCGTCACTCCTTTTCGAGATGGCGCTGTGGATTGGGATCGCTTCCGGGAGCTCATCGATTGGCATATTGACCAGGGAACCGATGCCTTGCTCATCGCAGGGACAACGGGTGAAACCTCGACCTTAACGGATCAGGAGCATTTGGATCTGCTTCAGGTGGCTGGTGAGCAAATTGCCGGCCGGGTACCCTATATTGCAGGAACTGGCAGTAATGATACAGCCTATTCCATCATGCTCACCGAGCATGCCAAGAAGAACCATGCCGATGCCGCATTGGTCATTAATCCTTATTACAATAAGTCCACTCAAAAGGGGATTTATGTCCACATTAAGGCCATTGCTGAAACCGTGGATTTACCCGTCATCGTCTATAATGTACCCAGTCGGACCGGGGCCAATATCACTGTGGATACCTTTAAAAAACTCAGCCAGGTGAATAACGTGGTCGGTGTGAAGGAAGCCAGCGGGAATATCAGCCAAATATCAGAAATCATCGAAACCTGTGGGCCGGATTTCACGGTATACAGTGGCAATGATGATCAGGTTTTGCCGATTTTGTCCTTAGGTGGAAAGGGTGTGATTTCCGTCACTGCGAATATCCTACCAAAGGCGATGCATGATTTAGTGATGGCATACCTCGAGGGGGATGTGGAAAAAGCCCGTCAGCTGCAGTTCCACACCAATATTCTCAACCGGGCCATGTTCTATGAAACCAACCCTATTCCCGTAAAAACAGCCATGGGTATTTTAGGCAGAGATACGGGTGAAATGCGGTTACCCTTAGTGGAAATGGATGAAGATAATAAAGAACGTTTAATCCTGGCCCTTAAGGAATACGGAGGACTGCTCTGATGATTCGGATGATGTTATCAGGAGCCGGTGGCGCCATGGGCCATGTCCTCGCCCAGATTATTGACAAGGATCCGGAATGTACCGTTGTATGTGGCTATGATCGGGATGCCGTCGAGGCAGATTTCCCGGTTTTTACGGATTTAGAGGACTGTGACGTTCCAGCGGATGTCATCATTGATTTTTCCCATTTTTCAGCCTTTCCTAAAATCTTTGGGTATGCAGTAAGGACAAAGACCCCCATCGTCCTGGCGACGACGGGCCTTTCGGAAGAAGATATGGTACAAATTAAAGAAGGGGCAGCGACGCTCCCGGTCTTTAAAACCGCCAATATGTCCCTGGGCATCAATGTCCTCGCCCGGGCATTAAAGGAACTTGCTGGCACCCTGGAGTCTGGCTTCGATATTGAAATTATTGAAAAGCACCATAATAAAAAGGTGGATGCCCCTAGTGGGACGGCGCTGCTGCTGGCCGATGCAGTGAATGCCGGACTTCAGGAAAAAAAGGAATATACCTATGGCCGCCAGGGGCTTGACTGCAAACGACAGCCCGGTGAAATGGGAATCCATGCTATTCGTGGTGGGACCATCCCTGGGGAGCATACGGTGATCTTTGCCGGCAACGATGAAATAATTGAATTCAAGCACACGGCTTTATCCAAAAAAGTATTTGCCAATGGTGCAGTGGAGGCCGCTAAATTTTTAGTGGGCAAAACCCCGGGACTTTATGCGATGGATGATGTTCTGGCTTAGACGAAATAGTGGAGGAAAGATGACCAACGAAGCATTAAAAGAACAATTTGATTTAAAAAATCCCTATGAGATTGCGAAGTATATTAAGGCTGTGGAAAAAACCACACCGGTAAAGGCTTTTATCAAGGGATATTTACGTCGGAAGGATTTAGAAGGGATGAACTATTTTGGGGATCCCTCGGCGTGCATCATTTTAGGTGAAGCGGCAGAAATCGGCACATTAATTGAAGAAAAGGCAGCGTCGATTTCTTTCTGTAAAGTTGAGTATGATCGTCGTAATTCGGCCATCCCCCTGTTGGATTTAACAGAGGTCGATGCTCGGATTGAGCCCGGTGCCTTTATTCGGGAGGGTGTCCATATTGGAAAGAATGCCGTCGTCATGATGGGGGCAGTCATTAACATTGGCGCAGAAATTGGAGATGGCTCCATGATTGATATGAATGCAGTCCTGGGGGCCCGGGCCAAGGTTGGCAGGAACTGTCACGTTGGAGCTGGTGCCGTATTGGCAGGAGTGTTAGAGCCTCCCTCCAAGGAGCCGGTAGCGGTGGGTGACGGTGTTGTCATTGGTGCCAATGCCGTTATTTTGGAAGGCGTTCAGATTGGTGAAAACGCGGTGGTTGCAGCAGGGGCTGTGGTGACTCAGGATGTGCCGGCCGGAGTGGTTGTAGCAGGGAGCCCGGCCAAGGTTATGAAAGAGAAAGATGAAAAAACAGAGGGCAAAACAGAGCTTCTGGATGATTTAAGGGGATAATAAAAGGTATGGGTACGATTGTTCAAAAATACGGCGGAACGTCCATGGGGTCTATTGAGCGAATTCAAAACGTCGCCCGTCGTGTCATTGCAAAAAAAGAAAAGGGCAACCGGATGGTCGTGGTTGTCTCTGCCATGGGAAAGAAAACCGATGAGCTGGTGAAGATGGCCTACGAAATCAATGAGCATCCGCCAAAGCGTGAGCTGGATATGCTCTTGGCCACAGGGGAGCAGGTGTCGATCTCCATGTTGTCCATGGCCCTTGACGAAATGGGATACGATGCCATTTCCTTTACGGGCCCCCAGATTGGGGTGCGCACCATGGGACATCATGGGAAATCCCGGATTATGGATATCGATCGGACGAAGATTGATGAAGCCTTAGATGAAGGAAAAATCGTCATTGTCGCAGGATTCCAGGGCGTGAATGAAAATGATGATATTACCACCCTTGGCCGGGGAGGCTCGGACACCAGCGCAGTGGCTCTATCCTGCGTATTAGAGTGCCCATGTGAAATTTACACCGATGTTGATGGCATATACGGTGTCGATCCCCGCATTGTCCCCAATGCGAAAAAGCTGGATTTTGTCAGCTTTGATGAAATGTTGGAAATGGCCAGTTTAGGTGCTGGGGTCATGCATACCCGAGCCATTGAGCTTGGCAGTAAATACGATGCCAATATTTATGTGGCTTCCAGCATCAATGAAGTTCCAGGAACCCTTATTCATCGCGGGAAGGGTGAATTTACAAAAGAAATTACTGGGATGGCCATCGATCACGATGAGTTAATGGTTTCCCTTAAAAATGTTCCCTTTGATATGAATGTGACGGCCCAGTTCTTTTCGACCTTAGCCAAAGAGAGTATCAATATCGACATGATCAGCCAGACCTCACCGGTTTCCGGGGCCATTAATATCTCCTTCTCCGCACCGGTGGAGGATTTGCCGGAGATGAGTCGGATTCTCGATACGTTTAAAGAAACCTACCCCCAGGTGGAAATTGCGGTGGATCAGGATGTCACGAAGTTATCTGTCGTTGGCATCGGTATGCGCAGTGAGTGCGGTGTAGCGGCTAAATTCTTTAAGGTCTTGTCGGATTTGGATTTTCCCATTTTAATGATTACAACTTCGGAAATCCGAATATCTTGTATGATTCCCGTCTCTGCTGAAAAACGTGCGGTCCAGGCAACAGCGGAAGCATTCGACTTATAGGAGGGCGATATGAATACGATTATGGAAAGCCACAGTGTGGACGGTTTGTCCATCGATTGCGAGAATCTGATGATTTCCCTTAAACGGGTTCCCTTCAATAATTTTATTATGACCCGTCTCCTTAAAGAATTGGCAGAGGCAGATGTCAATGTCGACGTTATTTCCAGGACTGCCCCAGTGAATAATGCCTTCGATGTATCCCTCATCGTTTTGGAAAAGGAGCTCCATAAGGTAAGGGATATCGCCAATACCCTGGGGGAGGAATACCCGGAGATTCAGATTAGTATTAATCAGGATATCACAAGACTCTCCCTCCACGGTATCGGTATGCGGACACAATCTGGTGTAGCGGCTAAATTCCTTCAGGTTTTTGCAGACAATGATGTCCGTGTTTTAATGATTACCACCTCAGAAATCAGTATTGCCTGTGTGGTAAAGAATGAGGATGCCCGGAAAGCAGCCAATGCCGTACGCACTGTCTTTGAACTTTAAATAATAAATAATAAAAAGAAACCATCCATTTTGCAGATCAATGTAAAATGGATGGTTTTTTATGGGGAAGCGATATTTTATATTTACCTTTTCTTTCATTAATGATAGAATAGCAAAAGATACGACAAAAAGGAAAAAATGATGGAAGAAAAAAAAGATATACAGAATGAATTAAGCAATAAAGAAAATGAAGAATTGACGGAGATCAATGAGGCGATGGCAGAGGAAGAAGAAAATGGGCCAGAGTCCGAGGATTTTGGTGCAACCCTCAATTTGGATTACGAAGATCACGAGGAGGATCAGGAACCTTCCGGGGAAGAAATAACCGCACAAGAGAAACCGACGCCCCAGGCAGTGACCAAAGGCACAAAGAAAAAACTGTGGATTATTCTGGGGGCAGTAGTAGCCGTTCTTCTTATAGCCTATGGCGGCGGTGTTTATTTTTATAGTAGCCACTTTTTTGCCAATACCAACATGAATGGCCTGGACGCCTCCAATAAAACCGCCACAGAGGTAGAGGCGATGATTAAGGGGAATGCGTCGGATTATACTCTCACCCTCCAGGAACGGGGAGGGAAGACTGAAACCATTACGTCTACGGCGATCAGTCTAAAATACAGTGACGCTAGTCATATTGAGGAACAGCTGGCATCCCAAAATGCCTGGGCCTGGCCAATGGCCTTTTTTAAAGGACCGGACGCCAATATGCAGGAGGCTTATACCTATGACAAAGCGCAGCTGAATGCTGTGATTGATCAGCTTAAAGGGATTTCGAGTACAGATATTGTTGCAGCAGCCAACGCCCAACCGGTTTATGAAAATGGAACCATTACCATTAAACAGGAAGTAGCCGGCAATCAATTAGACCGGGCTAAATTTACGGAAGCGGTGCAAAAAGCCATTGGCAGTGGGAGAACAACCCTGGATTTAGAGTCTGCGGGATGTTATACCACCCCCAAATATACGACGGAATCTGCGGAGGTTCAAAAGGCGAAAACAACCATGGAAAAATACTTAAAATCTGTGGTGACCTATACCTTCGGTAATCAAAATGAAATATTAGATAGTGCAACCATCGGATCATGGCTGTCGGTTGATGAGAATATGAATGTCACCATTGATCAGGAAAAGGCCAAAGCTTATCTCGCAACTTTAGGTGAAAAATACGATACCATTGGTGGCTCCCACGGCTTTACCACAAGTGGTGGCTCCCGTATCACCGTCAGCGGCGGAAGCTATGGTTGGTGCATTGATGAAGCAGCAGAATTAGAAGCATTAATTCCGATTATTGAGGCTGGGCAGCCAGTAACACGGGAGCCCGTGTACTCCTCAACGGCCTTATCCCGGGATGCGAATAATGATATTGGGAATACCTATGTGGAAATTAGCTTAGGCGGCCAGACGATGTGGCTTTATGTCAATGGTCAGCTGGTTGTGAGCACACCGGTGGTTACCGGTTCGGTTTCCGCTGGGTATGGCACGCCCTCAGGGGTGTACGCCATCGTTTATAAAGCCACGGATACTGTGCTGAAGGGGGATGGATACGCGTCTCCCGTTAACTTCTGGATGCCCTTTGATACCAGCCGGGGTAATGGGATCCATGATGCAGATGGCTGGCGGAGTAGCTATGGCGGGGACATTTACTTAAGTGGGGGTTCCCATGGCTGTGTGAATACGCCCTATAGTGCAACGGCAACGATTTTTAATAATGTATCGGAAGGAACGCCCGTGGTTGTTTATTAACCGAGTATAAGGATAAAATAAAAGGCAATCGGCTGAGGTGTAACGCTCAGCGGGATTGCCTTTTGATATTTACCGATGCTTTTCCATTTGCTTGGAAATCTCTGGATCGATATCGGTATCCAGGGCATACTCCATTCGGCTCAGAACCCCATCCCAGGGGACCAGCTTGGCCTTCATGATAAAGCTTTTACCGAGATGGGGATTAAAATTACGCCAGGAGATGAATTTTTCAGGATTGAGTTGATGGTTATTACAATGCGGACAAGGGCTTTTACGTCCACGCATAATTTCATAGCATTTTTTTCCAGTATAATCCACATCCCCAATGCCCGTCAGCTTCCGTCCGGCACGATTGAGATAAATTAAATCGTAATTAGAAATATTACTGATATAAACCAATTCGTCCAGCTCATCCATAAGCCATTCTTTATTCATCCAATTGGCCGATGAAGATGATTCTGCATTCATCGCCAAGCCATAGATCGCGTATTTGTTTTTTCCGGTGCGCTTTGCATTGTACTGGGCCACATCCGCATTTTGGTAAAGATCTGAAAACAAAGTACCATGTTCAGGGAAGAACGCAATTCCTAAAGAGCAGGATGGTTGGTACTCCCGATCGTGAGGCGTAACGTCATACAGAGGCATCTGAAGGGTTTTGCACACTTCCAGAGCCTTTTTATGGGCAAAGTCCTCGGATGGCAGGTCAGGAAGGAAAATAGAGAATTCATCACCACCCATCCGGGCGATAAGGTCATTGTATCGAAAGCATGAACGAAGCCGCTGTGAAATCACCCGTAATACCTCATCGCCAAAGGCGTGGCCATAGGAGTCATTGACTGATTTGAAGTCGTCCAGATCAATCATTAAAAGTGCCCCTTGGCTATGTCTTTGTACGTCTGGATGGTCATACAGATAACCCGTCACCCGTTCTTCAAAAAAAGAACGGTTGTAAAGCTGGGTTAAAGCATCCAGTTGAGCCTGGGATTTTGCATGCATTTCAGCGGAAATATTCTTACTGATACCAATCGCTTTAATGGGGTTTCCGCTGTGATCCTTAATAACCCGGTATTTGATCCGTTCCCATTCATAGTTGCCATCCTGATGACGCAGGCGGACGGTTGCTTCGCTTTTTCGATTGCCGGAAATTATTTTTTGGTGTAATTGCCGGTAGGTTTCAGCAGAATCGGGATGGACAAAGCCAGAATCGATTTGCCCTTCAGGAACATTGCGCATGATTTCGGGGCCTCCGAATTGGCGCATCGAAAAGCGGGACTGCTTAATGGTGTGGGTATGAATATCATAATTCCAAATGGTATCATTGGTTTGTGCAAATGCAATTTTCAGCTGCTTTTCACTGAGTCTTAATTTAGATTCTAAATCCTTTTGGGCGGTAATATCGATTTCGAAGCCACTGATAATGGGAAAATGATTAGAATAATCGATACCACAGCTATAATTAAACCAATGAACCAGGCCATCCGTGCATTGAACTTGGGCCTCAAAGGTAATGGTGAGATCCTTTCTTTGGATAGCCTTAGAAATTTCTGAATGCAGATACTTGAAATCCTGGGGATATAAGTGGGAAGTAAGATTTAAAAAATCAGAATCCTCAGGATTGATGTGGTGGCGATGAGAAAAGGTGGCATTGGCATAAAGGATCGTGAAAGCATCGTCGTAACAGATGCGAAAAACACCTCCCGGGGCCCCATTAACGATGGACTTTAGAATGTGTCCGGCCGTATCATTTTCATTTGGATCGGTAATAATCTCACAATACCCCCAAGGCTCATGATGACAATCGTACAAATAGGTCGATTGAACCTTCCATGTTTTTCCCTTCAAATTGAATAAACAGGTGTGGTGGCCCTTCTGGAGCTGTTGATAGGCGCAAAGCATGGTATCGCAGTTTTCACCATAGAGTTTTTTGCAGGGGTAACCAATGTAATCACCTGGTGGAATTTTAGAAAGAAGGGTTTGGTTAATAAATAAAACACGCTGATCTAAGTCTGCAATGAAAAGAGCGATGGGAAGGGTGTTTAAAATTTCACGGAGAAATGGGGATTGGAAATCGTTGTAACCTGCTTTCCCGATCAATGCTGACCATTTCTTTTCCATTTTAAACGCCTCCATACTATTAATATAATACCTTTATTCTAATCGTTTGCTGCCTTAAAATCAATGGGAAATTAATAAAACTATAAATTATCATCCAATAGGCGGGTTCCGGTTGACGCTTCTTTAGGATAAAGGTAAAATATGAACAATGTCTTGTGAAAAGAAAGCGAGGAAAGTCTTGAGTAGAGCATTTAATCAAAGGATCACCCAACTAACCTCTGAAATGGTTCAGAGCTATCATGGGGATGAAGCCTATATCTCCTATTCATCGGCAGAATTACCCAGCCGAAAAGAAATCATCACGATCATCAATGAGCTGCGGGAATTATTTTACCCTCGACACTTTGGTGAACGACAATTGTATAATTGTACAATCCAGTACTATATTGGTGATTTAATGATGTGTATCGAGGAGCGCTTGAATCGCCAAATCTATTTAGCGCTGATTCGCCAGGAGAATGGGCCTTACGATAAAAAGAAGATGGAGGAACAGGCCTCGGACATCAGCTGCCGTTTTATGGAGCGCTTGCCCCAGGTCAGAGAGTATATTACCATGGATGTCCAGGCAGCTTACGATGGAGATCCTGCCGCCGCAGATTTAGATCAAATCGTTATCTCTTACCCTGGGGTGTTTGCCATGATGGTTTATCGGGTGGCCCACGAGCTTGTCCTTTTAGGGGTTCCACTAATGCCCCGGGTGATGACTGAGTATGCCCATAGCCGGACCGGGATTGATATTAATCCCGGGGCCGACATTGGCAAGCACTTTTTTATGGATCACGGGACGGGAATTGTCATTGGAGAAACAACGGAAATCGGAGACAATGTCAAGCTTTACCAGGGGGTTACCCTGGGTGCCCTTTCGACCCGGGGGGGACAGAGCCTCCGGGGAAATAAGCGCCACCCCACCATTGAGGATAATGTCACCATTTATTCCAATGCGTCCATCCTGGGGGGAGAAACCGTCATCGGCCACGACTCCATTATTGGCGGAAACGCCTTTATCACAAGAAGCATTCCACCCTGTTCAAAAATTAGCGTCAAGAATCCGGACTTACAATGTGAAGGGGGACAAATGGTAGAGATTACAGAGGATTTTGAATGGGCCAAGGGATGATTGCTTAGAGGAAACGAAAAGGAGGAAGAATTGATGGAGCTAACACGACAAGAGGCCATAGAATTATTGGAGGAATATAATGAAAGTGATGCGCTCATTAAGCACGCCTTGGCAGTAGAAGGTGTGATGCGCCACTATGCGAAAAAATATGGAGAAGATGAGGCATTGTGGGGAATTGTTGGGCTACTCCACGATTTGGATTACGAAAAATATCCAGAGGAGCATTGCATCAAGGTTCAGGAGATTCTAAGAGCCCGTGGCGTTGATCCCCAAATCATTCGGGCCATTGCAAGCCATGGCTATGGCCTGTGCTGCGATATCGAACCCCAAAGTCAAATGGAGAAAATACTCTACACGGTAGATGAATTGACGGGATTGGTCAATGCTACAGCGATTATGCGGCCATCTAAAAGCGTCATGGATCTGGGAGTAAAATCGGTGAAAAAGAAATTTAAAAGCAAAGGCTTTGCGGCAGGAGTGAACCGTGATGTGGTGCTAAAGGGCTGTGAAAATCTTGGGATAGACCTGGGCGATGTCATTGCAGAGGTTATATTAGGGATGCAGTCCGTGGCCAAGGAAATTGGATTAGAGGGGGAACCCACGGAGGAATAAGGCAGGTAAAACTGCAAAATATTCCCTTGAGAACGGGGGAGATCTGCATTACAATAGAATGAGAAAAGGATTGTAGGAGGAGAGTATTATGTGTTTGTTAAAGGAAACCCTGGAAAAAATAACAGGGATTAATGAAGAAGCCCGAAAGGCTTCCCGTGATCGTATCGATGTACTCCTGAAGCCCGTTGGGAGCTTAGGGGTACTTGAAGATATTGCTGAGCAAATATCAGCCATTACGGGAGAAGTTATTCCGGATGTGTCTAGAAAATGTGTGCTGACCTATGCCGGGGACCATGGAATCTGTGATGAAGGCGTTTCGGCAGCGCCCCAGGTGTTTACGGATATTATGACACCCATGATCGCTGAATACCGAACGGGTGTGGGGGTACTGGCCAGAGCGGCTGGTGCCGATGTCTTTGTCTATGACGTGGGGATGAAAAATCCGCTACCCCAGGACTGTCAAGCTGTGGATAAAAATGTTAAGCGGTGTACGGATAATATGCGTAAAGGTCCGGCCATGAGCCGTGACGAAGCAGTGGCCGCTCTGGAGGTAGGTATTGAAACCGCCAATGAAGCCATTGAAAAGGGCTATAAAGTCATCGGAACCGGAGAAATGGGGATTGGGAACACTACCCCGAGCACCGCGATTTTCGCCGTTTTAGGGGAGGTGGATCCCCTGGAAATTACTGGCGTTGGTGCAAATCTGGCAGAGGAAATGATGGATAATAAGGTCCAGGCCATTCGGGATGCCATTGCCCTTAATCAGCCGGATAAAACCGATGCCCTGGATATTTTGTCCAAGGTTGGGGGATTGGAAATTGCCGCCATGGCCGGTGCCATGCTAGCTGGTGCCGCAGCCCATGTCCCCGTGGTGGTTGATGGATACATATCCACGGCGGCCGCTGCCATTGCCATCACCCTGAAACCAGAAGTCAAGGATTATCTGATCTGCTCCCATGCATCGGACGAAAAGGGGGCAAATTATGGATCAGAATTATTGGGATTCGCCCCTTTCCTCTTGATGAATATGCGCCTTGGAGAGGGCAGTGGGGCAGCGTTAGCCTTCCCCCTTATAGACGCGGCCATCGCGATGAACCGGGAAATGGCCACCTATGATGACGTGGATATGGCGGTTGTTTAAATCAGCCAAAGCATTTCCTTAAAAAATACTTGACAGCGATAAAGCATTCAGACTATAATGTATACAATATTAAAAAGCTGTGAATGAGGAAAGTATCTCTTGTGAAAGTTTAAAGAGAGCCGTGATGGTGAAATACGGCAATGGAAGCAAGAAAGAAGTTCCCTCAGGAGCCGTCCTATGAACACCGGCAGGTTAGTAGTTTGGACCGGAAACTTTCACCGTTAATGGAAAGAAAGCATGAACCAATGCGTTGGGAGTGCTTTGATTAAAGTGGATCTTTTACAGATCAATGAAGGTGGTACCGCGGCCAGCCCGTCCTTTAGGATAGGCTGGCTTTTCGTTTTTTTGACACAGGGTCATTTGGATAAGGATACCCTAAAATCTGTTGAATAATCAGGAGGATTGTAATGTATTGGAATAAAACCTATGAGTGTATGCCAAGGGAGCAACTGGAAGAACTACAGCTGGATCGTCTGAAGAAGATGGTTAACCGTATCTTTCATCAGGTTCCTTTTTATCGGGAAAAATTTCAGGAAATGGGAATTGACCCAGGAGTGGTCCAGAGTCTGGATGATTTGAAACAGCTGCCTTTCACAAAGAAGACGGACCTGAGGGATAATTATCCCTATGGGCTTTTTGCCGAGCCCCTATCTAAAATCGTGCGTATTCACGCGTCTTCCGGGACGACGGGGAAGCCAACCGTTGTCGGCTATACCCGTAACGATCTCGCCATGTGGTCAGAATGCGCAGCCCGTTCGCTGGTGTGTGCTGGTGCGGATGCTAATTCGGTGGTACAGAATTCCTATGGATATGGTCTCTTCACCGGAGGCCTTGGTATTCACGGCGGGGCAGAACGTTTAGGGGCTTCGATTATTCCAATGTCTGGGGGGAACACCCAGAAGCAGCTGATGCTGATGCGGGACTTTGGAACGACTCATCTAACCTGCACCCCTTCCTACGCCAGCTTCCTGGGAGAAGCCCTGGCCGATGCCGGTGTGGATACGGATAAAATGCCTTTACGGGCCGGTATTTTCGGTGCAGAACCCTGGTCTGAAAATATGCGCCGTGATATCGAAAAGAAACTCAATATCAAGGCCCATGATATTTATGGGTTGTCTGAAATTTGCGGTCCGGGGGTAGCCATTGAATGTCAGGAGCAAGAAGGCCTGCATATGTGGGAAGATAACTTCATCCCAGAAATCATTGATCCCCGAACCCTGGAGGTGTTGCCCGATGGGGAAACCGGTGAGCTGGTCATTACGACCATCACGAAAGAGGGAATTCCTCTGCTACGGTATCGGACCCGGGATATCACCCATATCATTGCGGAGCCCTGTGCCTGCGGCCGTACCCACCGTCGAATCGCCCGGATTACCGGACGAAGTGATGATATGCTCATTATCCGTGGGGTTAATGTTTTCCCAAGTCAGATTGAAAGTGCGATGCTGGATATTGGAGAAATTGAACCCCATTACCAATTAATTGTGCGTCGGGAAGGAACCCTGGATACTCTGGAAATCAAGGTGGAACTCAGTGATTCCCTCTCCCTGAATACCATCAGTGAGTTAGAGGGGATTGAACGCCGTTTGAAGGAACGTATTCATTCCATCATTGGTATCAGTGCAAAGATTATGTTGGTGGAACCCAAGAGCCTGCCCCGAAGTGAAGGGAAGGCCCAACGTGTGGTTGATTTAAGGAATATTTAGGAGGAGAACGATGATTAGACAAGTATCAGTATTTATCCAGAATCAGGAAGGAAAGTTGGGAAAGGTTTTGGATATTTTAGCAGAAAATGATATTAATATCCGGTCCCTGACCATTGCAGAAACGGCGGACTATGGAATTCTGCGCCTTATTTTACAGGATACAGATAAGGCTCTGGAGGGGCTTAAAGCGGCTGGGATTATGGCCAATGTCTCCATGGTGATGGCGGCAGAGGTACCGGATAAGCCCGGTGGACTCAGTCGTTTGGTGGATACCCTGACGAAGGAAAAGATTAATCTGGCGTATGCCTATTCCTTTTTACCCCAAAATACATCCAATGCCATTATTATCTTTAAAGTGGATGATGGGGATGTGGACCGGGCAAGGACCGTGCTCCTGGCCAGTGAGAACGTCGTATTGCTGGATAAGGATGAGCTGCTGCTGAAATAAAGCGGCGAGAGATTAGAGCCTTCGCTTGAATGCGGGGGCTTTTTGGCTATTTGTGAAGGGGGCGAAGTATACACTCGTTCCGCTTCGCTGCACTCGTTCGCGGCTGCGCCGTGTGAAGATGAACCTGCCAAAGACCTTTTAAAAGCTTGCTTTTAACGGACTTTATCATGTTCATCTTCATACTTCTGTTAGCTTCCGCGCAAAAAAGAAGACCACGCATGATTGCGTGGCCTCTACCCTTGAGACACGGGTTTTCGTATGGGAAATAAACGAGAAGTTATACGGACATTTGGTTGAGCGCTTTTGCCAAAGAGCTTTTCTTACGGGATGCAGCGTTCTTATGGATGACTTTTTTGGTAACAGCCATATCCAGTTTCTTTGCTGCCAGGCGATAGGATTCCTCTGCCTGAGCTTTGTCTCCACCTGCAACTGCAGCATCAAAATTTTTGACGGCGGTTTTTAGGTTGGTGCGTACTGCTTTGTTCCGTAAGCGAGCCTTTTCATTGGTTTTCGCTCTTTTCATCGCTGATTTAATATTAGCCATGATGACCTCCTCATTTATTTATAACATTAAAAGTATAGCATAGGAAAGATGCAGGTGCAAGTTGAATTTAAAAAGATTTCAATGGGGAATTTAAAAACCTTTCCTTGTGTTAACCTTAAGTTTATGTTAAAATTTATAACGTTGTGTGTCAAAGCACAGCACCACTCTGGAGAGTCTCTTAAATGAGCGCCGAAGGTGTAATCCCCATTTTAGATGGGGCCTTATCTCTCAGGCAAACGGACAGAGCAATTTATTTTGCGTTTGTTGGGCTCTCTTCTATTTTAAGAAGGAGGAACAAAATGTTTCAAATCATCAACAATTTTCTATTGTGGTTCGACGACCTGGTCTGGGGCGTCCCACTCATTGTATTAATTCTTGCCGTCGGTATCTACCTGACCATCCGGTTAAAGGTATTACAGATTCGACATCTCCCCAAAGCATTAAAATTTATGATAAAAAATGAGGATGAAGGCAGTGGTGAAGTCAGTAGTTTTGGCGCCTTGTGCACCGCCCTTTCCGCAACCATTGGAACGGGAAACATCGTCGGTGTGGCCACAGCCATCGTGGCTGGTGGACCTGGGGCCCTATTCTGGATGTGGTTGGCTGCCTTTTTCGGTATGGCCACCAAGTATGCAGAAGGGGTGTTAGCCATTAAATACCGTACCATCGATGACAACGGGCATGTCCTGGGGGGACCCTTCTACTACATTGAACGGGGAATGGGGCCAAAATGGCGTTGGATGGGAAAGATCTTTGCTTTCTTCGGCGCTGGTGTTGGGCTTTTGGGAATCGGAACCTTTACCCAGGTCAATGGGATTGCTTCGGCGGTCAATGGATTTTTCGATCCCAATAATGCATGGACCGTGAATCTTTTGGGCACCGATTATTCATGGACGGTTGTTATCACTGGTATTATCCTCACCCTGTGTGTGGGATTAGTGGTCATCGGCGGAATTAAGCGGATCGCCCGGGTCTCAGAAGTGATCGTTCCCTTTATGGCAGTGGCTTATATCCTCTGTTGTCTGGTTATCCTCATCGTTAATTTTTCACAGATTCCTGCCGCTTTCGCAGAAATCATTCAAAGCGCCTTTGGACTGCGGGCAGTCACTGGTGGTGCCATGGGAGCCATTATCGTCGCCATGCAAAAGGGAATCGCCCGGGGGATTTTCTCCAATGAGGCTGGCCTGGGGAGCGCACCCATTGCAGCGGCCGCAGCACAGACGAAAACCACTGTACGCCAGGGTCTGGTCTCCATGACCGGGACCTTCATCGATACCATCATCATTTGTACCATGACCGGCTTAGCCATTGTCCTTACAGAATCCTGGAATATTGGTTTAGAGGGGGTGGCCGTTACGACCAACGCCTTTCAGCAGGGCTTGCCCTTCAATCCTTCCATCAGTGCCTTTTTACTGATGTTGTGTCTGGTGTTCTTTGCCTTTACGACGATTCTCGGGTGGAATTATTATGGTGAACGGTGCCTGGAATACTTATCCAACGGCCGGAAAAGTGCCGTTCAGGTTTATCGGTGGCTGTACATTTTGGCCATTTTTATCGGACCATTTATGACCGTTCAGGCGGTTTGGACCATTGCTGATATTTTTAACGCGCTTATGGCACTTCCAAACCTCATTGCCCTCATGGCCCTTAGCGGTGTGGTAGTTTCTGAGACGAAGAAATATTTTGAAGATCCGGCCAGTGCACTGATCCATTCCAAGGACATGGTGTACGCTGAAGAAGAATTATAAATAGAGATTAAAAAAACCGCTGCCCATTATTGGGGAGCGGTTTTTACATTTTACGCTTCAGTCTTAGCGACCGTTGATTTTTCCTGGATCTCCATCCCCAAAACCTTGGAAACAGATTTGTAGACGAAGAAAGTGATGACGGCATTGGCTCCGGCTTTAATGAGATTGAAGGGGAGAATGACGGGGAGAATCATAGCCAGGACAGCATCCCTGGGGGTTCCCATAAAGATAGGGGTCATTACAATATTCCAGAGGACCATGGTGACGGTCATGGTAAGGGCACCGGCCACCAGGGCAATAACGGCACCTTTACGGGTACGATTCCGTTTATAAATATTCCCTGCAACCAGTACAAAGCTTCCGGTGGCAAAGAAGTGCATCAGGATACCAATGATACCGCTGGCAGAGCTAACGGTAACACCCTGGAGCACACAGGCCACTGCGGTAATGATCAGTCCACCGACAGGACCGAACATGAACGTCCCGATGAGAATGGGGATATCGGCCGGATCATATTCTAAAAATGGGGCAGCCGGGAAAATTGGAAAATGGATCAGATAGACTAAAAGCACCGACATAGCCGCTAATACGGCCATCTGAACCAAAAAACGCGTTTTGTTACTACTTTTCATGAGGAACCTCCTTGTGTCTGTTTGATTTTTCAGGTCAAATATCATTCGTTCCGCTTCGCTTCTGCTAGCTTATGCGTAAAAAAATCCCTGGGGCACAGGTGCTCCAGGGATGATTCTTCTTGATGATTCTGGTTTCTTTCATCCGGACTATACCGTTGGTTTCGGATTCACACCGAATCAACCCGTGGGGTTCGTAGACTTATCGTAAAAACGCATCACTACCAGTGGGGAATTACACCCCGCCCTGAAACAGACATATTTATTTGTCTATATTGTAAGGCTGATTAAACCAATTGTCAATACTTAAATGAGCTTTTTGCGGAGATAGGCATTGTAACTGTCAATGATATCCGAACGCCGGGCATGGCCAATTTCGGCATGATAACCATGGGACAGCAGAAAAGTACAGCCTTCATAACCAATGACCATCGCCAAATTGACCAGGTAACTTTTATGGGTTCGTACAAAAGAATAGGGCGACAATTGTTCTTCAAGCTGCCCGATTTTCATATTGACAGGATAACTGCCTGCCGTTGTGTGAATAAAAACCTTGCGCAGTTTGGATTCCACATAGATAATTGAAGAAACCGACAGGAGTATATGTTTTCCCTGGCTGATGACTTCGATATCCTGATGATCGGCTTTATAAGTATCCAGGGCTCGCTTAGTAACCGCATCGATTTTCTCAGGATCCAGGGGTTTTAACAGATAATGGAGAATGCTGTAGTCCAGTGCTGAGAAAACATAGCTTTCATAAGAGGATACGAAGATGACGATACAGGAAGAACCTGACTGCCGTAATTTTTTGACGACGGACAGCCCGGTATGGCCTGGCATTTCAATATCAATGTAGAGAATATCGATATCTTCCTGGTTTTGGGTATACCAAACCAGGAGATCATTACCTGATGAAAAATCTAATAAATGATGATTGGGGTAAAGGGTATCAAGCAGCGGAAGAATCCGGGATTTTAGCGTTGCAATAATGTTCGCATCATCATCACAAATAACAATATTCATAGCGCTCTCCTTTAATTTTGCTTTAGATATCTATTCTACCACAAAATCCTTCATTCGATGAAGAGCTTTATCAATCCAGACTAAAGTTTTAGGAGTATAATAGTACAAACAACAAAGAAGGTGGGGTGATCCTATGAAGTTGGTGCTGGTACGTCATGGGCAAAGTATTTGGAATAAGGAAAATCTCTTTACTGGATGGACAGATGTGGATTTGACAGAAGAGGGATGGCAGGAGGCAACCCAAGCGGGGGCGCTGTTGAGAAATGAAGGCCTTGATTTTGATTGCTGCTATACCTCATACCTAAAACGAGCGGTCCATACCCTGGATGGGATCCTGACCGAGCTTGATCGGGTATGGCTTCCGGTAGAAAAGGCCTGGGAGCTTAACGAACGTCACTACGGAGCCCTCCAGGGTCTGAATAAAGCAGAAACAGCCCAGATTTATGGGGAAGATCAAGTTAAAATTTGGCGCCGTTCCTACGATGTAAAGCCGCCGCTTCTGGATGTTGACGATGTGCGCTGCCCTCGGATCCAGGAGCAATACCGGAATGTGCAAAGTATTGATCTACCCCTTGGGGAGAGCCTGGAGGACACCATCGCCCGGGTCGTTCCCTATTATTGCGATGTGATCCTTCCCAGGATGCAGGATGGAGAGCGGATTATTATTGTAGCCCATGGCAATTCGCTGCGGGCACTGGTTAAATATTTAGATAAAATGAGTCCGGAAGAAATTGTCGGGGTGAATATCCCCACAGGCATTCCCTTGGTTTACGATTTGAGTGCGGATGGGGAGGTTTTGAAGAAAGGCTATTTGGGAGATCCCAAGACATTAAAAGCAAAGATGGAGCAGGTAGCCGCCCAGGGGAAGGTTGACCCCCAAAATAAAGGTTGATTTTAAAAGATAGAGATAAATTTTCTAAAAGATTGACAAAGGGTGCTATCTATGAGACAATAAAAAAACATGTGGAGTGCGAATTCGAGAGCCTTCACTGGTTATGACGGTTTCGGTCCGGGAAAAGACAGTTAAATAGAAATTAAGAAGAACACTGTCGAGTGTTCTTTTTTAATGCGCCGGCAGTACCGATTCTCGCCTTGATAAAAGTCCCCTTCTGGGGTATAATGTTTTCAATACGGAGGACGTTAAATGGAAGCTAAGTATAAACGAGTAGTGATAAAATTAAGCGGAGAAGCTTTAGCGGGAGAAAAGGGATTTGGCATCGATCCCCCAACGGTCAAGGAGATCTGCTCTTCCATTAAAGAGGTTTTTGAGCAGGATGTGGAAATCGCCATTGTGGTCGGCGGGGGCAACTTCTGGCGAGGACGTTTAGGCGAGGGAATGGATAAAGCGTCAGCCGATTACATGGGGATGCTGTGTACCGTCATCAATGCCCTGGCACTCCAGGATTTCTTAGAACAAATGGGTGTTCCGGTCCGGGTGCAGACCGCCATTGAAATGAAGGAAGTGGCAGAACCGTATATTAAGCGGAAGGCCATGCGCCACTTAGAAAAGCGCCGGGTGGTTATTTTCGCTGCGGGGACGGGGAACCCCTTCTTTACCACGGATACCACAGCAAGCTTGCGGGCCGCAGAAATTGATGCGGATATCATCCTTTTGGCAAAGAATGTAGATGCCGTGTATGATTCAGATCCGGTGATCAATCCGGATGCTAAGAAGTATGACCGTCTGGACTATATTACGGTCATTAACGAGGGACTAAAGGTGATGGACACCACGGCCATTACGCTCTGTATGGATAATTCAATTCCGATTTTGGTATTTGGACTGGACGACCCGGACAATATTATGCGGGCCGTACGGGGTGAAACCATCGGAACGATCATAGAAGATAAATAGAGGAGGCGCAGTTATGTTAAACGAAATTCAAGCAAAATCCCAGGACAAGATGGATAAGGCCATCAACAACCTTAACGAGAGCCTTGCAGGGCTTCGGGCTGGTCGGGCTAATGCCCATATTTTGGATAAGGTGACCGTCGATTATTATGGAACGCCCACCGCTGTCAACCAAATGGCGAATATCAGTATTCCGGAACCCCGGATGATTGTCATCCAGCCCTATGATGCTTCCATCATGGCGGCCATTGAAAAAGCCATTATCGCATCGGACCTGGGATTCAATCCATCCAACGATGGAAAGATCATCCGTCTGCTTGTACCCCAGCTCACAGAGGAACGTCGAAAAGAACTGGTCAAACTCACTAAAAAATATGGTGAGGAATGCAAAGTGGCCATGCGTAATATCAGACGGAAGGCTGTACAGGAATTAAAGGATGCAGAAAAAGCTGGTGATATCAGTGAGGATGAACTGCATCAGGGCGAAAAGGAAATCCAAAAGCTGACAGATGATGAAATCAAGCATATTGATGCCATCTTAAAGGATAAGGAACAGGAAATCCTGGCTGTATAGCCGCATGAGTATATACCGGATCGCGTGAGAGTGGGGCAACCCACTCTCATATGCTTTTATTGGAAAGAAGGAGGATGGTCGTGGCAAAACAGTCAAAAAAAGACTATCTGTATGAATTGTTGGAGCCCGTGGTGGTCGGTCTTGATTACCGATGCGTCGATGTGGAATTTGAAAAGGTCGGAAAGGATTTTATCCTGACCGTATATATCGATACCCCAGGTGGCGTTGGACTGGATGATTGTGAAAAGGTCAGCCGGGTGGTCAGCGATTATTTAGATGAGGTGGACCCCATCGAGCAAAGCTATTTGCTGGAGGTTTCTTCACCGGGGCTGGACCGCCCCTTTAAACGGCTTGGCGATTATGAAGCCGCTGTTGGAACAGCCGTCGATGTTCGACTATTCGCCCCTGTGGAGGGAAGTCGGGAATGGACCGGGATTCTAAAATCGGTGAGCGAATCAGCGATTCAGATAGAAACATCAGAGGAGACGGTACTGGAAATTGGGTATAAGGCCATTTCTAAAGCTAGCCCTCATATCGAATTTTAGGAAGGCGAAGGTATGAACGCAGAATTTATCATGGCATTGGATGCCCTTCAGGAAGAGAAGAATATCGACAAACAGGAGTTGATTGAGGCCATTGAACAATCCATTGAATCGGCCTATAAAAAGAATTACGGGACAGCCCAGGATGTGGATGTCATCCTCAACCAGGACACCGGTGAAATCAAGGTCTTTGCCAATTGGAACGTTGTCGATAATATTGATAATGAAGATACTGAAATGCTGTTGGAGGATGCCCAGGAATATGATCCGGATGCCCAGATTGGGACCATCTGCCGGGTGGAGGTTGCACCAAAGGATTTTGGCCGTATAGCCGCGCAAAACGCCAAACAGCTCATCTTCCAGAAGATTAAAGAAGCAGAAAGAAACATCATTTATAATGAATTCTTAGAAAAGCAGGATGAGGTGGTCTCCGGTATCGTCACCCGGGTGGATCATAACCTGGCCTATGTGGATGTCGGAATCGGGGAAGCGGTTTTGATGCCATCGGAGCAGGTTCCCGGGGAGGTCTATCGCCAGAACCAGCGCCTAAAAGTCTATATGCTCATGGTGAAAAAAACCACCAAGGGCCCCCAGGTCAATGTATCCCGGACCCATCCGGGGCTGGTCAAACGCCTCTTTGAAGATGAAGTGCCAGAAATTTACGATGGTGTTGTAGATATTGTTGGCATTGCCCGGGAAGCAGGATCCAGAACAAAGATCGCCATGAAGGCCAATGATAGCGCTGTGGACCCAGTGGGGGCCTGCGTGGGCCATAAGGGCGTTCGGGTGCAGAATATCATCACTGAGCTGGGTGGCGAAAAAATCGATGTCATCAAATACAGTGATAATATTCAGGAATACATTGCCAATGCCCTTAGCCCGGCCAAGGTGGTTGAAATCCTGCCCAAGCAATCAGAAAAAATGGCGCTGGCCATCGTGGATGATTTTCAATTTTCCCTGGCCATCGGAAAAGAAGGTCAGAATGTTCGATTAGCAGCTAAACTAACGGGCTGGAAGATTGATATCAAAAGTGCCTCGGATTTCGAAAGGATGCTGGAAGCGGATCCGGATTTGCGCAGCAAGTATTTGATTGAAGAGGACAGAGATGCTTTTATGGAAGATCTAAAGGGCAGTCTTGACGACGTTTTGGAAATTACCATAGAAGAGGATACGCCCGACGATTTTGAAGGGACGGAAGAAACCTTAGCGCTGGGTGAAGATACCCTGGATATTTTTTAATCCATCCAGCAGGAGCAATTATGAAAAAAATACCAATGCGGATGTGTGTCATCTGCCGGGAGAAAAAAAACAAGTCTGAATTGATTCGAATCGTCAATAATGCGGAGGACGGCGTTTGTGTGGATGCTTCGGGGAAAATGAATGGTCGGGGTGCCTATGTTTGCACTGATGTGGCCTGTATTGAAAGCCCCAAAGCCAGGAAAGCACTGTGTGCTGCTCTAAAAACCGAGATAAGTGATGATGTCTTCGAATCAATCCGGCATAAAATACAAAAAGGCCCCGTGCGTTAGCAGCAGGAGGCCGTCGGTTATAGGTGCCGTGAAACCTAAATTATGCATATATAGGAGGGATTTTATGGCGAAATTAAGAGTATATCAGTTAGCGAATGAGTATGAAATTCCCAGCAAAGAATTTGTCGATATTTTAAATAAGCACAGTATCCCTGTGAAGAACCATATGAGCGCGTTAACCGACCAACAGGTTGAAGCATTTAAAAAGAGCTATGACGCGGAACAAAAAGCCCCTAAGGAAGCACCAAACGTTCAGGCTGAGGCGAAAAAGCCAAAGACAGAACCTAAAAAAGAGGCGGCTAAGGATCAGGGGAAGGAAAGGCAGAATACACTGAAGAATAAAGAGCAACAGAAAAAGCCGGAAGGCCAGAACAACAAACCAGTCCAGAATAAAGGCAAAAACGGCAGCCCCAAAGCCGCTCCGACATCAACGGAGAAGACGGCTGAAAAGCGGGGAAGCCAGAACAATCAGACCAAGCAAAATAATCCAAGCAAGCCGGGTAAAAAGGATAACAGCCAGCCACAAAATAACGATGGCAAGAAGAAAAAGAACCAAAACCAGGGACGTAATAGTCATGGGGCCGCTGGTGGCAGCACCCCACCAAAGGTAAGGGATCATAGCAAGCGTGGAAAAACCTCCCGCAGTATCTATAAAAAGATAAAGGCAGAAACCAAATCAGAGCGGCAGAAAAACCAGGTCTATGAGATTCCGGAAATGTTGACCGTTGGAGAATTGGCAGAAATTCTGGATATCGGGGCCACAGAAATCATCAAGATCCTCATGATGGCAGGCACCATGGCTACCATCAATCAGCAAATCGATTTTGATACAGCCAATCTGGTTGCCGATGAGCTGGGCTTTAGTGTGGAAAAGGTTGCCATGGAAGATGTGGTCACCAAAATATTAGAAGAATACGACGAAGTCGATACCGGGGATGAAATCAAGCGTCCCCCTGTCGTCACCGTTATGGGTCATGTCGACCATGGTAAAACCTCCTTGCTGGACCGCATCCGTAAGGCTAATGTTACAGCCGGAGAAGCCGGCGGGATTACCCAGCATATCGGGGCTTACACCGTTAATATCAAGGGCGAATCCATTACCTTCATCGATACCCCGGGGCATGAGGCCTTTACCGCCATGCGTTCCCGTGGGGCTCAGATGACCGATATTGCCATTTTAGTGGTCGCCGCCGATGATGGGGTGATGCCCCAGACCGTAGAGGCCATTAACCATGCCAAGGCAGCAGATGTCCCCATTATCGTCGCCATCAATAAAATTGATAAAGATGGGGCCAACCCAGAACGGGTCAAGCAGGAACTCACCGAGCATGCCCTTGTGGTTGAGGAATGGGGGGGCGATGTCATCGCAGTCCCGGTTTCCGCTAAGAAGGGTCTTGGGATTGAAGAACTCCTGGAAAATGTTCTGTTAGTTGCCGAAGTGGGTGAGCTCACCGCTGATCCTAAGCGTGCCGCCCGGGGCTGTGTCATCGAAGCCCGGGTGAAAAAGGGCAAGGGCTCCACAGCCAGTATGCTTGTCCAGCAGGGAACCCTCCATGTTGGGGATTCCATCATCTCCGGGATGACCTACGGGAAGGTCCGGACCATGATTGACGACAAGGGCAAGCGCATTAAAAAAGCCGGTCCCTCCCAGCCTGTTGAGATTTCAGGCTTATCCGATGTCCCAGTGGCCGGGGATGATTTTATCGTCCTGCCCAATGACAAGGAAGCCCGTCAGTTAGCTGAAAAACGTCAGCAGATGGAAAAGGATGCCCGCCAGGCCAAGGCGAAGATTTCCCTGAACGACTTGTTCACCCGGATCCAGGAGGGTCAGATCCAGGATGTCAACATCATCATCAAAGCCGATGTCCAGGGTTCCGTGGAAGCCATTTCCCAGTCCCTCATCAAGCTGAACACCGATGAAGTGCGTATTAATGTCATCCACGGCGCCGTGGGTGCTGTAAATGAAACCGATGTTATGCTGGCCTCAACCTCCAACGCAATCATTATCGGCTTTAACGTCCGTCCGGATAAAAATGCCCTGGCAGCCGCCGAAAGTGAAGAAGTGGATATCCGTCTCTATCGCGTGATTTATGACGCCATTGAGGATGTGAAGAAGGCCATGGAAGGGATGCTGGCTCCGGATTTTGTCGAAAAGGTCACTGGAAACGCAGAAGTCCGGGAAGTCTTTAAAATCCCAGGTGGCACCATGGTTGCTGGGTCCTATGTTACCGACGGAAAAATTGGTCGGAACGAGGAAGCCCGGGTCATCCGGGATGGGATCGTGGTATTTGAAGGTCAGCTGGCCTCCCTCCGTCGTTTTAAGGACGATGTCAAGGAAGTGGCCACTGGCTATGAATGTGGGATCGGTGTCGAGAAATACAATGATGTCAAAGTCGGCGATGTGATCGAAACCTTCGTGATGGAGGCCGTATCCCGGGAATTATAAAAAAGAAGGAGGAACCAAAATGGCTTCTCATCGTATTGAAAAAATCAATGGTCAGATTCAGCGGGAGCTGAGCCTGATCATTCAGCAGAAAATGAAGGATAAGCGTCTGAATCCAACGGGCCTGAGCATTACACGGGTCAAGGCAACCCCGGACCTCAAGGTGGCCACGGTTTATGTCAGTATTCTGGGCTCGGATCAGGAAAAGGAGGACGCCCTGGCGTCACTGGAAAGTGCCAAGGGCTTCCTGCGGAGTAATTTGGGGAAGGTCCTGAAGACCCACTCCACCCCAGCACTCATTTTTAAGTTAGACGATTCAGTGGAATATAGCCTGCATATTGAGGCACTATTATCCGAAATTAAGAAAGATAAGGAAGATAAAGCGGATGAATAAGGTTCCCCAGAGCATTCTGGATACCATCACAGAAAACAAAAGCTTTTTGGTTCTGGCCCATCGGAAGCCCGATGGGGATGCTATCGGCAGCGTGATTACCCTTGGCCTGCTTTTAAAGGCCATGGGTAAAACCGTTGATTATTATATCGATACGCCCGTGGAGGATAAGCTGGATTTCTTTCCGGAAATTGCCTGCTTTAACCAGAAATTAAAGCCCTATTATGATGTTGTCTGCTTTTTAGACTGCTCCACCATGGATTATGCCTATCGCCCCGAGGGGGGGATTACGGCAAAGGTGGTCATGGTCATTGATCATCACCGCTCCAACGATCACTTTGGACAGGTGAATTTTGTAGAAGAGACAGCGGCAACCGGGGAGCTCGTGTTTCGTGTGGCCAAAGCCCTGGCCATCCCCCTGGATGATCAGATGGTTGAAGCGGTTTATACCAGCATCTCAACGGATACCGGCAGCTTTCAGTTTTCCAATGTCACCTCCGATACCCATCAGATTTTAAGTGAGCTCTATGGGCATCGGGACAATTTTGCCCCCCTGGCAAAACGGCTTCACAGCATGAAATCTTACAATCAGATGAAGCTCTTTGGCCGGGCCATTGATTCTCTGGAGCTGTTACACCAGGGAAAAATTGCCTGGGTGGCCCTTAGCCAG
The DNA here is from genome assembly GCF_900107125.1 of Eubacterium barkeri. Classification (GTDB taxonomy): domain Bacteria; phylum Bacillota; class Clostridia; order Eubacteriales; family Eubacteriaceae; genus Eubacterium_O; species Eubacterium_O barkeri. Next base: position 50,932 of record NZ_FNOU01000013.1, read on the forward strand.
AGGGATATCGATGATTATGGTGGAGAAATCAACATTACCGATGACATTGCCAATATAGGGGTTAATGTTGCCGGGGTGATTTTATCGGTGACGGTTAAAGAGCGTGAAAATGGACTGTACCGGGTTTCCCTGCGGTCCAAAACACCCTACGCCATCGATGTTTCCACCTTTGCCAAGGCCCATGATGGCGGTGGCCATTTTCGGGCGGCGGGCCTAAGCTATACCGGGGATTTAACCGTACTCCAGGAAGAAATTATCGCATTTTTTAATGAGCAGGAGGTCGACTAATGTCGGTGCCGGTGGGCTTTCTCAATATCTATAAAGAGAAGGGAATGACTTCCCACGATGTGGTGGCACGGGTTCGGCGGATTGTCGGGCTTAAGAAGGTTGGACATGCCGGCACCCTGGACCCTGAAGCAGAGGGGGTGCTCCTCGTCGGTCTTGGCCGGGCAACCAAGTATATCAGCTATTTGGAGCAAATGGATAAAACCTACCTGGCCCAGGTGATTTTTGGAAAATCCACGGACACCTATGATATCACAGGGGAAATCCAGGAGGAAAGGCCGTCTTGCCTAAGCCAGGAGGCCGTGGAAGGGGTACTGTCGGATTTCCGGGGAGATCTTATGCAGGTGCCCCCCATTTACTCGGCCCTCAAAAAGAATGGCCGAAAGCTTTATGACTACGCCAGACGGGGAGAGACTGTTGAGATCGAAGCCAGACCCATCACCATTTCCCGCCTGGAGGTTATGAACTGGGAAGGCCTTCCAGGGGAAATCCAAATTAAAGTCACCTGCTCCAAGGGGACGTACATCCGTTCACTGTGCCATGATATTGGCCGTGCCCTGGAAACCCCTGCCTGTATGGGCAGTTTATTGCGACAGGAAATTGGACGTTTTAAAGCGGTGGAGGCCATTCGCCTTGGTGAGTTGGAATCCGCAGTAGAAAAGGACACCTTGTCCCAGATCCTCATTCCTCCGGATGGGGTTCTCAGCCATTTTAAGACCCTTCGGGCGACGCCCCGGGGAGAGCATTTCATCCGCAATGGCAATGCGCTTTTCCAATGGAACGCCGAGGATGATTTCGATCAACTCACCCTGGGGGAAATTCTGAGGATTTACGATCGCCAGGGATTCGTCGGACTCGGACAGTTTAAGGAAGATGAAGAAGGGCCGCGGGTTGTCCCTTTAAAGTTATTATAGAAGGAAGTTGTAGAATTGGAAAATAAAGGTATGGTATTGGCATTGGGCTTTTTCGATGGCGTTCATCGGGGGCATATGCGCCTGATTGAAAAGACCCTGGAAATCGCCCGGGATAAGAATTTGGATTCTGGTGTAATGACATTTAAAGAGCATCCCTTAGCTCGGATTTTTCCAACCTACGCGCCCTGGCTCATTACCACCAATGATGAAAAGGTCGCTTTGATTAAAGCAGCAGGCATTCAAAATGTCTACCTGGATGATTTTTCCGATGAATTGATGCAGCTTTCCCCAGAGGCATTCATCCGTGAGTATCTGCTGGTCAAGTATCCCGTAAAGCATATCGTGGTGGGATTTAATTATACCTTTGCCTTTCAGGGCGCTGGTACAACGGCGGACCTGATGGCGCTGGGAAAACGTTATGGATTCGGTGTTTCTGTGGTCCCTCCCTTTATCATTGAGGAAACGGCCGTAAGCAGTACTGTCATCCGGGAATTAATCAGTGTGGGTGAAGTGGCAGCTGTCCCTAAATTTCTGGGACGGCATTACAGCATTTCCGGCACAGTGGTTGAGGGAAAAAAGTTGGGGCGAACCTTTAATATTCCCACCGCCAATCTGAAAATGGCGGAAAAACGTATTTTGCCCAGTAGCGGTGTTTACTTCACCCAGGTACAGGTGCGGGGAAAAATCTACGATGGGCTCACCAATCTGGGCTTTAATCCCACCTTTGAAAAGCACCCTTACAGTATTGAAACCTATATTTACGATTTTGAAGGGGATATTTACGGGGAGCCGCTGGCCCTGGAATTCATGGAAAAGCAGCGGGATGAAATAAAATTTGAAAAGATCGAGGATTTGATCGCCCAAATTAAAGGCGACATTATTCGCATTGACGAAAAGTACCGGAAGGGTCAGCGTTCTTAAGACAATAGGGAGGGGCAGGCATGCGCTATAATGAAGAAATCATTCAGAATGTCATTGAAGCCAATGATATCGTGGATATCATTTCCCAATATGTTACCCTCAAGCGTTCAGGACGATCCCACATGGGGTGTTGTCCCTTCCATAATGAAAAGACACCCTCCTTTTCGGTGTCCCAGGAGAAGCAGCTCTACCATTGCTTTGGCTGTGGCGTCGGAGGTAATGTCATCGGATTTGTGATGGCCATTGAAAACATGGGCTTTCCAGAGGCCCTGGAGTACTTGGCGGATCGGGTGGGGATTACCCTGCCCCGGATTGAAAATCCAGAAAAGGACCGGGAATATGAGAAAAAGGAACGGCTGTACGAGCTCCATCGCCAGCTGGCCAATCATTATTACCGGATTTTGAAAAAAAATGGGGAAGCCCAGCGCTATCTGGCTGGCCGGGGAATGAGTGCGGCGACCATTAAGGGGTTTGGCATTGGTTTGTCTTTAAATGAGTGGCAGGATGCCTGCCAGTATTTGCAGGGACAGGGCTTCACAGAGGACGAATTGCTGGAATCCGGACTGGTGCTTCGGGGAAAAAATGGCCGGTTATACGACCGTTTCAGAAACCGAATCATGATTCCCATCTTGAATATTCGGGGGAAAATCATCGGCTTTGGCGGCCGTCAGTTCGGTCAGTCCACCGATGGTCCCAAATACCTCAATTCACCAGAGACCCTTGTTTTTTCCAAAGGGTATGAGCTGTACAATCTTAATCAGGCCAAAAAGAAGATCATAAACGAGCAAATGATTATTGTCGAGGGGTATATGGATGTCATTGCCCTGTGCCAGTATGGCATAGAGAATGCGGTGGCAGCCCTGGGTACCGCCTTTACCCCCTATCATGCGAAAACCCTTTCCCGCTACGTGAAGGAAGTGGTTCTTTGCTTTGATGGTGACCGGGCCGGAGAGGGTGCCACGGAAAAAGCCATCGCGATTTTAAAGAAGAGCACCTTGAATATCCGTGTCCTTCGCCTTGGAGCGGAAGAGGATCCGGACTCCTTCATCCGGGAAAAGGGAGTAGAGGCGTTTAGAGGACGCATCCGGGAGGCCGATACTGTACTGGATTTTGAGCTGCGACAATGTGCCAGGAACCACGACACCACCAATTCCGATGGGAAGGTTAAGTATTTAAATGAAGCCATTGGGCTTCTGAGAACCTTAAGCAATTCTGTGGAAATTGAACTGTATGCCAAAAAGGTGGCCCAAACAGCAGGCGTTTCCGCGGGCTTAGTCATGCGGGAGGCCATCCGGGTACAGAAGAATGGACAGGCCCCGGCCATCCGGGTGCCCTCCCAGGAAGCGGCATCCAGAATACCGAAGGCCTACGGGGATGCTCAGATTTATATCCTAAAATATTTATTTCAGCATCAGGATAGATCGGTTTACAGCCGTCTGGCCCCAGAGGATTTCACACCGGGCTTTTATCAAAAGCTTTATGGTATATTAAAAGAGTTGGCAGAAGGCGGCGGAGGGCATCTCTCCCTGCCGGTCGTATTGGAACGATTCGAAACCGAAGAGGAGCGACGGGCTTTTTCGGAACTATCCTTTGAAAACGGCACGGAGGATGGTGAGCTGCTCATGGAAAGCATGAACACCATCCATTATTACCATTGCCGCTTAGACATACAAAGGCTGAAGGAGGAAATCGCCATGTTAGATGAGCGAAGTCCTGAGGGCATCCAGCTGGTTACCCAGCTTATGGCGTTAAAGAAAGAATTATCGAAGATTCAGGAGGTAAGAAATGGCGGATGATAAAAAAAGCTTAACCGAAGAGGCCTTTTTAGACGAACTGGGGGATGAGTCTTTAAATGCAGAATTAATGGAAATGCCAGAAGTACAGGCATTGCTTAAAAAGGGAAAGGAAAAGGGCTCCCTCAACAGCATTGATATTGACGATGCCCTGAGCAGCAAGGACCTGGACCCGGAAGAAATCGATGCGATCTATATTCTTTTACAAAAGAATGGCATCAACCTGACCTTTAAAGATGAACCCCTCGGAGATGGACTGGATATTGATATTAACGTCGAGGAGCTGGAAGAAATCGAAGTGGACGAAGAGCCCATTGTGGAAGTGGACATTTCAGATTCCGTCAGCGTAAACGACCCGGTCCGGCTGTATCTCAAGGAGATTGGTAAGGTTCCGCTGCTGAGTGCAGAGGAGGAAATGGACCTGGCCCAAAGGATGGAGCAGGGGGATGATTTTGCGAAAAAGAAGCTGGCAGAAGCCAACCTTCGCCTGGTGGTCAGTATTGCCAAACGCTATGTCGGCCGCGGGATGTCCTTCCTTGATTTGATCCAGGAGGGAAATCTGGGGCTTATTAAAGCCGTGGAAAAATTTGACTACACCAAGGGATTTAAATTCAGTACCTATGCCACCTGGTGGATTCGTCAGGCCATTACCCGGGCCATTGCAGACCAGGCCCGGACCATCCGTATTCCGGTGCATATGGTGGAAACCATCAATAAACTTATCCGGGTATCCCGTCAGCTGCTCCAGGAACTGGGGCGGGAACCCACCCCCGCAGAAATCGGCAAGGAAATGGGCTTTTCAGAAGAAAAGGTTCGGGAAATCCAAAAGATTGCCCAGGACCCGGTTTCCCTGGAAACCCCCATTGGGGAAGAAGAGGACAGCCATTTAGGGGACTTTATCCCCGATGATGAAGCCCCGGCTCCGGCAGAAGCCGCTTCCTTTGCCTTACTGAAGGAACAGCTGATTGAAGTCCTGAGCACCCTGACCGAACGGGAAGAAAAGGTCCTGCGTCTGCGTTTTGGCTTAGACGACGGACGGGCCCGGACCCTGGAAGAAGTGGGGAAGGAATTCAACGTCACCAGAGAACGGATCCGGCAGATTGAGGCCAAGGCCTTGAGAAAGCTTCGTCATCCCAGCCGCAGTAAAAAGCTAAAGGATTATTTAACCTAAGATGCTTTCGCCACGATTACAAATGCTCTATCACTGCACCCCCTGTGGGACGGTGGTGGCAGATATAGGGACCGACCATGGCTATCTGGTGACGGCACTGGTTCAAAAGGGTAAATGCCCCCGGGCCATCGCCTCAGATATCCATCCAAAGCCTTTATCCAAGGCCCAGCAGCGCATTGCGCTACTGGGCCTTGATGGGCATGTGGACACCCGTTTAGGACCCGGCCTTTCGGTACTGTCCCCTGGGGAATGTCAAACGGTCATTGTCGCAGGGATGGGGGGCTATATGATCCGGGATATGTTAGCCGCAGATGAAAAAATAGCCCGATCGGTGGATACCTTTATCCTCCAGCCTATGAACAATGTACCGAAGCTGCGTCGGTATTTATGGGAAAACAACTACGTCATCCAGGATGAGGTCTTAGTCCAGGAGGAGGATCGGATTTATGAAATCATTGTCGCTAATCAGGGCCAGATGGCCCCATTAAAGGGCATCGACGATGTGCTGGGTTACGCCCCGGCGCGCCACACAGAAACATTGGTTTTTGCACGCTTCCTGCAAGAGAAAATAACAGCCGTCAGACGGACCTTATCTGAGCTTTCGGGCAAGGAAACACCCGGGGCAATGGTACGGCAGCAGGAGTGTGAGGCATTGCTTCAGGCACTTTTGGAGGTAGAAAATGGGATTAAAGGCAAGTAAGGTTTTTGGCTGTATTGAGGCGTTAGCCCCAAAGCGGCTGGCAGAATCCTGGGATAACGTTGGGCTGCAAATTGGTTCCTACAGTCAAATGGTCGAGCGAATTCTTTTAACTTTGGATGTAACCCCGGCAGTGGTTCAGGAGGCCGTGGATTGTGGGGCTGATTTAATTATTTCCCACCATCCCTTTATTTTTAACGGCCTTAAGCATATCTGTTTTGATGAGCATAGCGGTGCCCTGGTGGAAAAGCTCATTAAAAATGAGATTGGGGTATACACGGCCCATACCAATATTGATATTGCAGAATTTGGATTGAATGATTATATTGCCAATACTTTGGGTATTGAAAACCGCCGTCCACTGGATCCGGCCGCCCAGGAAATGTACTATAAATTAGTGGTCTACGTTCCCGTGGAAAAAACGGCGGACATTCTGGAGGTTCTCGGTGAGAATGGTGCGGGTTTTATTGGGAACTACAGCCATTGTACCTTCAGAGCCACGGGGAAGGGGACCTTTAAGCCCCTGGAAAACACCCATCCTTACATAGGAGCGGAAGGCCAGGTGGAAACCGTGGTGGAGGACCGTATTGAGACCATTATTGACGGACGAATGGTCAAAACAATGATCGGGAAGCTAAAGAAGGCCCATCCCTACGAGGAAATGGCCTACGATCTCTACCCCCTCGATGGGAACACCATGGTGGAAAAGGATGGCTTAGGCAAGATCGGGGAGCTGGAGGTTCCCATGACCCCGGATGCCTTTTTAAACCATGTGAAGACCGCCCTGAATTTAGGGTCCCTGCGAACGGCGGGAAACCCACCGGACACCATCCGTCGGGTAGCCCTGTGTACCGGCAGTGGGGCAGAGTTTATCGGTCTGGCCAAGCTTAAAAAAGCAAGTGTTTATATTACCGGGGACCTCAAATATCATGACGCCCAGCGGGCAGCTGAGAATAATTTGTGGGTCATCGATGCCGGCCATTTTGGAACGGAGAAGCTGGTGGTGGAGCTGCTGAAGCACACCATCGAAGCCGCTTTTCCCGGGGAACAGGTCCAATGTATCAAATCCCGGCAGAATCAGGATTTCTTTAAATACGAGTAAGGAGATGAGAAAATGAATGTGTTAGTGTGCGGCGGTGCCGGATATATTGGTTCCCATATGGTGCGGGCTCTTCTCGACAAAGGATACGGTGTGGTGGTCTATGACAATCTATCCACTGGACATCGGGGAGCGGTGCATCCCGATGCCGTCTTTGAAGAAGGGGATGTGCGCAATTACGCCAGCCTGGAACGGGTATTCCTGGACCATTCCATTGACTGTGTCATGCATTTTTGCGCCAATTCCCTGGTTGGGGAAAGCATGGAAAAGCCCTTGGAATATTATGACAATAATGTTGGCGGTACCCTGTGCCTCCTCCGGGCCATGATCAATCATGATGTCAAGCGCTTTATCTTCTCTTCCACGGCGGCCACCTATGGCGAGCCGGAGGTATTACCCATTGAAGAGAAAGCCACCACCTGCCCCACCAATACCTACGGAGAGACCAAGCTGGCCGTTGAAAAAATGTTGCCCTGGATGGCCAATGCCTATGGTCTTCAGTATAAGGTCTTTCGTTATTTTAATGCCTCCGGTGCCCACCCCGATGGCACCATTGGAGAGGACCACACGCCAGAGACCCATCTCATTCCCTTGATCCTTAAAACCGCCCAGGGCATCCGGGATAAAATCTTCGTCTTTGGGGATGATTATCCCACCCCGGATGGCAGCTGCATCCGGGATTATATCCATGTCATGGATATTGCCTCTGCCCATATCCTGGGAATGGAGCACCTCTTTGAAACAGGCATCAGCGACACCTATAATTTAGGGGATGGAAAGGGCTTTTCTGTTTTTGAGGTGATTGAAAAGGTGAAGGATATCACCGGGGAAGATTTTACCGTTGAGGTGGCAGACCGACGGTCCGGAGACCCGGCCAGACTCATTGCCAGCTCGGAGAAGGCCCGGAGAGTCCTGGGGTGGACACCGGATCACTCAACCCTGGAGAATATCATCGTCACGGCCTGGTGTTGGCACAAAAACCACCCAGCGGGATATTAATCCTCTGGTGTCAAACAAGTATTTGCCCATAAAAAACATGGATATCCATGGGGTTTTCGGGTATAATTAAAAAATATTAAGTAATAATAGCGTAATCGCATGAGTTGGAGGGAATCACATTGAAGAAGCTTTTAACAGGTAATGAAGCTGTGGCACGGGGTGCCTGGGAAGCCGGTGTTAAGTTTGCATCGGCCTATCCCGGAACACCGAGTACAGAAATTTTAGAAAATATTGGGCCCTATAAAGAGATAACAGCAGAGTGGGCACCCAATGAAAAGACAGCGGTAGAGGCTGTTGCGGGGGCATCCATCGCCGGTATTCGTACCCTTGCTGCCATGAAGCACGTGGGGATGAATGTCGCGGCAGATCCCATGTTCACCTTCGCTTATCTGGGGGTGAATGGCGGATCGGTCCTCATTACGGCAGATGAGCCCGGGATGCATTCCTCCCAGAATGAACAGGATAACCGGCACTATGCCCGTCATGCCAAAATGCCCATGTACGAGCCATCCAACAGCCAGGAAGCCAAGGATATGCTCAAGGATGCCTATGATATCAGTGAAAAATATGATTGTCCTGTCATTTATCGGATGACCACCCGGGTTTGTCATTCCAAGAGCATCGTCACCTGTGAGGATCGTCAGGAAGTAGCGGACAAGCCCTATGTGAAGGACGTTATGAAATACTGTCCCCTTCCGGCCCATGCCAAGGTGATGCAGGTCAAGCTGGCTAAAAACTTTGAGGGCCTGGCAGAATATTCAGACAATTGCCAATGGAATACCGTAGAGTATCACGATTCCAAAATCGGGGTTATCGGCTCCGGTGTGGCGTTTCGTTACGCCAAGGAAGTCTTTGGTGACACCGCCTCTTACCTGAAAATTGGTTTTTCCTATCCACTGCCGAAAAAAATGATTGTTGATTTCGCCAGCAAGGTGGATACCCTCTATATCTTCGAAGAGAATGATCCCATTATGGAAACAGAAATCAAGGCCATGGGCATTGACTGCATTGGGAAGGATGTTCTCCCCAACCTGGGCGAGCTGACCCCAGACCGTATCCGGGTGGCATTGTCCGGTCAAAAGCCCGAGATGATCGAACCCAACGGGGATGTGGTCGTCGGCCGTCCCCCGGCATTTTGCGCCGGCTGCCCCCACCGTGGACTCTTCTACGAGTTAGGGCGTAAGAAAAATACCATGATCTTCAGCGATATCGGATGTTACTCCCTGGGACTGGGAGCTCCCTATAATGCCACGGATGCCATGGTCTGCATGGGCGCCGGCATCAGCGGTGGTCACGGTGTGGCCAAGGCCATGAAAATCAAGGGAGAAGACACTCGGGTGGTCTCCGTCATGGGGGACTCCACCTTTTTCCATTCCGGTATTACCAGCTTAATGGATGCCACCTACAATAAAAGCGATTTAACGGTCGTTATTCTGGATAACCGGATCACAGGGATGACCGGGCATCAGGAAAACCCCGGCAGTGGCTTTGACTTAAAGGGCGAACCCGCACCGATTATCGATATTGAGGCCGTGGTCCGGGCGGTTGGGGTCACCCAGGTCCGTTCCATCGACCCCAATAATCTGGAAGAAACCGCAGAAGCCCTGGATTGGGGAATGAACCAGGACGGGGTATCGGTTATTATCACCCGCTGGCCCTGTGCATTGAAGAAATTCTCCCAGGCCGATAAGGATGAATTCACCGGGGCCTTCACCAAGACCTGTGTGGTGGATGAGGAAACCTGTATCGGCTGTCGAGCCTGCTTAAAATCAGGCTGCCCAGCCCTGCTTTTCCATAAGGAAGAACGAAAATGTGAAATCGACCAGTCCATGTGCCTGGGCTGTGAGGTCTGCATGCAGATCTGCCCAGTGGAAGCGATCTCGGTAAAGGGGGAATAATCATGGAAACAAAAAATATCTTATTGGTGGGTGTCGGTGGACAAGGCACCATCACCGCCGCAAAATTACTCACCCTTGGCCTGATGGAAGAGGGCTATGATGTGAAAATGAGCGAAATCCACGGCATGAGCCAGCGTGGGGGCTCCGTTAGCTCCCAGGTCCGTTATGGGGATGATGTCCAATCGCCGGTCATTGAAAAAGGCACGGCGGATATTATCGTAGCCTTTGAAAAAATGGAAGCCATGCGCTATATTGATTATCTTAAAAAAGACGGGGTGCTTATCGTCAATGACACCGAAATTTGGCCCATGCCGGTGATCATCGGGAAGGCAGACTACCACGGACAGATTTTAGAGGAGTTAAATAAGCTGGCCACCGTCAAAACCATGAACGCCTCGGCAATGGCCGCAGAAATGGGGAATGACCGGGTGACCAATGTCATTCTTCTCGGGGCCATCATTAAATCCATGGGCCTCGACAATATTGATTGGGACACGATTATTGAAAATAACGTGAAGCCCAAGTTTGTGGAATTGAATAAAAAAGCCATTGTGGAGGGGATGGCTTTCGTAAAGTAGATATGGCGAAAACAGAGCATTTTAAATTCTTCCAGCACCGTGAATGTGAGTACTTTCCGTGTCACCGCGGGGTGCCGGAGGAGGCGTTCAACTGTTTATTCTGTTATTGTCCCCTTTATGCACTGGGTGATCAATGCGGCGGTCATTTTACCTACACCAAAAGTGGGATAAAGAACTGTACGGATTGTACCGTACCCCATCAGGCAAAAAACTATGACTATATAGTTGAGAAGGTAAGAATCCTAATCGAACAGGTTAAGGAATCGAAAGAACCAGGAGGTAATGTGTTATGATCGTACTGTATGGTGTTCTATTAGTCGTTGCATCGTATTTTGTCGGGAATCTGGATTTTGCTTATATCGTTGTGAAGGCCGTGCGCCATGAGGATGTGCGGAATTATGGCAGCGGCAACGCCGGCACCACCAATGTCCTGCGGACCATGGGGCTGAAATACGCCGTTCCCGTTTTTCTGCTGGATGCCTTGAAGGGCACGGTGTGTATCCTTGCTGCCCGGTTCCTGGTGGGGACCTTTGGATTGAGCGACTACTTTATCGCTGCTGCCGGAATCGCCGTTATCGCCGGGCATAACTGGCCGGTGTGCTTAGGCTTTCGTGGCGGGAAGGGAACCGCTACCTCCATTGGCGTGTTCCTGGCCCTGGACCCCTTAGTGGCAGTCCTGGCCATCGTTGTGGGGCTGATCTTCCTGGCTATTTTTAAGATGGTATCTTTAACATCCATCACGGGGATGGTTGCCCTGCCCATCGTAACCCTCATTATCCGGGGCTTTACCTTTACACCAGAGCTGCTGCTGGCACTCTTCCTCTGCGTTTCCACCGTCTTTCAGCATCGATCCAATATCAAGCGGATCATGGCAGGGACAGAGAGTAAAATCGGCCAGAAGGTGGACATGAATAAAAAGAAGTAAGAAACAATAGGGGGTGTGTCTGAGGTGTTCAGCACGCCCTTTTTTCGCGTAAGATACCAGAACAGCAGCGTAGAACTTTATGAAAGGTGGTAACCGGTGCAGGCATTTTTAAATCGTTATTTTTTTCCGCCCCATGTGACACCACAGAATCGGGTGTTTTCACCAGAACATTTTATTTTATCCGGGCTGATCATTCTGGCCATTATCTTGATTATCCGACTTCAGATGAAGCGCAATGACTCAGCATTCAGCCAGCGGCTTCTGTACGGCCTGGGGGCGACCATGCTGTGCCTGGAGATCTTCCGGGTGAGCTGGCTGACCACCTTCTACGGGTGGGATTTGCGCAACCTGCGTTTTGACTGGTGTAATCAAGTCTGTATGGTGTTGCCCTGGATCATTCTGTTTAAATGGAAGAAGGCCTATCCCTTTATCGATGTGCTTTCCATCATCGGCGGATCCATGGTTCTACTGTATCCCCTTTGGGTCTTTTATGACTATGCGGGAATCCATATCATGGCGGTACAGAGTATGCTTTCCCATGGGATAATGGTCCTGATTCCACTCACCATCCCCTTCACCCTGGAAAATAATGTGGAGATTAATAAGAGCTGGAAGCCTTTGGCTGGCCTCAGTGTGATGCTGACGGTGGCCTTCGCCATGTCCAGAAAGCTCAATGTCAATTATTTACTCATGAAAGGGGCCAATGGCATTCCTGTTCTCCAGCGAATTCCGACACCCTGGCATTGGGTGGTTATTTTACCCATTTTCATCGGCGGTATTCTGCTGGTCTGGCGTCTCCTTCAGTGGTATAATGGGGTTATCGCAAAGAAAGTAGGGGTACGCAATGAGAATATTGGCTATTTACAGCAGTAAAAACGGGACATCCCAATTTTGTGTGGAAAAAATCAAAGAGCAATTGGGAGACGCATTGGTCCTTTGTGATTTAAATCAGGACCCAGTGGATTTGTCCGGGTATGATGGCTATCTCATTGGGGGGAGCATCCGAATGGGGCAATATCCTAGAAAGCTGAAGAAGCTTTTGAAAAAGCAAAGGGACCAAATCCGAACAAAGCCCTTGGTCTTCTTTGTGAATTGCGGTTTTCCAGAAAACATGCGGGATTATATCAAGGGCAATATTCCCGTTGAATTAGCTGAACATGCATCGGAGTGCTATTGCTTTGGAGGCCGGCTGGATTTAGCCATTCTGACGGGCACGGACCGGATGGTAGCCACGGCGGTGACCCGCCAGTCAAATGGAAGTGGCCGGCCGGCGGTGGCCCTGAAAATGGACCAAATTGAAGCCTGTGCCCAGAAATTAAAAGCCTGGGTAGAGGGTGAGGGCGAATAATGGTAGAAGCCCAGCGGCTGTTCCATACCCTGGCACCCTATTGCCCTGGGGATGCCAAAGTATTAATCCTGGGGACCTTTCCCTCGCCAAAATCCAGGGAAATGGGCTTTTATTATGGCCATCCCCAAAACCGTTTCTGGCGGGTGTTAGCGTCACTGTTCGATGCACCTGTTCCCCAGGGGGTGCCAGAGCGGAAGAGTTTTCTAACCCAGTACCATATCGCCCTATGGGATGTCCTGGATTCCTGTACAATCACAGGGGCCAGCGATGCATCCATAAGAGAGCCAGTGGCTAACGACTTACCCAGGCTCCTTAAGCAGGCTCCCATTAAAAGGATTTATACCACGGGGCGAAGGGCAGAAGCGCTGCAAAAGCACTTTTGGGGGGATCGCCTGCCGGTCCCGGTGGTGGCCTTACCCTCCACCAGCCCCGCAAATTGCAGGATGGACCTCGACACCCTGGTCCAGGCATATCGCCCCATTGCAGAGGATATTTTGACATAAAAGGAGACGAACCCAATGATCATCGACAGCCATGTCCACGTTTTTCCAGACCAAATGTGCCGCGCCACCATTGAAAAGTTGGCCGTTGCCAACCCAGAGCACACCTTGCGCTATTATAATGATGGCAGCGTCACAGGGGCGAAAGCCAAAATGGCAGAATGGGGCATTGATTTGGGAATTATTCTCCCCATTGCCACCAATGCCCGTCAGCAGAGAAATGTCAATGCCTTTGCTTTGGCTGTACAGGAATCAGAAAAAGCCTTTATCGCCCTGGGAACCATCTATCCCGATGCACCGGACTGCTTGTCGGTGTTAGATGCGGTTGTGGCTGGGGGCGCCCATGGCTTAAAGCTCCACCCAGATTATCAGGGGTTCTTTATGGATGAAGAGAAAATGTATCCCATTTATGCACGCTGTCAGGCCCTGGGGGTACCCATTCTTTTCCACACCGGCTACGACCCCATTTCTCCCGGCTGTATCCATGCCACACCAGAGAGAATCATCCGGGTGGCCAAGCAGTTTCCCGAGTTAACTATGGTGGCGGCCCATACCGGGGGCTTGGCCTTCGCTGAGGTTCCCCTGGATTGTTACAAAGGGATTGATAATCTTTATTTTGACACGGCCATTGCAAGCATTACTTTTACGCCGGAGGCCTATCGCGGGATCATTGACTGCTATGGTCCCCATCGTTTTCTTTTCGGTACCGATAATCCCTGGGGGGATGGGCGGAAGGATTTAGCATTTTTTAACCAGGTCGATCTTTCAGAGGAAGAGAAAGCATTGATCTTTGAAGGGAATGCCAGGAGTATTTTCCATATTTAAACTCAATGAAAAGGGGAAGATCTTATGAACAAATTGAAAAACTATACGCCAGTGGCATGGATCGCCATTGCAATTCTGGTATTCATTGGCGGGCTGCTGCTGCTTTTTAATGTGTCACTGGCTTGGCAGATTATTGAAGTGGCATCAGCCGCTCTGGTGTGTCTGGTGGGAATTGTCTACTTTTTATCCGGTATAATCGGAACAGCCCAGGATCGCTTAAAGACGGTTTTGCTCGGTGGGGTTCTGGTCGTGGGGGGGATCATCATGTTCGTCGCCCCCTATTTAGTCAAGGATATTTTCAATTTGGTGGCGGGTATCCTGGGGATGATTATTGGGGTGTTGGTACTGCTGAATGCCTTTAAGCTCAGATCCGATGGAGCCTGGTGGTTATCCACCCTTTTAGGGGGCCTGATCTACCTGTGCCTGGGCTTTGTCATGACCCAGGCGGATAATCAAGGCCGGCTTTTCGGGATTATTTTTGGGATTTATTTAATCTGCTTTTCCTTCAACATCTTTGCCGATGCTTTTGTGGCCTTAATGCGCAATAACGACGGTGCCAAGAAGGCGAAAAAGCGGATGCGCATCGCCCTGCCGGCTATCTTTGCAGCATTCCTGCCTATGAAGATGCTGAAGCAGGTGAACGACCTGGTACAGGAAGAACCCGGTGAGCTGCTCATGCTGTCAGAAGAACGGCAGCATGGGAACATCGTTCCGGATATGGAAATTTACATTCACACCCGGGAAGGGCTGATTCCTGGGATGGGCCATGTGGATATCGCCCTTGGAGACACCGTTTATTCCTACGGGAATTACGATGATTCCACCTGGAAAATGGGGGGATTCTTCGCCGATGGCGTCTTAGTGGAGATGGGCCGCCAGGACCACATCGACCAGGCCCTGGATGTGGAAAAGAAAATCCTCATGGTCTACGGTCTAAGCCTGAAGCCGGAGCAGCTTGCCGGAGTAAAGGGGCAGATTGAAAAAATATATGGGGATACGATTCCCTGGAAGCCCTTGGCCCAGCAGTGTGAAGAGGGTGAAATTCCCGGAAATCCCGGGGATTTCAAGGATGTCTCCAGCGACCTGTACAATGCCACCAAGGCTAAGTTCTATAAATTTAAAAAGGGCAATGCCTTTAAAACCTACTACGCCGTGGGGACCAACTGCGTCGCCCTGGCGGATACCATTGTAGGAAAGAGTGGCATTGATATCTTAAGGATCAACGGGATTATCACCCCCGGAGCCTATTTGGATTATTTGGACGCTTTGTACGAACGGGGGGACACCATCGTGGTTACCAAGACCTTATATTGCATGGATGAAGACAAGCATGTCTCTGTCCAGGAAAATTGGAAGCGGAAGACAACAGAATGAAGCAATCTCAAAAAAATATGGGGATAGGGGTCGGTCTGATCCTTATCCTCCTTCTCGTTCTAGGCGGGTGTGCCTCTCAAAAGGTCACCACCCGAAGTGACTTTGCCCTGGATACCGTCATCACCATGACCTTGTACGGCAGTGAGGACAGCAGCCTGATGGACAAACCCTTTCAAAGCATTCGGGAATGGGATAAAAAGCTCAATGCCTACAGCACAGACAGTGAAATCGGGGCCATCAACGGGGCTGCCGGCATTAAGCCCGTATCCGTCAGCCCAGAGACTTACGCTCTTATCAAAACAGGCTTGACCTACTCCACCCTAACGGATGGTGCCTTCGATATCACCATCGGTCCCCTGGTGGATTTATGGGGGATTGGAGAGCCGGAAACCAAGGAACCACCTTCTTCCGAGGCCATTGCCCAGGCTTTAGCCCTGGTAGACTATAAAAAGGTGGAATTAGACCCCGATTCTCACTCCGTCTATTTAACTGAGCCGGGCATGAAGCTGAACCTGGGGGCCATTGCCAAGGGCTTTATTGGGGAAGAGGCCAGGGCCACCCTTCAATCCGAGGGTGTTGAACACGCCATCCTGAATCTGGGGGGCAATGTGGTCCTCATTGGAGGGAAAACCAATGGCCAGGACTTTGTCGTCGGGGTAGAAGATCCAGAGGATAAAGGGAGCACCCCCCTGGGGAGCATACGCACCAGGGATATGGCCGTGGTAACTTCCGGGGATTATGAACGGTATTTTACCGATGCCGCCGGTGTACGGTACCATCATATCTTAAGTGCCAAAACCGGCCGTCCCGCAGACAGTGGCCTCCACCAGGTCACCGTCGTGTGTGCCGATTCCACCCAGGCCGATGCCCTGACCACCTCACTTTTCCTCATGGGAAGGGATTTTGCCAAGGACTATATCGAAAAAACCGATGGGGTAGAGGGTATTTTGGTCACCACGGACAACACCATTTGGGTATCCAGCGGGCTTGTGGATTCTTTTTCTTTTGATGAGGGGAACAAGGGAGATCAGTATCATCTGGAGAAAAAAACGCAACCATCACAAGTCTGAGTAAGATTTGTCAGGCTTTGGACTTTCCCATGGAACAGCTTTTTGAAAATCTTGATCCTTGGAATGAAGCAGAAAGTGTAGCGAACCAATGCTATTCCCTGGTGGCCTTACTTCAAATTTTAAAAACAACCGTAAATTATAAAAAAAATTAAGGGCTGGATTCCATTGAATCTGACCCTTTTTTTGACCCCTTAAAGCATGATTTTACTTTTCTATATCAATATTCTTCCAATGAAAACCATTGAAGCACTGAATAATTAGTGATTATCCATTGAAGAGTCGATTTTTCTCTGATATAATTATAAACGAAATAAGAAATATGCAAGGAATGCATAATAAAAAAATTCATCAAGTTGACTACTTGACGAAATTAGGAAAATGAAATGATAATTAAAAATTTTATGGCAAAGCACTTATGGAGATTGAGAACATTCAGGCCACTGAGCAAGCATTCTTTTACTATGTGGTCTTATTAATGTACATCAAATCAGGAAAATAAGAGCAGAAAGGCTTCAAACGAAAGACATATGGAAAACGAAAAAATTTCAACAATCTATGACAACCAAAAAGGCCTGCGCATCGGCCTCCTCATCATCGCTGATGCCATTGTCCTTTTTCTATCTTACTTCTTCGCCTACTATCTGGTATACAGTTTTCATATTCCTTTTAATGAAATTCGGGGAATAATAGGGATTCTGATCGGAGCCATCGGCATTAAACTTCTCGTCTTTTGGTTCACCCAAATGTACCAAACCCTTTGGCGCTACGCCAGTATTGAAGAGCTATGGCAAATTATTGGCAGTGTCGTTAGTGCCAACTTTATCACCATTGTCTTCTTTTATATTGTCAGTATGCGTATCCCCACCACCGTCCTGGTCCTCACCTTTATTTTTGACCTCATCTTAATTGGAGGCATCCGAATCCTCTACCGCAGTCTGCGCCAAATGAAAAGTGGCTCCCGGGGGGAGAAACATCTGGTCCTCATCGTCGGTGCCGGAGAAGCTGGCATCAAGATGCTCCGGGAAATCAATAACAGCAAAAAAGGCCTCTCTGTTGCGGCCTTTATCGATGACGACCCCAATAAAAAAGGGCGGATGCTCAACGGCGTCCGAGTCCTTGGTGGCCGGGACAAAATAAAAGAAGCAGTCGAAAGCAATGGCGAATTCGAAGAAATCATCATTGCCATGCCCACCGCCCCCAAGCGGGACCGCATCGCCATCGCCGAAATCTGTCATGCCACTGGCGTCCCCGTCAAGGTCCTCCCCACCATCGAAGAAATCCTGGAATTCGATATCTCCGAGCAGAAGCTCCGGGACCTTCAAATCGAAGACCTCCTGGACCGGGACGAAGTCACCCTGGACAAACAAGCCATCGGAGAAACCCTAAACAACAAAACCGTCCTCGTCACCGGGGGTGCCGGCTCCATCGGAAGCGAACTCTGCCGCCAGATTATCCGGTTCCATCCCAAAGAACTCATCATCTTAGACATCAACGAAAACGCCCTGTACTACCTGGAACTGGAACTGGGACGTTACATCAAAGAAATCTTAAACCCCATGGGCATCCACGTCACCCTCACCGTACGCATCGCCAGCATCCGGGAAGCCGACATCATGAAAGAAATCTTCCTGGACTTAAAACCCCAGATTGTCTTTCACGCCGCCGCCCACAAACACGTCCCCTTAATGGAACGCACCCCCCGGGAAGCCGTGAAGAATAACGTCTTTGGCACCATCAACGTTTTAAACGCCTGCCTCACCGCAGGAGTCGATCGCTTCGTCCAAATCTCCACCGACAAAGCCGTCAACCCCACCAACGTCATGGGCGCCACCAAGCGTATCTGTGAAAAAATGGTCCAGGTCTACAACCAGGAAAACCCCACCGAATGCGTCGCCGTCCGATTCGGCAACGTCCTCGGCTCCAACGGCTCCGTCATCCCCATCTTCAAAGACCAAATCGCCCGGGGAGGCCCCGTCACCGTCACCCATCAAGACATCACCCGATTCTTCATGACCATCCCCGAAGCCACCCAGCTCGTCCTCCAGGCCGCCTCCATGGCCAAAGGCGGGGAGATCTTTGTCCTGGACATGGGAGAACCCGAAAAAATAACCGACCTGGCCGAAAAGATGATCCGCCTCTCCGGCTATGAGCCCTACACCGAAATCCCCATCCAGTTCGTCGGTCTAAGGCCCGGGGAAAAGCTCTACGAAGAGCTCTCCTACAACCTGGAAGCCTTCGACCGCACCACCTTCGACAGCATCTTTGTGGAGAAGCCCGTCTGCTACGATGTCGGGCAGATCCGGGAAGCCGGAACCGCCCTGTGGCAAGCCGCTAATGGGGATGCTGATGGACCTGTGATTGAAGGGGTTCGGCGGATGGTGCCGGAGTTTGTGACGGATTTTAATCAGAACAAGAATGGAAGAAAATCAATTTAGGCATAAGATTATTCAAACGATCATAAGAAGGTAAGGTAAAGAATAATGGAAAGATATAAAAATGATAAAAAATATACCCTTTAGCCCACCAGATATCACCCAAGCAGAAATTGATGAAGTGGTCGATGCTCTTAAATCAGGTTGGATAACAACCGGCCCTAAAACCAAGGAATTAGAGCGACATGTTGCGAAAAGATGTAACACGAATAAAGCCGCCTGTTTAAATTCCAATACAGCCTGCGCAGAAATAACACTCCGACTTTTAGGTGTCGGTCCTGGCGATGAAGTCATCCTCCCAGCGTATACCTATACGGCCACCGCCAGTGTCGTCGTGCATGTCGGTGCGAAAATTGTGATGATTGACTGCGAGCCTGGGAAATTCACCATGGATTATAACAAGCTTGAAGCGGCTATTACCGAAAAAACTAAAATCATCATACCCGTTGATCTTTTCGGAATACCCTGTGATTATGAAAAAATCTTTGAAATAGTAGAAAAGAAAAAAGCTCTCTTTCAAGCATCCGATAATGAGTATCAGCAAGCCTTTAATCGAATCATTGTCATGACTGACGGCGCCCACTCCTTTGGAGCAAACTATCATAATCAGTCCGTAGCCTGTGCCACAGATTTTATCAATTTTAGCTTTCATGCAGTTAAAAATTTGACGACAGCTGAAGGTGGGGCCGTCACCTGGCGCCAACATCCCAGTATTGACGATGAAGAGCTCTATCAGAAATATATGCTTCTAAGCCTCCATGGGCAAAGCAAAGACGCCTTGGCAAAAACAAAAATGGGTGCATGGGAATACGATATCGTAGGGCCGTGGTACAAATGTAACATGACGGATGTCCATGCTGCCATTGGACTGGCGCAGATTAGGCGCTACGACCAAATCCTGGCTAGACGAAAAGAAATCATCACACGCTATGATGAAGAATTTAGAGAATTGCCGGTCACTGTTTTACAGCATTACACCGATAATTATCAATCAACGGGTCATCTCTATATCATGCGGCTAAATGGATACACGCCAAAGCAAAGAGATGCATTTATTGAAAAACTGGCAGATAAGGGAATTGCAACAAATGTGCATTATAAACCACTGCCCCTGCACAGCGCTTATAAGAACTTAGCATTTAATATTGATGATTATCCAAATGCCAAAAGACAATTTGAAAATGAAATAACGCTACCACTTCATACCTGTTTGACAGATTACGAAGTAAATTATGTTGTTAATGCCGTTAAAATGAATTTGAATTGAGGCTAAATAGATGAATACGAGCAGGATGACAAAAATTATTCGAATGGCAATAATGTCGAATGGTTTTCAGCGAGCAAATTATTTAAAAAAGAAGAATGTATTCTGTAAAATTGGTGAAAATTGTTTTTGGCAACCCAGGAATTTTCCTCCTGAAGCAAAGCTTATAAAGATTGGGGATAATGTTTCTATTGCATCAGAAGTTTTATTTATAAACCATGATGTAATGCATTATGGTTTTTCGAATAAAAATATCCAAAAAATTACAACTTAAACCGGGGTGCTATAGAAATTGGAAATAATGTTTTTATTGGAACTCGTTCACTGATTCTATTAGGAAGTAGAATAGGTGATAATGTAATTATCGGAGCTGGAAGTGTTGTCACTGGTGCTATTCCCGGAGGGGGGGTATACGCAGGTGTCCCAGCCAAACGGATTGGTGATTTTGAGTATCTTATGGAGGAACGAGAAGCTGTCGAAAAAGATGGAAGAAAAATATCTGAACGTTTTAAAGAAGTATGGGATGAGTATAAATATAGTGGTAATTAAAAGGAAAATAATGAATGAAAAAAATATTTGAAATAGATATATCAAAAATTGTTCAAGATAAAAAGATTTATGTTTATCGGGTGGCTTCATTAAATAAACCAAAAGATAATGCGGTTATGTTTATTACAAAAGAATATTTAAAATACGTTGATTCTTTATATAAATGTGAAAACTGTTTGCTTTTTTGGCCTAAATCAGAAATACTCCCGAAAGAGATTCAAAAGAGACATGCTGTAATTCAGTGTAGTGACCCAAGAAAAGAATATTGCCGTTTTTTTTATGAACGACATATAGTTAACTATCCAATCGTTGATAATTATAAGGTGGTTAATGGGGCTTATATTGCAGAATCCGCTAAAATTGGTAAAAGATGTACGATTTTTCCAGGTGCCTATATTGGGGGAGAAACTGTTATTGGTGATGATGTTTACATAGGCAGTGGAACGAAGTTATTAGGAAGAATTTCGATTGGAAACAATGTGATTATTCGAGAAAATTCTGTGCTTGGGGCGGATGGCCTCTCAACGAATAGAGATGAAAATGGGAAAGCATTAACGATGCCACAATTTGGTGGAATTACAATTGGAGACAGAGTAGAAATTGGCGCTTTGACTGTTATCGGCCGTGGTGCAATAGATGATACAGTAATAAAGAGTGGAAGTAAGATTGATAATAGCTGTTTTATCTCACACAATGTAGTTTTAGGGGAAGATACATTTGTTGTAGGTGAAACAATTATGTTCGGGAGTTCATCGACTGGAAGACAAGCTTATATTTCTGGTAATTCATGTATACGTGATGGCATTCATATTGGGGAGAAATCATTGGTGGGAATGGGATCTGTTGTCGTTAAGCCAGTGGGAGATAAAAAAATAGTAAAGGGAAATCCTGCAAAATAAAAGGAAGAAAAATTCATGAAAAAAGTATTAGTTGTAGCTGCTCATCCAGATGATGAAATCCTGGGAGTTGGTGGAACAGTTGCCAAACATGTAAAAAATGGTGATGAGGTTACATCGATTGTTTTGTGTGAAGGTGAATCATTAAGGTATGGAAAAAATATTGGACAAAGCAAAGCAATGGAAAAAGCGGGGAACATGCTAGGAGTAAAAAGAGTAATTCAACTTATGTTTCCAGATCAAAAACTTGATACATATACATTGACGGATATTATTTCTCCATTAGAAAAAATATCAAATGAGATTAAACCAAATATTATTTATTCTCAATTTGGTGGAGATATAAATATGGATCATCAATTGTTATTCCAAGCTTCTAATGTTGCATTTAGGCCTTTAGATTCATGGATTGAAGAATTCTATGCATTTTACACGGTAAGTAGTACCGAATGGGGATTTCCAAGATCTTTTATTCCAGATACTTGGGTGGATATTAGTCAGACATTGAAAGAAAAAATTGCTGCATTTGCTTGCTACAAAAGTGAGATAAGAGAATATCCGCATCCAAGATCTCAGAAAGCATTAGAATACGTTGCACGATTTTGGGGAAATCAATGTGTAATGGATGCAGCGGAAGCTTTCATGACAATTCGAAATATAAAGAGATGAAAGAACGTGGAGCAGGTCGTATGGTGAAAAAAAAAGTAATGATTCTTGGCGCATCAATTGGGCAAGTATCAATTATTAATAAAGCAAAAGAATTAGGATATGAAGTTGCTGTTGTTGATCAAAATGAAAATGCCGTAGGGATACAATTCTCTGATGTTTTTTTTCATGCAAGCACTATTGATGAAAATGCGGTGACAGAGATTGCAAAAAAGTATAGGCCGGATGGCATTACTACTGTCCAAACAGACATGCCGGTAAGAGCAATTGCTAAAGCGTGTTCAGAATGTGGACTGACTGGAATTAGCTACGATACAGCTATTAAAGCAACAGACAAACAGCAGATGATTGAAGCATTCAAAGCGAGTGGAATAAGTAGTCCATGGTATTTCGTGGTTGAAAATGGGAAAATAGATAGTGTTTTAGATGAATTGATCTATCCTTGCATTTTCAAACCTGTGGATAATTCTGGGAGTCGAGGGATTTCGCTTGTTGAGAATAAACAGTGTGTTAAAGAGGCATTGCTCTACAGCACGAGAAATTCAAAGAATGGGAAAATACTTATAGAAGAATATCTTAGAGGTCCAGAGGTTAGTGTGGAAATCTTTATGATTGATGGAGTTGCTCATATCCTTGCAATAACAGATAAATTAACAACAGGTGCGCCTCACTTCGTTGAAATTGGGCACAGTGAGCAGACTCAATTGGATGAAAAATCTAAAGAAGATATTGCGAAACTAGCAAAAGATGCAATGTTAACAATAGGAGTATTTAATGGACCGGGTCATGTTGAAATAATATTAACGAAAGACGGGCCTAAAATGGTGGAATTAGGAGCTAGGCTGGGCGGAGATTTTATAACAACAGACTTAGTACCTTTAGCAACGGGAGTTGATTTATTAGCCGCAACACTACAAATGGCCTGTGGAGAAGAACCAAATTTAGAGATTAAGTTTGACAAGGGTAGTGCTATACGCTTTATTGCTGCTGAAGAAGGAATAATTGAATCCATTCAAGGAATACGAGAAGCGAAAAATATTAAAGGTACTGTTAAAGTTGAGATGTTAAAGGATGTTGGGCAAATAATTCAGCCGTTAAAGAGTAGTTTGGATCGAGTTGGATACATTATAGCTCAGGGAAATACTCCAGAGGAAGCAATTGAAAAATGCTCAACAGCATTAGAAAAAATTAATATCAGAATAAGGAAAATATAAATGTATCAGCATTATTTTAAAAGATTGTTTGATATAATTCTATCGATTATAGTGTTACCTTTATTATTGGTAATTTTAGTTTTTTTAGGGCCACTCATATACATGGAAGATAAAGGAAGTGTTTTTTATAAAGCAAAAAGGAGAGGTCGTTATGGAGAAGTATTTGAGATGTACAAATTTAGAACAATGAAGATGAATGCTCCAGATTTAAGAAACGAGGATAATTCAACTTATAATAGTAAAGACGATTTTAGATTAACCTGTATTGGTAAAAAACTCAGGAGCGCCTCGATTGATGAATTACCCCAGATATTTAATATAATCAAAGGTGATATGAGTTTTGTTGGACCAAGACCAATAACGATTGATAAACCATTAGATCAGTATGATGAGAAGCGTATTGTTCGTTTAAAAGCAAGACCAGGATTAACTGGATTTACACAAGCGTATTATCGAAATAGTATTACTCAAGAAGAAAAAATGCAATATGATGCAAACTACGTAAAGAGTATTACGTTTCTAAGTGATTTTAAAATTATTTTAAAAACAGTAGAAACTGTTTTACAAAAAAAATATATATATAAATGAAAGAGAAGTATGAAGTGAAGAAGCTAATTATTGTTGGTGCTGGTGGGATGGGAAGAAAGCTGTATGAATGTGTGCGTAAATTAAATTGCAAAAACAAAAGGTGGGAAATTATTGGCTTTATAGATGATAATTTAAATACGTTGCAAGGGAAAAAGTGTGACTTAGAGATTATTGGCACGATAAAAGAATGGACACCTAAAAAGTCTGAAGTCTTTGTTATGGGAATCTCCGATCCGTATTTAAAAAAGAAATTATCAAATCAAATAAAGGAAAAGGGTGGAGAGTTTGAAACAATTATTTCGCCAGATGTTATCCTAGGGGATTATGTAAACATTGGGGAAGGGAGTGTGATTATGACTCCTTATAATGTAGAAAGCGGAGCAAAAATTGGGAGATTTGTTACTTTATTAGGATCGACTATTGCGCTTGATGGAGAAATTGGTGACTATTCTACAACGACAGGCTTTGTAAACTTAACAAACTCAAAGCTAGGATCAGAGGTGTTTGTAGGAAGTCATGCTGTCATATTAGAAAATGTTAATGTTGGAGACAGAGCTGTTATTTGTGTGGGGAGCATTGTGATGCAGGATGTTGAAAGTGATACAAAAGTAATTGGATATCCTGCACGTACAATTGAAAAAATGAATAGGAGATTTTATAATGGCAAATAAAGACTTGTATTTTCAAATATTTCAAGAAGTGTTTTATGAAGAAGTTGGAAGATTTACAACTTCATTTAAAAGAGAGTCTGAAGATAAATGGGATTCTTTAGCACATATTACACTTATTTCTGAACTAGAGGATAAATTTGAAATTCTATTAAATTCGGATGATATTCTAAAGCTCAATTCATTTGAAATGGGAATAGAAATATTAAAAAATTATGGAATTATATTCTAAAAGTATCAATAGAATAATGTTAAAAGATAAAGTTTGTATAGTTACTGGAGCAGGCAAAGGAATAGGAAAAGCAATTGTACTTGCATTAGCAATTGAAGGTGCTATTGTATTTGCATTAGAGCATCATAGTGGGGATGTATATTCTTGGGCCGATGAGTTCCCAATTGATGCAAAAATAACTGCAATTCAGGTGGATGTTACGGATGAGGAAGACATAAGAAATGCGGTATTTGAAATAAGAAAAAGTTTTGGAAAAATTGATGTTCTTGTGAATAATGCTGGGATTGAATATAATGAAAGAATTGGGATGATATCTAATCAACATATGGAGGAAATGTTCAGAGTAAATGTTTTTGGAATGATTGGCATGCTTCAATATTGTAGTCGATTAATGATTCGAAATCAGGGTGGGAGTATAATAAATATTTCTTCAATTGTTGGCGAAAAAGGAAATCCAGGACAGTTAGTTTACTCCGCAACCAAAGGTGCAGTAATTGCTTTAACAAAATCAGCAGCAAAAGAATTAGCACCCTTTGGGGTGCGTGTGAACTCTATTGCTCCGGGAGTTACTAAAACAGAGATGATTGAAAAAACCGATGAAGAATATTTAAAAAAAAGGATAAGCCAAATATGTATGGGGAATATGTTAGAACCTCAGGATATTGCTAATGCATGTGTTTTTTTAGCATCAGATATGTCAAAATTTATTTCTGGTCAGGTTATCGGTGTTGATGGTTGTACAATTATGTAAGTTGGGGAGAATACTATTATGTTTTTAGAATTAGAGAAAAAACCTGAGAATAAAATTGCAGCAATTGATTGTACGCAACAAATGATTACATATGGAGAACTTACTGAATTATGTTTATCTAATACTAAGATCATGGAACAAAGGAGCTTAGTGTTCATTGTTTGCAATAATGAAATTGGTTCACTTGTTGCGTACTTGTACTCAATTCAAAGGAACTGCGTTCCGCTGTTAATTAATGAAAGTATTGATAATGAATTGCTTACAAATTTAAAAAATATATATCAACCTAATTATATTTTCAGATCGATAAATAGTCTAAAAGAATTTGAGGGAGTAGTTCGCTGGGAGACTTATGGATATGAATTAATTGAGTTAAGCAGAAAAAGAAACAACCTCAATCATCAGCTAGAACTATTAATGACGACATCTGGCTCAACAGGAAGTCCAAAGTTAGTTCGATACAAAAAAGGGAACTTGGAAGCAAATGCAAAAAATGTTGCAAAAGCATTTTCCTGGGACGAGCATGAAAAACCACTATGTGATTTATCAATGAGTTATACTATGGGTTTAAATATTATTAATACGCATCTTTATGTGGGGGCTACACTTTTATTAACTAACTTTAATATTATAACGGAAGAATATTGGCACTTCCTAAAAAAATATAGAGCAACAAACTTTACCGGAGTACCATTTAGTTATGATTTATTATTAAAACTTCACTTCAAACAAATGAATATTGAACATCTCAAAACTTTGGCTCAAGGTGGAGGGAAACTTTCGGATAAGATATTTAAGGAGTTTGCTGAATTTGCTGAATCGAGTGGTAAAAGATTTATTGCAACATTTGGAACAACGGAAACATCAGCCAGAATATCATATCTGCCTAATGAATATGCAACAAAAAAGATTGGAAGTATTGGAAAAGCAATACCGGAAGGTGAACTTTTTTTAATAGATGAAGATAAACATATAATAAGTGAAGTTGATAAAGAAGGAGAACTTGTTTATAAAGGTCCAAACGTGACGTTAGGTTACGCTGAGTGTCTAGAAGATTTATCAAAAGGTGACGAATTTCAAGGTGTGTTTTATACTGGTGACATTGCAAAAAAAGATGAAGATGGATTTTACTATATCGTTGGAAGAAAAAGTAGGTTTTTAAAGCTATTAGGTTACCGAATTAGTTTAGATCAATGTGAGAGTTTAATTAAAGTACAGTTTTCTGTTGAGTGTGCTTGTACTGGTGATGATGATAAAATGTTGGTTTTTATTGCTGGGAAAAATGATGCGAATGAGATTAAGTACTTTTTAAGTCAAAAAACGGGCATTTTTCAAAAAATGTTCAAGATAATCTTCATAGATAAAATTCCAAGAAATGAAACAGGAAAGATTATGTATAAGGAATTAATGAGAGGAATCTAAATGAAAATTCTCATAATTGGTAGGTCTAAACCATCTATTGATACTGGGATGCATGGTATATTTGAGTATGAACAAGCTGTTGGACTATCAAGAATTGGACACGATGTGTCATATATATATTGTGATGTAAGATCGATTAAATATCAAAAAAAATTCTTGAAAGTTAGGAAAAAGCATAAAAATATTTCTATAGCAGGATATCATATTCCTATAGGAGGAATTCCACAGAACATTTTATTAAAAATAAGGCAAGTTTTTCTTCTAAAAGCATTGAAAGAAATGGTAACTGAGAATGGTTATCCCGATATTATTCATATCCATTTTCCTTTAATAGTATTAGATATGTACATTTGGAAAAAATTAAAGGAATTTCCTTGTAAAATAATTATTACTGAACATTGGACAAAAACTCAATTAATGCAGCTTTCAGAATCAGAGATTAAGTTGTTAAATCTCATTGGGAAAGAAGCAGATACAATTATTTCAGTAAGTGAAGATTTAAAAAAAAGTATAATGAAATATTTTACAATTTTTAATGTAAAACGTGAAATTATCGTACTTCCGAATATGGTAAGGAATGACTTTTATACAATGGCAAAAAATAGTAATGGAAATAGTAAGATTTTCACATTTTTATTTACTGGCCGTTTGGTACTACATAAGAATTGTCATCTTCTGATTGATGCTTTTGAAAGTATTTTTGAACGAAATGATATGACCGTACAGCTTATAATCATTGGAAATGGAAAGGAATATGATTCCTTGAAGCAAATGGCTAGGAATTATAATGATTCAAGAATAATTATGAAGGGGATTATTAATCGGAAAGATATCGTTTCTTACTACAAAGAGTGTGATGTGTTTGTATCAGCAAGTGAGCTAGAAACATTTGGAGTTCCTTTTATTGAGGCATGGAGCTGTGGAAAACCAATTATTTGTGCAAATTCTTCACCAATAATGCCATATGTAAAAGAGGGTTTTAACGGTTGGACGTTCAAAGTTAACGATAGAGATGATTTAGCAGCAAAATTGTATGAAGTGCGCGAAAATAGATTGAGAATACCGGATGAGAAAATTAAAGAATGGGCATATAATAATTTTTCAGAAGAAGCGGTAATTAATAAAATAAATGATGTTTATGAATCATTCACGGTGCAGACTTAATGAAAAAAAAGAAAATGGATATTCATAGTTGTTATCTGGACAGGATTCTAATTTTAATGTATTCAATTATGGTCTTTGGATACTTAGGTCCGTTAGGGAAATATAGACTCTTAACAATATATATAACAGCAATAGTACAGTTTGCTATTCTCTTTTTTTGCAAAAGGAGAAGAAGATTCGAAGATGTTAATTTCTTTTGGATTCTCTTTTTTACTTATGTTTTTCTAAGTTTTTTATTTCTTAACCGAAAAAATGGATATGAGTATGTACTAATGTTAGCTTGCGGAATGATGGCATTAGCGATGGATCAGGACGATTGTTTTTTTAGTAGATTATTTAAAGTATGGCGAAATATTGCTGTAGTATTTGGAATACTGACAATCATTAATGTGTTCATACCCAATTTAGTTTATGGTTATTTTTCTTTTCTATTAACACAAGCACAAATTGATACAATTCAAAATAATATATTACTTGGTGGTTATCCTGGGATTGCAGGGGAAGTGAGTTTTAATTGCTTTTGTATTGCCATAGGAATTGCCGTACAGGTTATCTTTCTTTATTTTGAAAAACAAAAAGTAAGGAATTTTTTTATCCTTTTTTTACTGTTTATTGCACTTCTTTTAACTGGAAAAAGAAGTATGATACTTATTCTTCCTATTGTCTCAATTATTATCTTTATGCTTTTAGCTATTGAAAAAAGGAATAAGTATGTAAGGGAAATATTAACGCTTTTAATCATTGCGGCACCGTTAGTTTATTTAGGATTAAGAGATGAAATTACATTAATATTGACAAAAGGGGGAACCTCCTTAGCATTAAGTAACCGTGATTGGTTTTGGAATATTGCGGAGGAAATGTTTAGAAAGCATCCGTTTTGGGGAAATGGAATAAATACATATGATTTTATGTATAATGAATATAAGGTGAGAAATGGATATGTTTATTTTGCTGGTGCACATAATTCGTATTTGCAATATGCTGCAGAATTAGGCGCTATTGGCCTTGGGGTGTTTATAATCTGCATATTGTCGGAAATAATTAGAACAATAAAAAAAATTAATTTAGATTTCAAAAAGCATAGTAGTTTGATATCGATTGAAAATTTGTTTATTTCTTTATATGCACAATTATTTTGTATTCTATATGCATTATCTGAAAATCCATTTTATCAGCCGCAACAAATTATGACGTATTTTATCGTGATTAGTTGCTTAAGATGTTGTAGAAGGAAAGAAAAAGATGAATATTTTATTAGTTAATTATCATGAAATAAGCAAATTACCTCCGGTTCGTAATCTGGTTGAGACATTATTGCACAATGGACATAATGTTGAGCTAATTAGTTTTGATGAGTTGCAGATTTATCATTCTGATAATCGTCTGCAGAGAGTGATTTTAAAAGAAGAAAAAAACCCAGTAAAAAAATCCATGCTATTTCTAAATAGACGAAAAGCACTTTGCAGACTCGTTCAGAATAAAATGATGAATAAGGATTTAATTTGGACGACTACAGATCGAACCGCTAGAGAATTGAAAAGTATTTTACCAAATTATAAACATGTGATGCAATTAATGGAATTAAGAGAAGATATGCCAGAATTTCCAGGGCAAAAAATTGTAAAAGCTCATTTAGATAACATTGCAAGATCTGCATGGAAGGTGGTTGTTCCGGAGTATAATAGAGCTCACATATTATCTGCTTGGTGGAGCCTTGATAAACTCCCTAAGATATTACCAAATAAGCCATTTGATGATCAATGTCGCTTTCAAAAATGCCCAGATGATATTGAAAAGATTTTAGAAAGTCTTCAAAATGAGAAGAAAAAAATAATTTTGTATCAAGGTATACTTACAGATGAAAGAAGATTAGAAGAAATTGCGATGGCATGTGAAGAATTAGACGACTATTGTTTTTGTATAATGGGAGCATTAGATGCGTCGTGCTATACTATGTACAAAAAGTATAAAAGTGTCAAATTAATCCCTTTTATAAAACCACCATACCACTTAAAAATAACGGAAGTCGCATACATGGGCATTTTATCTTATTCCCCAAGGAATAATCCGAATTCCTCTATTTTAAATGCAGTCTATTGTGCACCAAACAAAATATTTGAGTATGCCGGCGCCGGTTTGCCAATGATTGGGAATGAGCTGCCGGGATTAGAAAAACCATTTAACGACTTTAATATTGGGATTTGTTGTCAATGGGATGTGAAAAAAATTAAGGAGGCTATTAGGTATATTGAAGAAAATCATGAAATAATGCGTGATAACTGCTTGTCTTTTTATAAGGGAATTGATTTACCAAGTATCGTAGAGGGTATATTATGTGATGCTGAATAAAAAAACATATTTGTATATTGAAAAGCTTAAGAAATCATCTTTAGTCAGGAATGGTGTTTGGCTATATGTTTTACAAATCTTTCAGACCGTAATTCCATTGTTTACATTACCATATGTTACACGTGTGTTAGGTGTAGATGGTTATGGGATGTTTTCAATAGCACTAAATTTAATTCTATATATTCAAGTTCTTGTTGAATATGGCTTTAATTTATCGGGAACACGCAAAATAGCATTGTCATCCAGTGAAGAAATATCCGAAATCTACTCAGATATTCAAACATCTAAAATTTATTTGTGCATATTGTCCCTCATTACTATTTTCATATTGTTTATTTATAGTACCTACGATCATTCCCAAAAGATGTGTTTAATACTTTTGTTTTTTTTAATACTTGGAGTAACCTTTCAGCAAACATGGTTGTTTCAGGGCCTTCAGAAGATGAAGTTTATTACTTTAATTAATGTATTCTCGCGCTTAGTATCGGTTGTTTTGATTTTTATATTTATACATGATTCACAAGATGTCTATTTATACTGTATTCTTTATTCAAGTACTTATGTGATTTCGGGTATTGTTAGTTTAATTGTTGTCAACAGGGAATTTGGAATAGCATATCATTTTTCTCCATTGATCAAAGTATGGTACGAGCTTAAAGATGGTTTTAGTCTTTTTATGACATCGGCTATGTCAAAAATTGTAACAGGATTTGGTATAACAGTATTAGGTTTTTTTGCAACTAATGAAGATGTTGGAATATATTCAGCTATGCAAAAAATTCCATATGTGTTGATAATGTTCTTCACACCAATTAGTCAGGTTCTTTTTCCATATATTAGCAAGCAATTTTCGATAGATAGAAGCAGAGGGGTGAAAATTGCAAAAAATTTATTTGTTATACTCCTTGTTATAATGGGGGCGATATGTTTTTTTATAGCGATATTCGCAAAAATACTCGTTCCAATTATATTTGGGGACGATTATGCACAAGGAGTTACGCTTATTTATGTATTATTACCATGGGCATTAATTAGTATTTTAAATAATGTTCTTGGCATACAAACTTTAGTTGCATGTGGATTTAATAAAGAATACAGTAAAATTTTTTCTGTTAATATTATTGTTACAATAGTGCTGAACGTATTTTTTGGAAAAATATACGGTTCAATGGGGGTGGCCATGGCAACCTTGATTGCTGAGTCTACACTAATGATTTGTCTTGCTTTATTTATTTGGGTTAAGCGGGAAACAATCAAAGGGGAAAATAATGTGTAAAGAGAAAATGAAAAAAACTTGTTTGATAATTTTGGTAGTTCTTTTGGGCGTATTCCCTCATATTTCAATTAGTTATGCTAGTGAAAATAATGAGAGTGAGGGAATGTTTGTGACATTGGGCGGATATACCTATTATCAAAATGCAGATGGAAGCTATGCAAAAGGCTTACAGGAAATCGATGGGGACTGGTACTATTTCGGAGATAGTGGAATCGTCAAAAAAGGGATGTGGAATATAGAAGGGAAGCGATACTACTTTGGTGAAGGCGGAAAGTCTGTCGGAGGTTTGATCGAGCCAGGGAATGGATACCTTTATTGTTTCGTAAAAGGCAGCGATGTCATAAAAGGGCTACAACAGGTCAATGGAAAATGGTACTATTTTAATCCCTCCACCGGGGCAGCACTAAGTGGATGGCAGACACTGGA
>NZ_FNOU01000040.1 GCF_900107125.1 Eubacterium barkeri
CTCAGTCGTCAGTGCGCAAAACCTTCGGTTTTGATAAGGTTTAGGGCGGGTTTGCTTTCTTAATTTGATGAAAGCCCAAAACGCCAGCCCGCAGGGGCGCCGGGGTTCTCGTATTTTTATCATCACCCTGACCTGGGTTTGTCGACAGTCTGAACCAGGATTTTTTCCTGGCTTTTTTATTGGCTGCTATTTATTTTGGTTTACTAAGAGATATTGAATGAATTGCTCAGCTGTGCGCCCGGAGCGATTCAGGTGACGGAGCTCCCACTGGATGGCCTGACTTTCCAGGCGGGCAGTGGGAAGATCGATGCCGGCATCCTGGGCCATCTTCCGGACGATGGCCAGATAATCTTTTTGATTGGGAGCCGTAAAGGTAAGAATCAAGCCGAAGCGGCTGCTGAGGGATAGCTTTTCTTCCATGATATCCTTCGTGTGGACAGCATCCGTGCGTTCAGATTGGGTTTCTGTGACAAGATGTCGTTTATTGGAGGTTGCGTAAATTCGGACGTTCTTGGGATTTTCCTCCAGGGAGCCCTCGAGTACATTTTTGAAAAGCTTGAAATCCCCTTCCTTATCATCGAAGGATAAATCATCGATAAATAGAATAATGGGATAGGGGCGACCGGCGATTTCCCTAAGAACAGCAGGAATACTTCGAATTTGCTCTTTCTTCAGCTCGACCATCCGCAGCTTAGAGCCTTTAAAGGTGGAGAGCAATGCTTTGACCATGGTCGATTTTCCAGTTCCCATATCTCCCTGGAGCAGAACGTTTAATCCCGTATTATTTTTAATAAAGGCGGCCGTATTGGCAATGATTTCCTCTTTTTGTCGTTCGTGTCCAACCAGGCCATCCATGGTTTTATAGCTCTGGGCTTCAATGGGAACTAAACGATCTGTGGCGCTGTCCACTTTAAAGCACACATGGTTTTCAAAAATACCGAGGCCATACTCACTGACATAGCGATTAACCGCGCTAAAGACTTTCGATTCATCCCCGGTTTTAAAAGCTGAATCAATGAGATCATGGGGCGGAATGGGGAAGAAAATAGGAGAAGAGAAAATATTGCTGTCATCCAGATGGGTTTCTTTTAAAAAGAGTCCCCAATCAAAATGATACAAATCATTTAAGATTTTGATTTCCCCGGACATACTGGTATAAAAAGGATGATTTTCCTCCACTTTCCCACGCTCAAAAAGCAGCGTTAAGGGGTTTTCATCTGAAATAACCTCTGAGATGATATAATCACACCAGGGTGTTTTGGAGTAGTGATATTCTTCATTTTTATCAAAGGAATAGGCCAGCATCTTTGATTTTAACTGATAGTAGGTATCGCGATGGCAGGCGGCGAAGCCCTCAAGGCTGTCCGCCGACTCATAGGCTTCACACAGACTTCGAAAATCCACAAGCATCGAATGTCCAAGAATTGAGCGGTAAAAAGAAAAAGCCTCAATACGCGGGATCGAAATATTCTTCATTAGTAGGTACCTCTGTTTCAATTTGCAATTAAAATAAGTATACCATAAATGTGGATTGTTAAAATCCCATTTGTTATAAAATCTTAAATTTTCAATGAAACGTATCAATAATGTAACAAAAAAGTTACATTTGGATTGCGATTTGAAACAAGTGATGGTATAATGAAACAAAATAATGGATTTGAAGGAATAATTGTACGTTGGAGGATATGAATGAAGAATAAAAGCGGAGGATGGTTTACCAGTACCGAAGCAAAGTGGCACGCACTTAAACAAAAAAGATTTTCCAGAAGGACCACAGGTGTTGTATTGGCGGCCTTTCTTGTGGCCACTGGCTCGGGGATTGCTCATGCTCAGACCGCTTCCTTTGAGGTTTTCTTAGAAGGCCAGTCCATTGGGTATGTTCAGGATGCGGCAATGGCAACAGAAGTGGTGGATAATTTAAATAAGGAAGCACAAAAACAAACGGGAAAAGATAATGCCTATCGCGTAGATTCGGATGAAATTGTGATTAAGCCCACCAGCACCCTGGCAAATAAAATGGACTTGACGGAATGTGCTGCTAAAATTCAAACAACCTGTCCAGAGGTGCTTTTAGCTGGAGCAACCATTACCATCAATGATCAAACCATTGCAGTCGAATCCCAAAAGGTGGCGGATCAGGTTTTAGAAGACTATAAGAAAGAATGTGCTGATACCGCTGGTGTTAGTGTTGCTGACTGTAACTTTAAAGAAAACGTATCCGTAACGCCCGTTGCGGTGGATACCGGCAGCTCTAAAAATTACAATCAAACCATGGATTACTTTAAAGAGGGTGCCATGAGCGTCACCCAGGATACGGTAAAAGCCGGAGAAGGAAACAACGGCGTCTTAGTCGCGGCCAATCGAGGGACTTCCCTGGATCATCTGGCAGCCATGAATCAGGATAAAGATGTGAACGCCCTGAATGAAGGGGATGTCATTAATACTGTGGTCAAGGCACCCGCCCTGACGGTTACTGCGACGGTTCAGAAGAAATACGCGGAGAGCATTCCCTTTGAAACGGAAGAACAACCGGATAATAGCTTAGAAGCCGGGAAGGAATCCATTCAGCAAGAGGGACAAACGGGTTCAAAGGATGTTGAAGCCGTCATTACTTATGAGAACGGTCGGGAGGTTTCCAAAAACGTTTTGAGTGAAACCATTACCAAGGAGCCTGTGAAATGTATTAAAAAGGTCGGGGCGGCTGCGGCAAAGAGCGCTGGTAGCCATCCGGCCATCACAGGGAGTGGCCAGTTTTGGATGCCAGCGGCAGGCAGCATCGGTGAAATCTACCGGGATGGCGATTCCGGTTCAAACCATACCGGTGGTTGCGCTGTGGACATCCTGAACAGCGAAGGAACACCCATTTATGCTTCTGCCAGTGGCACCGTAACCCGGGCTGGTTGGTATGGCGGATATGGTAATTGTGTGGAAATCGATCATGGCAATGGCTATAGTACTTTGTATGGTCATATGAGTGCCATCGGTGTTTCTGCCGGGCAAACGGTATCCCAGGGTGAATGCATCGGAGAAATGGGGTCAACAGGGTCCTCAACGGCCAATCATGTGCATTTTGAAGTTAAATATAACGGTGTCGCTCAACCCGTAACCGATTTTTTACCGCTATAGGCGGCAAGAGTAAAAAGGAATATATCTAGCTGCCGACAAACGTTGGCAGCTTTTTTAAAGGAGAGAAAAGTGGGACAAGAAGAAATAGCAAAATCCTTTGATTTGGCGTTAAAATATCTCAGCTATCGAAGCCGGACAGAACAGGAAATGGTGGAATATTTAGAAAAAAAAGGAAGGTCACCCCAAACCATTGCCGGTGTAATGGAGAAGTTGGCTTTCTATCATTATATTAATGATGAGGATTATTTAGAAAGTGCTATCCGAACGAATCTGATGGGAAACCAGTTTGGTCGGTTAAGATTAAAACAGGATTTAGCCCGACGGGGAATAAAAGGAGAGCTGCTGAATCAATTGGAGGTTTTTTACCCCGTAGAGTCCGAGGAGGAATGCTGCAGAAACCAGATGCAAAAGGCGATTAAAAAATATGCAGGAGAGTTTGGACGCAAAAAGTTGCAAAAAGTAGGAGCATATTTACAGCGTAGAGGCTTCTCTTATGATATGATTAATACAATGATTGGAGATATTCCCTTAGAAACGTCCAAGGACATGCCAGAAAAAAGGCAGTCGGATATTGAAGGCTATTTTGAAAAGTATCGACGGATGCAGGAGCGCAAGGGGTACTCTGGCTGGGAACTGAACCAGCGGATTAAGCGCAACTTAGCTTCCCGGGGATTTAGCTTCGATGAAATCAATGCGTTTATGAATCGGGAAGATGAATTCAATTGAATGTAAGGCAGAAGGGAGAATATGATGAAAATAGTAATCATGGAACCATTGGGAATTTCTAACGATGCTTTTATGGCGTTATCAATGCTGCTCAAGGCAGATGGCCATCAGGTCATCGCTTATGATGAGCAGGCCAAAAATGAAAGGGCGCTCATTGACCGGGTAGCCGATGCGGATGTCATTATTTTAGCAAACCAACCCTTGAACCGAAGGGTTATTGAACAGTGCCATAACCTCAAGCTTGTGGATGTGGCGTTTACAGGGCTTGATCATGTGGACTTAGATGTGTGTAAGGAACGGGGGATCATGGTTTGTAATGCAGCGGGATACTCCACCAATGCGGTGGCAGAGCTTGTATTTGGCTTGATTGTAGATCTCTACCGAACAATTTGTTCATGTGATCAGAATTTGCGAGATGGTGTGGTAACGGGAATTCCGGGGACGGAGCTTAAGGGTAAGACCATCGGGATTATCGGGACAGGGGCCATTGGTCTGAGGGTGGCAGAAATCGCGAAGGCCTTTGGCTGCGAGCTCCTGGCCTACAATCGGACAGTTAAACAATCGGGGCAGGATATGGGAATTAAATATCTCCCTATGGAGGAAGTTTTAAAGCGCAGTGACATTGTGACACTGCATCTTCCACTTACCGAGTCTACCGCTAAGATTATTGGGAAGAAGGAATTGGCATTGATGAAGCCAACGGCCATTCTCATTAACACTGCCCGTGGTGGTATTTTGGATAATAATGCATTGGCTGAAGCCCTCAATCAGGGTATTATTGCCGGAGCCGGCATTGATGTTTTCGATGAAGAACCTCCTTTTAGTGGAACTGAACCCCTTGTGAGTGCAAAAAATACAATTTTAACCCCTCATATTGCCTATAGTACAAAAGAATCTCTTTACCAACGTGCGGTCATTGTATTTGATAATGTAAGATGTTGGTTGGAGGGAGAACCACAAAACGTCAAGGCTTTTTAAACATCCGAATAAGGAATGAGAAACTATGTTAAATAAAAAAATTACGGAAAAAACACCAATGGTAGAAATCTTAGAGCGGATCCATCCCGCAATTATCCCAGAGACTGAGAATCAGGTTGATTCTTTTAAAATTGCCCAGGGATTGATTCAGGAGCTCTTTGAGATGCAGAATTGTTATCGGGCTGCGATTAAAGAAATCAGTACAAAGCTAGAGATTTTAAGTGATGAATTCCAGCATGCCCACGAACGTAATCCTATCCACACCATGAAGAGTCGAATCAAGTCTCCCAAAAGTGTGGTCGAAAAGCTGGCCCGCAAAGGGTTTGAACTGACCTGTGAGTCCGCCAGGGAAAACTTAGACGATATCGCAGGGGTACGCATCGTTTGCCCTTACATTGAAGATATTTACACGGTTAAACAGCTTCTTAAAGCCCAGGATGATATCGAGTTAGTTCGGGTTACCGATTATATCAAAGAGCCAAAGCCCAATGGCTATCGTAGTCTTCATTTAATTGTACGGGTCCCGGTGTTTTTTTCAGATCATAAAGAACAGGTGAAGGTTGAGGTACAGGTGCGTACCATTGCCATGGACTTTTGGGCCAGTCTGGAGCATCAGCTACGGTATAAAGCTGTGGATCCGGAGAATATTCCGGAAAGTGTTTCCCGGGAGCTTAAGGAATGCGCGGATACCATTGCAGAAACAGACTTAAGGATGCAGGATATTCATAACCAGGTCATTCGGTAGAAAACCCTTGACTTTTCCACGTTACTGGAGTAAAATACACTCAATCCAAATCATAAAGCAACGAACAAGAGGAGTAACTGCACAGGAGCAATTCCAGAGAGCCGGCATTGGTGGGAACCGGTAGAGCAATGTGTAGCGAATGGACTTGTGAGTGCGGTCTGAAAGCATTAGTGAGTAGGTTCCGACGGAGACCCCATCCGTTATCAGCGGGGTGCATATGTTAGTATGTAGAATGAGTGGCTTGTACTTAGGGTACGGGCAACTTGGGTGGTATCGCAGAAGTTTAGGCTTTTGTCCCTTGGGACAAAGGCCTTTTGTCGTTTTTGAGTAAAAGGCCCCTGGCCGATTATTGTGTTTAAAGTCAAAGGAGGAAATTACAATGGCAAAAATACCCTATCGTTTCTATTTAAGTGAAGAGGACATTCCCCAAAAATGGTACAACATCCGGGCAGACATGAAAGAACAGCCGGAACCCATGATTAATCCGGGGACGATGAAGCCGGCGGTAGAGTCAGATTTATATCCCGTTTTCTGTGAAGCCCTGGCCCATCAGGAAATGGATGCTACGACACCATACTTCGATATTCCAAAGCCGATTATGGAAATGTATCGTATTTACCGCCCATCCCCTTTGATTCGTGCCTATAATTTAGAAAAGCAGTTGGGCACGCCTGCAAAAATTTATTACAAATTTGAAGGCAATAATACCAGTGGCAGTCATAAGCTAAATTCAGCTATTGCCCAAGCTTATTATGCAAAAGAGCAAGGGTTAAAGGGAGTAACCACAGAGACCGGTGCTGGACAATGGGGAACCGCACTGTCAGAAGCCTGCTCATATTTTGGATTACCCCTTAATGTTTTTATGGTAAAAGTATCCTATGAGCAAAAACCTTTTAGAAAAGCGGTAATGCAAGTCTTTGATGGTGATGTTATTCCAAGTCCCAGTAACACAACGGAGATTGGTCGGAAAATACTGTCGGAGAACCCAGGGACATCTGGAAGTCTGGGCTGTGCCATTTCTGAGGCAGTCGAAAAAGCTGTTACAACAGAGGGCTATCGCTATGTACTGGGCTCTGTGTTGAATCAAGTCCTGCTGCATCAATCCATTATCGGACTGGAAACGAAAAAAGCCATGGAAATTTTGGAGGAATATCCAGATGTCATTATCGGATGTGCTGGGGGCGGATCAAATTTAGGTGGGCTCATTGCTCCCTTTATGCAGGATAAGCTCCTTGGTAAAGCGGATCCGCGCATTATCGCCGTTGAACCTGCATCCTGTCCAAGTCTGACAAGGGGACGGTATGCATATGATTTTTGCGATACTGGAAAAATCACACCCATGGCCAAGATGTACACCTTAGGGTGTGAGTTCATCCCTTCAGCTAATCATGCCGGTGGGTTGCGCTACCATGGTATGTCCCCCATTTTATCCAAGCTTTATCACGATGGATACATGGAAGCCACCGCGGTTGAACAGACCAAGGTTTTCGAAGCAGCGATTCAATTCGCTAAATGTGAAACCATTCTCCCGGCGCCAGAATCAGCCCATGCCATTCGGGGAGCCATTGATGAAGCACTCCGATGCAAAGAAACGGGAGAAGAAAAAACCATCCTCTTTGGTTTAACAGGAACAGGGTATTTTGATATGACCGCCTATTCTGCTTATATGGAGAACCGCATGGAGGATTATATTCCAACAGATCAGGATCTTGCCTACGGGTTTGATCGTCTGCCAAAGATTCCAGGAATTCAAGAATAGAGAGTATCGCTATTAATAAAGAGGAGAAAAGTCCTATTTTTAGGGCTTCCTCCTCTTTTGTTAACTAAAAATCAAAAAAATATCAAGTTTTATGAAAAAAATGAAGAAATAGTGTTGACAAGTAGGCGAAAAGACCGTATAATACAAAAGCTGTCGGAAATAAAGTCACAGCAACTTCGGAAAAACGAAGTAAATTAATAAAAAAATATTTAGTGCTTGACAAGAAGAAAACAGAGTGCTATAATATTAAAAGTCGTCGGGAGTGAACGATTGCATTATATCGACAAACGGCGATAGGTCATAGAAAAGAGAATAGTACCATAAAACCTGGATAAAACCAAAGATTCCGAAGCAGAGCGATCTGCTGGAGAAAAGAAGAGGTTGGACTCTTCTATAAAAAAACCAAACCAAGCGTAAGAACCAGAACATCAGACTGAGGTCTGATGCCAAACTTTTAATTGAGAGTTTGATCCTGGCTCAGGACGAACGCTGGCGGTATGCTTAACACATGCAAGTCGAACGAGAAGCTTTTTATGGATCCTTCGGGAGAAATAAGGAGTGGAAAGTGGCGAACGGGTGAGTAACGCGTGGGTAACCTGCCTCATGGAAAGGAATAGCCTCGGGAAACTGGGA
>NZ_FNOU01000018.1 GCF_900107125.1 Eubacterium barkeri
TCCGCCGCCATAAAAACTGATGGGAGTTTGTGGATGTGGGGAGATAACGGCGATGGTGAGTTAGGCGATGCTACCACAACGGATCAACATGTTCCCACGAGGATTATAGATGACGTGGCGAGTGTCAGTTTGGGAGAATTTCATTCCGCCGCCATAAAAACCGATGGCAGTTTGTGGATGTGGGGATGGAACCGAGAAGGTCAGTTAGGTGATGGTACCAGAACGAACCGAGTTGTTCCCACAAAGATTATGGATAATGTGGAGAGCGTCAGCTTGAGTCTTTCACACTCCGCCACAATAAAAACCGATGGTAGTTTGTGGATGTGGGGATATAACAGTAATGGTGAGTTAGGTGATGGCACCACAACGGACCGACTTGTTCCCACAAAGATTATTGATAATGTGGCGAGTGTCAGCTTAGGTGGGGCTAGTTTTGCCGCCATAAAAAAAGATGGTAGTTTGTGGATGTGGGGACGTAACAAGTATGGTCAGTTGGGAGATGGCACCACAACGGAGCGACATATTCCCACAAAGATTATAGATGGCTCCGCTACCGATACTCAGTACCACTTAACATTTCAGGATGCATCAACAGGAACCGCTTTATCTAGTGTCGCCGCCACCTATGACGGCCAAACCGTGACCAGTGATGGAAACGGCTTGCTCACCCTTAAGGCTGGAGATATTCTTTATGCTCCCATTACCTTTACCAAATCAGGGTATCAAGATAAAACCATCACCGTAAAGGATTTGAAGGCCTATGAGAATAATACGATACAGTTAGAGCAAACACCATCAGAAACACCAGAAAGCGAACTTAATCTTAATCTCGGAACCACTACCGTAGATGGCCCAACCGTATCTCTAGGAGATTGGGGAGAACTCCCCATCTTCAGCATGGATATGGGGATGGATCTGGGAAATATTAAGTCAAAAAAGAAGGTAGACGCAGAGAAAAAAACCATCACCTATCAATTTGGGGTCGAGGGGTCTTCCGACGAATCCACCTATCAGAATATTAAAACTCTTTATAATCTGGCGGGTAAAAGCACGGATGCTGCATTCTATAATAAGTATCGGGAAATTCAAAGCAGCCTGAAAAGCCAGGATATTAAAATGGGTGTGGATTTAAAGGGATCCGTGATTGGCTATATGAAATACAGCTATGCCTCCGGTAAGATGGAGCTGGAAGAGAGTGGCATGCTGGTAGTCGCCGGGGCCAGTGTGGATTTTAAACAGGGTATTCCACAAACCGCCAACCTGTGCTACGTAAAATTAAAGATTACTGGCGAGTTTAACGGTCAAATACAGATGAAGGTAGTCGATAGCAATATCAATGATCCTCAGATGCTGGCAAACCTCAGCTTGGCATTAGGGATTAAGGTCGGGGTTGGTGCAGGCCTGGAGGGCATTGCCTATGCAGAAGGTGGCCTGGAAGGTAAATTTAAGGTAGGCGTTTCCCTTCATGAGCAAACTGAAGATAATCCAAATACCTTGGAAAGCGCCTTGAGCGCAACCATTTCTGCGGGCCTTTATGTTAAAGCTAGTTTATTGGGCTTCTGGGAGACGGATCAAAGCATGAC
This sequence comes from Eubacterium barkeri, assembly GCF_900107125.1. Lineage (GTDB taxonomy): Bacteria > Bacillota > Clostridia > Eubacteriales > Eubacteriaceae > Eubacterium_O > Eubacterium_O barkeri. The sequence goes on from NZ_FNOU01000018.1 coordinate 1,584, forward strand.
CTTGGCCGAGTGGCAGCTCTATCCCCAAACCAATGCGCTTTCACTTATGAGTTTAAATGATTATGATAGTTACCACCTGCCTGACCGAGACTATCTCTACGGCCTCAGCACCATGGCCCTGGACGGTGATAACATCGCCTTTAGCCAAAGCAGCGTCTACCCCTATGGCAATCCCAAAATCGTCACCCTGGCCGATGGCCGGCTTATGGCCCTGTGGATTGGGGATAATGGCGAAAAGAGCAGTGCCAACCGCACCACCCTGATGTACACCATCCGGGATACGGCAGGGAAATGGAGTGAAGCTAAAGCTGTTGCGAATAGTGAGCGTGCAGAGCTAACACCCGTCGTCGCCGTTGATGGGAACACTGTTCATGTGCTGTGGCAAAATGGTGCAGAGGTTTTCCCGGACAATATCACCATGACGGAAATGCTCTCCAAAATGAACCTAGTTTACAGTCACTTTGATGACACCGGTTTTAGTGCACCCGTTACCGTCAGCACCGAGGGCAGTGGAAAGCTTCAACAGCTTGCAGCCATGGATGCCAGCAATGGCAAGGTCATGGTCAGCTGGATTGAGAACAGTACAAATGATTCCTATCTGGCAAATGGTACCAATAGCTTGATATCCCGTAGCTTAAGCGATGGAATTTGGAGCGATGCCAAGGTGTTAAATACAAACGTCGGTTATGTCACCAGTACTGTGGTGGATAGTGAAAACCAGCTGGTCTATTACAGTGTGGATGCCGATCCCACCACCGAGGGCAATGAATCCATTTGCACCATGGCTTTGGATGGCACCAGTACCGATCTAGGAGCAGGCACTACCTTAAAAGCCATCGATGGCACGGGTTATGCCATTAATAATGGCACCTTATGGACCTTAGCGGATGGGGCTTTGACCGATACCGGGGCATTCTGTACCACCAATTATGATATGGTGGGGCAGACACTGCTCTTTACCCAGAAGACCGGCTTTAAAAACGAAGTCTACACCACCACCAAAGATGGAAATGGCACATGGAGCACCGCCGTCCCCCTCACCGCATACAATAGCTTTCTGCGTTACTTCGATGCCACAGCCGATGCTAATGGAAATATCATCCTGGCCATGGATAAGGTTGGCGTAAATGATGCCTATGACGGCACGGCGGGAACCAGCCCCTACGGCAATACGGATTTCATTATCACCTCTGCCGAGGATCGCTATGATTTAGCAGTGGGTGAAACACTCTACTACGACACCACTGCTCTGGCAGCCGGTGCTACCATCAATGTCACCGCAGAAGTCACCAATACCAGTACCCAGGCCATTGAGAGCCTGAAGCTGACCTGGCTGGATGCCAACGACCAGGAAATGGGACCAGCTATAACAAAATCTCAAAGCATTGGAATCGGAGAAACCGCAGAAGTCACCACGACCTATACCCTACCCAACCCCCTAAGCCATCAAACCATGAAGCTAAGGGTAGAAGCAGCAACTATCACCGAAGATAGCCTGGACAACAACACCGCCACCATGGAATACGGCTTTAGTGATGTGGCTTTGGAATCCGGTAATCTGACGAAAAATACAGACGGCACCGGCACCATCACCGTCACCGTGAAAAACACCGGAATCGACAATGCCGAAGGGGTCACCGTTGACCTATACAAAGACGGGACCAGTGGTACAAAGCTCAGCCAGCAGGTCATTGGAAACATTGATGCTGGTCAAAGCAAAAACCTCACTTACGCTCTATCCAAAGAACAGATGACCTGCGCCGATGAATATGACGGTAAGCTCTTCTACCTGGATGCGAAAACCACCAGCGTCGAAAGCGACTACGCCAACAATACCAACGAACTCTTAGTGGACCCGGTGGTGGCGACAGAAATTGCACTGGACCAAGAAGCCGTTACCCTGACGGCAGGGGACACCGCACAGCTTCAAGCCACCCTCAAGCCAGCCGACGCCGTCAGCACCACCCATTGGGTGAGCGATGACACCACCGTGGCCACCGTCGACGACACCGGCAAGATCACCGCCGTGGCCCCCGGAACGGCCACCATTACCGCCATTGCCAGTGATGCCACTAAGCAGTGCGTGGTGACGGTCAAACCCATACCTGTCGCACGGCTCTACTCCCGGACCCTGACCCTGGAAGGCAACATCGGCATCAACTTCTACATGGAACTGGACAGCAGCATCGACCCGGCAACAATCTACTTAAAATACTGGAAAGACGGCCAAGAAAGCCAGGCTGAACGCATCCCCTACGATGCCACCTTCTACAAAGAAAAAGACGGCAAGAAATACTATGGCTTCACCGTCTTAGTGGTTGCGAAAGAAATGGCCGACACCATCAACGCTAAACCCGTGGTCATGGTAGATGGGAAAGAAACCCAGACCGGAGACACCTTTAACTACTCCGTTAAAACCTACGCCACGAACATGCTGGCCAGTACGACAGCCAGTGACGGACTGAAGGCCCTGCTCGTCCCCATGCTTAACTATGGGGCATCGGCCCAGCAGTACTTTACCTATAACACTACGGCATTCGCCAACGCCGACCTTAGCGATGCACAGAAGGCCATACCCGCAGTAACCTTAGGGGAGGAATACGCTGGGGCCATTACCAGCGGAACCGTCCAAAATCCCAAAGCCAGCATCTACAGCAACTCACTGATTTTGGAAAGTGCCACCGCCCTGCGCTACTACATTGACCTGAACGAAGGCGTTGACCCAAGCAACATCACCCTAGCCCTTCGGCGGAAAGGGACCCAGGATACTTATACGCAGCTGCCCCTGACCCCGTACAACGGCAACCGCTATTACGCAGAAATCACCAACATCCCGGCCAAGGCGCTTGGAAATATGATGGAAGCCCAGGTAATGGAAAACGGGGAGCCCATCAGTGAAATGAAAACCTACGGCCCCATGGCCTATGCCAAAAATAAGATTATCCAGAACACCAACGCCTCTTTAGTAACCCTGATGCAGGCCATGGTGGAGTATAACAGCAAGGCAAAAGCCTATTTTAATTACAACTAAAATAAAAAAACTGGGCAGATTATTGAAAATCTGCCCAGGATGGGATTAATCATTGTAATGGCCTTTGCACTGTTTAATGATGATGACATCTTCTTCAATCTCATAAACAAGCCGATCAAAACTGTTAATGCGACGGCTATACTCAGAATGGCGGTTGCCCTTTAACCGCTCGGGCTTGCCAATACCGGTTAAAGGGCCTTGGCGTTCAATATCTTTAATGAGTTGGTTGATACGTTTGAGCGTTTTTTTATCCTCATTTTGCCAGGTGAGATAATCTGCCCAGGCCATCTCAGAAAAAGTAAGCTTACTCATCTGCCATGGCCTCTAATTCATCCATGGTTTTGGTGACAATCTTCCCCTCTTTAATTTGCTGGGAAGACATCTCTAAGGCATGCATATTGGATGCGCTATAAAAAGGATCACCAGCGGTAACCTGAAAGGGGATTCCCCGTTTTTGAATCACCGCCTTTGCAAAGATATTAACAGCAGTGGACATGTTCATGCCCATATCATTGCAGATGGCATCGAAATTCTTTTTGACCTCTTGGTCTAAGCGAATGTTGATAGTTGTATTTGCCACTTAAAACACCTCCTTGTAAGGACATTGTATATTGATTACTACACAATGTCAAACAATACGATTGTGTTTAAGATTTAATAATTTAAGGAAATAAGATTACCCAGAACACCAACGCCTCTTTAGTAACCCTGATGCAGGCCATGGTGGAGTATAACAGCAAGGCAAAAGCCTATTTTAATTATAATTAAAGGAGATTAAGATGAAAAAGCAAGTCTATGAAAAACCGGAAATGAGCGTAGAGGTCTTTGAAACGGAAGATATCATTATGAACAGTAATGAAACGGAGCCAGATCCTACGAACCTGTCGCTAATGAAATGAAAAAGCAAACATCTTGGATTATTGCGACGACGCTTTTATTGTGCGTAGTAGACATAGTAATTGTGGCAAATATCGCCAGTCCCCAGGCGGTATCGGATGCAGTGGCGGGGATTACCTTGCCATGGGAGACACCAGCGCCCAAAAAGGATGCACTCCCCATGGATGAAACAGTGACGGATAAAGATGCTGACAGTGGGACATCGGGTAACGCAACCGAGAAAGTGGAGGGAGGAACGTCCGATGCCAATCCGCAGCCGGATCCATTCCCGAGCACTGCTCCGATGCCCAGTCCCACGCAACCCGAGAGCAATGCGCCACAACTACGAGAGAATGAACTGCCTGAGGATTTGGTGCGGTGAACAATAAGCGGAAGATGGTCATTTGTTTAGCGGATTTTGTTGTAGAAGTAAACCATCAGTACAGTGCACTTCAGAAGCAGTGTGAGGGCTACAAAACCGAAGATTATTCCGAGGTGGATCTTTCAGTTTGTATAGAGCCCGAGGATATTCATAAAGAGGCCGAATCCCTCGCTGCCTACCGCCAAATCGGCGAGGGACTCCCGGCCTATGATGCCTTGATCCTCCATGCCGCTGTGGTGGCGGTGGATGGATGGGGCTATGCTTTCTTAGCCCCCAGTGGGACAGGGAAGTCAACCCATGTCGCCCTGTGGCGAAAGTTTTTTGGTGAGAAGGCCATCATTGTCAATGGGGATAAGCCCATTGTGCGGCGGCGAAATGGGGTGTTCTACGCCTACGGCACACCTTGGTGCGGCAAGGAGGGGTGGCAGACCAATATGGGAGTGCCCTTGGCGGGATTATGCTTTTTACACCGTGGTACGACGAATCGGATCGCACCGGTGGAGGGGGGAAGCGTGGTGTCGGCGCTGCTAAACCAGGTATATCGTCCCCGGGATCGGGCGATGTTAAAGGATACACTGGATTTATTAGAGGATTTATTAAAAAAGGTGCCCTGTTATGCCCTGTGGTGTGACCGGACATTGGAAGCGGCCCAGGTCGCCTATGGAGGGATGGTGAAGGATGAAGATTAAACCGGATTTTATATTGACCCAGTTAGGGGGAGAGTCCATTGTCGTGGCGGCGGGTGAAGCCAGCACGACCTTTAATGGGATGATCCGCCTGAATCCCACAGCGGTTTGTATCTGGCGATGTCTGGAGGTGGGAAAAAGCCTGGAGGAAGTGGTGGACACGGTGGTAGACGACTTTGAGGTATCCAAAGAACAGGCACTTTTGGATGTCGAGGGGTTTATCGGAGAGCTTCAGGAAGTGACTATTCTGGAATGATGGGTAATCTTGAAGATATGATTCCTGTTATGAAGCAGGTGTTCGAAGGAGGCGGTGTGTTTCGGCTCTATCCCAGGGGCGGAAGCATGCTGCCTTTTTTGAGGCCTGGGCAGGATTCGGTAGTGTTAAGGGCAGTGCGGGGATACCCGCCCATGGGGGCCATTATTTTATATCGGCGGCGGCGTGGAGGGGCCTATGTCCTTCATCGTGTCGTCGATGGGGATGGCCAGGGGCTATGGTGCGTGGGGGATCATCAAATAGAGCCTGAGGGCCCCATCGGGATGAATCAGGTGATTGCTGTGGTGGAGACGGCGTATCGGGGGGCCAAGGATGTAGCCTGGGAAGATTGGGGCTACGGGCTCTACCGATGGGCTTGGAAGTTCGCTGGGGTTCGCCGTATTTTTCTTAAGGGTGAGGGTTTGAGACGATGGATAAAGCGGCATTAGGATGGATTGGGGATCAATGGCGGGGTCATAAGCGGTGGATGGTTTTGTTAATCGTTGGAAATGGGGTTATCGCGCTGACGGCTTTGGCCTTTGCTTTAGGATGCCGATGGGTGATTGACAGTGCGGTGGCGGGGAATCAAGGCCGCTTTTATGGGGCCGGGGGGTGCCTTTTGGGAATCATCACCCTATATTTATGCCTGCGTCTGGGCTGCAATATCCTGGATGAGGTCCTGCGGGCCAGGCTGGGGGTGGTGCTTCGCCAGAGACTGCTTCATTGCTTCTATTTAAAGACCTACCCTTCACTGTCGACATTTCATAGTGGGGAGCTGCTGAATCGCCTGTTTTCTGATGTGACGGTCGTGGTGGATGGCTCGGTGGGTATTCTGCCGACGCTGGTCAATTTAAGTCTTCGGATATTGGGGGCCATTGGGCTGCTTCTTTGGATGAAGCAGTGGGTCCTTCTAATTTTTTTATTCGGTGGAATGGGCGCAATCAGCGCATTAACCTTCCTCCGCCGACGGTTTAAAGCCCTTCATCAACACGCACAGCAAGCGGAGGGAGAGATGCGGTCTTTTTTCCAGGAAGCATTGGAAAACCGGTTAATGGTGAAGTGTTTTGGGGTCGAGGCGACAATGGAAGGGGAGGCTGCTGATGTCCAGCGGCTATTTTTAAAAAAGCACCTCAAACGGCGCGGGTTGTCAGTGGCTTCCAGTTCCGCCATGGATGTCCTGTTTAACTATAGCTATTGTTTCGCCTTACTGATTGGAGGGGCAGGAATGCTGTGGACCCCCGGGGGTATGAGTTACGGGACCTTGATGGCCATGCTCCAGCTCGTGGGGCAGATTCAAAACCCCTTTGCCGGTTTATCGGGATTACTGCCGCGCCAATTTGCCATGGTGGCTTCGGCTGAACGATTGATGGCATTATATGCATTACCGGATGAAGAAAAAAAGACCCATTTGGATAAGCCAGTGGATTTTGACACAATCGCATTGGAAAAGGTGTGCTTTGGCTACGATCCGGAGACACCGGTACTCAGGGCGATTGATTTAACCATCCGCATGGGTGAGCGGATTGCTTTACAGGGTGCTTCGGGCGGAGGCAAGACGACCTTGTTTTTACTCCTCATGGGAATTTACGCACCGGATAATGGGCGGATTTGGATAGAGTGTGGTGATCATTTCAGGACTGGAGGACCATGGACACGGCAATTGTTTGCGTGGGTTCCCCAGGGACACTTTTTAATGTCCGGGACCTTGAGGGAGAATCTTCGCCTGCTTAATGAAGAGGCGACGGATGATCAGCTGTGGGAATTTCTGGATATCGCTTGCGCCGGGGATTTCGTCCGGCAGCTTCCCCAGGGCCTGGATACCGGCGTTGGAGAACGGGGGGTGGGATTATCCGAAGGGCAAATCCAACGGATCGCCATTGCCCGGGCTGTGGCCAGTCCGGCCCCCATTCTTTTGCTGGATGAGTCAACCAGTGCCTTGGATGTGGATACGGAGGCGGCGGTGCTTCACAATTTAGAAGCGTTGCACCGGACCTGCATCATCGTGACCCATCGCCCCAGCGCATTAAGGATTTGCAATCGGTATTTTGTATTGAAGCAGGGAAGGCTGGTGGAAAATGGATTGGGAGAATGATTGCCTTGAGGATGGACGGGTGCTGATGGCGGTTTTGAAGGCGGCGGTGGATGAAGGACCCCTGCCACCATTTGTGGCTAAGGTGCAGTGGGAAAGGCTTTATGCCTTGGCCCATTTTCATCGGGTGGCGAATTTGGCATGGTTCGCCATGGAAAAAGCGGCCATCCCGCTGCCGGAGGCCCTGGCCAAGCGCTGGAAGGAGGAACGGGATCAAGCCATCGTGCGGGAAATCCGCTTTGATGTGGAACGTGAAAAATTGTATGGACGGTTTGATGCGCAGGGAATCGCTTATCTCCCGTTAAAAGGCATCGTTCTAAAAAAGCTCTATCCCCGGCCCGGGATGCGATGGATGTCGGACCATGATATTTTGTACCAGGGCACCCAGCAGGCGGCGGTGGTGGCGGTGATGTCGGCATTGGGCTATGAAACCATCAGCCTGGAGGGGAACCATGATGTTTTCCATAAAGCACCCATCTTTAATTTTGAGATGCATAAGGCCTTGTTCCCCGAATCCAGTCCCTTTGCCGCTTATTGGGCAGATCCTTGGGAAAGACTGGTCCATCCCCATGGAGGCGATGGCTATGCCATGACGGAGAGGGATTTTTATCTCTATTTTTTAATGCATTTTAAGAAGCATCTGGATGGGGGAGGAAGCGGCATCCGGGGATTGGTGGATTTATACCTGCTGCGTCAAAGACCGGTGGATTGGGATCAGATGGAGGCCGTCCTTGAGGCCTTAGGGCTTCGCCATTGGCATCAGGACCTGGTGTCCCTGCTGGATGATGTGATGGCTGGCCGGCCTTTAAACGCTCAATCTAAGGGCTTGTTTTCCTATATCCTAACCAGCGGAACCTATGGCACCGTGGAGAACCGGATTCGAAATACCTTGATCCAGGGGGATGCAGCGCAGCCCTTCAGCATCCCCCAAAAGTGTCTGTATGTTTTCCATCGGCTCTTTCCAGATTACGGTTTTATGTGCCTATGGTATCCACCCCTGAAAGAGCACCCTCTTTTGATGCCCCTGGCTTATGCCAGACGTTTGGCCCGGGGAATTTTAAAAATCAAAAGGTCTTTTTATGAATTCCTGGTGACGATGGGGCTATGACGCAGAATCCCCGTCCCCAGGGCGCCGGGGTGCCCGGAAGAGCTGCCAGGGCAGCCGGCCATGGAGGAAGAGGGCCCGGAGGAACCAGTACAGGGAAGCCATGAGGACGAAAAGGAACCGGGGGCAGAACCATACGGTGGTGTATTGGGGGCCGAAGGCGGCACCGCGCCCCATGGCCCGGGCCAGACGGCGGCAGTGGACGAAGACCCCCAGGGTGAACAGGAGGAATAAGAGGCACTGGATGATGAGGTTGGCGGGATGGAAGCCGGCCAGGGTGCCTGCTGTGGTCAGACTGCCCTGGGCCGCCAGCAGGATGGTGGAAATGAGCCACTGAAGGAGGGTGATGCTCAGACCGATGACGGGCAGTACCCGGATGAACCCGATCATGACACCGCTGCCGACACCCAGGCCGCCGCACCACTGCAAATGGGTGCGGCGACACCACAAGGCCAGGGTGTCCAGGGCCAGGCGGCATCCAGAGGCATGAAATCCGGGCCAGCCAAGGCTTCGAAGGCCGGTGCCAAGGCCTGATCCGGCAGATCGTAGAGAAGATAGTTCATGGCAAATCCTTTCAAGGGGTATCATAGGTAGGGCGTGGAATGGTTTAGTAAAATTTTGAATTTCATTCTAACATAATGGGTAGTAAAAGGCAATTTTCAGGCAGGCGGCGGCTTTAATTTCTGAAGGGATGGCGAAATGGCGGGAGAATGGATATAATGAAGGAAAAAAGGAGGACCCCATGACCTTACAGCAATTGAAATACGCCATTGCCGTGGCCGATAGTGGCTCCATGAACCAGGCGGCGGCCAGACTTTTTATCACCCAGCCCAGTCTGTCCGCCACCATTAAAGAATTAGAGGAAGAAATTGGCGTGTTGCTCTTTCTTCGCTCCAATCGGGGGATTACGGTGACCACCGAGGGGGAGGAATTTTTGGGCTATGCCCGTCAGGTGGTGGATCAATACAGCTTATTGACAGAGAAGTACACCCTGGGCCAGCGAAAGGAGAAATTCAGCGTCTCCATGCAGCATTATTCCTTTGCGGTGAAGGCCTTTGTGGAGCTGGTGAAGAAGGTGGGGATGGAGGCCTATGAATTTGCCATCCACGAAACCAAGACCTTTGAGGTGATCCAGAATGTGAAACATTTTCGAAGTGAGCTGGGGGTGCTCTACCTCAGCGACTTTAACGAAGCCGTCATGATGAAGATCCTCCGGGAAAACGGCCTGTCCTTTACACCGCTCTTTACCTGCGGGACCTATGTCTATCTTTGGCGGGAGCATCCCCTGGCTTCCCAGCCGGTCATTACCATGGCAGAGTTGGAGCCCTATCCTTGTCTGGTTTTTGAGCAGGGACAGCAGAATTCCTTTTATCTCTCAGAGGAAATGAAAAGCACCACGGACCACGCCCGGACCATCAAGGCCGACGATCGGGCCACCATGCTCAATCTCATGGTCGGGCTTAACGGCTACACCCTGTGCTCGGGCTTCGTCAGTGAGGAGCTCAATGGAGACACCTGTATTGCCGTCCCTTTGGCCGAAAGTGAGGAAATGCGCATAGGCATTATCAGCCATCGTGGGGCACCCATCAGCCGTTTAGGCAGGCTTTTTATCCAGGAGCTTCAAGAATATGCAGCCACCTGGCTATAGATAAAACCTATAACCAGTCATGGATTTCATGTATTAACACCCTTTGTGTCATTACAGGTATAATAGGACCTACAAAAATATGTTGAATGAAAGGGAAGCATCATGAAATCACTCAAAAAATGTATTGCACTCGGTTTGGTAGCTGGTTTAGTCGCTACTGTTTTGGCAGGCTGTGGCGGAGGCAGCACCAGTTCGGATGACAAAACCATCACGGTGGGGGCATCCCCCACACCCCATGCCGAAATATTGAAGGTGGCGGAGCCGGTCCTTAAAGAAGCGGGCTACACCCTGGTCATCAAGGAATTTACGGATTATGTGCAGCCTAACCAGGCCCTGTCCAATAAGGAGCTGGATGCCAACTACTTCCAGCATCAGCCCTATTTGACGGATTACAATGAAAAGAACGGCACCGACCTGGTGTCTGCCGGGGCCATCCACTACGAACCCCTGGGGATTTACGCCGGTAAAGCCAAGGCCATCGCGGATCTGGCAGATGGTGCCACCATCGCCGTCCCCAATGACACCACCAATGAAGCCCGGGCCTTACTCCTTCTGGAAGCCCAGGGACTCATTAAGATTAAGGAAGGGGCTGGACTGGCTGCTACGCCTAAGGATATTGTGGAAAATACTAAAAACCTGAAAATCCAGGAGCTGGAAGCCGCTCAGCTGGCCCGGTCCCTTGGGGATGTGGACCTGGCCGTCATCAATGGAAATTACGCTCTGGATGCCGATCTTAAGGTAACCGATGCCCTGGCCAAGGAAGAAAAGAATTCTGAAGCGGCCAAGACCTACGCCAACATCGTGGCCGTTCGTAAGGGTGAGGAAAACAGTGCCAAGACCAAGGCCCTTATCGAAGCCCTGAAAAGCGATGCGGTGAAGGATTATATCACCCAGAATTACAGTGGTGCGGTGGTGAGCATCGATTAGGACAAGTCTTTATAAAAACAACCGGATGAGCGATGCTCTCCGGTTGTTTTCTTTCAAAGTATTCTTTAATGCTCGCTGGTGATTGAAATGGTCTGTCCATCACTCACCACTGTCACCGCCCCCTGTAAATCCGTGCGGTAAAGGCGGTAGGTTTCACCCCGGGCCAGCATCCGTTTGCCGGGAAGGCCGTAGTCATTATCCGCACCAACGGAAATGAGAATCGTGTCTAAATTCGGACCACAGGCGGCCAGCCAAGGGTCCGTGGTGGAGGTATCAGAGCCATGGTGAGCGGCCTTGAGGACATCGCAGCTCAGGTCGGTACCGGTGGCCAGAATTTCCCGTTCCTCCAGGGCTTCCATATCCCCGGTGAAGAGGAAGGCCTTGTCCCCGTGGGTCATGCGGAGGACGATGGAAGAATTATTGATGTCACTGTATTGATCCTGGGCCGGCCCCAGGCAGGTGAATTGGGCATCTCCCAGGGTGAAAGCTTCGCCGACGGCGGGGCGCTTGGTGGGGATATTTTTGGCCTGGAGGGCCTTGAGCGTGTTGGTATACACCTTGGAGGTGGCAGCCTGGGGGCTGATGAGTACTTTCTTGATGGGGAAGGCTTCGATGACGGCCTGGGCACCGCCGATATGGTCGGCGTGGGCGTGGGTGAGGACTAAATAATCCAGCTGGGTGACCCCCAGGGCCCTAAGATCCGTAACGAGCTGGGCCTTGGTGGGGGTATCCCCAGTATCAATGAGCATGGTGCTGCCGTCACCGGCTTGGATGCAGATGGCATCGCCCTGGCCTACATCCAGCATCGTTACCCGGACCTCACCGGTGGCTGGTGGGGCAGAAGCGGTTCTCGTATCTAAAAGAGAGCAGCCCCAAAGGGGAAGGCATAGGGTAATCAGAAGGCAGATCAGGAGTAAAAAGATTCTGGGGTGGCTTGTTCTACCGGCCATGGGTCACGCTTTCCAGTAAGGCCTGGGCCTCGGCCAAGGCCTGGGCGGTTTTTTCAGTGTCCACCGTAAAGGTCTGGCCATCGGTGGTCAGCACATCCCCCTCCGCAGCTTCTGGGGGAAGTTGGCCTCTCGGAATGAGGCGTTGTTTATCTCCGGTTTCAAAATCCAGGAGAATGGCGGTTTCGCCTTCAAAACGGTCTATGGTATAATTGGTCAAATGAATGGCCCCCTTTCGGATGATGTGTGACTATTATAACGGAAAGGGAAGGGTGGGGATAGCTTTTTTTAGAATGTGTGGAAACTGTGGACAATTTCTGTGGATAATGTGGATAAAATTTAAAAAAATGAGAAAAATCCGGAGGGATTCTGTTGTTTTATCTGTGTATAAGTCGAGAATTTCTTGTTTTCTGTGGATAAAGTCATTGTGTATCGGAGTACAAATTGTTGATAATATCCGAGGTGATAAAGGAGGTTGACGGAATGAAAAATACAAAAAAGTTGGCGCTGAAGGCTGCTTTTCCCCATACCCTGCCAATTCTGGCCGGTTTTTTATTTCTGGGGATGGCCTATGGAATCTATGCCCACTCCCTGGGGTTCTCCTTTGTCTATCCCATGGTGATGGCCCTGACCATTTTTGCAGGGTCTATGGAATTTGTGGCCATGGACTTGCTCCTGGGGGCCTTTAATCCATTGGGGGCTTTTTTATTGGCTCTGATGGTGAATGCAAGACATTTGTTTTATGGCATTGCCATGCTGGGTAAATATGGGAATACGGGAAAGAAGAAGGGATATCTGATCTTTGGGATGTGCGACGAATCCTTCTCCATTAATTGTACGGCGGCCATTCCCCAGGGGGTGGATGCCGGGTGGTTTATGTTTTTTGTTACGCTTCTCAATCAAATCTATTGGGTGCTGGGGGCCACTCTGGGGGGCCTGATTGGGAACATTATCCCCTTTGATACCCAGGGCCTGGATTTTGTGATGACGGCCTTATTTATTGTGCTTTTCCTGGAGCAGTGGTTTAAGGACAAGAATCACACCAGTGCCGTCATTGGCATTGTGGTGTCGGTGGTTACCCTCATTTTGTTAGGGGGGAGTACCTTTATCATCCCAGCCATGGTTTTCATTCTGGCATTGCTCATCTTACTTCGGAGTCGGCTGGATCAGGAGGTGGAGAAATGACGGTTACAGAGCAGATTATTACCGTGGCCATGGTGGTTCTGGGCACTTTACTCACCCGGTTTCTGCCCTTTATTCTTTTTCCAGCAGGGAAGAAAACCCCGAAGATCATTGAGTATTTGGGGAGGGTGCTTCCCGGGGCGGCCCTGGGGCTGCTGGTGGTTTATAGCTACAAGGGGGTTGCCTTTATGGATCTTTCCCAGGGATTGCCGGTGATCATCGCTTCTGGGGTGGTGGTGGGCCTGCATTTGTGGAAGCGTCAGATGCTTTTATCCATTGCGGCGGGCACCCTGGTGTATATGGTGCTGGTCCAGATGGTTTTTTAAAGGGCCCATTTAGGTCATTATGGTAAGATAAAAAGAAATTCCCGGAGGATTGCCGGACAAACAGGAGGATGAAGGAGATCGTATGCTGAAAACAATTGGACCAGAGGATTTTGATGCGGTATATGCCATTATGGAGGAGGCCTTTCCGGTCTCAGAGCGGCGGCCTTACCACGGCCAGCGTCAGCTTCTGGAGGAGGAGGACTATACCCTCTATGGCTATGAGAAGGGTGGGGAGCTGGCGGCCTTTATGGCCTTGTGGGAGCTGGAGCCCTTCATCTTTACCGAGCATTTTGCCGTTTCCCCGGCTTTCCGTAATCAGGGCATGGGGGAAACCATCCTGGGGGAAACCTTCAAGGTTCTTCACAAGCCCTTAATTTTAGAGGTGGAGGAGCCAGAGGTATCTGAAATGGCCAGACGCCGTGTCGGATTTTATGAGCGCAACGGCTTCCACCTCACCGAGGTGGCCTATGACCAGCCGGTTTTAACCCCCGGTGGAGAGATTGTTCCCCTCCGGGTAATGAGCTGGCCGGAACCCCTGTCCCCAGGGGATTTCCAGGCAGCCCGGGAGGAATTTTTCCAGAAGGTCTACGGACAGAAAAAATAAGATGAAGGGAAGCGCTTATCCTTAAAGCCCTGCCTGGAAATCATTCCCCTACAGATTACTTTGGCTGCGGTTGCTGGATTTTCGGAGGTAATTACCGATATTGGTGACGCACATGAGGGTGAGGACCAGGAAAAAGCCGGGGATCAGGATGATCCACCAGGAATTGGTCAACAGGGCCTTTTCTGATAAAGAGAGCATACTCCCCCAGGAAATAATCTCCAGGGGAAGGCCCAGACCCATAAAGCTAAGGGTGGATTCCGCCACGATGGCGCTTCGGATATTCATCACCACCATAAACATAATGGAAGAAATGAAATTAGGGGTGAGGTGATACCAAAGGATGTGGAAAAACCCGCCTCCCATACACCGGGACGCCAGGACATACTCACTGTTTCGGATTTGCTGAACTTCGGTGCGGACGACCTTGGCGATGCTGGTCCAGCTGGTCAGCCCAATGACGATGGAAATCGTCAGTACATTGGCCTGACCCAGGATGGCCAGGACGAGGATGGTCAGGAGCAGTCCGGGAATACTGAGGATAATATCCGTCAGGCGCATAAGCAGGGTATCCAGCCATGGGGGAGCACAGCCGCTGACGGCCCCAAAGACAATGGCGATGGCCGTGGAAATGGCTGTGGAAAAAAAGCCGATAAAGAGGGATATCCGGCCACCATACCAAATCATGGAGAAAATATCCCGTCCCATGGTATCCGTCCCAAAAAGATAGGTGCGGTTGGGGGCCTGATTATAATCCATGAGATTCATGTAGGTGGGGTCCTTGGTCATAATGAGCTGGCAGAACAGGCATCCCAGCACAATCAGACCCAGGATAGCCATGGAGAGGATGGGCTTCCCTTGATACCACTTCGGCCGGAGGACCGGCGCGGCGGGCAGCTCCTGGATGCCGACGATTTTAAAGGGATCATTCATGATGGCTTACCTCCGATTTTTCAGTCTGGACGGTGGTCTTGATCCGGGGATCGATATGCTCGTTAATAGTCTGGGCAATGAGGTTGCACAGAATCACAATAACCCCGGAGAAGAGGCAGAGGAGCATGAGCAGGTTGTAGTCCTTATACCGGGCGCTTTCGTAGGAGAGCAGGCCAATACCCGGATAAGAAAACACCGTTTCCACAATAAAAGTCCCCATAAGCACATGGGGAACCGCAATGGCCATAATGCTCAAATAGGCGGGGAGGGCGCCCCGGAGGCAGTGCCGAAAGAGGATTTGCCCCTTGCTCAGGCCCTTGGACTTGGCCAGAAGCACATAGTCCGCCCGGACCTCCTCGAGGATTTTATTGCGAATCATATAGGCGTAGTACCAGAGATGCCCCATCACCACGACGGTCATGGGGAGGATGAGGTGAGCCAGGCGATCCCCAAGATCCCCCTGGTGGCCGATGGTATAGGCCCCGCTGCTGGGGAGAAGCCGGAGCTCCACAGAACAGATGAGGATGAGGACCAAAGCAAACCAGAATTCGGGGATACAGCTGGTGAAGGTGCCAATCTTGCAAATGAGACGGTCCACCAAACCGTCCTCCTTCCAGGCGCAGAGCATCCCCAGGAGTAAGGCAAGGACAAAAATGAGGATAAAGCCGATGCCCCCCAGAATGAGGGTATTGGCCAGCCGGCCCTCCATGACCTGGACCACATCCTGCTTGTATTTATAAGAAATGCCAAAATCACCCTGGGCGGCGGATTCCAGCCACCGAAGGTACTGGACATGGATGGGGGCGGTCAGGCCCAGCTTTTCTTCGGCCCATTGGTGCTCTGCCGGGGTCATCTTCTCCACCCGATCCCCGTAGTAGGAAACCAGGGGGTCCCCGGGAGCCAGCCGGGCGATATAAAAGACCATGATAGAGAGAACAAAGATACTCAGCAGGAAGACGAGAACCTTTTTTCCATAGTAAATGAAGGCATTGCCTTTGGGCATCCCGTGGCCCCCCTTTCTGTTAAAATATAGTGATCCGGTCCGACGGCTTCCATCACCCCCTGGGAATGGAAACCCGGAGGAGAGAAGGCCCCCATCTGCCGGGCCCGTTCCCGGAGGGGATCAGGTTTAGGAATAGCGGAAAGCAGGGCCTGGGTGTAGGGGTGCATGGGATTGTTAAACAGCACCGCCGTGGGCGCAATCTCCACCAGCTTCCCCGAGACCATCACACCCACCCGGTCACACAGGTATTCCACCATGGCCAAATCGTGGGCGATAAATAAAAAGGTAAAGCCGTGCTCCTCCTGAAGATGCTTAAAGAGATTGACGATTTGGGCCTGGATGGAAACATCCAGGGAGGCAATGGGTTCGTCGGCAACCAGCAGCTCCGGGTTCATGGAGAGGGCCCGGGCAATGGCCACCCGCTGACGCTGTCCCCCGGAAAGCTCCGAGGGGTAAAGGTCCAGGGTACCTGTAT
Source organism: Eubacterium barkeri (assembly GCF_900107125.1). Taxonomy (GTDB): domain Bacteria; phylum Bacillota; class Clostridia; order Eubacteriales; family Eubacteriaceae; genus Eubacterium_O; species Eubacterium_O barkeri. The sequence continues at coordinate 18,048 of NZ_FNOU01000018.1, forward strand.
CCAGGCCCACAGTCCGGAGCTGGAATTCGGCCTCAGCCCGGGCGGAGCCCCGGGGATAGGGGATGTGATTAATTTTCATGGGCTCGGTGATAATATCTGCCACCCGCATTCGTTGGTTGAGACTGGAGTTTGAATCCTGAAAAATAAGCTGCCGCTTTGTATTCAGGATTTTTTTGTGCTGCCGAAGGGATTTGGGATCTCCAAGGTCGATACCCTTGAAGCGGATTTGCCCCGGGGCGGGACGATAGAGATTCATGATACATCGGGCAACCGTGGATTTACCGGAGCCGGATTCGCCCACCAATCCAAAAATTTCCCCCCGGGGAATGGTGAAGGAAATGTTATCCACCGCCGGAATAACCTGTTTTTTAGTCAGGGGGAAGGTATGGGTGAGGCCGTTAACGTCTAAAATCGATTCAGTGGTCATGGGGTGCACCTCCAATGGGGGGCGTAATCTTGGGTGCCCGGGGGTCTAAAAGCCAGGTGGCCGCGTAGTGGGTATCGGTGATTTTAAAAAGTGGTGGTTCCTCCACATAATCGATGGCCAGGGCGTATTCGTTCCGGGGGGCGAAGGCATCCCCCGGGGGTGGGTTAATTAAGGATGGGGGCATTCCGGGAATGGTGTAAAGCCGGTCAGCTCCCTGGCACAGGGCCGGGAGGGAGCGCAGCAGCCCCCAGGTATAGGGGTGTCGGGGACTGTAGTACACTTCCTCGGCCCGTCCGATTTCAACAATCTTTCCGGCGTACATCACCGCCACCCGATTGGCCACCCGGGCCACAACCCCTAAATCGTGGGAGACCAGGATGGTGGCTGTGCCCAGCCGGGTCTGTATATCTAACAGCAAATCTAAAATCTGGGCCTGGATGGTGACATCCAGGGCTGTGGTCGGCTCGTCCGCCAAGAGGATTTCTGGATTTCCGGCTAGGGCGATGGCCATGACACTGCGCTGGCGCATTCCTCCGGAAAAATTATAGGGGTAGAGGGCCATGCGCTCCCGAGGGTGCTCAATGCCCACCAGCTCCATCAGGGCGATGATCTGGTGCTCCAGGGCCTCCCGGGTCAGATGGGGTGTATGGATGAGGATGGCCTCGGCAATCTGCTTTCCAATGGTCATGGTGGGGTTCAGGGCCGTCATGGGGTCCTGGAAGACCATGGCCAGCTGATTTCCCCGGAGTTTTTGGAGCTCCCGTTCCTTTAGGTGGGTAATGTCCTGGCCCTTTAAGCGGATACTGCCGGATTTGATGGCAGCAGTATCCGGCAGCAGCCCCATGAGGGTTTTGCACATCACGCTTTTGCCGCAGCCGGATTCCCCTACCACCGCCAGAATTTCCCCTGGGGCAAGGTCAAAGTCAATGCCCCGGAGGGCCTGAACCTCACCCTGGGGGGTGTGAAAGCTGACCGACAGGTTCTGAACCTGTAGTAATGAGGGCATGAATTTATTCCGCCAGGGTCCAGTCGGCAATATTCCAGAAAATGCCGACGCCATGGTGCCCCATGACCGTGTCCGGGGAAATGCCCTGGACGGTATTGTTAGCCACGTAGTTGGCATCGATGTAGCAGATAAAGGTATAGGGCGGATCACTGGCCAGGGCCGTCTGGAAGGCATCGTAGGCGGCCTTACGGACTGCGGGATCATCAGATTGACGGGCTTCGAGCAAATATTGGTCCACTAAGGGATTGGAATAGCTGGAGTAATTGGCCCCCTTATCCGTCCCAAAGATTTTGTAGGTATGGTCATCGGCATCAAAGGGACTGCCCCAGCCGATAAGATAGGCCATCTGTCCATTCCAGTCCACCTTTTCAGGAATGTCCACCGTCACATCGATCCCGATTTCCTTGAGCTGCTGGGCAGCGGCCTGGGCGATATCCACCCGGACCTGATCTCCGGCACCGACGCTGAGGACAAAGCCCAGCTTTTCATTATGTCGGTAATAAAACCCGTCATCCCCCTTCTTGCAGCCAGCCGCCTCAAGGAGGGCCTTGGCCTTTTCCGGGTTGTAGTCGTAATGCTCCACGCTGGCGTTATTGTAGATATTGCGCTGGAGGGGGCCGTAGGCCGCCATGCCCTGTCCTAAGAGCACCGCATCAATGATGGCCTGGCGATTGATCCCGTAGTTGATGGCCGGGATGATATCCTTATTCTTCTGCCAATAGGTGTTGGCAAAATTGTACATAATTCCCCGATAATCCGCCGTTTTAAGATCGTAAACGGTAAAGCCCTCCTTGCCCTGGAAGGACTGGGCATCCTTGGGTGTCAGCAGGGCTAAATCCAGCTCCCCGGATTCCATCTGAATGGCCTTGGCATTATCATCATCGACAATCTTAAAGATCACCTTGCCAATATGGGGGGCACCCTTGAAATAATCCGTATTTTTCACCAGGGTGATGGCCTGGCCCTTGGTCCAGTTTTCAATTTTATAGGGACCGGTTCCCACGGGGTTTCTAAAGAAATCGGATTCCTGCATATCCTGGCCCTCTAAAAGATGCTTGGGTAAAACGGCCATGGTCATATAATCTAAGAAAGCCACGTTGGGGGCGTCCAGCTGGAAGGTAATGGTGTTTTTATCCACCACCGTGATTTTTTGCACATCCTCGTAGTTCGGGGCGTTTTCCGAAGCGTTCTCAGGGTCCATGATGGCTTCGATGGTAAATTTAACATCCTCGGCAGTAAAGGGTTCGCCATCCTGCCATTTTACCCCGTCCACCAGGTGGAAGGTGTAGGTATTGGAGGCTGTGTCGAATTCCCAGCTTTTGGCCAGGCTGGGAACCACCTTGTTTTCACCGTCGTGGGCGGTGAGGCCGTTAAAAATCAAGACATTGATTTCCCCGTGTTCGTCCATGGCCGGATTAATTCGGGTATAGTCCCCACTACCATAGACCAAAGTATCCGGTTCGGTATTCAGGTTTGTGCTTTTACCGCAGGCCCCAAAGCCCAGGGCCATGGCGAGCACCAACAGGGTTGCTAAAATTCGTTTCATAAATTCCTCCTCTGTTACATATTTAACGTTCATTTGCAGTATAACAGAGGATAGGACGTTTACAAGCCCCCGATGGGGTGATTTTTTTAGGATCGCTAACTTTATTGGCGGTGGGACGGGGCGTGAAGGGTGAAATGGTTGCGGTGTACCGTAATGAGCCCCTCCTTACTCATACGGGACAGCTCCGCTGACAGAGCACTGCGGTCCACGGCTAAATAGTCCGCCAGCCCCTGACGATTGTAGGGGATGGTGAAGGTGGGACTCCCGACATGGGTGGCCTGGGCAGAAAGGTAGGACAGGACCTTCAGACGGATGGTCCGTTTAGAGGAATGCTCAATTTTTCGGGTGAGTCCCAGGGTCTTTCGAGAGAGGACGGTGATGAGGTTTCGGCTTAGAAAGGGCTGCCAGGTGCAGTGTCTGGTATCATCCAAAAGGCAGTCCACCCGCAGGAATAAAATGAGGGAATCCTCCACCGCTGTGGCGGTCACATCCATGGGCTCGTCGGGGAGACAGGCGTAGACTTCACCCACAATCTGCCCCGGGCCGGATTGCCCCAGGAGAATCCGGTTACCCCAGTAGTCCTCCTTGGAGAGCGCCACCCCACCGGAGAGGACAAAGCCCAGCTCCACAGAGGGGACTCCAACCTCAAAAAGACGGCTACCCTTAGCGCAGGCCTTTACCCGGGCACCCAGGCAGGAAAGGGCCTGGGACAAGTGATCCGGGGGAATACTGCGAAATAAAGGGGAGTGGGTTAATAATTCAAAGTGATCCGGGGTGAGATTCGTCATGGGAGGGCCTCCTGGTTTTGAAAGGTGCGATCTAAGCCATATGGGATAGGGGAACGATGGGAAGGGGTGGGTTTTGGGCTGCCGCCAATGGCCGCTCCAGCCAGCACACATCCTCCCAATGGCCGTGCTTGTAGCCACAGCCTGAAAAACGGCCAACCATTTTGAAACCAAAGGCGTTATGGAAGGCGATACTGCCGGTATTGCTTCCGGTGATACAGGCGTAGGCCCGGGTAAAATTTTGGGTGGTCAAAAGACCAAGGAGCTCGTGGTATAAAGCCCGGCCAATACCCTGACCCCAGGCATCCTGACTCAGATAGATGGTGGTTTCCACCGCCCAATCGTAGGCTGGCCGGCCCCTGAGGGCACCTCCATAGGCGTAACCCACAGGCTGTCCATTCATTTCGGCCACCAGATAGGGGTAGGTCTCTAAGGTGTGGCAAATTCGGGCCCTAAAGGCAGCCAGATCCGGAATCTCGGTTTCAAAGGAGGCCGAGGATGCAGTGATATAGGGGCGGTATATGTTGAGAAGGGCTTCGGCATCCCCGGGGGCTGCCATTCGCAGATTTAATGTATGATTCATCTTAAAACTCCTGTAATGTTGTAAAAACAACCGATTGATGCCCTTAAGTTTAGTATAATGGGAACATAAAATCAAGTACAAAGAGGAGGACTTAATATGATCCGAAGAATTATACAAATCGATGAGGGAAAATGCAATGGCTGTGGAGCCTGTGCCGATGCCTGCCACGAAGGCGCCATTGGGATGGTCGACGGCGTTGCGAAGCTGCTGCGGGATGACTATTGTGACGGGCTGGGGGATTGCCTGCCCACCTGTCCCACTGGAGCCATTACCTTTGTGGAGCGGGAGGCCGATGCCTACGACGAAGCGGCCGTCCAGGCCAATATGGAGGCCAGGAAGGCTCAGTCCAAAGCTCCCTTCAATGTCCAGGGAGAAGCCCTGCCCTGTGGCTGCCCCGGCAGCCAGTCCCGGGCCATTCACCGGGATGCGCCAGCGGCTTCGACTGCTCCGGTCGCCCCGGTCGCAGCAGGTCCGGCCCCTGCAGAGCTGGGTAATTGGCCGGTTCAGATTAAGCTGGCCCCCGTCAATGCTCCCTACTTCGACGGTGCCAAGCTCCTGGTGGCGGCGGATTGTACCGCCTATGCCTACGGCAATTTCCACCGGGATTTCATTAAAGATAAGGTGACCCTCATCGGCTGTCCAAAGCTGGATATGGTGGACTATGCCGAAAAGCTCACCGCCATCATTGCCCAAAATGACATCAAAAGCCTGACGGTGGTGCGGATGGAAGTCCCCTGCTGCGGTGGGATTGAGAATGCGGTGAAGCAGGCACTTCAGAATAGTGGGAAGATGATACCCTGGCAAGTTGTGGTTATAGGGACAGATGGGCGGATACTGGATCGGTAGACGCCGTGCTATTCGCTCCGCTTCTTGTGAAAAGCCTTAGCAATAGGGCTTTTTTCTATTTCAGCTTCTTTTTATTGTTTAAAAAAGGTGGTATAATAAAAATATTCTAAAAGTCAGATTATCCTTTCAGTAATTATTTTTTAATATTCATTAGAAACGAGGTGAATTTCATGTCAACCTGCGACAATACCCGTCCCTGTCCCTGCACCGCCAATTGTGGGCGCCACGGCAAATGCTGTGACTGTGTGGCCCACCATCGGGACAAGGGACAGCTTCCCGGATGTTTCTTCAGCACAGAGGGGGAAGCCCTCCATGACCGGAACCTTTCGGTATTTTTGAAGGACCGGGGAATAACCCAATAAAGCTTGCGGCAGAAAAAGAAAAAAGAAAAAGGTGAGAGAATGCGTTTAGTCACACGTTCAGATTTTGACGGCTTGGCCTGCGGTGCCCTCCTAAAGGAAGCGGGCATCATCGACCATTGGAAATTTGCCCATCCCAAGGATCTACAGGATGGCTTGGTACCCGTTGATGGAGATGATTGTCTGGCCAATGTACCCTATGTACCGGGGTGCGGCCTGTGGTTCGACCATCATTCCAGCGAGTACGAGCGCCTGGAGCTAGCGGGAAAATACAAGGGGGAAAGCCGAATTGCGCCTTCCTGTGCCCGGATCATTTACGACTATTACGGAGGGGAGGAACGGTTCCCTCAGTTTACGGAAATGATGGCGGCGGTGGATAAAGTGGATTCTGCCAACCTGACCATTGATGAAATCCAAAATCCCACAGGATGGATTTTAATTGGTTATCTGATGGACCCCCGGACCGGGCTGGGGCGTTGGCGGGATTTTACCATCTCCAATTATCAGCTCATGGAAAAACTTATTGATGCCTGTCGGACCATGACTACCGATGACATCTTAGCCCTCCCCGATGTGGTGGAACGCATCGAGCTATACCAGGAACAGACCACGAAGTTTGTTGAAATGGTTAAGGCCCATACCCGGACCCAGGGGAAGGTGATTATTTCGGACCTCCGGGGAGTAGACCCCATTTACTCCGGGAATCGTTTTATGATTTACAGCATGTACCCGGAGCAGAACATCTCGGCCTGGATTGTCAGTGGCCGTGGCGGGCAGGGCTGCAGTGCGGCTGTGGGCTACAGTATTTTAAACGACACTGCTACCCTTGACGTGGGGAGTCTGATGTTAAAATACCAAGGTGGCGGACACCGGCGGGTGGGCACCTGCCAATTTTCGGATGAAACCATGGAGACCGGGTTATCGGCTATGTTGGATGAATTGTGTGCTTTGGCGAATGAATAAATAACAGATATCACCCTGGAGGGTTTTCCAGGGTGTTTTTTAAAGGTAACTTGTTGACGATTGCACTTTATTATGGGAAAGAAACCCTTAGAAAAAAAACCATCCTATGCTATAATAAAAGCAATTCAAATTGGATACAAAATACATAACGGACGAAAAGCTTTTCGATTCGTTTAGAGGTTAAGGAAAGCAAGGAGGAAGAACATGGTAAAATTGTACGAAAACGGTGTATTCCTGGTGAATGGCACCGATATTGTGGAGGATGCCCAGGCGGCTTTGGCCGCTACGGGGAAAAAAATGACGGTGGAGGAAGCCCGAAAGGGAACCATAGCCTACAGCATCCTGGAGGCTCATAACACCTCGGATAATATGGAGGCCCTCAAAGTCAAATTCGATGCCATGGCGTCCCACGATATTACCTTTGTGGGGATTGTTCAGACGGCCAAGGCCTCGGGGATGGAAAAATTTCCCATTCCCTATGTACTGACCAACTGCCACAACTCCCTGTGTGCGGTGGGGGGGACCATTAACGAGGATGATCATGTCTTTGGCCTGTCCGCGGCTAAAAAATACGGTGGGATTTACGTTCCCCCCCATCAAGCTGTGATCCACCAATACATGCGGGAAACCATGGCGGGCTGTGGCAAGATGATTCTGGGTTCGGACAGCCACACCCGCTACGGTGCCCTGGGCACTATGGCCATTGGTGAAGGCGGTGGGGAGTTGGTGAAGCAGCTCCTTTGCGATACCTATGATATCAATTATCCCGGGGTAGTGGCGGTATATCTGGATGGCGCACCCCAGCCCGGGGTGGGACCCCAGGATATTGCTCTGGCCATTATCGGGGCGGTGTTTAAAAACGGCTATGTGAAGAATAAGGTGATGGAATTTGTGGGGCCGGGGATTGCCTCCATGGAGACGGACTATCGTAACGGTGTGGATGTAATGACCACGGAAACCACTTGCCTCACCTCCATCTGGCAGACCGATGACGATACCCGGGCCTTCCTGGCACAGCACGGCCGGGCAGATGCCTACAAGAAGCTGGCGCCTCAAGAGGTGGCCTATTACGACGGGATGGTCTATGTGGATTTAAGCACGGTTAAGCCCATGATCGCTTTGCCCTTCCACCCCAGCAATACCTACGAAATCGATGTGCTCAACGCCAACCTGAAGGACATTCTCCATAAGGTGGAAGAGGATGCCAAAGAATTTACCGCCGGGACGGATGTCCACTTCTCCCTGACGGATAAAATTGTCGATGGCAAGCTGACCGTCCAGCAGGGGATTATTGCGGGCTGTGCCGGGGGGACGTATTCCAATATTATGGAAGCCGCCCATATCCTAAAGAACGCCGGCATTGGCAATGATGAATTTACCCTGGCGGTTTACCCTTCCTCCCAGCCCGTCTTCCTGGATCTGGTGAAGAAGGGGGCCATTGCGGACCTGATGGCGGCAGGGGCTACCATTAAGACTGCCTTCTGCGGCCCTTGCTTTGGGGCAGGGGATACCCCGGCCAACAACGCCCTGTCCATCCGCCACACCACCCGAAACTTTCCCAACCGGGAAGGCTCCAAGCCTGGTGTGGGCCAGCTTTCCGCTGTGGCGCTGATGGATGCCCGGTCCATTGCTGCCTCTGCGGCAAACGGTGGGGTACTGACGGCTGCCACGGCCTACGCCGATGACTATGTGGCGCCGGAATACCATTATGACGATGCACCCTACAAGGTCCGGGTGTACCAGGGCTTTGACAAGGCAGAAACCCAGGACAGCCTGGTTTATGGCCCCAATATTAAGGATTGGCCGGAAATGAGTCCATTGGCGGACAACATCCTGTTAAAGGTGTGTTCCAAAATCATGGATGAGGTCACCACCACCGATGAGCTCATCCCCTCTGGGGAAACGTCCTCCTACCGTTCCAACCCCTTGGGCCTGGCGGAATTCACCCTCTCCCGGAGGGACCCGGAATACGTGGGCCGCAGCAAGGTGGTGGACCGCATCGAAAAGGCCCGGGTGGCCGGGGACGATCCGGTGCAGGTGGAAGGGACATTGACTCCCATCTATGATCAGATCGCCAGTATCACCCCGGATGCGGATCGCCAGGCCATCGAAATCGGCAGCATGATCTACTGTGTGAAGCCAGGGGATGGCTCCGCCCGGGAACAGGCCGCCAGCTGCCAGCGGGTCATTGGCGGCTTGGCCAACATCGCCAGAGAATATGCCACGAAGCGCTATCGTTCCAATGTGATGAACTGGGGGATGCTACCCTTCCAGATGGCAGGGGAGCCGGATTTCGAGGTGGGGGATTATATCTACATCCCCGGAGTCAGAGCGGCTTTGGAGGGGGATATGGATCATATCAAGGCTTATGTGCTGGGGGATACCGTTAAAGAAATTACCCTTTACATTGCCCCTATGACCGAGGATGAAAAGAAGATCGTCAAAGCGGGATGCTTGATTAATTATAATCGCAACCGTTAGGGTAGGGTTATCGTCCCTCAGTGAATAAAAGTGTAAAATTTAAAATAGGGCGTTCCTCGAAGAGCTTGCTTCGATTAGGAACGCTCTGTTTTTTGATTTTTTGTAAAGAGAAATGTGCAAAAAAAGCACAAAATTGCGTAGAATTTGCAGGGGTATTTCTGTTTTTTTATGCGCTAACCCCAGGGATTATATTATACTAATACATAAAGGAAAGCCACAGGAAGTACTTACTGTGGCTGAATGAAGGGTAAAGGGGTGAGGCGGATGCGAATCGCTGTCTGCGACGATAATGTAGAGGATTTAAAATGGATGTGCCAGACGGTAAAAGCGGCCCGGGAGTTTCTTAAAATTCGGCCGGCTGGGCTCAGTGTTTTTGAAGGGGGTGCAGCCCTTATGGAAAAGCTCCAGGAGGGACAGACCTTTGATTTGTATTTCCTGGATTTACTCATGCCGGATATCCATGGCATTGATCTGGGTCAGCAGATCCGCCTGGGGGATGAAAGGGCAGATATCGCCTACACGACCAGCTCCCCGGAATTCGCCCTGGATGCCTACCGCGTCCATGCCATGGACTATTTAATCAAGCCTGTGGAGCTGGAAAAAGTGATCGATGTCCTTAAGCGGGGGGCTAAACGCCTTGCCCAGGATGAAAAGACGTTTTGTCTCCATATCCGGGGGAATAAGCGAGAGGTCCCCATTAACCAAATTTGTTATGCGGAAAATGTGTCCCGTTGTGTGAATCTCGTTTTGGCAGGTGGCAAACGACTGGTGGGAGTCACTAATCGGAGCAGCTTTGAAACCTCTGTAGCTGATCTGCTGGAATCCCCAGGCTTTGTACAATGCCATAAATCCTTTGTGGTCAACCTGCTCTATGTCAATGATTTTATGGGGGACAGCCTGTTTTTAGACAATGGGCAGCGGATTCCTGTGAGTCGTAGCCAGGTAACTCCTGTGCGACGGGCCTGGTTAGCCTACGCCGCGGCCCAGGGAATGAGTGGTGGATGATGATGACCCTTGTAGAACCAAAATTTTGGCAGTATCTTTTTTCCCTCTTGGTCATGCTGGCCTTTACCATTTACTTTTCAGAGCGCCGCTACAGCCTTGGTAAAACCTGTATTATTGCAGGGATTTGTTTTGTCCTCATTGGTGTGGGGGATTGGGTTATGCTTTTTGGTGGGGTGAGCGAAGAGACCATGATTCTCATTACCATCCTGACCATTCTGGTAACCCAGGGAACGGTTCTTTGGATTAATCAATATCGGGATTTTAGAGGACTCTTCACAGGAATTACTGGTGCCGCCTACGTTTTGGTGGGAAGTGTCTGCTGGTCTTTAATCCATATTTTCACTGGAAATGATCGACTGGCACTATTCGTCCAGGCCGGGGCCTATATCCTTCTTTTCTTTACCCTTGGGAAGTTCCTGCGCCAGCATTATTTTGAAGAGCTGCGTCACCGAAAAACGGGATGGGGCAGTCTATGTCTGGTACCGGCGCTATTCTATGCGGCGGTTTACACCCTGGTGGTTTGGCCGACCAACATTTATAGGGTTCCTACTAACGGCCTGGGAACCCTGATGGTGCTTCTCATCCTGTTTATTGACTACGCTTTGATTTTTCAGATCCTGAGTCAAAACCGGAAGGAGATGTCTTTACTCCGGGCCAATGATTACCTCCAGAGTTACACCAAGCATTTGGAGCGGGAAAGTGAGAATATCCGAAAGGGGGAAGAGGCGACCGCCATTTTACGCCATGATATGCGCCATCGGGTACGGATTATCGATAGTTACCTCAAAATGGGCCAGGTGGAGCAGGCCCGGGATGTTCTAAGGGCAGTGGAAGAAAGTCTGGATGCGATTCGGGTGGAGCGCTACTGTGAGAACAGTGCCATTAACGGAGTTGTGAGTTATCTGGCCGTCATGGCCGCCGAATCGAAAATCACCCTGACCACGGCCCTGGACATTCCGGAGACCTTGGCTGTACCAGAATTTGAACTGGCTACGGTTATTTCCAATCTCTTAGAGAATGCTGTAGAGGGCGCTGCCCAGGTAGTGGGGGATCGCTGGGTCAGAATCACGGCAAATCGTTTTAAAGGGCGATTGGTTTTTGAGATTCGAAATACCTGTAGTAGTCAGATGAGTACCGATGGTACTGCGCTGCCTCTGACTTCCAAGGGTGATGGTCACGGATTGGGTCTTCAGAGCGTCCTGGCTTTTACCAAACGGTATGATGCCGCCTTTGACTACACCGTGGAATCCGGGGTATTTATCGTGCGATTGATGGTATGAGCAATGCAAAAATGGTAAAAGCTGTGATAAATTTGTACTGGTGGTGACAGAACCCTTTGCTGGTTCTGTTTTTTTATTGCCAAAGAAAGGGGGTGCCGGGACTAAGCCTTTGAAATAGAATCGGGAACCAGAGAGGTGCGTCGATAATCGAGGACTAAAAAGGCCGTAATAATCAGGGCTACCAGGAATTCTGAAATAGGGATGCTGTAGCTTAGGGCGTACATGCCAAAGAGCCTGGGCAGGAGGGTAACACATAATCCCGGAAGAATAATCCCTTGGAGGAGGCTTATCAGGAGGGCCTTCCCCGGACGAAGGACACATTGATAGTAATAAATCACATAAATATTGTAGAAGGCAAAAATAAAGGCCAGGGAGAATTGCCTAAAAATAACTGGAATTATGGCATCCATCTCAGGATAGGTGCTTTGGATAAATAAAAGCGTAATCTCACTGGGGAAAAAGCAGAGCGTGGTAGCGACGATACCGCAGATCACAAAGCAGATGGCGATGGTTCGGCGGTTTAAAGCGGATACCCGGGGCGCAAACCCTGCACCGTAATTTTTAGCTAATAAAGGGGTGGCCGCACGACCAATGGCGAAGGCGTAGGAACGCATGACCGTTAAAACATTCCAGATAAAGCTGGAAATGGGAATGGCGTAGTAATAGGCCTCGGGGAGGGTACCCTTGGCCTTGGAGACGATGATGAGCAGGGCGACGAGGGTCCCAAGGGACCAATAGCTAATGAGGGTGGGGGCCCCTATCTTTATAATATTCCACAGTTTGCGCCCAAAATGTGTCAGCGTCACAAGATGGATGGTACAACGGGAGGAAAAAAAGTGGAGCATCAGAATAATGAGTCCGATGATTTGGGCGAGGGTAGTAGAAAGACCAATGCCCACGATGCCCAATTCCAGAACAAAGATGAAAAAATAGTCTCCACAAATATTAAAGACCGAGGCCACGGCAGTGGCCAAGACAACCCAGTAGGGGGAATTGTCATATCGTACGAAACAGGCGGTCGTAATAAAAAGAATGTAGACTGGAAAACCTAGCCGCATATAGAAGGTATAGAGGCGCATGAGTTGGAGGACTGCGTGGTCCCCACCGCTTAAAAAGGATAAAATAGCGTCTTGAAAGAAATTAAAGCTAAACCACAAAGTGACCGAGAGAATGACTGCTGCAATCATGGTGACCATGAAATATTGGTTGGCTTCATAATCATCCCCTCGGCCAGCGGCTACCGCCGTTAAAATAGAGCCGCCAATACCAAAGAGATAGCCAAAGCCGTTGATGACCATCCAAAGCGGAATCGTCCGGCTGAGGATGATCCCCGCAATGGAACCTTCAACCATGGAAATAAAAATAATATCGATCAAGCTGTAAAGCGAAATCATTAGGGCGCCGATTAATGAAGCAGTGATAAACTTAAAGAGTAATGACTTAGGCTTTTCATTTAAAAGAGGCATCGCATCCACCCGATTTCCTTAGAATTTAAGAAGAACTTACTGAATTGAAGCTATTATAGCACCTTCAAATGGATTTAATCTTTAAGAAAAAGAAGAATTTTAAAGGAGAGGTATAGATTTTTAATCGATTGAGATATTTTTTTGATAAAATAGAGGAAAATAAAGAGAAAGGAATAGCATCATGGTGATTAAAGAAAACCAGGGACATCATCAGAAAATCAGGGCTTTCCTGATTATTATTTTGGGTTTAGTGGTCGCCACCGCTTTAGGATTTTGGTTGCGGAGGATGGATGTTTCTGAAACGAATATGGTGGTTGTTTACATTTTGTCGGTTATCCTCATCTCCCGATTGACTCCGGGGTATCTCTGGGGCATTATTGCTGCCGTCTTGGCAACCGCAGCATTTAACTATTTTTTTACCAGTCCCTTCCATTCCTTTTCGGTGGATGATCCCACCTACTGGATTACCTTTTTTATTATGACGGCAACAGCAATTATCATATCGGCCATGAATGTCCGGCTCCAGGAGAGTGTCCAGGTGGAGGCCGAGGCGAAGCGCGAGCATTATCGTAATCAGCTGCTGCGATCCATCTCCCATGATCTGCGTACCCCTCTGACGGGGATTAAAGGAACCTCAGAAATGATTTTGCAAATGACCGAAAGGACAGATCCCCGTTATGCCATGGCAGAGGGAATCCATCAGGACGCCAACTGGCTCCAGGAGATGGTGGAAAATGTACTGAGCCTGACCCGGCTCCAGGATGACGGCGCTACCTTGATCCGAACCCCGGAGGTGGCGGAGGAAATCATTGGAAGTGCCGTGGTTTTGGCGGCAGCCCGGGCACCGGACCACATTATCCAGGCGGAAATGCCCGAAGAGATTCTTTTTGTGCCCATGGATGCCCGGCTGATGGAGCAGGTGCTTTTAAACCTTTTGGGCAATGCCGTCAAGCATACGCCCCCTGATCAGCCTATTACGGTTACGTTAAGGCGCAGTGGGGATAAAGCGATTTTTACGGTGGCAGATCGTGGGGAGGGGATTGCCCCGGAGGATCTGCCTCACCTCTTTGAAATGTTCTACACAAAGGCAGCGGGAAACAGCGATTCTCAAAAAGGCATCGGTCTGGGCCTGCCCATTTGCCAAGCCATTGTTGAGGCCCATGGTGGGACCATCACCGCAGCAAACAGCCCAGGGGGTGGTGCTGTATTTACCATCACCCTGCCTGTAGAGGAGAAACAGAATGAATGCTTATAAAGAAGAAACGATTCTCATCGTTGAGGATGATCCCCAAATTCGTCATTTTATTGGCTATGCCCTTAAGGAAGAGGGGTATGGCTATTTGACCGCGGGAACCGGGGAAGATGCCCTCTCTAAAATGCTTGGCGGTCCCATCGATTTAATGCTGCTGGATTTGGGACTGCCGGATATGGATGGTATGGAGATCCTAAAACGGGTGCGGGAGTGGTCAGCGGTTCCAATCATCGTGGTATCCGCCAGGGATCAGGACCGGGAGAAGGTAGAGGCCCTGGAGGCGGGGGCCGATGATTACCTCACCAAACCCTTTTCTGCCATGGAACTCATGGCTCGTATTCGGGTGGCTTTTCGGCACCGGAAAAATGCAATTCAGCAGCAGGCGCCGGAGGTTTATCGTGTTCGGGGCCTTACTTTATCCTTAGACCGCCACACCCTGTCCATGGAGGGAAAGGAAATCCATCTGACACCCAACGAGTTTAAGCTGATTACCCTATTGGCCCGCCATGCCGGTAAGGTGCTGACCACCGCCGCCATCATCGAAGCCATCTGGGGCAGGGGCTATGGGGAGGATACCCAGGCACTGCGGGCCCTGATGGCAGGTCTGCGCCGTAAGATTGAAAAGAATCCTGGCAAGCCGGCTTATATTAAAACCGAAGTGGGGGTGGGCTATCGGCTGCTGGATGAATAAGTGGTGCAGAATTCATACCATTCTCACACGGTGATGGGTATCCTCACACCATTCTCACACCGTACCGGGTATAATAAAGTCATCAAGAAAAAAGGTACGTGAGTACGAAAAGTGAGGGATCATCAAATGTCATTTTTTAAACCCATTAATCATTACTCAGGGGATCAGGAAATGATCCGCTTAATCAAGAGGATACGTGCACTGGTGACAGATCAGGATTATCAGCAGGGTAAGACGGTGGCAGCCCAGGCCCTGGGGGATTATCCCGACGCACCGGAGCCTCACAATTTACTGGGCATTATCTATGAGAAAACCGGAGACCATATCCGGGCAATGAAGCATTTTCAGGCAGCTGGGGCTCTGGACCCAACCTATGTACCGGCCCAGGTAAATATGGAACGTTTTGCAAGGCTGAAACCCTCGGGTCTTTGTGCCTTCGATGAATCGGACTGTCAACCGGAAAATAATTGTGAAGCCTACCTTTTCTTTGATACCACCGGGGTTGGCCATATTGCCCGGAGTTAGTTTTGAAAAGCCCACTTTTGGGCTTTTTTTATTGGGCTTTAATCTGTAAATAAAAAGGATGAAATTGCCGGTCGGATACTTTGAAAAGCTTGTAAAAATAAAGGGGTTATGATACTCTCTTTAATTAAGAAACCATTAATATTCTATGTTTTAGAATGGATAGGGAGAAGGAGAATGCCATATGCCGTCTACAAATACTGTTTTAGTCATTGAAGACAACATTGTTAATCGCAAGGTCCTTTATAAAATACTAGAAGATGAATACAACGTGCTCGAGGCTAAGAATGGGGAAGAGGGTTTGGCCATGTTACAGGCGAATCCCCAGACCGCAGCCGTTATCTTAGACCTTGTAATGCCTATCATGGATGGCTTTGCTTTCATGTCCAAAATCAATGAGATGCCGGAGTTTAAGGATACCCCGATTATCGTATCCACTGGGAGCAATAATCAGGAGGATGAAAAGCATGCCCTTAGCTTAGGGGCCTGGGATTTTGTATTTAAGCCTTACATTCCCGAGATTTTGAAGTTCCGCCTGCGCCATGTTATTGAGCGGAGTCAGATGGCTGCTTTTGAGCGTCTGAAGTATTTGGCGGAATATGATACGCTGACGGATATCTACAATAAATCCAAATTTTCCATAGCGGTCCGGGAGCTTTTGGAAGGGAACCCGGAGTATCCCTTTGCCTTTATTCGTTTCGATATCGACCGATTTCAGCTGTTCAACGCGTTTTATGGGGATGAAGCAGGGGATGCTTTCCTTAAATGTCTTGCTGGAAAGCTTAAAGGGCTGATGAAAGCCTATCCTTTAGGCGTCTATGGTCGGATGGAGGCGGATATTTTTGCCGTTTGTGTGGCGTATACGTCGAGAGATCGTTTAGAGCAGATGATTGGTCAGTTTGTTGAGTTTTTTGGGGTCTATAAAAGCGATTTTAACATTATTCCTTCCTTTGGGATTTATTATTTGGATGATTATACCATACCTGTTGGAATTATGTTGGACCGAGCCACGTTAGCAGCCCGGACCTGTAAGGGCAATTACATGAATCACATTGCCGTTTACCAACCGGCCATGAGTCATGAGCTGGAATTGCAACAGGAAATGGTCAATGAGATGCTGCCAGCCCTTGAGGGCGGCCAATTTTGTGTTTATTTTCAACCAAAATACAATTTGATGACGGGAGGTTTAAGTGGGGCCGAAGCCCTGGTGCGTTGGAATCATCCCCAAAAGGGAATGATTTCTCCCGGGGATTTTATTCCCGTCTTCGAGGCCAACGGCTTTATCGCCCGGTTAGATTATTATGTTTGGGAAAAAACCTGTGGATTCCTGGCCAAATGGCTAAGAGAAGGGAGCCAGCCAGTTCCCGTCTCCGTGAATGTTTCCCAGGTTAATTTTTATAATCCGAATCTGGTGGAGAACCTCTGTAAGCTCGTCGATGCGTACCATATACCAGCGGGTCTTTTACAGCTGGAGCTGACGGAATCCGCTTATATGGAAAACCCGCAGATTATGCAGGACGTGATCCATCGCCTTCGGGGGAAGGGATTTCCCATTCATATGGATGATTTTGGGTCTGGATATTCGTCCTTAAATATGTTAAAAAACATCGAAATCGATATTCTGAAAATTGACTTGGGCTTTTTGAGGGATACCGATCATTCCGGTCGGGCAGAAAACATCATTGCTTCCATTGTCCGTATGGCTAAATGGCTGGGAATACCCACGGTTGCCGAAGGGGTAGAGGATGGGCATCAGGCCGAGTTTTTACGGAGTATTGGCTGTGAATATGCACAGGGTTACCATTATGGCCGACCCATGCCTGCTGTTGATTATGAAGTGCTTATGGCGAAGGAAGATCGTCGGGTCCTTTCTGTAGATGCTCCCGTTTTTGAAGCAGATGCCCTGTGGGCATCCAACCCTCAAATGGAGATTTTATTTTTTAATGCCATCCTGCCCTCCTGCATCTGTGAATTTGATAATGGTTATATTGATATTCTCCGGGTGAACAAAGCCTTTGATCAGCTTTTTGAAGAGGACCATGCCATGAGTCGGCGAAATCCCCTTAAGATGGTTGCGTTGGAACATCAGGCGTCAGTCATGGCATCCTTTGAGACGGCCATTCATACCCAGGATTATGGGGAATGTGAATTTTGTTTAAAAACGGAGGATCACCCTCCGCGATGGGTGGATCTTAAACTAAAGTACATCAGCTCCCTGGGAAATAAACAAATCCTGATGGGGACCCTGGCCGACATCACAGGTCAAAAGAAAATTGAAGCGGAGCTGAAGAAATACAAAAAATCACTAGAGCGTGATGGAAATCAGACCAACCAGGTTTTGATTGTCGATGATGAAGAATCCAGCCGGGTCATCTTACGGACTCTGATTGATCCATACTTTACGGTTTGTGAAGCATCCAACGGCAAAGAGGCCGTAAAGATCCTGTCAGAAAAACAGAATAATATCGACTTGATTCTGCTGGATATTATGATGCCCCAAATGGATGGCTTAGCGTTCATGGAATATCGGAGTGCTCATGACGTATTGATGGATATTCCCGTGATTATGATTACGGCCGATGATTCTGTGGAGCAACAAATTCATACCATCGCCATTGGTGCCAACGATTGTATCACGAAGCCTTTCATTCCCGAGGTCGCATTGCGCCGGGTACTCAATGTGATGGAAGCCAAGCAGCGGATCCAGGAGATCGTCCGGGTTTATGAGAGTACTGCGATTCAAGCCCAGCTGGATCCATTTACCCGGCTATATAACCGTCAGGCCATTGTAGAAAAGATCAGCCAGGCCCTCACTGAGGGGGGAGAATCCCTTCATACGCTTATCATGCTTGAACTGGAAAATTTCAAAGCGATTAATGATGGGTTGGGGCATCACTATGGGGACCAGGCCATCCTTAAGCTTTCCGAGGCCCTTAAAGGCTTTTTCAGGAAGGTTGATTTCATCGGACGCTATGGGGGGGAGGAGTTTTGTATCTTTTTAGAGGACATGCCCTCAGAAGATTTTGTCCTCAAAAAATGTCAGGATTTGTGTAATACGATAGACCGTATTTTTTTAGGTGAATCCGGGGTCCATTTGGTCTGTTCCCTTGGGATTGCCATTAGCCAGGGGCAGAGGGAATCCTTTGAAGATCTTTATGGAAAAGCAGAGGCGGCGTTGGTTCATTCTAAACATCAGGGAGAAAACATTGCGACCCTTTACGGCGAATACCTTATGGTGAATGCCCCAGAGCCAATTTTCAACCGGGAATGGCTCATTGATGTACTGGATAATGCCATCTCCATCTTTAGTGAAGAAACGGACGAGGTTCTCTATATGAGCCGTGGGGCCATGGCCTTATTTGATACCGTTGATTACCATGGGAAAAAATGTTATGAAGTGATCCAGAAACGCCAGTCGCCCTGTCCCTTTTGTATTCGGGATAAGCTCTTGGAGCAAGACTTTTACTGTTGGACCTGTGAGCATCCGATTCTCAAACGGCCATTTTTCTTAAAGGATAAACGGATCAACTATTATGGTCAAAAAGCCCATATTCAGATGGTGTTCGATCTAACCGATGTTGTTTCGGATTCACCAATCTCCAGGGAGGTAGATGCTCAGTATGAATAAAAAGAAAACAGGGGAGATGGGGTTCTCCCATGAATCAGTTGATGCCAATCAACTCCAGCTACAAAATATCATCAATGCCATCCCCGGGGGAGTGGCAATCTACCGGGTGACGGATATTTTCGAGACGGTTTACTTCTCGGATGGGGTTCCGGCGCTTACGGGCTATACGATAGAAGAGTATCGTGAGCGGATCAAGGGGGATGCCGCGGAGATGACCCACCCCGAGGATACAGCCAGGGTAGTCAAAGCCCTTAATACAGCATTGGAAGAGGGTACCGTAGCGGATTTTGACTTTCGAAAAACCCATCGGGATGGGAGTATTGTGTGGGTCCATCTTCAGGGATGTCGCATTGGAGAAAAAGATGGTGCACCTCTTCTCCAATGTGTCTTTCACAATATTACAAGGCAAAAGGCCATTGAACAAAAGCTTCGGGAAAAGGAAGCCATCTACGATATTGCCATGGATAATACGGATGTTAATATTTGGCAATACGATCTTTACTCAGATTGTCTCATCCAATTTCCCCAGTCCATCAAGGCCCATGCCGGTTTTCCCAGAAGGATTGAAAACTTTATTCAGACGGTTTTAGACTCAGGGTATGTCAAACCTGAGAGCCGTCAGGATTTCAGGCGATTGTATGAGCGTGTCCGTCAAGGGGAAGATAACGTTAGTGAAGATATCTGGTTTGCAACAGAGGATGGTAAGGGATGGTGGTGCGAGCGGATTCGCCACAGCATTATTCGGGATGATACCGGAAGGCCCCTCTATGCCATTGGTATCGGGCGGAATATCACCCAGGAAATGAAGGCCCTGGTAGAGAAGCAGCAAATGGAGCTGGCGATTTCCTCCACAAGTATTTCCATGTGGACCTATGACATTAAAACAGGGGTTTACCAATCCAATAATCAAGGTGCAGAGAACATGGGCTTTTTTACATCCTTACCCGGTGGATACACCCGAATGATAGAACTGGGATATATTATGCCGGAAAGTGAATTGGATTTTATTAAGCTCCATCAGGCTTTAGAACAGGGGAAACCGTCAGCTACCGCCATCATTCGCTACAACACCCTAAAAACGCCTGTGGAATGGCAGCGGATTACGTATTCAACGATTTTTTCCAATACTGGTGAACCGGTGATCGGTGTCGCTGTGGGGGAAGATATTACGGAATTTATGAATGCGAAAAAACGCTTTTCCGATGAAATTCATTTCCAGGAACAGGGTATTACCGGCAATGTTTTGGTGAAAGTGCGGAGCAATCTTACCAAGGACCGGATTGAGCGCTATATGGCCCGGGATACGGTGGGGATATCCCACGATGGGATGACCTACACTGTTGGTGTTGAGGCTTTAGCGGCTACGGGGTATACCCCGAAAGAACAGGATCATATCCGATATATGCTCAATGCCAAGCGGGTGATGAAGGCCTTTGAAAAGGGCGATACCAGCTATTCTCTGGATTACCAGAGGAAAAGCCACGATGGGCGGGTGATCTGGGTCAATACGATGGTACGAACCTTCCAGGACCCTGAAAGCGGCGATATCAAATCCTTTATGTACACCTATGATATTGATCAGGAGCGAACAACCCAGTTATTGATCAATCGCTTGATCGATATCGATTTTGAGTTTTTAGGGATCATCGATACCGCTCAGGAAACGCTGTACTGTATGCGGCATAACATGGTCGGGCATCGCTATGGCGCCGGTATTATGGTGGATTATGAGGAAGCAACGGGACACACCATTGACGGGTATATCGTCTCGGATCAGCGGGAAATGATCCGGGACGCCTTTGCTCTGTCGACCATTAAACAACGCTTGGAAAAAGATGATGCTTATTCCTGTACCTTTAGCGTGGAAATAGAGGGAGAAGAATATCGGAAACGGTGGAAGTATACGTACTTAGATGAAAGTCGGACCCGTATTGTCATGATTCGTTCCGATGTCACCGAGCTGTTTTTCCAACAAGAGCGCCAGCAAGGGATTCTTCGGGAAGCTTTAAAGCAGGCGGAGCAGGCCAGTGTTGCTAAAACCGAGTTTTTATCCCGAATGAGTCATGAAATTCGGACCCCGATGAACGCTATTATCGGGATGTCTGCCTTGGCAGCTCAAAATGTGGAGGATCGTAAGCAGGTGACAGACTACCTGGCAAAGGTAGGGATTTCTGCCCGATTCCTCCTGTCCCTGATCAATGATATTTTAGATATGTCCCGTATTGAAAGTGGCAAAATTACCATCAAAGAGGATGAAATCCCCTTTGAGGAATTTATTGCAGACATTAATGCCATTGGTTATGAGCTGGCCAGTGGCAAAGAGGTGGACTACGACTGTATGATCACCAGCTTTGTGGAACAGAGTTATCTCGGCGATGCCATGAAGCTCCAGCAGATTATCATCAACCTGATTTCCAATGCGGTGAAATTCACACCAGCCGGGGGCAAGGTGCAATTTATAGTCCATCAAAGCGGGGTGAACGATGGCAAAGCCCATTTGCGCTTTACCGTGAACGATACAGGCATTGGCATCAGTGAGTCCTTTATGCCCAGGATTTTTGAGCCCTTTGAGCAGCAGCATAGCGGCTCCACCAGTCCCTATGGCGGGACAGGGCTAGGGTTGGCGATTTGCAAAAATCTGGCAGAACTGATGGGCGGAACGATTGCCGTTAACAGCATCGAAGGGGTAGGGACAGAATTTACGGTTGATATTACCCTGGGAATCAATGCTGATAAAAAGCATCTTTACCAACTGAAAAGCCAAATTAATTGGAGCAGCCTCTCTATCCTCATCGTGGATGATGAGGTGGGAATCTGTCTTCAGACCCAAAGGATTTTCCAGGAAATGGGGGCGGTGGCAGAGTGGGTGGAAAGTGGCCAGAAAGCCCTGGATAAAGTTGAAAAACGCCAATTGCGACAACAGTCCTACGATGTCATCCTCATCGATTGGAAAATGCCGGAAATGGATGGAATTGAAACGACCAGACGAATTCGGCGGCTGGTTGGTCCGGATGTCACCATCATCATTATGACGGCCTATGATTGGGCGAGCATTGAGACCGAGGCGAAGATGGCCGGGGTCAATTTACTCATGACCAAACCCCTCTTTAAAGCCTCCCTTTGTTCCACCTTTGAAAGAATCTACAATAAAAGGGGAAGGGAAATGGAGGCGATCAAACCGAGGTGCTATGATTTTAAAGGCAAGCGTGTTTTATTGGTCGAAGACCACATTCTTAATGTGGAGGTTGCCAAACGTCTGTTGGAAGTGAAGGAAGTGACAGTAGAGGTCGCAGAAAATGGGTTACGGGCCATTGAGATGTTCACCCTGGCACCGGTGGGCTATTACGATATGATTCTGATGGATATCCGCATGCCGGTGATGGATGGCCTCACGGCGACAAAGACCATCCGCCAGCTGCAAAAAGAAACGGCCAGGACAATCCCTATCGTGGCCATGAGTGCGAACGCTTTTGAGGAGGATATGGAAAAATCCCGGTGTGCCGGGATGAATGACCACTTAGCGAAGCCCATTTCCCCTCAGATGCTTTACGATACATTGGAAAGAATCTGGTCCGGGACCAGGAAATAGGTTATCATTGGCTAAGACAGGCCACCAGGGCATCCCGGAGGAAGGCAGCCCCTCCGGGGACGATGGCATTGTAATAAGCGGCAACTTGTGCCACGTTTCCCTACCCATGCCCTGGATTCGGGCATTCACCCCATCCACCGTGGCATCGCCATAACGGCTGCGGATTTCTTCGCCGTAGCGGTCTTCATTTTTTGCAATGATTTCGGCTTTAAAGCCTTCAAATTTTTCTGTATCTTTCATCATTAAATCTCCTTTTAAGGCATTCAGAGTCCGTGTCGCGGTAGCGATGAGGGCTTCGATGCGTTTTTGACGTGCCTTTAAGGCATGCAGTTGTTCAGAAAGGGCGGACTCCCGGGCATAGTCCGATGCCGTCAGAATGGATCGAATACGGTTTAAGGGAAATTCCAGCTCCCGGTAAAAGAGGATCTGCATAATACTGCAGGGTCAAGGTCATGGGGAAAATAAAAATAAATGAAAAAGCGTCCCTCATTTAAGAGTCTTGACAATTTTAAAAGATAGCAGTATACTGGTTATAGCTAGTCATACTCACATAAGATGGCTAAGATTAGAATATTGATTTTTTATGGATTCATAGGACAAAGGAGAGAAATCAGATGGCATATGTTAATTTAGAAAGAATATTAAAAGAGGCCCGTCAGGGCGGTTATGCCGTCGGGGCATTTAATATCGTTGGGGACCTTACTGCCCGGGCAGCCATCCAGGCGGCAGAAGCATTGGGTCAGAATATCATTCTTCAAACCTCGGTAAAGACGGTGAAATCCTTTGGGATTACTGAAATGATGGCTTTTTTACGCCCCTTGGCTGAGCATGCTGCCGTAGATGTGGCCATTCACTTGGACCATTCCACGGATGTGGCCTTTACCAAATCCTGCATTGATGCTGGCTGGTCCTCGGTGATGTACGATGGTTCCAAGCTGCCCCTGGGTCAGAATATTGCAAATACCCGGGATATTGTGGAATATGCCCACGCCAAGGGGGTAACGGTTGAGGGCGAGCTGGGTGCCATTGTCGGAGTAGAGGACGATATTTTTGTCGAGGAAGGGGCAGGTGCCCATGCCAAGCCTAACGATTGCCGCACGTTTTTAGATGCCACAGGGGTAGATGCCTTCGCTCCGGCTGTAGGGACCGCCCATGGGGTGTATCATGGAGAAATCGATATTGATTACGATTTGTTCCAGGAAATCAATAGCTTTTCACCCTGCCCCCTGGTCCTCCATGGGGGAACCGGGCTAACCGATGATATGTTCTATCGCCTCATTGATCTGGGGGCGGCCAAGGTCAATATTTCCACGGCCATTAAAATTGCCTATTGTCAGGGAATGAAGGATTATATGGCGGAAAACCCCACCCAGAACGATCCCCTGAAGCTGGATGCCTATGTGGCCGACCGGGTGCGGCAGGTGGTCACAGAACACATTCGCTTCTTTAGCCTCATGGATCGCAATACCGCACCCTTTGAGGTGGATCTCCATTGCCATTCCACCCGCTCTGACGGTGGCGATACCCCCAAGGAACTTATCTGCAATGCAGTGGAGCGTGGGGTGAAGGTATTGGCCATCACGGATCACGATGTACTGCCCCCTGAAAAAATCGAGGTCAGTGGGGTGATGGTCGATCCTGTAGCCTACGCCGCAAAAAAAGGCCTCACCTTTATTCCGGGAATAGAATTTTCCTGTGAAACCCAGGTGGAGGATGTCCATATCGTCGTTCTGGGATGTGATTTCAGTGATCCCCGACTGTTGGATATGAATCGCAAGATTGTGAAAAGTAAAATTGATTCCTATCAACGTCTGACGGAACGCCTCACCGAAAAGGGCTTCCCGGTGGATTGGGAAGAGGTGCTGAATTACGACGACATCCCAAGAAAGCCCGAGGATGTCCAGAAAAAACTCATCTTCAACCTCATGGCAGAAAAGGGCTATACCAAGACCTGGAGCGAAGCCAAGCTTTTATGTCGGAACAATCCGGAATTCTCGGTCAAACGGGAAAAACCCGATGCCGCAGAAATCATCCGATTGGCCCATGACACTGGGGGCATCGCCATTTTGGCCCATCCCTACCTCATTGACGAGTGGGTGGTGACCAAGGATGCAGAAATGGAACGGGCCGTGTTCATCGAATCCCTCATTGATGCGGGGTTGGATGGTATCGAAGGGGCTTATACCTACGATAAAACCACCTATAGTGGACCCATGGCCAAGGATGAAATCATCGCCAGGGTTATATCGGATTACACCGGTCGGGTTGCCATTATTTCTGGTGGTTCAGACTACCATGCGGACTATAAAAAAACCGATAAAAACCTGCGGGATATTGGGGAGTGCGGCATCACCCTAGAATATTTTAATGCGAACCCCCTGCTGTCTGCTTTAAGGAGAAGCTGATGATTGCCAATTGTGAACCGCGTTCGTATAGCCATCTTATCTTCGATTTGGATGGGACCTTGGTGGATACCTGTCCGGATATTGTGGCCACGGTACAACACCTTATCACGGAGTATGGTTTTGAAAAAAGAACGGATGCCTTTATCCGCAGCTGTATTGGTGGTGGCGCCCGGAATGTGCTGCTGAAATGCCTGGGAGAGCATGAGGCTGACCGCATTGATGGAGAAATTCTGCCAAAATTTGTGGCATACTACACCGTCAATTGTGCGGTGCATTCTAAGCTGTATCCCGGCGTCCGGGAGGTGCTGGATCAGTACAAAGCGGCGGGAAAAAAGTTGTCCGTGGCGACCTTTAAAATACGAAGTGCCACCCTGGGTATTTTTGAGGTCTTTGGGCTTATGGATTATTTTGACATCATCGTCACTGCCGATGATGTGGTGAATCCTAAGCCAGCCCCGGACTGTGTCAATGCCATCGTCGATTTTTATGGATGCCCCCGGGGGGAGGCTATCCTGATTGGGGATACCCGGACCGATTACCTCACTGGGACCAATGCGGGGATTGCCGTGTGTGGGGTGACCTATGGCTATAACACGCCAGAGCAGGTCCGGGCCCTGGACCCGTCTTATGTGATTGATACGATGGCGGAATTACCGTCGGTCGTGTTGTAAATATTTAATCAAAGAGGAGCGTTTATTATGGTAGATTTATCAAAATTGGACAAATGGCAATTGGGGAAATGCTTTGACCATTCGGTACTGCCCAAGAATACCACGGAGGAGGATATCCGAAAGGGTTGTCGGGAGGCAGTGGCCTATAATTGTGCAGCCTTTTACTCAGCATCACCCTATTGGACACCGGTCGTGGTGGAGGAGCTTGCCGGGAGTGATGTCCATGTGGCCTGTGGACTGGACTTTCCCTTTGGTGTGTCCTCAGCCCGGATGAAGGGGTTGGAAACCGAAGAGGCCGTTAAGGCAGGATGTACCGCCTTGGATATTGTGATGAACATCGGGGCTCTGAAGGATAAAAATTATAAAGAGGTGAAGGCTGGACTCGATGCCTTTGTCACGGCAGCCCAGGGCAATATTACTAAATGCATCATGGATGTCAATTTCCTAACGGATGAGGAAATCGCCACGGCCTGTAAGCTCATTGCAGAAGCCGGAATCGATTATGCCAAAACCTCCACCGGACAATTTGAAGGACCCAGTATGGATCAATTTTTGATTATGAAGGAAACCTTAAAGGATACGGATATTAAGCTGAAGGTGGCTGGGGTTAAATTTCCCCGACCCCAGAATGCTTATGCCTTTTTGATGGCAGGTGCAGACCTCATCGGAACCCGTGCTGCCATTGCGATTATTGATGCCCTGGACCAGATGCGTGAGATTGGAATCGTGCCGGCATATCAAGGCTGAGTTCGAATTTTATTGGGGCCTGGCTTTCCAAATGGATGGGTTTGTGTTAGGATATTAACAAAATAACAAACGTCAGGAAAAGTTTGGAAACTGATGGAGGAGCTGTTATGGAAAAGATAAGAAGAGAAAATCCCAAACCATTATATGTCCAATTAGAGGAGCTGATCCGCAATAAAATAGAAGAGGGCGAATGGAAGGCCCAGACCGCTATTCCTTCTGAAAGCGAGTTAAACCGCATGTTTGGCGTCAGCCGGATGACGATTCGATCGGCCTGCTCTCAGCTGGTACAGGAGGGGCTGCTTTACCGGGTACCCGGAAAGGGAACCTTTGTGGCGGATGCCAAGATTGAGACGGAATCTTTAGCATACATGGGCTTTCGGGAGCAGCTTGAGCGTATGGGCTATGAAATTTCAACCCAGGTATTGGGAATCCAAACGGTGGAAGCCCGGGGAAAAATCAGCCGTCGGCTGGCTTGTCCAGAGGGAGCACCCATTGTCGAAATCCGTCGTTTACGCTTTGTTAAAGGTGAACCCATTAGCCTGCATTACTCCTATATTCCCGAAGGTCTGTGCTCAGGTATCCGGGAGGACTTACTCGAAAAGGAACAGCTCTGTGTGCTTTTAGAGCATCAGCGGGGTCTGAAACCGACCCGGGTGGTGGAAACCCTTGAATCCGCAACTGCAACGGAGAAGGAAAGCCCCATCTTCGGTGTTAACCCAGGGTACTCCCTATTGATTTTAGAGGATGTTCTTTACGACCAGTTGGATCATCCCTACGAATATTCAAAAGTCGTCTTCCGCGGGGATAAAATCAAGCTGCGGTATGAGTATAAAAATAATTGAAAACCGACTTAAAAAAATAAAACATTGACGATCGACTGCCTCGATTTTCGATGTTTTATTTTTTTTACCAAAAAACCTTATTTAAGATGAAAACAATTTACTTGACATACTAGTCATATCTAGTTATAATACAGACATAATACCAGTTATGACCAGTATATGCCTGCCACTGGGGCAGGTCAGTGAAGATCAAAACAGGAGGGTAATATGATTGATTTCACAAAGATGACGAAATGGGACATGGGAAAGTGTTTTGACTATGCGATCCTGCCAAAGGATACCACAGAAGAAACTATTCGGAAGGAATGTAAGGTGGCTATTCAGTATAACTGTAAGGCCTTCTGCTTTTCATCATCCTATTGGACGAAGGTAGTGGCAGAGGAGCTAAAGGGAACGGATTTACTGGTGGGGGCCGGTATCGGATTTCCCTTTGGACAGCAAAGCAGCGCCGTGAAGGCCTTTGAAACCGAAGAAGCGGTTCGGATGGGGGCAACGGTTCTGGACAATTGCATGAATGTGGGGGCACTGAAGGATAAGAAGTACGATGAAATTCTTCAGGAGTTCAAGGATTATAAAAAAGCCGCTGGGCCGGCCATGACCAAAATGATCATTGAAGCCGAAATGCTGACGGATGAGGAAATTGCCACGGCCTGCAAGCTCATTGCGGAAGCGGAAATTGACTGGGCGAAATCTTCTTCAGGGCAGTACAATGGAATGTCCTTAGAGCAGGTACGGGTTATGGTCGAAACCCTGAAGGATTCTGACACCAAGGTGAAGGTATCCGGGGTTAAATTCCCCCGGCCTCAGAATGCTTACGCGTTCTTGTTAGCCGGAGCAGAGCTCATTGGTTCCCGGTCGGCACCGGAA
Organism: Eubacterium barkeri; assembly: GCF_900107125.1. GTDB lineage: Bacteria > Bacillota > Clostridia > Eubacteriales > Eubacteriaceae > Eubacterium_O > Eubacterium_O barkeri. Next base: position 46,009 of record NZ_FNOU01000018.1, read on the forward strand.
ATTATCGAGGCACTGGACACCATGCGTGCCATTAAGATGATTCCGGAATATGAAGGCTAAGAACAATAAAAATATTAGGGGGTAAGAGAAAATGGTAGATTTGTCAAAAATGACGAAACGGGATATGGGAAAGCTCTTCGATTATTCGGTGCTGCCCAAAAGCACCACAGAAGAACAAATCCGGCAGGGCTGCCGGGATGCCATTAAGTATAATGCCAAGGCATTCTGCTTTTCATCATCCTATTGGACACCGGTGGTAGTTGAAGAGCTTCAGGGAACGGATTTGCTGGTGGGGGCCGGCATTGGATTTCCCTTTGGCCAGCAAACCAGCGCGGTAAAAGCCTTTGAAACCGAAGAAGCCGTTCGTCTGGGGGCAACGGTTTTGGATAATTGCATGAACGTGGGGGCGCTCAAGGACAAGAAGTACGATGAAGTCCTGCAGGAATTCAAAGACTATAAAAAAGCCGCTGGCCCGGTGATGACGAAAATGATCATCGAAACCTGTATGCTGACCAAGGAAGAAATCGTCACAGCCTGCAAGCTGGTGGCAGAAGCCGGAATTGACTGGGCAAAAACATCTACCGGCCAATACGCTGGACCATCCGTGTCCGATGTCATGCTCATGGTGGATACATTAAAGGGAACGGATACGAAGGTCAAAGTGGCCGGTGTGAAAGCACCTCGGCCCCAAAATGCCTTTGCCTTCTTCGCTGCGGGGGCCGAACTTATTGGCACCCAGGGGGCAGCGGAAATATTAGATGCGGTGGACGATATGCGCCGATGCGGATTGTGTCCGGAGTATGTAGGGGAATAATTTAACAAGGAGAGAGTAATGGGTAAATATTTAGTTGGTATGGATGCCGGGACCACTGGCTGTAAGGTGTGTGTGTTTGACTTAGAAGGCAATTTGATGGGAAGTAACTATCGGGAATATCCCTGTTATTACCCCAAGGAAGGCTGGGTGGAACAGATTCCCGAGGACATGACCCCGGCATTGTACGCCACCTGCAAGGCGGCCATTGAAAAATCTGGTGTAGACCCTAAAGACATCCTGGCCATTGGCTTATCCTCCCAGGGATCGGTGATCGGACTATTGGATGAAGACGGCAAGCTCATCCGTCCCTTCGTCGGCTGGCAGGATCTTCGTGGTGGGGCTAAGGAAATTGGCTGGATCGAAGAACAAATGCCCCGGGAAGAACATTATCAAATCACTGGGGATCCCCTGGGAATGTGCTTTAGCATCGCGAAGCTGGTATGGCTAAAGCAGAACGAACCCGAAAACTGGGAAAAGACCGCTTTATTCTCCACTCATCAGGACTACTTCCTGAAAGAATTGGGTGCTGATGGATACTATACCGATTTCTCCTCCGCTAGCCGCGAAGGGATGATGGATATCAATAAAAAGGAATGGTCCAGGAAGCATCACGACATGTTGGGCATTCCCCTGAGCAAACGGGCTGAAATCGTGGCAGAACCTGGTAAGGTGGTCGGACACATTCCGGCGGATATTGCTGAGCTTACCGGATTGGCTGAAGGAACACCCATCTGCATCGGCGCCCACGACCAGAACTGTAATACCTTCGGGTCCGGTGCTGTGGATGATGGGACCGCCGTTATGGTCATGGGGACCTTCGGCTCCTGCTTCATCGCTTCAGACGAATCCATCCGCGACCCTAAGGCGCGCCTGGTGGTCAAGGGCAACCATGGTGTGGGCAACTTCACCATTGAAGCTTTCTCCAATACTTCGGCATCCAGCTACCGCTGGTATCGGGATACCTTTGCGGATCTGGAAAAAATTGCCGGTGAGGTTTCCGGTGTGGATCCCTACGATATCATCAATGAACAGATTGCCGGCGTTCCCATTGGAGCCAATGGTATCACCTTCCTGCCCTATCTCCAGGGCGTGTCCGGGGCTAAGCTCAATGACCAGGCCCGGGCCACCTTCATTGGGATGAGCCTGGGGACCACTAAGGCGGATATGGCCCGTGCCGTCATGGAAGGGATCTGCTACGAAATGTATGACATTATCAACGCTGAGCTGGAAGCGGGTATCCACATCAACGGCATCCGCTTAACCGGTGGGGCTGCGAAGTCGCCCCTTTGGAGCCAGATGCTGGCCGATATCTGCAAGCAGCCCATCCATCTCCTGGCCGCCAGCGAAAGCGGGTGCTTAGGGGCCGCCCTTTACGCCGGCATCGGTGTGGGAGAATATGCGGATGCCCACGAAGCCGCTGACCGTGCGGTTCAGATTACAGATACCTATTATCCCAACCCGGATAATTTCGAAGCCTATGATAAGGCCTACAAACGTTTCAACGATGTGTATGATGCCCTGAACGGAAAAATTTTCTAGGAAGGCAGAGAGAAGGGATGGTTTTCACCAAAGGTAGACCATCATATTGCCAGTAGACCTGTCAATTAAAGGAAGGAACCTGGAGGGATGAACCTCTGGGTTCCGGATCTTCTGTAGAATTGAAAGAAAAAAGAGGGATACCAAAATGGTTGATTTATCAAAAATGGATGAAAAAAGCCTGGGGAAGGTCTTTGATTATGCCATCCTCCCCAAGGATACCACCAGGCAGAAGGTGCTTGACGGTGCCGAAGAAGCTAAAAAATGGAATTGTGCCGCCATGTATGTCTCCAGTCCCTATTGGATGCCCGTACTGGTGGACGCCTTAGCCGATTCCGATGTGCTGCCCGCCTGCGGCATTAATTTTGCCTGGGGGAGCAGCACGCCGGCGGTAAAGGAAATGGAAGCGGTGGAAGCTGTACGCTTCGGTGCCAAATCCATTGACATGTGCCTGAATCTTGGAGCCCTGAAGGATGGGGATCTGGATGTGGTTCGGGATGAACTGAAGCGTTTCAAGGGCGCTGCAGGGGATGCCGTCCTTACTAAAGGGATTCTGGACATGGCTTTTTTAACGGATGATGAAATCAAAAGAGCCTGTGATTTATTAATCGAGTGCCAAATCGATTATATGAAGACCGCTACGGGCCAATTTGAAGGGCCGAGCATGGAACAATTTTTGGTAGCGAAGAAGGCTTGTGAAGGCTCTGATGTAAAGCTTAAAGTTTCCGGGGTTAAATTCCCCCGGCCACAAAATGCCTATGCCTTTATTATGGCAGGTGCTGATTTGATCGGCACAAGGGCAGCCCCCGAAATCATTTCGGCGCTGTCTACCATGCGTGAGATCGGTATGATACCGAAATACGCCGAATAATACATGTGTTAAAACCCCTTTGCATGCGGAGTGGCGAATCCGTTACTCCCATGCATTTTTTTTAACCACAGTAGTACTAACTGGTTATGATGACATGGAGTACAAGAATATTGACAGAAGATTGGAGAGAGAAGATGAATATTAATTGGACATTAAAGGATTTAAATTTACCGGTTGTCAGCGGCGAAGAAGCCCTGGTTGCACGGGTCCAGGATTTGCCGCTGACAGCAGCAGAATTTAATCACCTGACGGGTCGGGCTGATCGTATTGGCGTGACCCCGGAATTTAAAAAGGTCATTGAAACCTATCCGGTTCCGGAGTGGGAAACTCCGGCAGGCTTCAAGGCGGCCTTAGGATTTGTGGGGCGCGTCCTGCGAGTGGACCTGGTCCGGGACATCAGTTATGATAAAAATAGCGTAAAGCGCCCCACTAACGTGCTTTTTTCGGCGGACAGTGCCAATCCCTACGAGGTGGCTCCCATTGCAGACTATATTGCCAATCTAACCTGTAATCCGGGAATTATTTATGACCTCTTTATCAATAATCCCAAGGCCAATGTGGGCGGGCAGTTTAAAACCCGGGATGAAGTCATGGCGGAAATCGGACGCATTCTGGGACCTGGTGCAGATATCAGTGTGGAACTCAACGATCCCTTTGGTAAAAGTGATGCTGAAATTTTAGAAGAAGCCGCTAAATTCAAAGAAATGCTGGGAGAACACCGGGTGGTCATTAAGGTACCCCATACTGGCCCCGTCAATGCTGGTAACGTGGGCAGCCTCCTCACCGGGGATAAACGTCTGGCCACCCGCCATAATGCCCCCTCTACGGCAGATGCCTTCCGGGGACACCACCTGGCCCTCATGCTCCACGAGCACGGCTACCGGGTGAATTTTACCCTGATGTTCGAGCCCTGGCAGACCGCCCTGGCCCTCCAGGCCCGTCCTTATTTCATCAACAGTTTCATCCGGCACCGTCTGGTGCAGTCCACTGCCATGGAAGAATTCCTGGGCCTGTACCGGGATACCAAGGATGTGAAGTATTTAGAACAACTCCGCAGCTTCATGGTGGACAAGGATTATTTCTGTGCGTCGGATCTGGATGTAGATCTCAACCTCGTTCGCAAGGAAGCCGAAACCATGCTCAAGCATCGGGCATTCAACACCGCAGAAGGCCAGGATGGCTTAGACGGCGTCCGTCAGAATCTACGCCTGCTTCGCCAGAGTAACCTGCCGGATACCCGCCTCATTATCTGCAGTATGGAAGGGCCGGATAATTACCCGGATATCGATCGGCTGTTATCTTCGGACGAATACGGGGATATGGCCGGGCGGGTGGTCATCACGGCAGAGCCGGGTTATCTGGCCCGCTTCACCAGTGCCAACCAGGTAGTCTCCTATCAACGCCGCTTTATGAATGCCGCCAATGGCATGTCCTAGGGGGCAGCCAACAATGGATGAACGGGTATTAACTTTAAAGCGGCTGGCCGAGGAATGCCGGCTGAATGTCCTGCGGATGCTCCGGGCCAGCGGCCACGGCCACGTGGGTGGGGCATTGTCGGCCATCGATATGGTGACCGCCCTGTACTTCGATACCATGGCTGTGGATCCGAAGAAACCCAATTGGCCGGATCGGGACCGTTTCCTGCTCTCCGCCGGCCATAAATGCCTGGCCCAGTACGCCGTGCTGGCGGAAAAGGGCTACTTCGATAAGGCGGTGCTGGATACCTACGGCAGCCTCCATGCGAAGATTCCGGGACATCCGGATATGCACAAGCTGCCTGGAATAGAGGCCAATACCGGTGCCCTGGGCCATGGTCTGTCCATTGCCTGCGGTATGGCGGCTGCTGCCAGACTCCAAGGGCGCAGCTATCGGACCTACGTTATCATGGGAGATGGTGAGCTGCCTGAGGGCTCTAACTGGGAAGCGGCGGCAGCGGCTCCGAAGTTTGGACTGGATAACCTGGTTTTATTGCTGGACTACAATGGCCTGCAAATCAGTGGCCCGGTGAACACCATTATGGATATGGAGCCCATTGCGGATAAATTCTCAGCCTTTGGATGGCATGTGCTGACCATGGATGGCAACGACATGGAACAAATCGTGGATACCTTGGATTTGGTGGCTGAAGGAACAGGAAAACCTACGGTCATTATCGCAAAGACCATCAAAGCCAAGGGCTTAACTGAAGGTGAAGGGGATGTGGCTTACCACTTCTGGGCACCGACTCCTGATGACCTGGATCAGGCGGAGGCCGATACCAAAGGCTTAATTGCAGCCATTGAAAGAGAACTGGAGGCCGTATCATGAAAATCGGAGAAACCTACGATCCCCGGAAGGAATTCGGGAAAGCCGTGACGGAAATCGCCATGGACAATGCTTCCGTGGTGCTCTTTTCTGCCGACAGCGGCAAAAGCTCAGGCTTCGGCACGTTTATGGAGGCCTGTCCCCAGCGTTACTTTGAGTGTGGCATCATGGAGCAGTATGCCATTGGCATGGCATCGGGGATGGCCACGGCAGGAAATATTCCAGTATTCTGTGCCATTGCCCCCTTTGTCACCTGCCGCCCCTACGAGATGTTTCGTAATGACCTGGGTTATATGCGCCAGAATGTTAAGGTGGTGGGACGCAACAGCGGCATTACTTATTCGGATTTGGGGGCAACCCATCAGAGTCTGGAGGATTTTGCCATTATCCGGATGATTCCCGGTGTGGTGGTGCTGGCCCCCCAGGACCCGGCGGAAATCCGGGCGGCGGTTAAAGCCATGATTGATTATGAGGGTCCGGTGTACATGCGCATCGGCAATCCCAAGATTCCCGTGCTCTTTGAAGAAAAGCCCTTTACCATCGGAAAGGGGCAGCAGCTCAAGGAGGGGACAGACATCACCCTGATCTCTACGGGCAGCATGACCGGTCCTGCCTTGGAAGCGGTTAAGGCGTTGGAGGCCCAGGGCATTTCGGTGGATCATCTGGGGATGCCGACTGTTTGTCCCTTGGATACTGAACTGGTCCGGGCATCAGCGGCTAAAACCCATAAGGTATACACGGTGGAAGAGCATTATGTGGACGGCGGACTGGGGACCTTGGTCACCGAATGTCTGAGCGATATGGCGGATACCACCGTCCAGCGCCTGGGTATTCCAAAAGGCTACGCCACTTCCGGTGAGTACCAGGAGATTCTGTCCTACTACGGGCTGGATGCTGAGGGGATCACCCGACGAATTGTAGGGGATTGAGGGCTTTGTCTACGCTCTGGGCGGCACTGCATTGCAGTGCCGCTTTTTCGTCGATGGGATCGGTGAAATTTGCTTCTTTTGCTTTACCAGAGTAGGATTTTGTGATAATGTAAACCTATCAATTATTACAACAAATGATGGAGTATGGGAGGTCAAAATGAGAATTGCAACCGATATCGGCGGTACCTTTACGGATCTGGTTGTTCTGGATGGTGAACGTGGGGTTTTCTTTGAGAAAAGCCACACCACCCCACCCCGCTTTGAAAAGGGTGTTATTGATGTCATTAAAAAAAGTGGGATTTCCACAGCGGAAATCGAGCTGTTCTTCCACGGAACCACCACGGTTATCAATGCCTTGACGGAGCGAAAGGGCGCTAAAACCGGGCTGATTACCACCAAGGGCTTTCGGGATGTCCTGGAAATTGCCCGGTGCAATCGGCCGGATTTGTTCAATCTGGTCTTCGCCAAGCCCCGCCCCTTCATTCCCCGCCATTTGCGGTGTGAGGTTGAGGAGCGCATGTCCTATAAGGGTGAGGTTATGACGCCCCTGGTCGAGGATGATATCGATGGCGCAGTGGCCTATCTCAGGGAGCAGGGGGTTGAATCCATTGCGGTGTGTATGCTCCATGCCTATGCCAATGATGCCCACGAGCAGCGTACCGTGGCCCGGATCCATGAGCTGTGGCCCGAGGTATTCGTCACGGCATCCCGGGATGTTACCCTGGAATGGCGGGAGTATGAGCGGACCTCTACCATCGCCCTTAATGCCTACGTGATGCCCACCGCATCCTCCTATGTGGACCGCCTGGAGGGGGAACTGAAAGCCTTGGGGGTGGATTGCCCCAAATACATTATGAAGAGCAACGGGGGAACCACCACCTTTGAGCAGAGCAAGATCAGTCCCATCAACATGGTGGAATCCGGACCGGTGGCTGGGGTCTTTGGTGCAGCTGTGGTGGGGGATGCCGTTGGCGAGCCCAATATCATTGCCTTTGATATTGGGGGAACGACCGCCAAATGTTCCCTCATCGATAAGGGGCAGCTCAAAGTCAGTACCGAGTACCGGATTGAGCGGACCGAAAGCTATGCGGGCTATCCCGTTATGGCCCCGGTGGTGGATATCGTGGAAATCGGTAATGGCGGGGGGTCCATCGCCTGGATTGATGATGCCGGCTCCCTGAAGGTGGGCCCTCAATCAGCCGGTGCCATGCCTGGACCTGTGGCCTACGGCAATGGCAGTAGCAATCCCACAACGACAGATGCCTGTCTTCTGACGGGTCGCTTATCTCCGGATAATTTTGATAATCAAGTGGATATGGCGGCGGTGGAGACCGCCATCCTGGATAAGGTGGGGACACCCCTGGGGATGACGGCTCTGGAGGCTGCCATGAGCATCATCCGTGTGGCCGATGCCAATATGCTCAACGCCCTGAAGCTAATTTCCGTTCGCCGGGGATATGATCCCCGGGATTTTGCCATGGTGGCCTTTGGTGGTGGCGGCCCCATGCACAGCGCCTACCTGGCCAAGGAGCTTGGCGTGCGGCGGGTTATTATTCCGTCGGCAGCCTCGGTCTTCTCAGCCTGGGGGATGCTCATGGCCGATCAGCGTAACGATTATATCCAAACAAAGATCAGCCGAATGAAGGACACCCCGGTGGAGACCCTCAACAGCTGGTGGCAGCCCCTGATTGAGGAGGCGAAGGCCGGGCTCATGGCCCAGGGGGTGACACGGGAAAATATCTTACTGAAATTTGTGGCCGATATGCGTTACCTCGGACAGGAACACACCGTTAGCGTGGATGCGCCGCCGGTTCCCTGGAGTGAGGCGGATAAAGCGGCGCTGGTGGAACAATTCCACGAAACCCACGAACACTTTTATACCTTCAAATTGGAGGGGACGCCCACGGAAATCGTCAACCTCCATCTGGTGGCCTACGGTCGTCAGGAAAAGCTGGAGCTGCCACAGATTGCTAAGCAGCAGGGCGATGTGGCCCAAGCCAGGAAATCAGAACGGGATATCTATTTTGAGGATAGCGGCTTTATTCAGGCGGCAGTCTACGATCGTCTTGCCCTGGGGGCCGGAGCCCGAATCAGCGGACCAGCCGTGGTGGAGGAACCCACGGCGTCTACCGTGGTGGGGCCGGATCAACAGGTGACGGTGGATATCTACGGTAATTTGATGATTGAAATGAAGGAGGACAAACATGACTAAGCCGGTGGATAGCATTACTCTGGATATTGTAAAAGACTCACTGATTGCCATCAGTAATGAGGTGTTCTACGCCTTCGCCCGGACCTCTATGAGTCCCATTATTTATGAAACCCTGGATTACGCCAGCGGAATCACCGATGCCGATGGGCAGCTGCTCACCCAGGGTAACGGGGCCTGCGGCTTCATCGGACTCATTGCCCCCATGATTGGGGAAGTGATTGCTGTCCACGGCAAGGAGAACATGAAGCCCGGGGATGTGTACATCATCAATGATCCCTACATGGGCGGGGGAACGCATCTGTCAGACATCGGCATGGTGATGCCCATCTTCTACGAAGAGGAGCTCATTGGATTCGTGGGGAACAAGGCCCATTGGACGGATGTGGGGGGCATGGCTCCCGGTTCCTTCACCACCGACTCCACGGAGGTCTTCCAGGAGGGATTGTGCTTCAGCGCCCTTAAACTGGTGGATGCCGGTGAGCTGTCGCCCATCCTCCACACCATCATTCGCAGCAACACCCGCTTCCCGGATGTGGCTACGGGAGATATGTGGGGACAGATTGCTTCCCTGCGCACTGGCTATAAGCGGGTGGGTGAACTCTGTGATAAATACGGTGTGGAAACCGTGAAAAGCTCCATGGCCCGTCTGTTGGACCAGGGTGAGCTGCTGGCCCGGAAGCGTCTCAAGGAAATGCCCAAGGGGACCTGGGAGATGGAAGAATTCATGGATGATGACGGTCATGGCAATCCCGTGCGTTTGAAGGTGAAGATTACCATTACCGAGGATGAATTCCTGGTGGATTTCACCGGCAGCTCCCCCCAGGTGGCCAGTCCGGTGAACACGGGATACAGCTCCTTGTGCTGTGGGGTGAAGGTGGCCTATATGTCCATTATCAATCCCTCCATGGAGGTGAACGATGGGGTGTTCCGGCCCATGCGGGTCATTGCTGAGGAAAACAGCGTGACCCATTGTACCCGCCCGGCCCCCACCTCCTGTTACTACGAATGTATGATCTACGCCACGGATGTGGTGTGGAAGGCCCTGGCACCCATTTTTCCAGAATATTTGGGTGCCGGCCATATGCTGTCAGTGTGTGCGGTAGTCATGGGGGGCCTCCACCAGGACACTGGCGAATCCTTCCTGATCATCGAGCCCACCGGTGGTGGCTGGGGGGCCTCCCAGGGCAAGGATGGGGAAGTTGGCCAGTTCTGTGTGGGGGATGGTGAGACCTACAATGTCCCGGTGGAAATGGCAGAGACCCGTTATGGTATCCAGGTGGATGAATACAGCCTCCACACCGATGGTGCCGGTGCCGGGGAATTCCGGGGCGGCAGCGGTGCGGTGCGGACCTACCGGGCCATGAATGACGGCGAATCCTTCACTGCTTCCTTTGGGCGGAACCGTTACCCGGCCTGGGGCTCCAATGGCGGGGCAGACGGCAGTATTAATTATTTCGTCTTCATCGATGCCGACGGTACGGAACATCCGCCCCAAGCCATGGCAGCCCGTCGGGTGATGAATAAGAACGATAGCGTCCGGATGGTGACCTGCACCGGCGGAGGCTACGGCGATCCCATGAAACGGGATCCCAAGCGGGTGGCTGAGGATGTTCGGGGCGGTTATATTACCCCGGCCCAGGCCAAGTCCGACTATGGCGTTATCGTCGATCCCAAGAGCTTTGAGGTCACGGCCCTTTGTCGCTAGGTCCGGTGGTGTTTTAGCGGTTTGAGTTGATAAAAGAAGGAGCGATTATGAAGGTAATGACACCGGAATGCATGACGACCCTGATCCGGGAGGATGGCGTCGCCATGACTACTTTATTTGATGAAGGCAATGCCACCATGGGTCATGCGGTCTTCCCCCCGGGGACCGTAGTCCCCTTTGCCGCCCACGACGCTGACGAATATTCCTATATTCTGTCAGGAGAGGTTAAATGTAAAACCGAAGAGGGTGTGGTATCCACCATGACTGCTGGCTGCAGTGGATTTATCCCGGCGGGTGAATCCCATTCCAGCTTCAATGATTCGGATGCGGATTGTGTTTTGGTCTGGATGTTAGTAGGAAAGTAAGGTTTTGGCTGTTCATTTTTTCGTAAGGGAACAGAAGCAGAAAGCAGGATACCTGCATTGCCAAAAGGGAGTTATCGTGGGATAATAAGGGCAATGTAAAATAGAATGGAGAAGCGGAAAAATGAAACAACAAGTAAAGGGTTTTTATCACAAACACCAGGAACCAATAGACAAAGCGAGAAAAATCGCCTTCCGGATGATCCTCTTGACGATGTCAGCCGTTCTTACCGCAGTGAATACAAAGACCTTCATCAGTGCGGGGAACTTATTCCCCGGGGGTGTTGGTGGGATTACCCTTTTGATTCAACGGATTGCGGCCACTTATTTTAACACGGCCATCGGCTACACACCCATTAATATCTTGCTCAATGCCATTCCGGTGTATATCGGCTTTCGATATCTCGGGAAGAAGTTTACGGCTTATTCATGCTATACCATTGTGCTGGCGGCCGTGATCACGGACATGATTCCCACCTATGTTATTACCTATGATGTCCTCTTAATCAGTATTTTTGGTGGGGTCATCGGTGGCTTTGCCTCGGTTCTATGCCTATGGGTAGACGCAACTGCAGGCGGAATGGATTTTATCTCCATTTATCTGTCCCTCAGAAAGGGAATGGATGCCTGGAATATCATTCTGGGATTTAATGTTGTTATTCTGATGCTGGCAGGGGTTCTCTTTGGATGGGATCAGGCACTCTATTCCATGATCTTCCAATATGCCTTTACCCAGGTAATCACGACCCTGTACCATAAGTACCAGCAACAGACCCTTTTCATTCTAACAGAAAAACCCCAGGAGGTTTGCCAGGCCATTTATGCCATTAGCCGTCATGGGGCCACCATTTTAAATGGCGTGGGCTCTTATGAATTGGTGGAGCGCAATATGGTGTACTCCATCGTCTCCAGGGGAGAGGTTAAGCAGATTATGAATGAAATGCGAAGGATTGATCCCAACGCCTTTGTGAATTCCATCCGGACCCAGGAAATCCAGGGGTATTTTTATCAAAAGCCAACGGAATAAAAGGCCATACAGCCCAGGGCCATTCCCAGAAACCCCAGAGCAAGGCCGGCAGAAAGGGTAAGGATGGCGTAAAGACCAGCGTGATAAGGATGTCCATCTCCGTGAATACGGAGAATCTCATGGTTGAAGGTCGAAAAGGTGGTGAAGCCACCCATCAACCCCGTGCCCAGAAATAAGAGCTTGATATCCCCGGCACCGAAACCGGATAAGAATCCCAGACAAAGGGTTCCAATGCTGTTAATTAAAAAGGTGGCCAGGGGAAAACGGCCACCGTTATGGGTGGAGAGGAGACAGGTGATGCTGTAGCGCAGGATAGCACCGAAGCCACCTCCAAGACCCACGAAAAAAAGTGCCAGGCCATTATAATCACCCATCGATCCGAACCCGGCCTTTCGTTAAGCGCTGCCCGGTGGCGATGCCCAGGGCAATCCCCAATAGACCGCTGAGCATCCCGCTGGCAGCATAGGCTAAGGCCAAGAGGAAATGGCCGCTTTGTAAAAAGCCCAGGGCTTCATTACAAAAGGTCGAGAAGGTGGTAAAGGCACCAATAAACCCAACACCCAGGGCCGTTTTGAGTTTCTTAGCTCCTTGGGTATGTTCTGGCATACATTGGTAGATGACCTCGAGTAAGACACAGCCTAAAAAATTGATGACCAGTGTGGGCCAGGGGATCATCGGCTTCAGAAACAGGCCCAGTGCATACCGACTGGCGGCACCGGCAATTCCCATACAAAAAATCCATAAAATTTGCAAAAAAATTCGCCTCCCATTCTAAGACAATACAAAAAGGGCTGATGCTTCCACTTATGGTAGAAGCCATCAGCCCTTGGCGGTTTCGACAGATGTCGTGGGAGATCTTCATTCCCATTTAAAAGCCTAACAAATTTGAAAAAGTCTGTCAAATTTTCTGGCATTTTCATTAAGAAAAATACCGTTAAATCCATTTCAATGGGAATTATAGGGTAAAAAGTAAAGACAGCCTTAATAAATAGGGTGAAACAGTGTATAATAGGGACATCAATAAAAGACATTAAAGAAGTACAGTAGAAACGAGGGTGGATATGTCAAATATTTTTTTACAAGGACCCCATAACCGTTTTACCTGGGATAAGCTTGGGAATATCAAAGACGGACGAAAAAATCTAGGGGAATCCATGCCGGTTTTGGTCTATCGCCTGTTGGAATACAGTATGAATCATATCCTCACGGATAAGCTGGGGACAGAAGGGGCGGATGATGTTTTTCGGGATGCGGGTCATTTAGCCGGCACAGAATTTGCAAAGAATATGCTACCCCTGGATGCACCCCTTGGAACGTTTCTGGCAGAACTCCAGCGAATTTTCCAGGAGCTTAAAATCGGAATCCTCCGAATGGAAGAAATGGATGAAGAGAGCGGTATCTTCACCCTAACCGTTGCAGAGGATCTGGATTGCAGTGGCCTACCACCAACCGATGAAGTAGTCTGCAATTATGATGAAGGGTTTATCGCAGGAATTATGACGGTTTACACTGGAAGGACCTATAAAGTACAGGAAATTGACTGTTGGGCCAGCGGGGCCCGGGTATGCCGCTTCCAGGGGCGAGTAATGGACAAGGGAATGGGATCGTAATGGCCAAACAGCCAGAAAAAGCATTATTTGAATATTTAAGGGATATCCTGTATCGGACGGATTATGCCTCTCTGGATATGGATGAGATACCAGAGGCCTTCAAACCTTTAGCCCAGGGGCTTCATTGGCTCCACCAATGTGTGAAGGAACAAAAAGCCTTTGGAGAGAGCCTGGCCCAGGGCGATTTGGATGTCACACCACCGGGAGTTGAAAACACCCTGGCTGCCCCACTTAAGGCGGTTCAAGGCAGTCTGAAGCATATTGCATGGCAGGCCAGACAGCTTCCCAAGGGCGATTATGGTCAGCATGTCGATTATATGGGAGAGTTTGCTGAGATTTTAAACACCATGATTGATCAGTTGGCCCAGCAGCACCAGGCTCTATTGGATGAAAAGCATCTGGTGGAAGAGCAAAACAAAATCTTGGGCCAATATTATAGTCTGTTCCTTTCCCTGACGGAGAGTACCGATGAAGCCATTATTGTGCTGGATGAGAAGACGGGAAAACCCCAGTACCTCAATCCAGCGGCCTTGGTTTTTGAGGAACATTATGGGGATTGTCTGGATGTTATTCGATATCAATTGGGGCAGGTATCGGAAGAGAATTTAACTCAGAGTGAGCCCTGGATTTTAGAAATAGAAGGGGATGCTCAGAAGTCAGCCCTCTATTTGCGCATTGTTTCCCACCGTTTAGGTTGGAACGGCCGGGATACCATCGTCCATGTTATTCGGGATAAGACCGATGAGCGGCAAAAGGAAGCTGTTTTGAGCGATATGGTTTATCGCGATGCATTAACCGGTTTGTACAACCGTCGTTATGGCATGGAAAAGGTGGAGGAATGGATTGCCGAAGGTTATCATTTTACCATTTCCTTTATTGACATTGATGATTTAAAAACCTGTAACGATGCCTTCGGACATGATAAGGGGGATGACTATATCCGTCTTGTTGCAACAACTTTAAGAGGATTTCGCGATAATGATGTGATTTGCCGAATGGGTGGGGATGAATTCCTTTTATTGACCATGGGGGAACAACAAGAGCAAATTGATGGATGGCTTGAAAAACAGCGGCAATGGATATTATCCCAACAGATGACAGGAGTCCGGGGGTTTCGCCCTTGCTTTAGCTATGGGACCAGTGTGGTCAGCCCGGGATGGAGCCAGGATGCTGATTATTATTTGGGGAAAGCCGATCACCGGATGTACGAGTATAAACGGGTGAATAAAATCCGATAGCTTATCTTGATAATTATAACTCACAAGGCTATAATGATTAAATATGCTATAAATAAGGATGGTGTCATATGGAAACATCGAAACGTGTACAGGGCATGGGAGAGCCAGCCCTGCTTAAATATTATCCCCTGGTCGATGCAGTCAAGGAAAAGGGGAAAGCCGTGTATTATCTGAATATCGGGCAGCCAGATATCGAGACTCCGCCGGATTTCATGCGCAAGGTCAATGAGATCAAGGAGCAGGTACTGGCTTATGCTGCGCCGGAGGGGGAAGCCGCCCTGCGCACTGAGGCCTGTAAATATTACGATCGGTACAATCTGCACTATTCTCCAGAGGAAATGCTCATTACCAATGGGGGGAGTGAGGCCCTGCTTTTTACCTTTTTGACGATCTGTAACCCTGGGGATCAGATTATCACTCCGGAGCCGCTTTACAGTATTTACAAGGAAATGGCCTCGGCCACCAGTGTGGAGCTGGTGGGCATTAAGACCTACACCGAGGACGGCTTCAGCCTGCCGGATCGGGAGGCGATCGAAGCCCTGGTGACGGATCGGACCAAGGCCATCCTCATCACCAATCCCGGGAACCCCACGGGGAAGGTTTATACCAAGGAAGAGATCGAAATCCTCCGGGATGTGGCGGCAGAAAATGATTTGTACATTGTGTCGGATGAGGTGTATCGGGAATTCGTCTACGATGGCATGGCCTATGTCAGTCCTGGGCATTATTCTCAAATCAGTCAGAACTGTATCATTGTGGATAGCATTTCCAAGCGGTTTTCGGCCTGTGGGGCCCGGATTGGCTTTATCCTGTCAAAGAATAAAAAATTGATGCATGAAATTCGAAAGCTCTGTCAGATGCGTCTGGCGGTATCTTCGGTGGATCAGGCCGGTGCAGCGGAGCTGTTCAAGCTGGGTATCGACTTTTTTGACAAGGTTCTGGCAGAATATACCCATCGGCGGGATATTGTGGCAGAATGCCTGGCACAGATGGACGGTGTGGTGGGCAAAGTCCCAACGGGCGCTTTTTATTACATGGTCAAGCTGCCGATAAAGGATGCCTGCGATTTTATTGAATGGTTAATTACAGATTTTGATTACCAGGGCGAAACCGTGCTGCTGTCCCCAGCCAATGATTTCTATATCCATCCCGGGGATGGGGTGGACGAGGTACGTCTGGCCTATGTGTTGGGCGAAAAGGATTTGCGCAAGGCGATGAAGGCTTTGGAAGAAGGCCTGATCGCCTACAAAGCGGCTTATCCCCAGCGCTGTAAATAGAAGGAGACTGGAATGAAGATCAAAAAATTTAAAAAAGGGGACAATGTCCTGGGTTATTTATTCATTAAAAACCAACTGGTGAAAACCGCTGCCAATGGGAGCCGTTATTTTAATATGACCCTTTCCGATGCGGACTTCGATACAATTGAAGCCAAGATGTGGAATGTTCAGGAGGCCGATGAGGAAGAATTTACCGGTGGCCAACTGATTAAAATCAAGGGGGTGGTCCAGGAGTATAATGGTCGTCTCCAGCTTATTGTGAACCGGATTCGTCAGGCCAATGCCGGGGATGATGTGGCGCTGGATGATTACGTCCAGACGGCACCGGTGAAGGTGGCTGAGATGATGGCTGATGTGTACGCCACCATTGATGGCTTTGAGAATGGGGATTTAGCCACAATTACCCGGACCATCCTCTCAGATAAGGAGGATAAGCTGACCTATGTACCGGCGGCTAAATCCTTTCACCATGCCATTAAGGGCGGACTGTTGTATCATACCTGGTCTATGCTGCAAATCGGAAAATCCCTTACACCTCTGTATCCCTTTTTAAACAGCGATCTGCTGTATGCGGGCATCCTCCTCCACGATATCGGAAAGATTACGGAAATGGTGTCCGATGCCAACGGCAGTGTGTCCGATTATTCCCCGGAGGGGAAGCTCCTGGGGCATATTGTGACGGAAATTGTGGAAATTGAGGAATACGGCAAGCGTTTAGGGACCGATGCTGAGGTACTCCTTCTCCTCAAGCATATGATTTTATCCCATCACTATGAAGCGGAGTACGGCTCTCCGGTGCGCCCCATGTTCCCTGAGGCGGAGCTTCTGCACCATATCGATATTATTGATGCCCGGATGAACACCATGGAGAAGATTGAAAAGGGACTGGAGCCTGGCAGCTTTTCTGAAAAGGTATGGGGATTAGATAATATCCAAATGTATCGGCCTTCAATCAAATAACTTAAAAGAGGGTTACAATCGTTAAGCCTTCCTTAAAGGTCGTCGGTTATCATAGGATCATGAAATTAGAAATTTATGAAAAACCGGCCGTAGAGGTCGGTTCGGAGGATATCCGAATACAAAGTATATTAGTGGGTTTGGAAAACTCGGGATTGACCACAGAGCGGTATGATTTGTTTGCCAATCCAGACGAGTTTGAAAGCAATGTGACCCTAAAGGCACTGATGGATCAGGAAGGGCTTGACGCATTGCCGGCATTTTTTGTGGATGATGGACTGCTTCATTGGGGGAATTATCCAGAAAATGGAGCTTTTTTAAAGTGGTTTGATCGAGACTGTGGTGGTGGTTGCTGTCATTCTGAAAAAAATGGCTGTTGTAAAAAATGTGGAGGCGGTAAAGATGCATAGGCAAAAAAATTGGATAAAAAAGGGGAGCGTCGTTATTTTAGCGACGCTATTATTCAGCACGATTGTGTCGGGTTGTGCGACAAATACAAACGGTACTGTGAGTGAGGCAAAGTATATTAGTTTTATCGTCGGAAAATTTACCAGTATGTCTACCGCCGCCAAAGGCATGGATGATCAGGTGAAAAACTTTTCTGAAAGCAGTCTTTCAGATTCCAAGTGGGTCGAAACCACCAAGGGATATATCGGGACACTCACAGCGGATTGCGATGAAATTATAAATTTCCAGAAGGCTCCGGAAAGTTTTTCGGATGTTCACAGCCAACTGGTTACCCTCGCAACCCAAGGGAAGGAAGCCTTGACTGAATATTCTGAGGGGATTGATACCAAGGATTTTGATACCCTGCGCAGTGCCAATAGCAAAATTGCCCAGATGGCCGATAGCATGGGCGGTTATGTTCAGACATTAAATGCTAAGCTTGGGGAACTCCAATAAGAAAAAATGAAAGAGCTGTCTCTTAATGAGCGGGCTCTTTTTTTCGTTAAATCCATAATTATTCGTGTCTGCCAATTGTATTTTAGAGTCACCTCATATATAATAAGTAGGGTTTTAATGGGAAAATGGTGTGCCTAGAAAGGATGTGTTGGTGTGGAAAAAGATATGACAAAAGGAAGTCCAGCCCGGATTTTAATTTTTTTCACCCTCCCCATGCTCATTGGCAATCTTTTCCAGCAGTTTTACAATATTGTCGACACGATTGTCGTTGGAAATTTCGTTGGGGCAGGGGCTCTGGCATCGGTGGGGGCATCGACAACGCTGGTGTTCCTGCTCCTTTGCTTTGCCATTGGGGTGTCCATGGGCTGCTCTGTGCTGGTGTCTCAGTACTACGGGGCTGGTGAGACCCAGAAAATGCGCCAGGCTGTTTTTGTCAGTATGGTTTTTATCCTTGTCGTAGGGACACTCCTCTCTGTCTTTGGGGTTATCGGTGCGGATTGGCTTTTATCCATTACCAACGTCCCTGTTGAAATTCTCGCTGATGCCAAGACTTATTTTGTGGTATATTGTTTTGGTGGTCTCTTCGTCTTTATTTACAATGCCCTGGCTGCGATGTGCCGGGCGATTGGGGATTCAAAAACACCCCTGTATTTTCTCATTGCAACGTCACTTCTTAATATCGCCGGGGATTTACTCTTTGTCCTTCAATTTGGCATGGGAGTGGCCGGTGTTGCCTGGGCGACGATGATTTCCCAGGGAATATCTGCCCTGGCGTGCGGCATTTACGTATTCTGTCGGGTTCCTGCCCTTAAAATTACGCGGTCGGATTGTGTGTTTTCCTGGAGGATGCTTTGGGATTTAGTGGTTTATGCCGTTCCCTCTACGATCCAGCAGAGTATTGTTTCCTTTTCCCTGGTGGCGGTCCAGGGTCTGGTGAATACCTTTGGGATGACCACTATTGCAGGCTATACCGCCGCTTGTAAAATTGATCAATTTGCGATTCAGCCCCTGCTTTCCCTGAATCTGGCAACGACTTCCTTTACGGCTCAAAATGTCGGGGCTAAGAAGTACGATCGGGTGGAAGAGGGGTTTCGGACTTCGGTCCTGTTGGTTGTTGCCATCTGTGTAGTGATTTCCGGAGCCATTTGGCTTTGGGGGGCGGATCTCATTGGCCTCTTTGTAGACAGTGTGGAATCTGCGGGGGTCATTGATGCCGGGGTGTCCTATATCCGGGTGGTTTCGGTGTGCTATATTATTATGGGAATGATGTTTACGGCCGCCAGTGTGCTTCGGGGAGCCGGGGATATGGGGTATTTCCTGGTGGGGTCTTTATTAAACTTTTCGGCACGCATCATTGCGGCCTATTCCTTGGCATCGGTACTGGGCTTTTCGGCCATTGCCTATTCTATCCCCATTGGCTGGATTCTTGGGCTGGCCTTCAATCTCATCCGCTATAAGAGCGGGGGGTGGAAGGATAAAGCCCTTGTCCAGAAGGCTTAAGGCGTACATTGTAAAGCATAGGAGGTAAAACATGCTTGAAGTATATAAAATGAAGAAGGATCTGCTAAAGGAAGGAAGCGTGGAGGAGATGATGACCATCATCCTCAGAAAGAAGGGGGTGACTGAACCCCTGGAGTTTGGTTATAACACCTACGGAAAACCTTATTTGGACGCCTTTCCAGAGTTCCATTTCAATGGCTCCCATTCTGGGGAGTATATTGTCTGTGCCCTTTGCAGCGGTGCCATTGGCATCGATATCCAGGAAATCGTTATGGAGAAGGATGTCATGGCCCTGGCTAATCGCTTTATGAGTCCTTGTGAATCCCGGGAGCTGGCACTGATGGAGCCGGAATACCGCCATGCCGTCTTTTATCGCCTATGGGCACAAAATGAGGCCTATATGAAATATACGGGTTTGGGGATGGCACTGCCCATGAGCTCCTTTACTGTCCGGGAGGACCGTGGCCATTACAGCATCATCCAGCAGGATATGGCGGTGGAAAATATCACCCTGCTGCCCGTCCGAATTGAAAAGGGCTACGAAGGCTGGCTCTGTGGGGAATTTGAGGAAAAGACGGTTTCGGTTATCACCTTAACGGCGGAGGATTTACAGCCATGAGCGGTCGGAAGCTTTGGGATCTGTTTATCACCTTTTTAAAAATTGGGGCTTTTACCTTTGGTGGAGGCTACGCCATGATCCCGATGGTTCAAAATGAGATTGTGGATAAGAAGGGCTATATCACCGAAGAAGAATTCATGGATATGATTGCCATTGCAGAGGCGACTCCGGGGGTGATTGCTGTGAATACAGCCACTTTCGTGGGGTATCGTGTGGGTGGAGTTTTAGGAGGGCTGCTGGCGACCTTTGGTGTCGTGCTGCCCTCTTTTGTGATTATTTCCATTATTGCCCAGTTTTATGAGGCCTTCCGACAGAACCAGTGGGTATCCTATGCCTTTTTAGGAATCCGGGCCGGGGTGATTGTCTTGATTTTTGGGGCTCTGGTGCGGATGGCAAAAAATGTGGACCGCACCCCCTTCATTGCCATTTTGGTGGTGGGAGCCTTTGGGATTGCGGCCTTTACGGGCATCAATGTGGTTTTTATTATCGTAGCAGGGGCTCTGGCAGGGGTGATACGGCAGCTCCTTTTACTTAAGAAAGGGGGAGGGGACGCATGAATATCTTCCTGGATTTATTTTTAACTTATTTTAAAATTGGCCTCTTCACCATTGGCGGGGGGTATGCCATGATCCCCTTAATCCAACAGGAGGTGGTGGTCAACCACGGCTGGCTGACCATGTCTGAATTGACGGATTTTATTGCGGTGGCGGAATCCACCCCAGGTCCCTTCGCCATCAACACCGCTACCTTTGTGGGGATTAAAATTGCGGGGCTTCCCGGGGCGGCCTTGACCACCTTTGGGGTGGTACTGCCTTCCCTGGTGATCATCCTGGTCATTGCCAAGTGCTTCCACCATTTTAAGGATAATGTGTGGGTTCAAGCCTGCCTTTACGGGATGACGGCGGTGGTCATCGGTCTCATTGCTGCGGCCATTTACTCCCTGTGTGTGGAGATTTTTGCCATGGAGGGGGGCAGCCTTGCCCTGGATATTAAATCCCTGGTGATCTGTGCCCTGTGTTGTGTCGCTTATTTCAAAGTAAAGGTGGGGCCCATTCCACTGATCTTTATTGCGGCGGCAGCGGGATTAGTGGCCTATGGGCTGCTCCCCATGCTGGGCCTGTGAGATGGCCCGGGCAATATCACAATCCCAACGACGCCGGGTGATGACCCCGGCGGGTGAGGTGGCCTATACCCTCACCCGGAAGTCCGTTAAAAATATCAATCTGCGCATCCATCCGGACGGCCAGGTGACGGTATCCGCCGATCCCCGGGTATCCCTGGCCCGGATCGATGGTTTTGTGGCATCCAAAGGGGCCTGGATTGTGGAAAAGCTGAGCCGGAGGACGCTTGGGTCTGAAGGGGAGGTAGCTCCCCCCGATGCAGCGGTCTGCCGCCCGGTGTTTGAAGCCTTGATCGCCCAGTATTATCCCTTCTTTAAGGCCCGGGGTGTGGCCTATCCCACCCTGCGCATTAAAACCATGAAATCCCGTTGGGGGTCCTGTCTTCCGGGGAAGGGCGTCATTACCTTGAATACCCGGCTTCTCACAAAGCCCATGGCCGCCGTGGCCTATGTGGTGGTCCATGAGATGGCCCATTTTCTGGTCCAGAACCATCAGGCGGATTTTTACGCGGTGGTGGCCCAGGTATTGCCGGATTATAAAGTCCGGCGGGAACTTCTAAAATAGATTGATTTTTATCTGTATTTTATAAAAAAGTGGCAGAAATGGACGGTAATCCTTGTGTATACTATTGTTAGATATTATGAACTTTAATGAAACGCTGATACACGAGGGAGGAAATATGTATTTATTTGACGAAATGAAACGACAACTGGCCATGAAGGCAGGAAAAACCTCTGTGGTTTCTGTTGCGGCGGCCGGGGATATGGATGTCCTGGAAGCCATTAAGATTATGAATGATGATGGCTTTGGAACAGCCATTCTTGTAGGGGATCAGAAAAAAATTGAGGAATGTGCCGCAGCGACGGGTTGTGATCTGTCTAAAAATAAAGTGGTGGATGTCCCGGACGACCACGCCGCCGCTGCTGTTGCAGTGGCCCTGGTGAAAGAAGGGGCTGCTGATATCATCATGAAGGGGATGCTTCATACCAAGGTTTATCTCAAGGCCATCCTGAATCGGGATTATGGTCTGCGCACCGGTAATCTGCTAAACGCGGTGACTGCCGTGGAAATGCCCCGGTACAACCGCATGGTGCTGGCGACAGACTGCGCTATGGTGGTACAGCCTAGCTTAGAGGATAAAATCCAGATGATTGGCAATGTCACCACCTTGGCCCATGCCCTGGACTGCCCTGTGCCCAAGGTCTCCTGCCTGAGTGCTGTAGAAACCGTGGGAAGCAATATGCCTGATGGCTACGATGCCGCTATCCTCAGCAAGATGAATGAACGGGGACAGATTACGGGGTGTATTGTCGATGGCCCTCTGTCCATGGATTTGTCCATTTCCAAGCGTTCAGTGGAGCATAAAGGGATTGAGAGCCCGGTGGCTGGTCAGGCGGATATCCTCCTTATGCCCAACCTTCAGGCTGGTAATATTTTCTGGAAATCCATGACTTATCTGGCCGATGCCCAAAGCGGTGCCGTGGTCATGGGTGCTGCCCGCCCGGCAGTTATCACCAGTCGTGCGGATTCTGCCCAGGCTAAGGCCAATAGTATTGCCATGGCACTGTTGCTGGCGGATTACCAGGATCGATTATAAACGTCTTTGATTGAAAGCCCCAGGCCTAAAATGGTCATGGGGCTTTTTTGTTGAAGGGCAAAGGAAGTCGAGTGATTTTTTTCAAATGGGTTTAGAATAATACCATAGGAGATGAGGACATGGACGAACAGATCTTAGCGGTACAGCGGATGCAGGATTATATTGCAGCGCATCTGGCGGAGAATATTACCCTGTCCGATTTAGCGGTGGCTGCCTGCTTTTCGCCCTGGTACGCCCACCGCCTTTTTCGGCGGTATACGGGGTTGACCCCGGCGGAATACATTCGTCGGCTGCGGCTTTCCAACTCCGCCCTTCGGCTGAAGTCAGAAGGCAGCCGCGTAACCGACGTGGCCTTCGATTTAGGCTTTGGCAGTGCCGATGGCTACACCCGGGCCTTTCATCGGGAATTTGGCTGCAATCCGGGGAGCTATGCCAAGTCCCCCGTCCCCATCACCCTATTTGTTCCCTATGGTGTTAAATTCAGAGCCCTTCGAAAGGAGAAAATCGATATGGAAAACGTTCAAAGTGTTTTTATCCAGGTCATGGAAAAACCCGTCCGGCAGGTAATCATCAAGCGGGGAAAGGCAGCGAAGGATTACTTTGCCTACTGTGAAGAGGTGGGTTGTGAGGTCTGGGGGACCTTACTGAGTATGGATGCCCTGGACGGGGAGCCCGTGTGCCTGTGGCTGCCCGAGGGATACAAGACCCCGGGAACCTCCACCTATGTCCAGGGGGTAGAGGTGCCTGTGGATGATGCCGGGCCCATACCCGAGGGCTTTGACCGCATTACCCTGCCGGAAGCCCAGTACCTGGTATTCCAGGGTGAGCCCTTCCCCGAGGAAGAATACTGTGAGGCCATTGTCGCCGTCCAGAAGGCCATGGACCGTTACGACCCGTCGGTCATTGGCTATACCTGGGATGATACCCAGCCCCGGATTCAGCTGGAGCCCCGGGGAGAACGGGGGTATATTGAAATGCGGGGGGTCAAAGCCGTGGGTTAATGGCTAAGAATGAAAAGGCGAGTGTCCGACCGATGGGTTGGGGGCTTGCCTTTTTTGTGGATAAATACGGTTCAATTTAGAAGGTATCCATTAAATGGTATCTTTGGGAGATGTGGATATGTATCGTTTTATACTTCCTGTTTGCTAGTGGATTCCTATTGTGGAATTATGCCGCAGCAGAACTCACCAAGCGTGAAGACGGAGCATACAATGATTACTTGAAACAAAAAAAGGAAAAACCGCAGCGACCCTAGACAAGTTCTGCGGAATTATCCCAATTAAACTTTTCTGAGGCACCGTGACTGTTGATAGTCAGAACGGATATGCTGGGAGATGCTCCAAATGCGGTGTTTACCGATAACGTCAATGTCATAGACAGAGTTTTCAGGAATATTTGGGTAGGGATGTAAATGATATGTTTACCGTGAATCAAACTATGATGATATCGCTTTCTGTAGAAAGTAAAATATGATATAATAATCAAACAGGCGTAGGCCTGGCCTACTGGTTGCGGTTAGTGGATAAGTCCCCCTAGATGGGAGGACGCTTATGATAAAGTATGTCCTTGGCTATTTTCTTGTCTTAGGATTGATTTTGTTGTGGAATCATGCCGCATCGAAATTGTCAAAAGCAGAAGAAAAAGCGTATGAA
>NZ_FNOU01000019.1:0-4753 GCF_900107125.1 Eubacterium barkeri
TGACGAATGAGGGCTAACCCTTTGTTCGTCAGCGCCTGGGGTCCGGGGTGAATCTTTTTTATCCTCACCCTGACCGCGCTACATCACTTTGTCTACGCTTTGTTGAGCGCGGAAGCGCTCTTTTTTGTTTTCTGAAAAATAAGAGCTTGCATTCATATTGGTTTTCAGTTAAAATATGAAGGTATGTTAATTATGAGATGGTCCGCTGTATGGTGACATATAAGAACGTCGAAATCCAAGAAGGAGATTGTTATGGATATCATTAAAAAAATTCAGCAGGAAAACATGAAGGCCGAAAAGCCAGAATTCCGAGTGGGGGATACTGTCCGTGTCCACGTTCGTGTTATTGAAGGTAAGCGGGAAAGAATCCAGATGTTTGAAGGCGTCGTGCTTAAAAAACAGCACGGTGGTGTGAGCGAAACCTTCACCGTTCGTAAGATTTCTTCCGGAATCGGTGTGGAAAGAACCTTCCCCATCCATTCACCTAAAATTGAAAAGGTCGACGTTATCCGTAAGGGTAAGGTACGTCGTGCAAAACTGAACTACTTAAGAAGCCGTGTCGGTAAAGCCGCAAAGGTTAAAGAACGTATTTAGTCGTTTTGAAAAGAAGGGGGCCAATTTCGGTCCCCTTGTTTTGTATTACGCGTTAGCTAACAGAAGTATAAAGATGTAATTGCACCTTTACACGGCGCAGCCATGAACGAGTGAAGCAAAGCGGAACGAGTAGATACTTCAATAGGTGCATAAAAATGGAAGTGCAATCAACAGAAGGTACTTCCAGGGAAGGATTTGGAAACTATGGCAGAACAGAAACGTGAAAAATCAGAATTACGGGAGTGGATTCAATCCATTGTCATTGCCGTCGTTCTGGCGTTTGTTATCAAAATGTTTTTATTTGATTTTGTATTGGTTCAGGGCTCCTCAATGTTCCCCACCCTCAAAAATGGGGATCGCCTGGTGATTAATAAAATTGAATATTCCATTGGGGCTCCAGACTATGGGGATATTGTCGTATTAAATTACAGTAAAAATGTGGAGTATGTCAAGCGGGTTATCGCCAAGGGCGGTGACACCATTGCCATTAAGGACCAGATTGTTTATTTAAATGGTCAGCCATTGAATGAGACTTATGTCAATCCCGATCCTTATGAGGATTTTGAAATGGTGACCGTACCAGAAGGGAAGTATTTTGTGATGGGTGATAATCGAGCCAATAGTTCCGACAGTCGTTACCAAAGCCTGGGATTTGTGGATGAGGATGCCATCATTGGGCATGTCATTTTCCGTTTTTGGCCCTTGAGTACCTTTGGTGTGGTGAAATAAATGGCGAAAAGTGATGCAATTCAATGGTACCCGGGTCATATGGCTAAGGCTGGGCGCCAAATTCGTGAGAAGCTTAAGCTCATTGATACCGTTATTGAAGTCATAGATGCCCGGGTGCCCGTCGCAAGTCGGAATCCGGACATTGCTCAGTACACGGCATTTAAACGCCATATCATCCTTTTAAATAAGGCGGATTTGGCTGATCCTGTGCAAAGTGAACGGTGGAAGGCTTATTTTGAGCAAGAAGAGGGCGTTGATGCAGTGCTTTTATTTAACGCCTTTGACTTAAAGGATAAAAAAAAGCTGGTGGAAACCATTTGGAAGTACAATCCAAAGGAAAAAAATCAGCTGAAATGTTTGCTTTGTGGGATTCCCAATGTGGGGAAGAGCACGGTCATCAATGCCCTCATTGGTAAGAAAAAAACCCAGATTGGCAACAAGCCTGGTGTCACCAAGGGCCAGCAATGGCTGACGACACCCGACGGTTTGATGCTTTTAGACACCCCGGGGATTTTATGGCCTAAATTTGAAGATGAAACCATCGGTGTCCATTTAGCCTGGATTGGCTCTATTAAAGATACGATTTTTGAAAAGGAAAATATTGCCGGGGATTTAATGAAATTTTTGGTGGCACGTTATCCTGCATTGGTCGAAGCCCAATATAATATCACCACCCACGGCAGGACCGTGCCGGAGGTCTTTGACGCCATGGCCATCAGTCGGGGACTGCTCCTTAGAGGCGGCGATCTCGATTATTACCGCGCCTGTGAAATGCTTTTGGGGGATTTTAAAAATGGGAGAATCGGGAGGATTACCATTGATGAATGTCCAAAAGCTTAGGGAACTGTCGGTAGCAGCCCTTAAAAATGCCGTTGCTGAAGTGCCTGTAACGGACTATCTAATGCTCTCCGAAGCATTGGCAATGGATTCCCGAAAGGCAGTCCAAAGCCTGGGGATGAAGCTGAGAAGGGATTACGAAAAGTACCAGACGGCACTGGCAAAAACCCAGGAGATGCTGGAGATTGAAAGACAGCTTCGGCAGAAGGGGTACCAGGCTATTTGTGGTCTGGATGAGGTGGGGCGTGGTCCCTTGGCAGGACCGGTGGTTTGCGCTGCGGTCATTATGCCACCGGAATCCCAGCTGCTGTATGTCGATGATTCCAAAAAGCTTTCGGCAAAAAAACGTGAAATGCTGGCACATCAAATTCGTGAAGAGGCTCTGGCCTGGTCCATTGGCATTAAATCACCGGAAACCATCGACGCCATCAATATCCTTCAGGCGACTAAGTCGGCCATGGGGGATGCCGTGGAGGCGCTAACCACCATTCCGGATTTACTCCTGATCGATGCCCTGGAAATTCCTTCGGCCATTCCAGTGGAGTCCGTTATCCATGGCGATGCTCGGTGTTATAGTATTGCAGCGGCTAGTATATTGGCCAAGGTTTACCGGGATGAGCTTATGTGTGGTTATGACGAGGTGTACCCAGAATATGGCTTTGTGCGAAACATGGGGTATGGGACGGCAGAGCATATTGCGGCCTTGAAGGCCTATGGCCCGACCCCCATCCACCGGCAAAGCTTTATACAAAATTTCCGATGAGTAAAAAAGCGAACAAAAAGAAGGGGGACTGGGGAGAATGCCAGGCCCTGGATATCCTAATCGGTAAAGGACATTGTCTTTTAGCTAAAAATTATCGCTGTAAAATGGGAGAGGTTGATTTAATTACCCGTTTGGGGGATACCATTGTTTTCACAGAGGTAAAATATCGGAGTGGATTGACCTATGGAACCCCTGGCCAGGCCGTGGATTATCGAAAGCAGCGTCATATTATAAAGACAGCCTTGCATTATATCAAGCAAAAACATTTGTTTCAAGAAAATGTGCGCTTTGATGTGATAGAATTATTAGATTCTAAAGATGGGCTTATCGCAAATCATATTGAGAATGCCTTTTTAATGGCATTTTAAAAGCGGTGGCTGGAAACCACCGCTTTGCTTATTCCATATCTTCTACCGATATCAAAAAGACACGACCGGAATAGCTCCCTTTATGCTCTTTGTTTTGGAGCTTAAGGTAGTCAATATGCATGGGTTCGAATTCAAAGCTTTCGGTAATGGCCCCCAGGAGTTCATAAATATCTGAAAGCTCATCCTCTGAAGGTTTTTTTGAAAAGATGTTTGCCTTTTCGAGAAGCTTTTCAGTCAAGGCCGTTCGCATTTCACTGTTGCTTAATACCTTGAATTCGCATCGCCGTCCGCTCTCTTTAATGATTTCAGGGATTCTATCCCTAACCAGCTGATTATATTGGTGCTTCATAGATTCACTCCCTTGTGTTCTGATTTGTTTTAATCCTACTCTGCCAACCTTAGTTTCACCTAAAAGACGGGAGGTCGATTACACTGATTTTAATGATTATTTGTATTGTCGCGGCATCGCTGATGACCTTGGTTGGAGGAATGATTTTTATCACGATCAACGAAAAACACCCTTCGACGATTGCGCTGCTGACAGCCTTATCTGCAGGATTTCTGCTTTCCATTATTTTTGTGGGCATCATTCCGGAAGCCTCGGAAATGATGGAAGCGTCGATTCCAAGCCATCAGGGATGGCTTTTGCCTCTTTCAGTCGCTGGAGGGGCTTTTCTGATTGTTTTTTTCGAAAAACTTCTACCAGTTCAGCATCACCATGATTTATCGCCCCAGGAGGCTGTTTGTCATACCCGGGACCGCTTGTTCTACATCACTCTGATTGCCTTTGGGCTACATAGCCTCTTTGAACTCATCAGCGTTTTGATTGCAGGGGCTTCGGATATGACCGTTGGCATTCTTTTGGCCCTGGTCATTGCCATTCATAATATTCCCATCGGCTTTATCATTGTGGCACAGTTAGATGCTTTAGGCATCGCACCCCGGAAGACGAAAAAGGGGATGGTGGCCCTGGTTGTCGGTCAATCGGCATTGGCCATTCTATGTTATTGGCTGCTTTCCTTTATTATTACAGAAGCCATCCAGGGAATTTTGCTGGCAGTCACTGCAGGGGTTATGTTGTATCTCCTTTTTGATGAATTGCTTCCAGGGATTTATCGTGAGGAAGATCAGCATCATATCAATTATGCTATTTTAGCTGGTGCTTTGGTCATGCTTCTGTTTTTAAACCTCGTTGGGGGTTGATGTGATGATTAGGCATAAGCTAACGGGAGTACAAAGAAATAGTCAATAAAAAAACCAGGATTTTTTCCTGGCTCAAAGCGTAGACAAAGTGCCTTTGCGTGGTCAGGGAGAGGATAAAAAAGATTCACCCCGGACCCCAAGCGCTGATGAACAAAGGGAAAGTTCTCAGTCGTCAGTGCGCAAAACCTTCGGTTTTGATAAGGTTTAGGGCGGGTTTGCTTTCTTAATTTGATGAAAGCCCAAAACGCCAGCCCGCAGG
>NZ_FNOU01000019.1:4848-62378 GCF_900107125.1 Eubacterium barkeri
TGAACCACTCATGCTCATTTTTTTTAAAAATAATAAATGCTGAGGTGGTTCTCACCCCAACATTTATTATAGAACCTAAAAAAAAGAGCACCCCGAAGGATGCTCTCAAAGCGTAGACAAAGTGCCTTAGCGCGGTCAGGGAGAGGATAAAAAAGATTCACCCCGGCCCCCAAGCGCTGATGAACAAAGGGAAAGTCCTCAGTCGTCAGTGCGCAAAACCTTCGGTTTTGATAAGGTTTAGGGCGGGTTTGCTTTCTTAATTTGATGAAAGTCCAAAACGCCAGCCCGCAGGGGCGCCGGGGTTCTCGTATTTTTATCATCACCCTGACCTGGCTTTGTCGACAGTCTGAGAGCACCCCGAAGGATGCTCTTCTACACTTGCCACTAAAGGGGCGTTATTATTCTTCGTTACGCTTTACATAACCAGCATAGCGTTCTTCTGCTTCTTCCTGTGCCTTGGCGTACAGTTCGTCTGCGATATCCGGGAAAGCCCGACGCAGGGAATTGTAGCGAACTTCGGAACCAATGAAATCCTGGAACTTGGAGAAGTCCGGTGCCTTGGAATCCAGGCTGAAGGGATGTTCAGCTTCTGGATTGAAGTGGTACAGATGCCAGTAGCCACAATCCACAGCAGCCTTTTCGTGGGACTGGGTCTTACCCATACCGCCCTTGATGCCGTGGTTGATACACGGTGCATAGCCGATGATCAGGGATGGTCCCTTGTAAGCTTCTGCTTCCTTAAGAACCTTCATGAACTGGTTCTTGTCCGCGCCCATGGCCACCTGTGCCACATAGACATAGCCGTAGGTTGCTGCGATCATACCCAGATCCTTTTTCTTAATCCGTTCGCCGGAAGCAGCAAACTGGGCAATAGCAGCGGTCGGGGTTGACTTGGAAGCCTGACCACCGGTGTTGGAATACACTTCTGTATCCAGTACGAAGACATTAATATCCTGCTTGGAAGCCAACACATGGTCTAAGCCGCCGAAACCAATATCGTATGCCCAGCCGTCGCCACCGAACACCCAGACGGATTTCTTCACGAAGTGATCCGCATTGTCCTTAACGAATTTCACCTTATCAGAGAGCTCGCAATTACATTCAAAGCCAGCTAAAGCAGCCTTCAATTCTCTGGAAGCAACTTTAGAGCCTTCGGCATCATCCATATTTTCGATCCAGTTTTTAGCAGCAGTTGCTACATTTTCTGGAGCCTTTTCTGCGATTTCGCCTAAATAGCTGGCAATGGTCGCACGGATAGCCTTAACACCCTGAAGCATCCCAAAACCAAATTCTGCATTATCTTCAAATAAAGAGTTACAGAAGGTTGGGCCCTGGCCCTGGGCATTCTTACAATACGGAGACGCCGGAGCGGAGGCACCCCAGATGGAGGAGCAACCGGTAGCATTGGCAATCATCATCCGATCCCCATAAAGCTGGGTAACGGCCTTGATGTATGGTGTTTCGCCACAACCTGCGCAAGCGCCGGAGAATTCAAGGAGCGGCTGGCAGAACTGGCTACCCTTGACGCTATATTTATCCATCTTATCATCCTTCACCGGAACGCTCATGGCGTAATCCCAGTTAGCCTGTTCAGGCATTTGGGTGGCGATGGGTTCTAAGGTTAAAGCTTTAGTCTTCGCGATGCAGGCATCCACACAGTTGCCACAACCGGTACAATCCAAAGGATCTACCTGGATGCGGTAGCTCAAGCCTGCCAGAGCCTTACCGTTTGCCTTAATGGTGGTAAAGGATTCTGGTGCAGCAGCCTTTTCTTCTTCAGTCAGAAGAACCGGACGAATGGCAGCATGGGGACAAACGAAGGAGCACTGGTTACACTGGATACAATTATCAGCGTTCCACTTCGGTACGTTAACAGCAATCCCGCGTTTTTCAAAAGCAGCGGTCCCAGCCATCCAGGTCCCATCTTCATTTCCGACAAAAGCAGAAACCGGAATGGTATCCCCTTCAAAACGGCCAATGGGACGGACAACTTCTTCCACGAATTTGGGGTCCTTTGCCTTGGCTTTCGGAGCGTCTTCTGCAGTTGCCCAGGAAGCTGGCACATCGTATTTCTTTAAGATAGAAGGGTCAATCCCAGCATCCACAGCCTTGTAGTTCATTTCGACAATCTTATCGCCCTTATGACCATAGGATTTCTTAATTCCTTCTTTGGAGAACTTCACCGCATCTTCGATGGGGATAATGTCCGCCAGCTTAAAGAAGGCAGCTTGCATGATCATATTGGTCCGACGACCCAGGCCGATTGCTTCAGCTGCCGCAGTAGCATTAATCGTATAGAACTGGATATCGTTCTGTGCGATGTAACGCTTCATGTGAGCGGGTAGCTGACGATCAATTTCTGCGTCATCCCATACGGTATTAAGCAGGAATGAGCCGCCCTTGCGCAGGCCCTTTAACAGGTCATAGGTATGCACATAAGATTCAGTGGAACAGGAAATGAAGTCTGAATTAGACACCAGGTAAGGTGACTTAATAGGCTTCTTCCCAAAACGCAGATGGGAGCAGGTAATCCCGCCGGATTTCTTGGAGTCATAATCAAAGTAACCCTGGGCATATAAATCGGTATGGTCCCCAATGATTTTGATGGCATTTTTATTGGCACCGACGGTTCCGTCAGAGCCCAATCCCCAGAACTTGCAGGCAGTAGTGCCTTCAGGGACAGTATTGATGTTTTCGCCAATTTCAAGGTTGGTGAAGGTCACATCATCCACAATCCCAATGGTAAACTTATCCTTAGGTTCAGCAGCACGCATATTGTCATACACCGCTACAATCTGAGCCGGTGTAGTGTCTTTAGAGGATAAACCATAACGGCCAGCAATAATGGAGGGGGCATCCTTCTTGCCAAAGTAAACGGTACAGATATCCTGATACAGAGGATCACCCAATGCGCCAGGTTCCTTGGTCCGGTCTAAGACACAGAGGCGTTTAACGGAAGCAGGCATTACCTTGAGCAGGTATTCCGGAGCGAAAGGACGGAAAAGGTGCACTTTGATGACACCCAGTTTTTCACCCTTAGCAGCCAGATAATCAATGGTTTCTTCAATGGTATCTGTCACAGAACCCATGGCCACGATGACGTCTTCGGCGTCTTCCGGTCCATAGTAGTTAAACAGATGGTATTCCCGACCGGTTTCTTCGGAAATCTTAGCCATATAGTCTTCCACGATGGCTGGTACAGCATCGTAGAATTTGTTACAGGCTTCACGAGCCTGGAAGTAAATATCCCCATTCTGAGCGGTCCCACGGGTTACCGGATGTTCCGGATTTAAAGCGTGGTCACGGAAAGCCTGAACGGCATCCCAGTCAAGGAGTTTCTTATAAACATCGTAATCCATGACTTCCACCTTGGACACTTCATGGGAGGTTCTAAACCCGTCAAAGAAATGCATAAAGGGAACCTTGGATTTAATGGCAGCCAGATGGGCAACCCCACCTAAGTCCATGACTTCCTGAACGGAGCCAGTGGCCAACATGGCAAACCCGGTCTGACGGCAAGCCATAACATCGCCATGATCCCCAAAAATAGAGAGGGCATGGGCAGCCAGGGTACGG
Source organism: Eubacterium barkeri (assembly GCF_900107125.1). Classification (GTDB taxonomy): domain Bacteria; phylum Bacillota; class Clostridia; order Eubacteriales; family Eubacteriaceae; genus Eubacterium_O; species Eubacterium_O barkeri. Next base: position 8,425 of record NZ_FNOU01000019.1, read on the forward strand.
GCAGACACATGGAAAACACCGGGGAGTAATTCACCGGCAATTTTATACATATTCGGAATCATCAGGAGCAAGCCCTGGGAAGCGGTGAAAGTCGTCGTTAACGCACCTGCGGCTAAAGATCCGTGGACCGCACCAGCAGCACCACCTTCAGACTGCAGCTCTGAAACCTTGACGGTTTCACCAAAGATATTTTTCATTCCCTTCGCGGCCCAAGCATCCACGTGCTCAGCCATTGGTGAAGAAGGGGTAATCGGGAAAATCCCGGCGACTTCGGTAAACGCGTAAGCTACGTGAGCCGCGGCCTGATTACCATCCATCGTCATCATCTTTTTAGACATAGTTCCTCCTTAAAATCGCAATTACTGCATTTGTAATAGATTTTAGTACAAATTTTTACCATAAATAATTATATCACACTTCATTTTACCTGTATACAAACAAATAGAGATAAAATATTGTCAGTTTTTTCGTTTTGCAAGTCGATATCAGAGGCGTGAATCGGCAAATTTCTGCTCTATCGCTTCAATAACCGCCTTCAGCACCCGAATTCTGGCATAATACTTATCATTGCCCTCTACGATGATCCAAGGTGCTGCGGTTGTGGAGGTACGCAGCAGCATCCGGTCCACTGCCACGGTGTAAGCATCCCACTTCTCCCGATTCCGCCAATCCTCCTCTGTGATCTTCCACTGCTTATCCGGGTCGGCCTCCCGCTCTTTAAAGCGACGTTCCTGCTCCTCCGGGGTAATGTTCATCCAAAACTTGAGGACGATGGCCCCAAAATCCGTCAGCTGCTTTTCAAAATCGTTAATTTCTGAAAAGGCCCGATCATATTCCGATAGTGTACAAAATCCCTCAATGGGCTCCACCATAACCCTGCCATACCAGGTACGGTCATAAATGCTGAAATGCCCGCGCTTCGGCACCGTCCGCCAAAACCGCCACAGCCAGTTATGACTCAGTTCCTCTTGGGTTGGTGCCGCCGTGGGATGGACCTGATATCCCCGGGGATCCAGATTCTCGCACAGACGCTTGATGGCTCCCCCTTTACCACCAGCATCCCAGCCTTCAAAGCCCAGAACCACAGGAATCCGACGACGATAAATATCATACTCCAGGGTACGCAGGCGTTTTTGACAAGCGGCTAGCTCCTTTTTGTAAACCTTCCGATCAAGATGGCGGTCCATATCGACACCACTGAGTATAGCCGTCCCCAAAGGATCATCCCCAGCGGTAATCAATGGCCGATAAACCTTCTTTTCTGTGGCTTCCACCTTGGCAATGGCTGCCGCCAGGCGTTGGGCCAACAGGCTATATACCTTTAGACCAGCATAAGCCTTATCCTCCCCCTCGATAATTTCCCAGGGGGCACAGTCACTGTCAGTCGCCTCCAGGGCCGTGTCATATCGGGCTGCCAGTGCTTTATATCGTGCATTTTCAGCCCAATCCGAATCCGTAACCCGCCAGCGGGTCGCCTTGCGGGCTTCCAGTTTTTTAAATCGCCTGCGCTGTTCCTTGCGGCTGATATGGACAAAAAATTTTACAATAAGGGTGCCACTAGCGGAAAGGGTCGCCTCAAATTCATTGGCTTCGGCAAGCATCAGCTGATAATCAGCCCCTTTGAGATCTGTCTGGTGTACCAAATCAGAATAATAGCTGCTATCCAGGATGACCATCTGTCCCTTTGGTGGCGTCTTCATCCAATACCGCCATAAAAAGGGCCGATTGGCTTCATCATCATTGACGGTCCGCTTGCAATTGTACACCGTAAAGCTCCGGGGATCCAGGGGAATCATCAGATCGTTAATGATGGTCCCCTTCCCCGCTGCATCCCATCCGTCAAAGAGGATCATCACCGGGATACCCAGCGCCTTTACCCGCCGCTGGCATTCCCCCAGCTTAAGGGCCAGAGCCTTCTTCTCCATCTTACGCTGTGCCCATTCTTCCTTTGTCAATCTAACCTTTACATTCACCTGATCAAGCATACAGACCTCCTTTTTCCTTTTATTTCTCTAGGTATAAACTTACATCTTTAGTTTACTTCTTTTAGCTGAAATTCAGCTTGGACCATGATATAATATAAAAAAAGAAAAGAGGTAGATTCCATGAAAATCGCAGGATTCATCATTAGCATCGTCTCATTCATCATCGCCACCACCGCCCTGGTCATCGGTAGTGCCGCTCTGGCTAAACGGTAGGTCTTTATGAAAAACATCCCATTGGCATTTGATTTCCAGTGGGATGTTTGAATTTTATACCTAGGAATTCAGTGAATAAATAGTGATTCCGTTAAATAACAGTACATTTTTGGTGAGCATGGCATATTCCATGAGATCCGACTCAAAGGGACGATTGGCAAAGACGCCGTACACCCGGTCGTAATCCTTATAGGCCCGCAGCTCCTTAATTTCTTCACACTTATCCACAAAGGCGTCGTAATCCGCCTTGGTGTAAGCCTCACCTCGATAGGCACAATCCCCAAGGAAAAGACACTTTCTTGTATTATCAATCCCCACAATATCCACTACTGTCGCTTTATTAAAGAAAGAACCCACAGTATCACAATTGATGGGGATGGTCTTTTGTTTACAGGCCACCAGCAATATTTCCACTGCCACCTTTTTAAACCAAGCCTGAATATACTCCTCAAACCCAGCCATCAGCTGCTCCATGGCCACACGGTCCTGTCCTGTGGTGATCTGCTGATAGCTTGGAAAAACAAAGGTATACCAAAAGCACAGCAAGGGGTCAGCAATCTGATATTCCAAAGCTTTGCTAAAGGAAAATTTCTTCTCGATGATGGAGGTGTTCCGGGCCACAAATCCCAGTGACAACAGATTGCCCATCAGCTCCTCTACGCCCCCATTTTTATACCCACAGAGAGCCGCAACATCGGCAATCGTGGTGGCTCCAGAGGCCATAGCGGACAGTACCGAATGATACTCTGTAGGATCCATCACCTCATTTTCGATAAGTTTTACCGGTTCGTCCAGTAAATCTCCATAGGGATTGAGGAAAAAATCCCCAATGGCTGAGATGAACTCTTCCATCTCAATACACTCTCTGAAATACTCCCAATACCTTGGAACTCCACCGACGATGGCATACAGCATCATCAGCTGATTAAAGTCATGATGGGGAAAATCCTTCATCAGCTCAACAAAGGTGACCTGCTTTAAGGAAATCCGATGGGTAAGCCGTCCCATAAAGGACTTACTCTTTTCTGACATATTGAGGAGCAGCCGTCCTGTGGGAACAATCAGAACCACCATCACGAAATTTGGCTTTAAGATATTCTCCCAGGCATGGCGAAACACGCTGAGGATTCCCGGGTCTGCCTGGACCAGAAAATTGAAATTATCAATAATCAGAACTTTTCGCTCCGTCCCCGGACGATCTGCAAAGAGCCGCAGCATATCCTTCCAGGCATTGGTTGTCTGAGCACCCACCTTGGATCCCCCGCCACAATAATCGGTGAAGGCCTTCTCAAAAGCCCGACGGTTCATGGCATCCGATACATTCCCTGCCGAAAAATACAACGCCTGCTTCCCTTCCGCAAAGGCCTGTGCCAACGTGGTCTTCCCAATATATTTACGCCCATCCAACAAAATGAAAGCATCCTGGGATGCCCAGGCATTCTGAAGCTTCTGGAGCTCTTTTCTCCGACCGATGAATTGCATTGCTTGCCCTCCTTGTAAACTAGAATTATCTTTTATTTTATCATGTATCCGGACATGCGTCCAATGGAATTGCCAAGGACTTAACGAGATCTGAAACCACACCATTCTTTTAAAAAATATCACTGCATTCCGCCGGGTACAGATAAAGAGAAAAGGACTGTCGATTCACGACAGTCCCTCCCTTTATTAAAATATCGGACCGTTAAACTTAGCGCCACAGTCTTCGCCTTCACAAACCCAATCCTTCCCGACACCGACGACCTTCGCACCACAGACGGGGCATTTTCCGACACCGCCTTCAGGCCAATGGAATTCAGACAACTCCATTTCAATGAACGTATCCGGGCCATCCTGAATTTTCTTAAATTTAAGTATGGGTTGAGACTCTCTCACTGCTACCAGCTCCTTCACTTTTTTAAATTATCTTATCATATCTCCCGGTTCATGGAAAGATAAAAACTAAACGGATTACACGAAAATACGAAAATCCACAGCTTATTTTACCTCTGTTTTTGCCGCTGCCACAATGGCCACCATCTCATCAAATTCCTTCATACATTCCGGGTTTGGCTTCGTCAAGCGGTTGACGATGAGGATAACGATCACATTGAGGAGAAAGCCCGGCACGATTTCGTACATCAGGCTGCTCATCCCCGTCATCTTCCAAATCACCACGGTGAAGGTTCCCACAATCATGCCTGAAAGGGCAGCCTGCCAGGTGGTCTTTCGGGAATACAGTCCAAAGAGCACCAGGGGACCAAAGGCTGCACCAAAGCCACTCCAGGCGTAGGAGACTAACCCCATAACCGAGGCATTATCCTGAAGGGCCAGCAACATGGCCAGCACTGCAATGACAACCACAGCACCACGACCAATATTCACCGACATCTTATCTGATAATCTCTTTTTAGCAAAGACATCCCACAAATCTTCGGTGAGTGCAGAAGAGGACACCAAAAGCTGGGAATCAATGGTGGACATAATGGCCGCCATAATGGCTGCCAGGAAAATCCCGCCAATCCAAACCGGAAAATACTGTCGAATCATCAGAATAAACACCGTTTCCTGGGAGCCATCACTTAATCCTGGGAATAGTGGAATGGACAATAAGCCCACGAAAATTGCCCCAGCCAAGGAAACAATCACCCAAACAATGGCGATGGTCATCGACTTCGGCAAATCTTTAATACTTCGAATCCCCATGAAACGCACAAGGATATGGGGCTGTCCAAAATATCCCAGACCCCAGGCCACTGCCGAAAGGATAGCCAGTATTGAAATACCATTGCCAAAAAGATTGATGGGAATATCCTGGACCGCCATAGCCGTCACAGTTGTTCCCAATCCCCCCATTTCAATCATCGCTAAAATAGGGACCACCGTAATGGCAATAACCATGAGCACCCCCTGGATCAGGTCCGTCCAGCACACAGCCAAAAATCCCCCTAAAAAGGTATAGGCAACAATGACGATGCCCCCGATAATAACAGCTGACCGATAATCCACACCAAACATAATTTGGAACAACTTTCCGGATGCCACCATCCCTGAAGCCGAGTAAATGGTAAAGAACACCAGAATGACCAGTGCCGAAACAATCCGAATGGCCCGGGTGGGATCCTTATAGCGTTTTTCCAGGAAAGTCGACAGCGTTAGAGACCCCGTCTCCTCGGTGTAGGTCCGCAGACGGGCCGCCACAAACTTCCAATTCAGCGCCGTCCCGATGAAGAGACCAATACCGATCCACACCTCAGGCATTCCACCAAGGTAAATGGCACCAGGAAGTCCCATGAGCAGCCAGCCACTCATATCACTGGCCTGGGCCGAAAAAGCGGTTACCCAGCTTCCCAGTCCCCGACCACCTAAAAAGAAGCCCTCCGCACTATCGGACTTTTTATAAAAATGCAAACCGATGGCGATCAGTACGATGAGATACACAAAAAAGATGACAAGCTCACCACTAATTTTCATACATAAACCCCACTTTCTTATTCTTAAGCGATACTTTAATATTGTATACAAAAACCCTATTAAAGTAAAGCACTTTCTAACACAAAAAACCACCCCGTAGGATGGTCTTTTTGGTGGTACCAGGCCTATAAGCCGAGTTCTGTTTTAACGATCATCTGTCTAGACCCATCGTCGCCGATGGGTTCAAGCGACCTACCATAGGATAGCGACGGGCCGCCGCCTTTTGAAATCCGTTCTTGGTCTTGCTCCGAATGGGGTTTACCCAGCTGACCGGTTACCCATGCCACTGGTGAGCTCTTACCTCACCCTTTCACCCTTACCAGCAGAGCTGGCGGTTTACTCTCTGTTGCACTTGCCTTGGAGTTACCTCCACCGGACGTTATCCGGCATCCTGCCCTCTGGAGCTCGGACTTTCCTCAGGTACTTAAGTGCCCGCGATCATCCAGCCTGCTACCAACTTATATAGTATACCCGTTCTCAGATTCTTTTGCAATGCCCATTTCAAACCAAAAGGTACTTCCCTCATTCAAAGTACTTGAGACGCCAAAGGGCATCCCATGGAGCGTTAAGATATTTTTTACAATGGACAAGCCCAGCCCTGTACCCACCGAAGCCAACTGGTGGTTTTTATCGATTTTATAGTACCGATCCCAAACATAGGGCAGCTGATCCTCGGCAATGCCCTCTCCCGTATCCGTCACAGCAATCCGCACCCGGGCCTCGCTGATGGTTTGGCGAATAACCACACGTTTATCCGCACCGGTATAATGGATAGCATTGTTCACCAGATTATAAATGACCTGGGTGATTTTAAGTTCATCTCCCTGGGCATAAACCTCTGAATCCGCCTCAAAAATGATACTGTAGCCGTCCTGCTCTGTGAGCTTTGTGTAACGCTTCATAATCTGCCGGATGGTATCAGTCAGACAGAAAACCTCCACATCCAAATCCTGGACACCAGCCCGCAGCTTGGAAATATCAAGGACATCATTGACGAGGGCTGCCAAACGGTTGGCCTCATCGATAATGATTTGCACATTCTCTGGAGTGTTTTCTCCGGGGAGATCCCGGATGACCTCTGCATAACCGGTAATCATCGTCAGAGGAGTTCGCAGGTCATGAGATACATTAGCGATGAGCTCCCGCTGGAGCTTTTCAACCTTAGCCAGCTCCCCCGCCGCATAATTAAGCGTACTATTTAGTTCTGTAATTTCACGATAGCCCTCCCCGTCAAAATGCACGTTGACATTTCCCTCGGCCAGCTCCTTGGCGGATTCATTCGTCACCATAATGGGCTTTGAAATCCGTTTTGAGATGAGTGCTGCAAAAAGCAGTCCCAGCACACCAAAGATCAGGCTCAGATACACCAACTGGCTGCGCAGGGTACTCACTGTGGCATTCACCGGTGTAATCATAGTATTGAGCATCACCACATAATTACCGGATATTTGGGTGTAGACGATGCTCTCCTCACCACCGTCCACAAATTTGCCTGTCCGTGAAAAGGAAGCCAGATAGGTCCCATTATTTTCCTTGGCATTTTGGTACAGCTGACTCAAGTCCTGGCTGCTGAGATAATGCAAGACGCAATTGGGCGTCCGATCCACATCGATGACAGTCCCATTCTCCAGATTAACCACCTTAACACAAGTATTACTGCGCTCCACCACTGCATTGATGGCCTCCCCCGCATCACTTGTTCCCAGATTCGTCACAATACTCTGGGCCGAGGTATGCAGCTCATCAATCTTGCTTTTTCGGTAAAAAGTACTTAAAAAGACAATTTGAAAAAGCCAGATTATAAAAATCATCACCGCCAAAAAAGCGGTGATGAAGAGGAAAAGTTTCCATTTCAGGCTGAGTTCTTTAAGCTTCAAAGCGATACCCCACACCTCGGAGGGTGACGATGCATTTGCTATAGGGTCCGAGGCTCTTTCTGAGTAATTTAATATGGGTGTCCAGGGTCCGGTCATCGCCATAAAAATCATAGCCCCAGACATTGGTAATCAGCTTATCCCGGGTGAGAGCGATGCCACGGTTTTTAAGCATATAGAAAAACAGATCGTACTCCTTGGGTGTCATACTGGCAAGTTCCCCGTCAACCGTTACCTTCCGTGCGGCCATATCCACCTCAATTCCCTCAATCTGGATAATCTCCCGATCATCTCCACCACCGGCTTGATGGACCCGGGCTAAAATGGCTTTAATCCGCAGCATCAGCTCCTTGGGTGAAAAGGGTTTGACCACATAATCGTCAATTCCCAGCTCAAAGCCATGGATACGGTCATACTCCTCACCCCGGGCCGACAGCATGATAATCGGGGTCTTGCTGGTCTTTCGAATCTCGCGACAAGTTGAAAATCCATCGAGCTCCGGCATCATCACATCCATGATGATAATATCAAAATCCTGGTGGCGGACTTTATCGATGGCATCCATACCATCCCCCGCCTCAACGACCTCATAGCCCTCGAATTCTGCATATTTGCGCACCAAGCGTCTGATTTTCTCTTCATCATCGACCATTAATATCCGAATCATGCTCTTATCCTTTCACACTACAATGGGTGGTAAGCTGGACATCCCAGCCTTATTGCTGACTTGTAGACGAAGTATTTTCTCCCTGATATTCACCAAGGGTAACCTTCATGGTTTGCTCGCTGCTATTTCGGGACACCTTTACCTCAATTGTATCCCCCACGGAGTGGCTACGGATGGCCTGTTTGACATCTGCCGCGCTGGAAACTGCTGTTCCGCCGACCGAAACAATCCGGTCCCCAGATTGGAGTCCCGCATTGGCAGCCGGACCGCCGCTTGTAACCTGGCTGATATAGACACCGGTACTATTAACCCGATACTGCATCGCGGTTTCAGCAGAATCCACATCCACCAGGGTGACCCCAAGGCTGGCCCGACCCTTTACATAGCCGTCAGACATTAAGGCTTCCACCACTGATTTCACTTCATTCACTGGAATGGCAAAGCCTAAGCCCTCTACCCCAGTTCCTGATGATTTAGCCACCACCAGACCGATCATCTCACCGCTGGCGTTAAAAAGACCACCGCCGGAATTTCCGGGATTGATCGCTGTATCCGTTTGGAGCAGGTTCATCGTTTCACCATCGATGGTGATTTCACGGTTCAAGGCCGAAATAATCCCATCCGTTACGGTTCCTCCCAGCTCACCTAAGGGGTTGCCAATGGCAATGGCCTGTTGGCCGACAACAATCCCATCCGAATTTCCCATGACCACTGGCTGCAAATTGGAAGCACTTATTTTAAGTAACGCTACATCACTTTCTGAATCTGTTCCCACCAGGGTCGCTTCATAGAATTTTTCATCCTTGGTGGTTACCGTAATCTTCGAGGCGCCGTTAATGACGTGGTTATTGGTCACAATATAGCCGTCAGCGCTAACGATGACACCACTACCCGCACCTTCTGTCACCATATCCTGCATATACTGGCTTTTAGTCACCGCCTCAGTTTTAATTTCCACCACCGAGTTGGCCGCTGATGAGGCCACCTTTTCCGTAGTGGAGGCCGTACTGTCCGAGGTTCCGGCCGCCGTAGCCTGGGCTACAGACTGATACATTACCGTCTTGCCACCGGCCACTTGGTTAGCCAGCATCCCCCCTCCAAAGCCCATCGCTCCAGAAAGAAGGACACAGCCCACCATCATGCCAGCCATGGATTTTTTCATTCCGCCAAAGGCCGCCCCCTTCCGGGTGCGTCTTTTTTTATTGGTTGGTGGGACAACTCCACCCATAGGCAGTTCCTTGGCCCCATGGCTGGACTGGCCATCCTCCGTCTTCGGTGCATCGATTAATATAAAATCCGTCGTTTCCTGACGATCATTATGATTATATTCCATCACTCTTTCCTCCTAGTATTCAATGTGATGTCTCTATTGTAAGGAGAAAATGTGATGGGTTTTTGAAAGGTACCTGAAGGAATGATGAAAACTACAGGATTAAAGGGTTTGCTAAGCCTATAATTTCAGTCTTACTTCTCCCCTACTCATCCTCAAAATGTCCCATGTCAAAGGTATCCTGAATGATCTCGTCATCTGTCGGCAGAAGGGCTTCTTCAGATTCCACGGCAACCTCAGGCTCCTTGGCTTTTTTGTAAAAATCCCGGATTTGCTGCTCAATGGTATCACAAATGTCCGGGTTTTCCTTCAAGAAATCCTTGACTTTATCCCGTCCCTGTCCAATGCGCTCCTCATTGTAGGAGAACCAGGACCCGGCCTTGTGGATGAGATCCAGCTCAACCGCAATGTCTAAAACATCTCCAATATGGGAAATACCCTCACCGTACATAATATCGAATTCTGCGATTTTAAATGGCGGTGCCATTTTATTTTTAACCACCTTGACCTTGGTTCGATTCCCAATAAGCTCCGAGCCTTTTTTAATGGGCTCACCCTTTCGGACATCCATTCGGACCGAGGAATAGAACTTGAGAGCCCGTCCGCCAGTGGTAACCTCTGGATTCCCATAGACAACACCGACTTTTTCCCGAAGCTGATTGATGAAAATCGCTGCGGTATTGGCCTTCTTAATGGTTCCGGCTAACTTTCTCAGAGCCTGGGACATGAGGCGGGCATGGAGACCCACATGGGAATCCCCCATTTCCCCATCAATTTCTGCCCGGGGAACCAGGGCGGCTACGGAGTCCACCACCACCACGTCAATGGCGCCGCTTCGGACCAGAGCTTCTAAAATTTCCAGGGCCTGTTCCCCTGTATCGGGTTGGGAAACCAGCAAATTGTCAATATCCACGCCTAAAGCCCGGGCGTATTCCGGGTCCAGGGCATGCTCAGCATCGATAAAGGCCGCATTGCCGCCATTTTTTTGGGCTTCCGCCACAATATGAAGGGCCAGTGTCGTTTTCCCTGAGGATTCTGGACCATAGATTTCAATAATCCGTCCCCGGGGAACCCCACCAATCCCAAGGGCTAAGTCCAGCCCAATGGATGAAGTGGATATGACATCCACATCCATTTTAGAGGCATCGTCCCCCAGACGCATAATAGCACCTTTTCCAAAGTCCTTTTCGATTTTCTTTAAGGCCGCATTCAATGCTTCCTGCTTCGCCTGATTCTCAGTTTGTTGTACCACTTTTACAAGGGGTTGTTTATCCTTTTTTGCCATTATTGCTCACTTTCTCTTTATTAATTAAACACATTACCATTTTTGATTTTCAAAATATGGGTCCGAACCAAGTTCAAGGCTGCATTGACCACCCGGGTTTGAATGATGGTTCGGGCTCCTCCGAAGTGGCATTCCTCAATAGTCGTTTCTCCCAGATAATGAATGCCCACATAAACCAATCCCACTGGTTTTTCCGCCGTTCCTCCACCAGGCCCGGCAATGCCAGTGACCGACACAGTCAGATCACAGCCGGATATCCGGGCTAAGTTTTCGCACATCTCCCGGGCCGTCTGGGCACTCACTGCGCCATACTGGGCCAGAGTGTCCGAAGAGACGTCAAGGAGCTGTATTTTTGCCTCGTTGGAATAAGTTACCAGCCCCATTTTAAGGCTTTTGGAAATACCGGGAACCTCTGCCAGCTTTCCAGAAATCAATCCTCCTGTACAGGATTCTGCAGTAGCAATGGTCACTCCCTTTTCAATAAGGAGCTTGCCCACGGCGATATACAAGGGGTCCTGGGAATGTGTAAAGATATGTTGACCTAACCGTTCCACCAGTACCTTTTCATACTTATCCAGAATGGCATTCATCTCGATCTCATCTTTGCCGCTGGCTGTAATGCGCACCAGTACCTCCCCTACCTTGGCATAGGTGGCAATGGTTGGGTTATCCTGACGATCGATGATATCCATCAGGGTGTCCTCCACCATGGACTCGCCAATTCCACCCAGATTATAATATCGGGAAATGACCTGATGATCCATCATCTTTTCCATGATTGGCAGTACTTCGTCCTCAAACATCCCCTTCATTTCATGGGGGGGGCCAGGGAGAAGAAATACCCGGACACCATTTTTATCAACCATAATCCCCGGAGCTGACCCCCTGGGATTAGGTAGCTTCTTAGCCCCCACCGGTATATCAGCCTGACGCAGATTATTCTCTGTCATAACCATCTGACGTTTTTCAAAGAAAGCGGTCAGCTTAGCCACTTCCTCTTCATCCCGGGTCATGGGGAGCCCAAAGAAATCAGCTACCGTTTCCTTTGTCAGATCGTCTTGGGTGGGTCCAAGGCCCCCAGTCACAACAATCATTTCACTACGGCCCACGGCCTCACCCAGCACCTCTTTCAGGCGGGCTGGGTTATCTCCGATGGTCGTCTGATAATGGACCGAGAAGCTGCGCAATGACAGCTCCTTTGACAAATAAGTCGCATGGGTGTTCAGTGTGTCCCCGGTCAGCAGCTCCGTACCGACACAGATGATTTCACAATTCATAATGGTCACTTCCTTTTAATCCGTAATTTCTTATCCTTGAATAAAAACCATTTTTTGATTGGTCGAATGGCTGGCGTCGTAACGAAAGCCCAGGGCATCAAAAACTTTTAAATTCTCTGGTTCAATCCCTGGATTCTCCACAATAAAACGTGCCATTCTCCCCCTAGCCATTTTAGCATATGTCGTGATAGTTTGCATCTTTCCAGCCTTAATTATTTTAAATTCTATATCAATAAAATGCTCTTCTGGGACAAGGTACCGTCGGATCGTTTTAGCATACTCCTCCGAGGCCAGGTTGATAATTGTGTCGGTCTGGGCATACAATGCGTCATGGAGGGACTGTCCCCAAAAGGCGTACAAATCCTGATGTTCTCCCACCGAAAGCTTTGTTCCCATTTCCAGCCGGTAGGGCATGATACCGTCCTGAGGTCTGAGAACACCGTAAAAACCAGAAAGAATCCGAAGGGATGCCTCCGCCACTTCCCACCCCTTGGGTGTAAGGCTATCCGCATCAAAATGCTTAAAAACCAACCCGTCATAGGTGGTTATAGCCGGCGTCCCCGGTTCGGACAAATCCATATGAGCGAAGGCATAATGGGCCTTCTCTCCCAGGCTGCTGCTTACCTTCATCAGCTTTTCCAACTCCCAGGGCATCAGCTGCCGGAGGGCCTCAAGGAGAACCGCCGACTCCCTGGCAAAAGTTGGCCTCCTGGTCTTCCCCGGCCAATCAATCTCCCGCATATTTTTAGCTGGTGATAAAATCGCAATCATCAATTCTCCTTCTTCTTAAAAAGAGGACCCTGAAACAGGGCCCTCTTCATCGATCCAAAATCCGAAGGTCGTGTTTTCCGACTTTCGAATTTTGGTCCTTTAATAAGACTTGATCACACCCTTATTGAGTCTGAAATAATCAATCCCTGAAATCAAAGTCAGCACCAGGGCCACATAAATCATCACCGTCCCAAAAATATTCAGAGCGGGAATCTGGCATACTGGCCAATTATACAGTAGCAGTGCTACGATGGCAATCATCTGGGACATGGTTTTGGCCTTTCCCCATTTGCTGGCGGCAATCACCACCCCATCCGAGGCAGCCAGGGTTCTAAGACCCGTAATGGCAAATTCCCGGGCGATGATGACGATGACCACCCAAGCTGGCATGAGGTGCAGCTCCACCAGACAAATAAAAGCTGAACACACCAACAGCTTATCCGCCAAGGGGTCCATAAACTTGCCAAAATCCGTTACCAGATTTCGGCTTCTTGCCAAATGGCCATCCAAGGCATCCGAAGCCGCCGCCACGACGAACAGGACTAAGGCGATGGGTTCATGGAATGGAAAATCCACCGCCATCGCAATGACAAAAAAAGGAATCATAATAATCCGGGCCATGGTAATCTTATTGGGTAAATTCATTTTCTCTCTCCTTTAAAATACTCACCGACGAATGCTTCCAATCACGTCGTAGCCAATGGAATTGGTAACAGACACCGGATAAAAGGTACCGCACACCAAATCGGCATCCTCAATGATGACACCACAATCAATTTCTGGCGCATCACCATAGGTCCGGCCATAGAATACCCCGTCCCCATCGGTTTCTTCCACTAGCACCTCGATATTTTTTCCCACCAATTCCTGGTTTTTAAGGGCCGTGATATCTTCCTGCTGCTCATAAACCCGGCGTTTTCGGGCTTCCTTCACATCCCCAGGTAATTGGTCCGCCATTTCAGCGGCTGGCGTCCCCTCTTCCATGGAATAGGCAAAAGCGCCCAGGCGTTCAAAGCGCAATTCTGATAAAGCCGATAACATCGCCTCAAAATCTTCCTCGGTTTCCCCGGGAAAGCCCGTGATGATGGTCGTCCGTAAAACCACATCTGGGAGGGCCTGACGAATCATGGCCACCTTCTCAAAAATAGTCTGTCGATTGATTTGGCGGCCCATTCGCTTCAGCACACTGTCCTCTGTATGCTGGATTGGCATATCAAAATAGTGACAAATATTATGATGGGTGCGTACCACCTCCAAAAGCTCCCCATTGATGCCCTCTGGATAAAGATAGAGCAGGCGAATCCATTTGAAGTCCACTGCCTCTGCTAATTCCTTGAGCAATGTGGCCAGTGTGACCCCATCTTCTAAATCATTGCCATATTGGGTAAGGTCCTGGGCAATGAGGATGAGCTCTTCTATCCCCTGGTCCCGCAGGTTTTTAGCCTCAGACAAGATCGCCTCGGGGCGGCGGCTGCGGTAATGACCCCGAATCCTTGGAATGGCGCAATAGGTACAATGCTTATCGCAGCCCTCGCTTATTTTTAGATAAGCCGTCACATCGCCATCTTCAACCCGGCGTTCGACCACCGCTTCTTTATAGGTTTTCGTCTCTTCTTCAATCAAGGTATCCGTCTGGCGGCCCCCATCAATAAGAGAAAGGAGATCCTCCAGATTATTAACCCCTAAATAGAAGTCCACTTCCGGCAGCTCTGCCTTCAGTTCCTGAGCATAGCGCTGGGCCATACACCCTGCCACTACAAAGATACCACATTTCCCCTCCGTTTTATAGGGTAAATACTCGAAAATCCGATCGATGGACTCTGCCTTGGCGGCTTCGATGAAGCAGCAGGTATTGATAATGATAATATCCGCATCCTCTGGACCCTTCGCTACGGTATATCGGGCACCCCTTAGGGTGGCCAGCATGGTTTGACTGTCCACAGTATTTTTGTCACAGCCCAGGGTCTCTATATAGACCGATTGGGTGGGTTTAGGCATGATAATACTCCTCTCGGGTGGTGAGCAGGGTCCGGGGCTTACTGCCATTTGGTCCTGAAATCACACCCTTTTGTTCTAGCTCATCCACAATACGTCCAGCCCTGGCATAGCCCACCTTCAGCTTTCTCTGAACCATGGAAGTCGAAATCTGATTGTAGGTAAAGGCCAGCTCCACGGCCTGGGGGAATAGGGCATCCTCCGTTTCTTCCGTATCATCCGGCTTCTCACTATACCCCGCAATGACGTCTTCAATATGGGCGTTAAAGGTGGGGGCTGACGCCCCCTCAATGGCTCCGATGACCCGATTGATTTCTGCATCAGAGACATAGGTACATTGGACTCGCAGGGGCTTGGATTTACCCACCGGGAAATAGAGCATATCCCCCTTACCCAAAAGCTTCTCGGCCCCGGCCATATCTAAAATAGTCCGACTATCGGTATTAGAAGCCACAGAGAATGCAATTCGAGAGGGAATATTCGCTTTAATGAGCCCGGTGATAACATCCACCGATGGTCTCTGGGTTGCGATGATGAGATGAATTCCACAGGCCCGGGCAAGCTGGGCAATGCGGCAGATGGCATTTTCAACCTCCTTGGGAGAAGTCATCATTAAATCCGCCAATTCATCCACCACAATGATGATTCGGGGCAGCTTCTTTTCTCCAGCTGCCAGCATCTTTTCATTGTATCCATCAATATCCCGAACCCCAGCATCTTTAAAGAGCTGATAGCGGTCCGTCATCTCCTTGATCCCCCAATTGAGGGCATAGGCCGCTTTCTTAGGGTCTGTAACCACCGGGATGAGCAGGTGGGGAATATTATTGTATTGATTCAGCTCCACCATCTTGGGGTCAATCATGATAAACCGCAATTCATCAGGGGTCAGCTTGTAAAGCAGGCTGATGATAATGGTATTGATGCACACGCTCTTCCCTGAACCCGTGGCCCCGGCAATGAGCATATGGGGCATCTTACTGATATCCCCAATGATTTTTTGCCCCGACAAAGTTTTCCCCAGGGCAAAGGGCAGGGTTGCCTTGGTCCGCGCAAAGCCCGGGGCTTCGATTATTTCCCGAAGCCCGACGATTTCGCTTTCAGCATTGGGCACCTCAATCCCCACCGCAGCCTTCCCTGGAATGGGGGCTTCGATGCGAATGTCTGAAGTGGCCAGGTTTAAGGCCAAGTCATCGCTTAGGTTAACGATTTTATTCACCTTGACCCCTGGGTCCGGCTGAACCTCGAAACGGGTAATGGAAGGACCTACATCCGCACCGACGATTTTTGCCGCAACCCCAAAGCTTTTCAGGGTTTCCTCAATCTGACGGGCTTTTTTTTTCACATCTGTTTTTTTATCGCCTCCCCGTCGTAAAGGGGGATTAAGCAGTGCCACATCAGGGATCTGATATTCTTCCACCGGTGCGTCGGGATCGATGGTTTCAAAGCCACTGCCAATGGTAACATTCTCTGGAGCCTGGTCCACCGGGGCGTTACTGGCTACACGCTGCTTTCTGGCCTGACGTTCCGCCTGGACAGCCGCCGCCTCCTCTGGATCAAGGGCTTCCATTACATCTCCAATATCCAAATACTGGGTATCCACGGAGATCTCCCCGGTTTCCCCACGATGGAACAGGTCGTCATAGTCTTCGTCAATGAGCTCCTGTTCCTCCAGGAGTCGGCGTTCTTCAGCCTCTTTACGCTTATCCCGCAGCTCTTTCGCTTCTTTGACCTCTGCTGCCTTCTCTTTGATTTTATCCATACCAAACCCCTTCTCCTTAAGCGCCCCATAGGCCTGGGGATAATTGATCTTAAAAATAAGAAATGCTTCGATAAAGAAAAGAATGATAATCAGGATAAAAGTCAGCACCCGTCCCATAATGGTAGTAAACAGGAAAGCAAAAACGTTTCCGATAATCCCTCCGTAACCTCCCAATGTTGCCAGGGAAAAGAGGTCCACCATGCTATTATCAAGAAGCTTTGGCATATTCAGGCTGAATCCAATCATGAAATTCATGAGCATCAAAAAGACAATCAGGACAGTCTTGCGGTAGTAACGCATTTTATCTGTAAACAGCAAAATACCACAGACCACGCCATAAATAGCTACCATCATCGAGACATTGCCAAACATAAAGGTAACAAAACCCTTCCCAATGATTTTATCCACAATATTCGGGGTAGCGGTGCTAAAGGCATAGGCACTGTAGATGGAAAACAGAACAACCACTGCCCCCCAAATCTGTCGCTTCCGATCGGGGTGCAAAGTTTTTTTCGATTGTGCCTTAGCCGATGGCCGTGTTTTCTTTTTCGTACTGGTTCTTGCAGTCGTTTTTTTGCGAGCTGCCATTTTTATCACCTCAAATCCTATTAAAAAAGGGTACACAGGGTACCCTTCAGACTGTTGACAAACCCAGGTCTGGGAGCGGATAAAAATACGAGAACCCCGGCGCCCCTGCGGGCTGGTGTTTTGGGCTTTCATCAAATTAAGAAAGCAAACCCGCCTTAAACCCGATCAAAACCGAAGGTTTTGCGCACTGATGACTGAGGGTTTTCCCTTTGTTCATCAGCGCCTGGGGTCCGGGGTGAATCTTTTTTATCCTCTCCCTGACCACTCTACACCACTTTGTCTGCGCTTTGAAGGGTACACAGGGTACCCTTGCTCCTTTACACGCCACTGTGTCCGAATCCGCCGTCACCGCGCTGTGTAGCCTCTAGAGCCTCAGGTGATTCCACCACAACAAACTCCGGCAGGCTGACCCGGGTCACCACCATCTGAGCGATGCGGTCTCCGGGGGTAATGGTGAAGGGCGTATCCAACAGGTTCATCACAATTACCGCAATCTCTCCCCGGTAATCGGAATCAATGGTGCCAATGCCGTTAACCAGGGTAATCCCGTGCTTTAAAGCCAGGCCGCTTCGAGCCCGGACCTGGGCCTCATAGCCTAAGGGGAGCTCAATACGGATACCGGTGGGCACAGCGTATACCTTATGGGGCTCAAGCACCAGGGGCTCAGCTAAATCTGCGTGTAAATCCACGCCAGCCGCCCCCTGGGACTGTACCCTCGGCAGTGGGTTTTTTGACCCATTATAAATTTTTACAACACAGGTTTCCATTATTATAACCGGTGTTCCTTAGTTTTCCTTAGGCAGGCAAGCCTTTCGGGACAGATTGATTCGGCCCTGGTCATCAATTTCGATCACCTTTACCGTCACCTTATCCCCCAGCTTTACCGAATCCTCAACTTTTTCCACCCGGTGATGTTCCAGCTTGGAAATATGGATAAGGCCATCCTTTCCTCCTGGAATGGACACAAAGGCACCAAAGTTCATGATCCGGACGACGGTTCCGTCCACCACTTCCCCGACTTCAACCTCCCGGACGATATCGTTAATCATATCGATGGCACGCTTTGCAGCTTCGCCATCCTCGGATGCGATATAGATGGTTCCATCATCCTCAATATCAATCTTCACACCGGTTTCATCGATGATGCCGTTGATCACCTTACCGCCACTCCCAATGACCTCACGAATCTTGTCGGGCTTGATGTGCATGGTGATAATTCTCGGTGCGTAGGGAGACAGCTCTTCCCGGGGTTCTGCAATGGTATCGTTCATAATGCCTAAAATGTGCATCCGACCGTCCTTAGCCTGAGCCAGGGCTTGGGTCAGGATTTCACGGTCGATGCCGTGAATTTTGATATCCATCTGAATGGCGGTAATCCCATCGGCAGTTCCGGCCACTTTAAAGTCCATATCCCCTAAGAAGTCTTCCATTCCCTGGATATCCGTTAGGATAGCCAGCTTCTCATCTTCTTTAATGAGGCCCATGGCGCAGCCTGCCACCGGCTTTTTCAGGGGGACACCAGCAGCCATAAGGGCCAGGGAGCTCCCACAGACACTGGCCTGGGAGGTAGAGCCATTGGAACTTAATACCTCGGACACCACACGGATGGCATAGGGGAATTCTTCCTCGGAAGGAACCATGGGCAGCAGAGCACGCTCTGCCAGGGCACCATGGCCAATTTCACGACGGCCCGGACCTCGCATGGGGCGGGTTTCCCCCACACTGTAGCTTGGGAAATTATATTGATGCATATAGCGTTTTTCGGTTTCGGTTCCCAGCCCATCAATCATCTGAGCATCCCGGAGTACCCCAAGGGTCGCGATGGAGAGCACCTGGGTTTCACCACGGGTAAAGAGGCCAGAGCCATGGACCCGGGGGACAAAATCAATGAGGGCACTGATGGGACGTACTTCTTCCATCTTTCGATTATCCGGACGGATCCGATCATTTAAGATCAGTCCACGGACTTCTTTCTTCTTCATCCCGTTAAGCACGGTATCAATGTCTGCACCAGCATCAGGGTATAATTCCGTAAAGTGCGCCATGGCTTCGTCAATGAGTCCATTCATGGCAGAAAGACGTTCATCCTTATCGGCAGTCTGAACGGCATCATGCATCCGGCTTCCCACATAGGCTTCGATTTCTGCAGTGAGTTCTTCTGTTGGAAGATACAGCTTGTACTCTGCTTTAGGGACACCCACTTCTGCCACAATTCCTTCAATAAAGGCCACGATTTTTTTGATCTCATCGTGGGCAAAGAGGATGGCTTCTAACATGGTTTCTTCAGAAACCTCGTTTGCACCCGCTTCCACCATCATGACGGCGTCCTTGGTTCCAGCGACAATAAGACTGAGGTCGCTGACTTCACGCTGGGCTTGTGTTGGGTTTAACACCAGTTCACCATCGACTAAGCCGACAGCGACTGAACCCGTTGGTCCGGCAAAGGGCATGTCCGAAATGGACAGTGCCACGGAGGAACCGATCATTGCAACGATTTCCGGAGCATTATCCTGTTCCACTGCCATGACGGTGGTAACCACCTGGACATCATTTCGGAATCCCTTGGGGAATAAAGGACGGATGGGGCGATCGATCAAACGGGAATTTAAGATTGCCTTTTCTGAAGGTCGGCCTTCCCGCTTTAAAAATCCTCCAGGGATTTTACCGACAGCATATTGTTTTTCTTCATAGTCTACACTCAGGGGGAAGAAATCCATCCCCTCCCGTGGTTTTTTAGAAGCACCGGCCACCGCCAGGATGGTGGTTTCGCCATACCGAAGGATGGCCGATCCCTTTGCCAGCTGGGCCACCTGGCCAACTTCAACGACCAGCGGTCTGCCGGCCAACTCCATTTCAAATCTTCTCATATCATAACTCCTTTATGATGAAAGGTCCGATGCTTTCGCAGAGGACCGATGCCCGGTAGACATTGCGTTCTGTCCGTCGTTTATACCCACCAGCAGGTAGACATAAACCGCGAACAGTTAAAACATCCGTCTGTTGGGCATCGCCATAGGTCTTTGCAAAAATGACAGAAAGGCGGAATAGCTCCGCCTTATCAGTGTGTTATTATTTTCTCAAGCCTAAACGTGCAATGAGTTCACGATAACGGGTGATGTCTTTCTTCTTAAGGTAGCCCAGCAGGTTACGACGCTGTCCAACCATCTTCAGAAGACCTCTTCTGGAGTGATGGTCCTTTTTGTGCACTGCGAAATGTTCGTTCAAATCGTTAATGCGAGCGGTCAGAAGAGCGATTTGCACTTCCGGGGAACCGGTGTCCCCTTCGTGGGTGCCATAATCGGCGACAATCTGTTCTTTTTGTTCTTTTGTGATCATAATGATTCTCCTTAATTCTTAATTTTCTGCCAAGTCATAGTAAACCGTCGGAGTGTCGGAAAACCAGGAATTGGCAACGTCAGTATCATACCACATCCACAGGGGGGTGTAAAGTATTTTTCACCATCAATCCATTAATTGGCGACAGAGATCCAGGGTCTTTTCCATGGAGTGTCGCCGGGCCTCCTCGGTCATATTGGCGGACATTTCCCGGATGATGTAACTATTCTCAATGAGAAAATCCACTAAAGAGGTTAAATCCTTGACCTTATCCACCTTGATCGCCATGCCACTGTCCACCAGAAAGTCGGTATTCTCCTCTTCCTGACCTGGATAATAGTATGGAATAATCATGGGAATGCCCTTAACCATGGCCTCTGTACTGGTAAGTCCCCCGGGCTTTGTGATAATGGCCTCGGACTGATCCATAAGTTGCGACACATTCTGGACAAAGCCATGGATCTCAACCACCTTATCTGCTGGTTCGTACACCTTCGCCAGAAAACGGATATCCCGTTCAACCTTGGCATTATTCCCACAAACCACGATAATCCGAATCTTCTCCTTGGTCTTCATCAGGGAAACAAAGGCTTTTTCCATTTGACGGGCCCCCATGCTTCCCCCCATAACCATTATAGTCCCCCGGACTGCCGGGTCCCCTTTTTCCGACCCAGCAGAGGGAGCATCCATAAATTCGGTACGAATGGGAATGCCAAAGGGATAGATGATATCCGGGCTAACGCCCCGCTCCACCATGGTTTGCTTGGTATATTCGCTCCCCACCACGTAAGCATCAATCATGGGGTGCAGGTAGACACTGTGAATTTTATAATCTGTCACAAAGGAAAGAACCGGCTGATTAAAGGCACCATGGGCCTTTAAGGTCCCCAGCATATTTGTAACAAAGGGATGGGTCGAAATAATAAGATCCGGCCTCTCTTTTTCAATAAGCGGGACAATTTCAGGGTTCATCACCTTGGACATGACCTTAAAGATATTCTGCTGGAAAGGGGTCATCTTGTTGAACTGATGGTACATTTGTTCGTAAAGCTTGGGCGCGATTTCCACCAATTGCTTGTATCCCTTGGTCACTATACGGTTCAAAGCGGCACTGCTTTCTTTAAAAGCATCGTAAACCTGGGCATCATACCCCCGCCCTTGCAGTGCCTCTGCCAGGGAACGGGCCGCCAAATTATGCCCCGCCCCGGTCGATGCACTAAAGATAAAGACCTTTTTAGTCATCAAAATCCTTGGTGAAGCGGTAATTAACCCGCATCAGTTTTCCGCCCACCGCCTCTTCCCGACGCTTTTCAACTAAATAAGCCACACCAAAGCCAGTGGCCACACCCGCAACAATGGTGCCTAAGGTCAGCATAATCTTTTTAAAGATACATTCATTATCCATAATTATTCTCCTTCTACACTTTCTTTTTTAAGAAAAATCGTTCCAATTTCCCGGCCATCTAAAATCTCATAAAGACCTCGGACATCCTCACCCGATGCGATGATCGTATGGATTCCACGCTCTGTAGCATACCGGGCGGCGCCAATTTTCGTCACCATCCCACCTGTTCCGAGTCCGGAGGTGGAGCAACCGGCACTTTTGATAACAGCCGTATCAATTTGCTCAACCACCGGTACCAACCTGGCATCCTCATGCTTGGCTGGATTACAATCATACAGCCCAGCCACATCCGATAGAATAACCAGCAGGTCCGCGTTCACCAAGCTTGCGGTCATAGCTGAAAGAATATCATTATCCCCAAAGCACTCCTCCTGGATTTCATCCGTGGACACACAGTCATTCTCATTAACAATGGGAATAATCCCCCGTCCCATGAGTGCCGTAAAGGTATTTTCAGCATTAGTCCGCTTGATTTCATTTTGAAAGACATCCTTCGTCAGAAGGATCTGCCCAATATTTTGATGGTAATCATCAAAAAACTTATGATAAATTTCCATCAAAAGGCCCTGACCTACAGAAGCCGCCACCTGCTTTTCTTCTAACTTAACTGGTCGCTGTTCCATCCCCAGGCGGTTCATCCCACAGCCAATGGCTCCAGAAGAAACTAAAACAATCTGCTTCCCGCTGCTGACCAAATCGGTCAGAACCCGCGCCAGATGATCCAGCTTCCGAAGATTAAGCTTTCCGTCGGGGTGGGTAACGCAGGTCGTCCCCATTTTGATCACGATCCTCTGTGCTGATAATATTTCCTTGCGCATTCTAGCCTCCCACGCCTGATGATTCCAATGCCCCTTTCAGGGTTCATTTATAAATAGTGTACCAAAGATTCCTTTGAAATTCAAATGTTATCTGCATTGTCCTCCGCCGAATGATGTGCTTTCTAATAAAAAACGTCTCCCAAAATTACTCGTCCGTTACCACAACCGCCCAGCCCACATTCGGAACAGCCGCATAGCTAGCCTCGTGATATCGAAGGCCCTCCCAATACCCGCAGTTGCCAGTCTCTTCTTTAAGATAGGTACTGGACAGGGTTTTTCCAAGGGCCGCAATGGGGGCCGGCGCAGCCGTCGCCGCCAGCCACTCCTTCTGTCCATTTGGCAGCCACCGAAGGGCGTCATTGTGATTGCCCAGCAAATAAACTATCTGTCCCTGCTGAGCCACAGCCTGGGCTGCACAATCAAAATCCGACAGAAGAACCTCCACCTCCCACAAACCATAAAAAGCCATGGGCTCAAAATCCATGGATCGGTTCAATACCCGCATAACTGGTTCACCCTGCTGTTCCTCTAATCCTGCAAAGGTCATGAGATGCCCACTTAGACGGGTAAAGGTAAAGGTTTGATCCTCCCTGGAGCCAATACGTCTGGTATTGGTGGACCACAGAACCGTTCCCTGGGATTCCTTTAGCGTCAAACTCCGATATTCTGGGTGAGCCGCCTGATAATCCAATACCTGGCGGGATACCCCTTCTAAATTCCCCGTATTCCCAGAGCGCAAATAAGCATCCAACCCCAGGGAGCTGCCCAGCGCCTGGGCCTGATCATAATCCTCTGCAATTTGATTTGAAAGCTCTGCTGACTGACGGCTGAAATCATGATCTCCAGCCTGGGTACATCCGGTAATCCCGACGATAATCACGATAAAGATTCCCCAAAGAACGCTTTTTCTCATTACATCCTCCTTTATTAATATTACTTATATTATAATATGTTATCCTATTTAAATTCAAATAACACATAAAACAGAAGCTAAAACAAAGGAGAACCCCATGGCAGCCTTCGATCGTATTGACTCCGGCCTTCCAGAAATGGATAGAGCCTTTGACCATATCCGTTTGGGCGATAATGTAGTGTGGCAGGTAGAGGCCCTGGATCATTTTAAAATTTTTGCGCTCCCCTTTGCCAGGCAAGCCATCACCGATGGGCGCAATATGGTTTATATTCGTTTTGCCTCCCACGAGCCACTATTGTTACCCCAGCCAGGTCTCAAGATTTACACCCTGCGGCTTTCCCATTATTTTGAAACCTTCACCGTGGAGATCCATAACATCATTGAGCGTGAGGGTCCTGAAACCTTTTATATTTTCGACTGCCTTTCTGAACTCCAAGTCGCCTGGTCCACAGACCTTATGATGAGTAATTTCTTCCGCTTAACCTGTCCATTTTTATTCAAACTGGATACAGTGGCATACTTTCCCATCCTCAGGGGTCGGCACTCCTTTGATGCCATCGCCCGAATCCGGGAAACCACCCAGATCCTGTTGGATGTCTATGCCGACGATCATACGTGCTACGTCCATCCCCTGAAAGTCTGGCAGCGCTACTCACCCTCAATGTTCCTCCCCCATGCCTACGATGCCGCCACCAATACCTTTACCGCCCTCACAGACGGCGTCCGTATCAGCCGCTTTTACACCTTGCTGGATCGTGATGGCGCATCGAGCGAAACCCAGGATTTAGATAGCTGGGATCGATTCTTTACCCTTGCCAAACTACAGTACGATAATGGCCTGCTAAACGACGCCCATCAGACCACTATCTGCCAAACCATGATGACGAGAGACCCCCAGATGCAGGCCCTCATCCTAAAGCACTTCACCCCAAAAGATTTTTTCTCTATCCGCAGCCGGATGATCGGTACCGGAATGATTGGCGGTAAGGCCTGTGGCATGCTCCTTGCACGGAAGCTCGTGGAAAAACACCTGCCCCAGTGGCGCACAAATTTAGAACCCCACGATTCTTTCTATATCGGCTCCGATGTTTTTTATTCCTATATCGTCCAAAATGACTGCTGGAATCTCCGACTGCGCCAACGGACCCCCCAGGAATATTTCTCCATTGCCGAGGATTTGGCCCATGCCCTGAGACATGGGTGCTTTGCCGAGGATATCCGGGAAAAATTCCGGAGAATGCTAGAATACTTTGGCCAGACCCCTATTATCGTTCGATCCAGCTCTATTCTAGAAGATGGCTTTGGCAATGCCTTTGCCGGCAAATACGAATCCGTCTTCTGTGTCAACACCGGAGATTTGGATACCCGCCTGGCGGCCTTTGAAGATGCCGTTCGCATTGTCTATGCCAGCACCATGAACCCATCGGCATTGGAATATCGTAAGCGTCGGGACCTTGACGGACAGGATGAGCAAATGGCCCTCTTAGTTCAACGGGTATCCGGCTCCTGGCTCGACAAGCTCTTCATGCCCTCCGCCGCAGGGGTCGGTTATTCCACCAGTACCTATCGTTTCACCCCGGGGATGGATATTTCCGCAGGAATGCTGCGCCTTGTTATGGGCCTGGGCACCCGTGCCGTGGATCGAACCGAAGGGGATTATCCCAGGCTTTTAAGCCTCAGCGATCCTCTGGTTCGTCTCGGTGCCACCTCTGCTGAACGTCATCGCTTTTCCCAACACCAGATTGACGTACTGGATACAGAGTCCGTCTCCCTAGAGGCCATTCGCTTAGAATCCCTTTTGCCCCAATTGCCGGAGGATCTGGTTAAAACCCTTTTGGAACGGGATACCGACGCCGAACGCATGTTTAGGGAACGGGGAGAATATCGTAAAGTTTATTATATCTCCTGCCAGGGCCTCGTCAAAAATACCGATTTCACCGAAATGATGGGGAGTATACTGGACACCCTGGAAAAAGAGTATGATTATCCTGTCGATATTGAGTACACCATTAATGTGGGAAAGGAGGGAGAGTTCGTCATCAATCTACTCCAATGCCGTCCCCTCCAGGTTTGCGAAAGCGGCGGGGTCTGCCATATCCCCATGCTTCATCCAGGAAACACGTATTTTCACATCCAGGGCACCAGTATGGGCAGCACCAGAACCGAGAATATGGATATTTTAGTCGTTGTCGATCCCAAGGCATACTACGATTACGAATACGCAAAGAAACCTAAAATTGCCAATCTTATTGGAGAAATCAACACCTACTACAAAAATCAGGGTCTTCAAATGATGCTCATCGTCCCGGGCCGCATTGGCACCTCCTCCCCAGAACTGGGTGTCCCTGTGGTCTTTGCCGATATTTCTGAGTTTTCTGTCATCTGTGAAGTCGCCTATTCCGCTGCAGGCTATCAGCCAGAGCTGTCCTACGGCAGCCATATGTTCCAGGATTTGGTGGAAAGCAACATGCTGTACTGCGCCATTTTTGAAAATGACCATACGAAAGTCTTCAAGCCCAGCCTGTTATCTGACAATCCTAACCGCCTGCCCACACTTTTCCCAGAGTCTGCCCCCCTTGCAAGCATCCTATCCCTTTACACCCTCACCGGTCAGAACTTCCGCTTGTACCATAATATGGAAAAGGACGAAACGCTCTGTGGCTTTGAGGAAGAATAACAGCGTGGTTAATGCATAAAAAAGAGACGGCTCATCGCCGTCTCTCACTGTTAATAAACAATAATACCCATTCCCTCTAAAATTGAGCTAATTAAAATAGCAACAATACAGATGGGGGCAATATATTTAATCATCACCACAAACATCTTCTTCCGTTTAAAACCTGAGCCGCCATCAATTTCATCCACAATAACTTTTGTATCGATGAGATGCCCAACAAAAATACAGGTCAGAATGGCCCCCACAGGCATTAGCACGGAATTGGTAATAAAATCAAAGAAGTCAAAGAAGCCCATCCCAAGGAGGGTTACATTACTCCACAGACCAAAGCTTAAAGAGGAGGGAATTCCCAGGACAATCGCCATTCCCGAAACAATCAGCACCGCTTTATTTCGGCTCCATCCAAAGCCATCGCGAACCGAGGCAACCACAGCCTCCAGCAAAGAAATTGAAGAGGTCAGTGCGGCAAAGAGGACCAGCACAAAGAACAGTGCCCCCATTAGAGATCCCATTCCCATACTTTCAAATACCTTAGGCAATGTAACAAACATCAGCCCCGCCCCTTTATTCAGCGCATCTGGATTTCCCCCAGAAAAGGCAAAGACTGCCGGAATAACCATAAAGCCGGCTAAAAAGGCAATCCCGAAGTCAAAGAGCTCTACCTGTTTAACCGCACTTTCCATGGGATCATCCTTCTTCATGTACGATCCGTAGGTAATCATAATCCCCATGGCCAGGGATAGGGAGTAGAACATCTGTCCCATAGCACCTAGAACGCCTTGAAAGCTGAAATTCTGCATATTTGGACAGAGATAATATTTTACCCCTTCCCAAGCGCCAGGCTGACACACTGAGTAAACTGCAATGATTACAGAGAGTACAATAAGAATTGGCATCAGGATCTTACTGGTCTTTTCAATCCCCTCTTTTACTCCCCGAACAACAATGACTGCCGTAATCACCACAAATAGAATTTGAAGTAAAATCGGCATAATCGGCTGGGCAATATAGCTGGAAAAATAATCATCTGCCGCAGTCAGCGGGCCTGCCCCCATTACAAAATCAGCCGTATACTTAATAACCCATCCGCCAATGACACTATAGTAGGGAAAAATCAAAAATGCAACCAGCATTCCGATGATCCCAATAATATTCCATCCAGGCTTAAGGGCGCCATATGCCTTCGATGGGCTCAACCGGGTGTGGCGTCCAATGGCCAGTTCTGCCGCCATAATGGTAAAACCCAGGGTTACCACAAATAAAATATAAAAAAGCAAAAAAATACCGCCGCCATATTTTGCAGCCAAATAGGGAAAGCGCCAAATATTCCCCAGTCCCACAGACGACCCAGCTGCCGCCATGATAAATCCGAGCTTACTCGAAAAAGAACTCCGTTTTTCCATAAAAAATAACTCCCTCAAAAATTTATCTGTAATCTGTCTTCTTACAGCAGACACCAATTTGAGAGTATAACACAACTGACCCGTTTAATCCAGAAAAAATTTTTAGAAACCGCTTTTAAAGCCGCATCCCGGAAATAATGGCCACCGCAACGTTAGTACCTAAATCGTCTGTTATGGCCACACGATAGGTACACATCCGACGGCCCGCTTTTTCGCAAAAGGTTTCTGCGTAGAGGGCCGTCCCTTTTACCGCATTTAAAAAGCTCATGTGGCTATCCACCGTAACAGTATGGGTGCTCCCTGTATTGGAGGCCACCGCAAAGGCAAAGTCTGCCAGGGTAAAAACCGCACCACCCATGACGCCTCCATTGGCATTAAGATGGACCGGACGAAGGGTCATCCGACACTTCGCCCAACCCTCCTCCACCCCGATGATTTCCACCTGGGCCGCCTCTGTTGCAAAATGATCGCTTCCAAACCGTTCTCGTGTCTCTTCTAAAAGTCCCATTTTATGTCTCACTTTCTTTTATCCAATCCGCTTCATCACTTCCAATAACGGACAAATCAATTCGGTTTGTACACAGGCATTCCAGTTCTGCCGCATCATGGCTTACCAAAACCGTCGTGCGCCGGTCCCTTTGCCAAAGATTTAGAAAATCCTCCATGATTTGGCCCTTTAATGCCTGGTCCAGCCCTGTAAAGGGCTCGTCTAAAAGCAGGAGATCAGCGGATTTACAGAAAGCCCTGGCCAGGGCCACCCGCTTCTTCATCCCACCGCTTAAGGTATCTGGCCGCTTATCCCCTACATCTGATAAACCCACCATTTTAAGAATCCCCTCAATCCGGGAGTGTTCTTCGGAAGACTCCAGCACGAAGGCAATATTCTGGCGTATATCATACCATGGCAATAAGCGGTTTTCCTGAAAGACGCAGGCAATTCTGTTTTCCCCGGGCAGTCCCAATACTTCTCCGGAATCCGGAGTAATGAGATGGGCCAACAGCCGCAGCAGGGTTGTTTTTCCAACCCCAGAAGGCCCACAAATTCCAGTGACCGCCCCCTGGGGAAAAACAGCTGAAAAATGATTCAGCACCTGGTGACCATCATAGGCCACGTTAATATCCTTCAATTCAATATCCATTTACACCTCCCGTCCTCTAAGGACTAAGCGGACGCCACCTTCAATAGCAAAGCTGGCCGCCACGAGGACCAGGGTCCATGCAAAAAGTGTCGGAGTTTCCAAATAAATTTTTGAATAATACAGCTCTATTCCCACCGAAGGCAGGGCATTAGCCAGCACCTCTGCCGTAACCGTCGCCTTCCATCCCATACCGATGGCATTCATCACCGCTGCCCGAAGATAAGGATGGACCGAGGGGAGATAAATTCCCCTCACCACCCGGGATGTTGATACCCCGAAGACCTGGGCCATCTCCAAAAGCTTAAGGTCCGTATTCCAGATCCCCTCAACAACATTCGTCCACACAATGGGAAAGCACACCATAAAAGAGACAACCAGGGGGACCCACCCCGATTTAACCCAGAGATTAATGAGGATAATCACCGAAACGATGGGAAGGGTCCGAAGAATGGTGGCTACGGGCTTCACTAAACAGTACACACCCTGCCAAAGCCCACAGATAACCCCCAAAACATAGCCCACCAATATCGAAATGGCGATGCCACCAAAGACCCGCAAAAGAGTCCATCCCACATCCCACCAAAATTTCTGTTCCAAAACGATGGTCCTCAGGGCCTGAAGGGTAGATATCGGGGTGGGAAGAATCAAATCGCTCCCCACCACCATGGAACCCCATTGCCAAAGAACTATCCAAAAAAGCACTGCCAAAGCACGAAGCCATGGCAGTGTTTTTTTCTGTTTAGTAGCTGATACTGTAAAACGCTTCATCCGGCACCTTCCCGCCGATGGATTTTGCATCATAGGAAGCTAAAGCCTGGTAGTAGGTTTGCAGATCTTCCTTGGCATCCCCTGGCGCAATGAGTGTAATGGCACAATTGGGTATGGCCTTTTGTGCTAAAGCTGCACTTTCCATAATGCCCGCATCCACCACCAATTGTCCAGCCTTTTCATCGGCAGTGTTAATGGTGTCCACGGATTTCTGATAGGCTTCCATGAATTGCTTAAACACCTTCTGATTCTTCTCGGCCCATTCCTTGTTGACCACGATACAGCCCATTTCTAACTTACTCCCCGTGGCATCCTCCCAGGCCTTGGTTAAATCCAGGGCATTTGCCAGCTTGGCATTTTTTGCTAAAGTCGCTGTGGCAAAGGGCTGGGGCAGCATTGCAATGGTCGCTTCTCCATTTGCCAGCTTAGCCGCCGCTTCTGCATGCTCACCCAACCACTCAATGGTAACATCCTGACCTGGGGTCAAGCCATTTTTAGTCAACAAATAATTCAGAACATACTCCGGTGTCGATCCCTGTCCGGTAGCTACGCTGGTTTTGCCCTTCAAATCCGCTATACTCCCAATGCCTTCTCCCTTGTCTGCCAGAATAGACAGGGTACCCAGGGTATTGACGGCACCTAATACAATGGAGCCCTCTGTTTTATTATAAATGGTTGCTGCAGCGTTGGTGGGCACCGATGCAATCTGATAATCCCCATTGATGACACTGGCTACCACCTGGTCCGGAGCCGTGGACACCGTAAATTCTGCGGTGACCTTATCTCCTAGGTTCACCCCTTCCACAATCATCTGTGACATGCCGATTCCTGTGGGGCCAGACAGTGCCGCAATCTTAACGGTCTGGGGCTCTGACGCAGCCGAACACCCTGCAAATACCAGTACAGCCAAAGCCAGGGTGCAAATCGCCGATATTACCTTCTTCATTATAAAATCTCCTTTCCTTCCAGGTCAGTTCGCCTTTCCTGTGAGGTTTTTTTCTATTATATCACAGGACCCGAAGAAAGGTAACTCCCAAAGGTGCCCCAGGGCGAAAAAAACCACTACCCTGAAACAGCGTAGTGGCTCCAAATTTTAAAGAATAACCGATGCGTAATCGTCTTTCTCGACCTTCGGCTTATTGAAGGTGAGGTCAAAGCTGATATCGTACTGGGGAAACTCAATGCCCAAGGCGGTTTTGAGCACATCCTCCACCGTCTGCGCAAAGACAAATTCCAGATCATTTCGGACCTCTTCTGGAATATCCTCAAGGTCCCGTTTGTTTTCCAGGGGCAACATAACCCGTTTAATACCACTTCTATGGGCCGCAATCACCTTTTCCCGAATCCCACCCACAGGAAGGACCTGGCCGGTTAAGGTAATCTCCCCGGTCATGGACAGTTTGCTGTCCACAGGAATCCCCGTTACCAGAGAAGCCAATGCCGTAGTCATAGTCACACCAGCACTGGGGCCATCCTTTGGAGTCGCCCCCGCAGGGACATGGATATGGGTATCGTAGGAAAAGAAATCAAACCCCCGTTTCTTTTCGCCCAGGCGTGAGCGAATGAGGCTCATGGCAATGGTCGCACTTTCTTTCATAACATCCCCCAACTGGCCGGTGAGGGTCACTTTACCATTTCCGGGCATCAGAGTCGCCTCGGTAAAGAGGATTTCACCCCCGACGGATGTCCAGGCCATTCCTGTGACCACTCCAGGGGCATTCTCTTCCCCGGCTCGTTCGTGCCTTCTCGTTTTGTTTCCCAAATAATCGTGGAGGTTTTCCGGGGTGATTGTCACCTGATCCAGCTTCCCGGTAACAATACGTTCCGTGGTCGCCCGGGCAATCTTAGCCAGTTGCTTTGTCAGACCCCGGACACCGGACTCAGCAGTAAAATCCTCAATGGTCTGCATCATGGCTTCTTCATTGACAGATAATTGCTCTGGTGTCAGTCCATGGTCCGTTAAAACCCTGGGCAGCAGGTGATCGACGGCAATATGGTATTTTTCCTGATTAGTGTAAGAGGACAGCTCGATAATCTCTGCCCGGTCCAAAAGGGGTGTGGGAATGGTGCTTAAATCATTGGCTGTCGCAATGAAAAATACATCAGACAAATCGTAGGGCACCTCCAGATAATGATCGGCAAAGGTGTTGTTCTGTTCAGGATCCAATACTTCCAAAAGGGCCGCCGATGGATCACCTTGGTTGCCGATGCCCAGCTTATCAATTTCATCCAGAATAAAAACCGGATTCATGGTCCCGCAACCAGCGATGCCTTTGATAATTCGACCTGCCATTGCTCCAATATAGGTCCGGCGATGCCCACGAATTTCAGATTCATCCCGGACGCCGCCAAGGCTGGCTCGGATATACTCCCGATCCAGGGCCTCTGCAATGCTCTTACCCAGACTGGTTTTACCGGTACCCGGAGGACCCACTAGAAGGACGATGGAGCCTTGTTTATCTTTTTTAAGCTTCATGACCGCTAAATGCTCGATAATTCGCTTTTTAACCTCATCGATGCCATAATGGTGGGCATCCAGGACTTCCCGGGCCTTTTCAATGTCAATTTCTTTGATTTCAGAATGCCAGGGCATCTCTAAAAGCAAATCCAAATAATTCATGATGACATTGACCTCGGCACTTCCCGGGGGAGAGGATTCCAGCTTTTTAAGCTCCTTCAGGGCAACCTTCCGGACATTTTCGGGCATATCAGAGCCATCAATCCGCTTTCGGTAATCCTCATCCTCTTCGTAGGGGCCGCCCATATCCTCAGCGCCCATTTCCCCCAGTTCAATCTGGATATTCTTCATCTGTTCCCGAAGCATGGCTTCCCGGTAAGCACGGTCCTTATTCTTGGCGTATTTCTTACTAATTTCCAGCTGCAGATGCACAGAGTCCTTTTCTTTAATGACAAAGTCAATGAAGCGCAGAGCCCGATCCCGCTGGGAATCCAGCTCCAGCAGCTCCTGCTTCTGGGCAATGGGGATCCCCATCATCGGCACCGTATAACCAATGAGCTGCTGGACCGATTCCACCTCAGAAAGAAGCTTCAGGAAATAATCTGCTCCCCTGAAATTCCGACCGATATCTCCCATAAGATGCTTAATGTAGGCGGTCATTTCCTTCTCTTCCTCAACGGTTAGATCCGGGAAATCCGGCTGCTCCACATAATCCGCCGTTAAGCCAGACTCAGTATGATCAATATGGATGACATGCCCCCTTCTCAGGGTATTGATTTCAATGATGTACCCATTTTCAGATTTCTCAATATTATCGAAGCGCAGAAGTACCCCCACGCGGTGGAAATCCTCATCCGTTAACAAATCATAATCGTTATATCGCCGGGTTGTCACACCCATAGCCAAAGTATTCTGATCTAATATATATTTTTTAATATTGTTGCCAATGACATCATTGACAAAGATCCGGTTTTGTATCCCCGGGAAAATCACCGTTTCAGTGATGGGGATGACCGGAGCATTCTTTAATTCCATCGTCATTTTTCCACCTCCGTGTAAATCGATAGTTTGTTGAGCAGTCCAATCAGCTGTTTAACTTCTTCTTCGGTCAAGCTGTTTTCAATATGCTCCACCAGCCGCAGATACTGCATTTCCTCTGCCCGGGCAATGCGCTTGCCCTTCGGCGTTAATCGAATGTAACAGACCCGACGGTCCGTATCCGACCGCTGCTTTACCACGCAATCCCAAGAAATAAATTTGTTGACCATCTCCGTTACTGTCGGCTTGGAATTATCCGTATATTGGGCCAAATCACTACAGGTCAAAGCATCGTACCCGTCAATAATGCGTAAGTAATACACCTGTCGCGGCGTTAAATCGCCCTCCTTATATTCAGGTAAGGTGGCATTTGCACATTGATTTTCCAATTCAAGCAGCTTGAGATATGCTCTAAAGAGTTCTTGTTTTCTACATGACATCGCTCTATCCTCAAATTAATTAGTTAGTATTTCCCTAACTTAATAGGAGTATACCAATGGATTTTTTTCTTGTCAAGTTTTTCACGATGTTTTTTACATTTGTTAAGCTTTCTAAAGGAAGGTGCTCCGACGTTTTTCTAAAATTTTTACATCCCTTCTGTTTTCTGATATAATATTAATAATAAAAAAACTAAGGAGAACCCCATGAAACGACGCTGGCCTATTTTTCTTCTGACCATTCTTTTGCTGTTCTTTTCTGTGCCCACCGCCGCTTACGCAGAGGATAGCAATCAGGACATCCGTGTCTTATTCACCCACGATCTACATTCCAACATCCTCCCCTATGAAACGCTGGATAACCAGAGTAATGTAACCACTATGGGGGGATACGCCCGCCTGGCAACGCTGATCAAACAAAACCGCAACGACAGTACCCTCCTGGTGGATGCCGGAGACTATTCCATGGGTACACTGTTCAACAGCCTTTACCGTACTCAAGCCCCAGACCTTACCCTTCTGGGCCAGTTGGGCTACGATGCCACTACCCTGGGAAACCACGAATTCGATTACGGCACAGAGGCTCTAAAATCCGATTTATTGGCTGCTGCTAAATCCAATCCCCACCCCACCCTCCTGGCTTCCAATCTGGTGTTTGGGGAAGACGACGACTCAAAATCGATCCAGCAGGCCTTTGAAACCTACGGCAGTCTGAAAACAAAGATCATCACAAAAAATGGTATAAAGATTGGTGTATTTGGCTTAATGGGTAAAGATGCCCAATCCTTTACCGCTGACTACGCTCCCTTATCCTTTGCTGATGTTACCGATACAGCAAAATCTTGTGTGGAGGATCTCAAATCCCAGGGTGCCCAGATCATTATCTGTCTTTCCCACAGCGGAACAGAAGAAGACATTAAAAATTCTGAGGATCAGCAATTAGCCAAGGCCGTCCCCGATATTGACGTCATCGTCAGTGGGCATACCCATACCACGCTGGAATCCCCCATTACCGAAGGCAGCACCACCATTGTCAGTGCAGGCTGGCGGGGGCAGAACCTCGGGGTTTTGGATTTAACCCTCAAAGCCGATGGCAGTACCACAGTAAAGGATTATGCTCTAAAGGCCAGCACCAACAGCATTCCCCAGGATGAAGCCATCAAAAAATTTGCAGAAACCTACAAGGCCAGTGTCCAAACCAATTTTCTGACACCCCTTGGCATGCAGTACGATGGTGTCCTGGCTATATCGAATATTAATTTCGACCGCAGTGAGGATGCACTGCAAAATTTTGGAAATAACAATATTGGAGATATTGTCACCGATTCCCAACTTTATTATGCCAAACAAAATGGGATAGATGCCACCATTGCGGTTACCTGCGCCGGACTCATTCGAGACACCATTTATAAGGGGGATTTAACCACCTCACAGGTCTTTAACATCCAGTCCCTGGGTGAAAGCGCCGATGGCAGCATGGGCTATCCTCTGGTTGATTTTTATCTCTATGGATCAGAAATCAAAACCCTCTGTCAATTGGATCCAGCCTTTTCCAAAATGATTCCGGACATTCAGCTTTCCCTTTCAGGATTGCGCTATACTTATAATGATAGCCGTCTCCCCATGGATAAGGTGATTTCCGTGGATGTCCAGGATAGTCAAGGAAACTGGTCCCCCATTGTGGATGATAAGCTCTACCATATGACCTGCAGTAAATACCTGGCCGATATGACCGGACTGGTTACGGACATGACCAAGGGCCTTGTCACACTGACCCCAAGGGATGCCAATGGAAACACTAATACGGATACAGCAGCCTTTATAAGTAAAACGAAAGAGGGCAAAGATGCCAAGGCCTGGATTGCCCTGGCAAGTTATGCAGGCTCCTTTGCTAAAAATGAATCTGGCATCAGCGTTATTCCAGCCCAGTATAACAATGCCCGGGATACCAAAACGGCAGTTTCCAATTCCATGACGACATTTTTTGAAAATCCGTCTATTTATGCTCTGGCCCTCTATGGCATCATTTTGGGGATTGTCCTCATTGTGATCGTCATTATCCTCGTAATCCGTCACCACAAAAAGGGCGGTCGCCGGAATAAAAAACGTTTGAGCGATAAGCTATAAATACAAAAATAGCAAGGCACCAGATGATGGTCTGCCTTGCTATTTTTTCGTTACTTACTCTTCATCCTTCTTTTGATTATTTGATACGCGGTTTTGCACTATAGCTGGTGTGAAGGAGTTTATGCGACTTATGCCCACCGGGTTCACCCAGGTATTCTTCGTACAATTTTATAATCGCTGGATTCTGGTGAGATTTCCGATAGGTTTTGGCTTCGTCCTCATTGTACAATGCCTTGGCTCGTTCCACACGGATATCCTTTTCCATACGGACCTTGGAGGATACAATGGGCTGTCCCCCACCGTTGACACAACCCCCGGGGCATCCCATGAATTCGATAAAATGATAATCATCAAATTCGCCGCGCTTTAAGGCATCCATCACCTGACGGATATTAGCACCACCATGGGCAACCGCGATTTTCACCGTTAAATCCGGAGTAACCGCCACATCGGCTGTTTTAACGCCCTCAACGCCGCGTACAGCTTCGTAGTCTATTTCCTGGATATCTTTATCATTTAAGATATCCGCAACCGTTCGAACAGCAGCTTCCATTACACCGCCAGTAGCGCCAAAGATAACGGCAGCACCAGTGTATTCACCGTAGTATGGATCAAAGTCTTCATCGGGAAGGGCCAGGAAGTCAATTCGAGCTTCCTTAATCATCCGGGCCAGCTCCCTGGTTGTAATGGAAATATCCACATCCTGGCGACCGTCAACACTTAGCTCTTCCCGTTGGGATTCAAACTTTTTAGCGGTACAAGGCATCACAGACACAACGACGATATCGTCTGGATTAATGCCATTCATTTCAGCGAAATGGCTTTTGACAAGAGCCCCCGTCATATTCTGGGGAGATTTACAGCTGGATAAATGGTCGAGCATTTCGGGATAGTAGGTTTCAATCAGCTTGATCCATCCCGGTGAACAGGAGGTAATCATGGGCAGCACGCCCCCCTTGGTCACACGGTTGATTAACTCGGTGCCTTCCTCCATAATGGTGACATCCGCTCCAAAATCCGTATCAAAGATATGGTCAAAGCCGAGGCGACGCAAAGAGGCTGCCAGCTTACCCGTTACATTTGTCCCCATGGGTAGTCCAAACTCCTCACCCAAAGCTGCACGGACGGCTGGTGCCGATTCTACGACCACGATTTTCTGTGGATCTTCAATGGCATCCCATACCTTTTGGATATCACTTTTTTCCTTCAGGGCTCCCACTGGGCAATTAACAATACATTGGCCACAGTTTATACAGCCAACTTCAGCAATGGATTTATCAAACACTGGGCGAATATGGGTATTAAACCCACGGCCAGCAGGTCCTAAAACACCAACACCCTGAATGCTGCGGCACACCGCCACACAGCGCTTGCATAAAATACACTTGGTTTCATCCCGAACGATGGAAGTTGATAAATCGTCAATCCACTCTCCGGATTTTTCTCCCTCAAAGGGAATACTGGTGACACCCAAGTCTACGGAAAGCTTTTGGAGTTCACAGTTTTCACTGCGGACACAGCTGGTGCATTCCCGGTTATGGTTGGATAAAATAAGTTCCAGATTAACCCGGCGGGCTTTTCGAACCTTTTCTGTATTGGTCAGAACTTCAATTCCTTCGGCAACGGGGTAGACACAGGAAGCCTGGAGGGCCCGGGCCCCTTTAATTTCCACCAGACACATCCGGCAAGCCCCGATTTCATTGACATCCTTCAGGTAGCATAAAGTCGGAATATCGATGCCCTGCATTTTCGCCGCTTCAAGCACCGTGGTCCCTTCCGGGACAGTGACGTCGCGACCATTAATTTTAAATGTTACATCTTTCATTTCCACAACCTCCTTTATGCTTTCGTAATGGCGCCGAAGGGACAAGCCTCGATACAGGTCCCACATTTAATACAGGCTGTTATATCAATACTATGGGGCTTTTTCTTTTCGCCAGTGATGCAACTTGCCGGACATTTCTTCGCACAAATGCCACAGCCCTTACATTTATCTTCGATAATCGTGTAGTTAAGGAGCTTTTTACACACACCTGCCGGACAGCGTTTTTCCTTAATATGCGCTTCGTATTCGTCGCGGAAATATTTGATGGTTGATAAAACAGGATTCGGAGCGGTCTGGCCCAGGCCACATAATGCGGAAGCTTTAATGCCTTCTGCCAGCTCTTCCAGACGTTCGATATCACCTTCCTGGCCTTCCCCATTACAAATGCGTTCAAGGATTTCCAGCATCCGCTTGGTTCCAATACGGCAGGGTGGACATTTCCCACAGGATTCGTCCTGGGTAAAATCCAGGAAGAAACGGGCTACATCGACCATACAGTTATCCTCATCCATAACGATCAGTCCCCCGGAGCCCATCATCGAACCGATGGCAATGAGGTTGTCATAATCAATGGGGGTATCCAGCTTGGATACCGGGATACAGCCACCAGAGGGGCCACCGGTCTGCGCCGCCTTAAAGGCCTTGCCGTTGGGGATGCCTCCACCGATTTCATAAATGATTTCCCGCATGGTAGTCCCCATGGGAATTTCCAAAAGACCCGTATTATTAATCTTACCACCCAAGGCAAAAACCTTGGTTCCCTTAGATTTTTCAGTCCCTAAAGAAGCAAACCACTCGGCACCCTCGTTGATAATCGTCGGGATATTCGCATAGGTCTCTACATTATTGAGCACTGTGGGACGTTCAAAAAGGCCCTTATTCGCTGGGAATGGTGGGCGGGGACGCGGTTCGCCACGCTTCCCTTCAACCGAATTCATCAATGCCGTTTCTTCACCACAGACAAAGGCACCAGCCCCTAAACGGATATCTAAATCAAAGGAAAAATCGGTATCGAAAATATTTTCCCCAAGGAGACCATAATCCCTTGCCTGATCAATGGCAATCTGCAGCCGTTTAACAGCAATAGGGTATTCTGCCCGGACATAAACATAGCCCATCTGTGCCCCGATGGCGTAGCCTGCGATGGCCATGGCTTCAATGAGGCGATGGGGGTCTCCCTCGAGGATTGAACGGTCCATAAAGGCTCCGGGATCCCCTTCATCAGCATTACAAGCCACGTATTTCACACCATCTGGTGATTCAGCATTTTTGGCGAATTGCCATTTGAGGCCCGTGGGGAATCCACCACCACCTCGACCACGTAACCCTGAATCTTTAATACAATCAATAACCCCTTGTGGTGTCATCTTAAGCAGGGCTTTTTCCAACGCCGTATAGCCATCAAAGGCAACATATTCATCAATATCTTCAGGATTAATCACCCCACAATTGGCCAGGGCAACACGCATCTGCTTTTTATAAAAGCCCAGCTCATTAATGGAGCGTGCGTGGCGGCCATCTGTTGATTCAGTATACTCCAGGCGTTCCAAGGGCCGCCCTTTAACCAGATGCTCTTCAACAAGCTCTGCAATATCACTCACTTCTACCCGGCTGTAAAAAGTACCTTCCGGGTAAATAATGACCACTGGGCCCAGCTCACACAGACCAAAGCACCCAGTCACTGTAATATCAACTTCATCCAACAAATCATGTTTCTTTAATTCCTTTTCAAATTCCTTGGTCAGTAATGCAGAACCAGATGAAGTACAGCCAGTTCCACCACAAAGTAGAATTTGAGAACGTTTATATGCCATTGAGCTCCTCCTTAGGCCTTTGCGACGGGATCGATGACCTTCCCATCAACCACAGTCATGGTGTACTTTTCAACAACTTCCCCGTTTTTAAGATGTTTTTCTACAATCTCAGCAACCTTTTCAGGACTCATCTTAACATAGGTGGTCTTTTCCCCTTGGGGATCAAATACTTCCACAATAGGCTCTAAACGGCACACACCGATGCAGCCCGTTTGAGCGATGGTTACCTCACTCAGTCCTTCTGATTCTACAGCCTCCATCAGTTTAACCATAACCGGACGGGCTCCGGCAGCAATACCACAGGTAGCCATACCAACGACCACACGATAGCCGTTTCGGCCCTTTCGTAAATTAATTTCTTCGAGTTTTTTGCTTCTGATTGCTTTAAGCTCTTCTAGCGACTTTTTCATATTACTCCTCCATGATTTCCTCAAGTTCCTCGGCAACGTATCCCCGTATCCAGCCCAGCACTTCAGGATCCGTCAGCAGGTCTTCTGCTTCCAGAATAGCCTTAATCTGACGCGTGTCGAATTCAAATGTTCTTCCATTATAATGATGACTATATAAAAGCTCTGCCTGGTTAAAGGATAAAAGCATGGTCACAACAGTATCCGCCATATTCCCCAGAGGGGCCCGGTCGATATGACTGCGTTTAAAAACAGCCTCTACCGTCGTCCCCACCCCTTCCTCTGAACGAATGGTAAACCATCCGTCACAACCTTCCGCCGCCGCTTTAAATAGGGGCAGGCCCAAGCCGACCTTTCGAGTCGTTCGGGAGGTAACAAAGGGATTGGTAATGTCTGCTAATCG
This sequence comes from Eubacterium barkeri, assembly GCF_900107125.1. Taxonomy (GTDB): domain Bacteria; phylum Bacillota; class Clostridia; order Eubacteriales; family Eubacteriaceae; genus Eubacterium_O; species Eubacterium_O barkeri. The sequence continues at coordinate 48,590 of NZ_FNOU01000019.1, forward strand.
ATCCTTTGGTATGCCACATCCATCATCTGAAATGGTAATGGATAATAAATCCTCCAGGGTATCCTCCACAATACATAGCTCCACCAAAGTGGCCCCAGCGCGGATGGAATTCTGGGTAATATCCAATATGTGTAAGGACAATTCCTTCATTGGTCCTTATCCTAATACTTTGCCAGGATATCTTTCACCTCACCAGGCGTCAGACGACCATAAACCTCTTCATTAATCATCATAACGGGTGCGAGCCCACAGGCGCCTACACAGCGTGTCGCATCCACGGAGAATTTTCCATCTTCTGTCGTTTCTCCTACAGTCGTACCGAGAATCCCCACAACCTCGTCCAAAATATCCTGGGAGCCTCGAACGTAACATGCAGTTCCCAGACACACCCCCACTTTATACTGTCCTTTGGGCTTAAGCGTAAATTGGGAATAGAAGGTCGCCACACCATAAACCTCCGTTAATGGAACATCCAGCTCATCCGCAATAACTTCCTGCAGTTCCAGTGGCAGGTAGCCGTATTGTTCCTGGGTATCCTGAAGGATACGCATCAAACAACCAGGAACTTCCCGGTGTTTTTCGACGATGCCCTTGACAACATCAAGATTATCAGTTGATACATACTCAGCCAAAATTACTCCTCCTCTTTTTCTGCGCAATCAAAAGCAAGTGCACATTCTTTACTCTGCTTTAGTATAACACACTCCCAAAGCCATGATAACATAATTTTCTATATTTTCTTGACAAAATAGTATCAATTCAATGGACATTGGTACAATTTTGTCCCAATTTTTGCAGTATTGTTGATCGCCTTAAGTCCGGTAAATCTAAAAAATACTTCCGTTCAGCTATATCCTCCAGACAGTGGGCATCCGACCCCTGAATGAACTGATAGTCCCGAAAGAACCGAAACTTATTTTTAACGGATTCAATATCCCCCACAGCGGAAACCTCCAGGGTGCTCACTGGCAGCTCCGGAGGGATAAATCCCAGAGATGCCACAAGACTATAGGATTTTCGATCAATGTGTGCCGGTACCAAAATACCCCCAAGGGGGATGACCATCTCCATTAAGGCATTGACGCCGATGTCTGTGGCCGAAATCAAGAGTTTATCAAGATGACCGATCACCTCATCCTCTTCATTCAAAATTAACTGTGGGCCGAAAAAATCCGGTCGATTTGGAATATCCGGAAGGTGCTCATACAAAACAGCATCCAAGGCAAGGGCAGCCTCCAAGGTTTCAAAATACGCTAAAATATGGGCCTCTTCCTTAGTGGTCACCTCAATCCCTGGCAATACACAAAGACCTTCCCCTTTGGCCAGTGCCATGATGGCCGGTAAATTTCGGGCGGTGTTATGATCTGTCACTGCGATGACATCCAGTTCTTTTAAAAGGGCCATCCCAACAATATTATTGGGTGTCATGGCCTCATCCCCACAGGGCGATAGAATGGAATGCATGTGCAGATCCACAGCAGTAGCGGTCATTTTATGTCAAAGGATGCCAGCAGTGCACACACTTCAAAAGCATTCTTTTCCGTGGTAAAAAGCGGCACCCCTTCCTCCGTTGCCTTAGCTAAGGTATCCGCCTCAATCTCCGCCCCCTCCGGGATAATGACGCAAGCCATCTCTAAAAGGGTGGCCACTGCAATAATATTGAGATGGGTTTGGATGGTCACCCAGGCACACCCGTTATCTGCGTTTCCCATCACCCAGCTTAGCAAATCACCAACATAACCGCTTTCAATGACCTGCTCCGCAATACATTCTGGATTTGCCGGGATAAAACCGTCTAAATTCAATAGATCCTTAACCTTCATCGTTTTGTTCTCCTTCTCCATTTTTTTCCATGGGATGTCCCATCTGCAGCATTTCACTGGTCAGCTTTGACAGCTCCAAAACCCGATCCTTTAACACGAAAACACAATCAATTTCCCGGGCATGTCCCGTAACAATATCCTCTGCCAGTGCCCGGCAGCCCGGTGCCCCACAGGAGCCACAATCCAGACCCGGAAGACGTTGTTCCAAAATTTCGATTTGCTGCATCTTTTCCAATGATCTGGAAAAATCTTCATCCAATGGTTTGAATTCCCTGGACTGAAGAGGATGCTTTCGCCGCAGCCCATCAGCGATAAGGCCATCCTCCGTGGCACAACGGATTTTCGGGGTCGTTTCAAATTGTCCACCACTTTCACCCCGGGCCCGGACATCGATGACCATCCGGGCAACAAAATTATTTTCAACAGTCAAGCATCCGCCAACACATCCGCCAATGCAAGCCAACCCTTCAACAAATTCAATTTCCTCCAGATTACCATTCTCAATTTCCTCTAAAACTGCAATCACATTGGAAATCCCATGGACGTGGATACTCCGCCGCCCCCCTGCATAACGGCTTTCCCCACCAGAAAGAGCCCAACGATAGCCATCGGGGGTCGCTCTGTGAAGACCCGACTCTTCCTCCACTATCTTGAGCTGGGCCCGGAGGGGACCATAAATATCCTTTATGGCAATGGCGCCATTGATAATATCATAATTATCATCTTTATTTTCCTGATCCTTGACTTCAGTGGCCTTTGCTGCACACGGGGTAATAAAAAACACCCCCACATCCTCTGCTGGTAGGTTTTTTTCCGCCTCCAGACGTCTGCGCACCATGCGAGCGGTAACCCCCATGGGTGATTTGAGTGTAGTGATGTTTTTGGTTAGCTCTGGAAAACGGACCTGGATTAACTTAGAGACTGCGGGACAAGCAGAAGATATAATGGGTCGCGGACGCTCCCTATCTGCAAATTCTTCCCCTAATGCCGATCCAACCACCTCTGCACCATTGGCAACTTCGACCACTTCATCAAACCCCAGTGCTTTAAGAGCACTCAGGATGCGGTCAATGGAATATTTAAGTGGATATTGACCAATCAGTGTCGGTGCAACGATGGCAACCCGATAATCAAATTCATGAATACTGGCCAAGGTATCCGTCTTGGCTAATTTTGCCCGATGGGGACAAACGCGGATGCATTCCCCACAATCGATACATTTAGATTCAATAATCTTAGCTTTCCCCTCCCGAACACGGATTGCCCCAGTGGGGCAGCTCCGTAAACAGGTAGTGCAGCCAAGGCATTTATCCCGGTCTAAATAAACCGAATGAAAGATACTGCCCATTTCTACTCTCTTTTCCGGTCAGAGGTTGAATTTCATCCGAATCTTCGTACCTTCTCCGACCTTTGATTCTATATGGAAAGTGTCAGCGTTCTTCTCCATATTGGGAAGACCCATCCCTGCTCCAAAACCCATTTCCCGCACCGAATCGGTGGCGGTAGACCAGCCTTCCGTCATGGCTAAATCCAAGTTTGGGATACCTGGTCCAACATCCTCCAAAGCCAAAGTAACACAATTGCTTTCTACCATCAGCTTAATACACCCACCATCGGAATGGATCGCTAAGTTCATCTCCCCTTCGTAACCCGCGATGGCAATGCGCCTTATAATTTTATTATTAACACCGATCTGCATCAGGCTTTTTTTGATTTTTCGGGAGGCTTCTCCCGCCTTATCAAAATCACCCCGTTCGACATCGAACTCAAGGTTATAGCTCATTATTTGGTGTCGCTCCCTTCAAACCGTCGCTATACAGAATACCGCAGGATTCAAACAGTGGCAAATCGGTGGTCATGATAAGCATATCAATATCCCTGGCCATTTTTAAAATTGCCTCTCCTGGGACTTTGGAACGGACAAAAACCACACTGCGCATATTGGCGATATCAGCCGTATTGAGGACCTGCTTATTCACCAGACCCGTCAAAAGAAGGCCATCATCCTTAGCATAGCGCAGAACATCACTCATTAAATCACATCCACAGGCGACGTATACCTCTTCATCCAGATGTTCGCCACCAGTGAGAACGGCAGCATTCAGTAATTGCTTTACTTTCTCCAGTTTCATAGGGTTCTCCCAATTATTTAGATTCCAATACCAACGTAAGGATAGCCATTATCATCCATAATGTGTTTTTCATCAGCCGTACAGGTAAAGAGCAGGACTTGCGTATCTGGTGCCAGAGACGAAATGTATTTGACAGCCTCTGCCTTCCGTTTATCATCGTATTGTACAAAAGGGTCATCCAAAATAATCGGCATTGTTTTTCCCGCATCCACAATACCGGCAACCCCGAAACGCAGGGCTAAGTAAATTTGATCCATCGTTCCGCCACTTAACTGATCCATCGAAAGGAGTTCCCCGCTTTGGGGATCTACCACCCGAATCCGCAGCTGATCATCCACCCGGACCTCATGGTATTTCTGGGTGATGCTGTGGATGATACTGCCAATCTTCTGGTTAAGATTTGGGGCGTTGTCATAATGGGTGCTTTTGAAATAACTTTTAAAGAATTTCTCCGCCAAATCACAGGCACGGATTTCATCCTCATAAACACGAATTTCATTTTCAAGGGTTTCAATCCTTTCCCGAATTTCTACAGGATTCCCTACCCCATTCATCAATGAGGTGTTTTCTCCCTGAATCCGGGCAATTTCATGATTAAAAGCCTCAACTGCCTCCCGGGCACGAATTTCTTCTCCATGGCTTCCCGTCATTAATACGGGATCTTCTTCCAGGGTACTGGCCAGGATAAAATCATTCTGAGTCAACTCATCATACAGGCGGCGGTTGGCGGCCAGCTTTGCCCGAAGGGCTTCAGCTTCTACGCTTGATGCACAGGCACGGCCGTATTCTTCAATACTGCTGACCCCCCCCTGCTTCAATGCATCCTCAATAGCTGTACGATATTTATAGCGTTCGTCTTCTAAATCACACTTTTCGTGTTCCAATTCCTCCATGCGAACATTGAGCCGATCCCCCTCTAAAAGAAGCTTATTGTAACGTTCAAAGATTTCCCGGCACCGTAGGATGAAAGCCTCATAAGCCTCGGGATCTGCCATATTGTACTTATCCAATATTTCTTGGCCAGGAGCGACTGGCTCTTCCTGGGCATCGTCCAAAAAGCCTTCAGATCTGTTGTCATCAAAATAAAGATTTTCTTCGTCATCCTCATCCGATAGTATTGCCCATTGCTCTGCCGTGTTACCAGAAAAGCGGTCTGCGCCAAAGTCTTCTCCATCGTCCAGGTCATCAAAAAAGCCGGCATGCCCCTGATCTTCCCAGTCCTCATCCTCATCATCCCAGTCGTCATTGTAGGCAGAGTCCCCTGGAGATACCCCCCCATTTTTCAACTCTCGTTTTTGCAGTATCAGAATGCCAGCACAGCCTAACCCTGCCAAAAGTCCTATAAAACTCAAAATCACCTGTCCCGCATAGGGCAGTAAGCCCCCAGGATTAATGACCGAAAAGAGAAAGAAAAGTGCCCCTAGAACAATCCCGATAATAAGGGGCGCTGGGTCAAAACCAATAAAACTTACTGTATCCTCAAGCGTCCCCTTCTTTACCACCACTTGAGTTTCCTGCATTTCACCTGATATCTCCGGTAATTGCTCTGGAGTGTAGTGTTGGCTGACTGCCTGTCCATAGGCCAAATAATCTGCTTCAATTTGTTCCTGGGTAAATCCACCCAGGCTGTTTTCAAATCGGCGGCACCGGCTTGCGATATCCCTTCGCTCTTCATCAATCTGATCCATTTGACGCGTGAGTCGTGCGATTCGACTGCCAACGGCATCCAAGCTGCTCTGCATGACCTGGAGCTGACCGAAAACCCGATTATCGAGCCCTTCGGCGCTGCTTAATTCCTCAAGCTGTTTCTCTATGGCATCCCCTTCGGCTTTAATCGCTGCCAGCTTTTCCGCCATTGCGGCCTGTTCCTTGGCGTTTTGAGCCTCTGCTCGGCGTTTGTACTCATCACTTCGTCCCTGGGCTTGCTCAATTTTACGCTTGTACTGCTGAATGCGTTTTTGGTTCATTCGAATCTGCCCATAAACCGCTTCGCTTTCACTGAGGATTCCCTCAAGATTACGTTTCTCCCGGACCGTCATTCCATAATTGGATTTGCTTTTTCCAGTGGATCCAATGGCTTTCTTTTTACCCTCCAGATAGTCAAGCACTTTGTTAACGGAGAGTTCATCTCCCGTTTCTGTCGCCATATCCACTAAGCGATCATTGACCTCCCGGGCCAACTCCTCTTCAGACTTCGATGCCATTTGTTTGACATTGACCGTATTATTGTACATAACGGAGCTGAAGCCTCCAAAGCCCAGGGGCTGGTATTGACGGGTAACATTATCGTAAGGGTATGTTTCTGTGATATCCTCCCCTGTAACATTGTCAAAGAGACGGACACCATCTCTGGCCTTTAGGAAATCCCGTTCAATTCGAATATCTTGCCCATTATCATCTTCAAAAATCATGGTCCCAAAATAACGATCTCCCTGTCGGGGCTTAAAACGATAATAATCATCATTATAGGTTCTTTTTTTGCGATAGGGCTTATAAAAGCCAAAAAGCATGCCTTCAATAAAATGCTGAATCGTTGATTTTCCAGCCTCATTGCCGCCGTAAATCAGGTTGAAGCCATCAGAAATTTCAATGGTTTTGTTGTGGAATTTTCCAAAGGCGATGAGGTTAAGTGTTTTTATTTTCATTTGGTACCCCTTTCCTTCAGAACACCCTCCAAACCGTAATAAAGGGCTTTTTTTGCCACGGGATCATCCCCAAAGCGCCGCATTTCCTGGATAAAACGTCCAATAATATTATCCTTATTATCCTCGAGTATCCCGTCAATATCCAGATCGTATTCCAATTGACTTCCGTCTAATTCCAAATAATAAAAGTGGCTTTGAAGTTCATCGCTCAACCAACCCAGGGATAAGTCCGTATCGCAATAACCCACCAGGTTGATCCGGAAGAAATCCCGATGACGTTTTTGTTCTCCTGCAATATCGATGACTTTTTCCAGGATATCGTCCATGCTCAAATCAGGGGTGATTTCCACATCAGCAGTCACGTATTCCCGTTCCTGTATTTTTATAAACTGAGTATGACAACGGTGATTTTCAATTTGTCCGACAATCACCCCATGGTCCCCGGTTTCCCCAAAGTGAAGGGCTTCTGGGCTACCACAATAGCCCGCTCTTTTTGTGAGCATCTCATACTTGTGAAAATGCCCAAGGGCAACATAGTCGAAATAATCGTAATCTCCAATATTCAGTGGCATAAAGTCTGAGACACGACTATAGGCGTCCCCGTGGAGCATCATGATGTTATTGCGGTCTTCCTCCAGCTCCAGGTGTCCTTTAAAGGGGATATCAGAATAAGCATTTTTCACCCAGCTCAAACCAAAGACTTCTGTTTCCAAAGAAGGAAAATAAATAGACTCCATCCGACCACTATGTAGAATGTTGACATTGTCTGGCCAATCCACTAAGCCATATAGCGCAACACTGCTATAATAATCATGATTTCCAGCTAAAATAACCACCTTTGTCATGCTAAGCTTACTGAATTTATCCGCAGCCCGGTTAATTTCGCTCATCTCTATTTCATCGGAATCAAACAAATCTCCTGCAATAAGCAGTAAATCAATTTGATTCTTTTCAGCGGTGTTCAGAATCTTATCAAAGGTCCTCCAAAGATCTGTGCGCTTGTTGCTTCCAAACACGTCGCCATTACGCTTGAAGTGAAACTGGCGCCCCAAGTGCAGGTCGCCTGTATGTATAAATGATACTTTCATTCGAATGGTCTCCTCCATTGCACATAATTAGTATTATTATAGCACAGGAAATAGGGGATATAAAAGAAAACTTAAGGAGAAGTAAAGTAAAGAATCGCTTTATCCATTCCTTACAATTCTGTAATCCTGAATCTATATATTTATCGAATTCTTTGTGGTAAAATAAAATTTAAATTTAAAGAAAGCGAGGAACGCATCGTTCATGTTTTTCGAAATTTTAAAGGCAGCTTTATTCGGTATCGTACAGGGAATTACCGAGTGGCTCCCCATTAGCAGTACTGGTCATATGATTCTATTGGAGGAGTTCATCCATATGAACGTTTCAAAGGACTTCTGGGATATGTTCCTGGTCGTGATCCAATTTGGCTCCATTCTGGCTGTTCTCCTGCTGTATTTCCATAAGCTTAACCCCTTCTCCGGTACCAAAACACCAGTGGAGAAAAAGAAAACCTGGAATCTTTGGGCCAAGATTATCGTCGCCATGCTGCCTGCCGCTATCATTGGTCTTCCTTTGGACGATTGGTTTAATACCCACTTTTATAATTTTATCAGCGTCGCCATTGCTCTGATTGTCTATGGGATTGCCTTTATCGTCATTGAAAATCGGAATAAGCATCGACAGTTCAAAATCAATTCCCTGGATGAGCTGAGTTTTAAAACAGCCTTGGGAATCGGCTTTTTTCAGGCACTCTCCATTATCCCGGGGACTTCACGTTCAGGCTCGACCATCCTTGGGGCATCCATTTTGGGAACATCCCGTAAAGTCGCCGCTGAATTTTCCTTCTTTCTGGCGGTTCCGGTTATGCTGGGCGCCAGTCTAATGAAGCTGCTTAAATTCTTTATCCGTACCGGCTTTGGCTTTTCTGGAACTGAGGCCGCAGTGCTTCTTGTTGGGATGGTGGTGGCTTTTATCGTTTCAGTCTTTGTCATTAAATTCTTAATGAGCTATATTCGGAAGCATGACTTCAAAGTCTTTGGATACTACCGGATTATCCTTGGGATCATCGTTCTGATTTACGCTGCTCTCTTTGCTTAGAAAACTTTTTCTTTAGATTTATTTTATTCTATCCTTGACAAATAAAAAAATGTCAAGTAGAATACTGGTAATACAGTGATGGGGAGTAGTAAGATTTCCAGAAGGTACAGAAAGCCGCTGGCTGATGTGAAGCGGACTGAACGGACATCTGAACTGGCCTTGGAGTAGCATGCTGAACCGCCAAGTAGGCATCGCCGGTATCTGACCGTTATATCAGGAGGATATAATCCCTTGGGACGTATCTGATAAAGGTAGCCAATATAGGCTGTGAATTAGAGTGGTACCGCGTAAGCGTCAACTTTCGCCTCTATGTCTTTTAGACATAGAGGCTTTATTATTTTGGGAAAAAAGGAGAATAAAATCATGATGAATCACAAAAAATACAGTCGGGGCTATTTTATGCCCCCGGTTTCCTCCCACAAATGGGTGGAAAAGGAATATATTACCGAAGCACCCGTTTGGTGCTCCGTGGACCTTCGGGATGGCAACCAGGCCCTGATCATCCCCATGAGTCTTGATGAAAAAATTGAATATTTCCAATATTTAGTTTCCGTTGGCTTTAAGGAAATCGAAGTGGGCTTTCCCGCTGCCTCTGAAACGGAATACCGTTTCCTCCGGGCTTTGATCGAGCAGGACCTCATTCCAGAGGATGTCACCATCCAGGTGTTAACCCAGGCCCGGGAGCATATTATCCGTAAGACCTTTGCCGCACTGGAGGGCTGTAAAAAATCCATCGTTCATCTTTACAATTCAACCTCCCTGGCACAGCGTGAACAGGTCTTTCGAAAATCAAAGGAAGAAATCATTCAAATTGCCGTGGACGGCGCTGTGATGCTCAGGGATTTAGCGGCAGAAACCCAAGGAAATTTCCAATTTGAATACTCCCCGGAAAGTTTTACCGGCACCGAGGTGGACTTCGCCCTGGATATCTGTAACGCCGTTCTTAATGTATGGCAGCCCACCGCGGATCATAAGGTCATCATCAATCTGCCCGTTACCGTATCCATGTCACTCCCCCATGTCTACGCCAGCCAGATTGAATATATGTGTGATAATATGGCCTATCGGGAAAATGTCGTGGTGTCCCTCCATCCCCATAACGACAGGGGCTGTGCCGTAGCCGATTCTGAACTGGGATTACTGGCTGGAGCCGATCGCATTGAGGGGACCCTCTTTGGCAATGGGGAACGGACAGGGAATGTCGATATCGTTACCCTGGCCCTGAATATGTACACCCACGGTGTGGACCCCAAGTTAAACTTCAATAATCTGCCAGAAATCACCGAAGCCTATGAACGCAACACCCGGATGCACGTCTACGAACGCCAGCCCTATAGTGGGGCTCTGGTATTTGCCGCCTTCTCCGGTTCCCATCAGGATGCCATCGCCAAGGGGATGAACTACCGGGAGGAACAGCACACCAATAAATGGACGGTCCCCTATCTCCCCATCGATCCCACAGACTTAGGCCGGATTTATGAAAAAGACGTGATCCGAATTAATAGCCAGTCCGGCAAAGGCGGTATTGGCTATGTTCTGGAACAAAAATATGGCTATGATCTGCCAAAACTTATGCGTGAGGATCTGGGCTATACCGTTAAGGATGTCTCAGACCATAAGCATAAAGAGCTTTCTGCAGAAGAAGTTTACGATATCTTTAACACGACCTATGTGAATAAAGATGAACGCTTTTCCCTGCCAGAGTATCATTTCACCCAACTGCCTGAAGGACGGATGCAGGCAGATGTCGTGGTTGAACGGGACGGCGTACAAAGCACCTGTTCCGGAGAAGGCAATGGCCGATTCGATGCTGTGTGCAATGCGATCAAGGGGATCATGAACACGCCCTATACAGACTTAAAATACGGAGAGCATGCCCTGGAACATGGTTCTACTTCCAAAGCGGTTGCCTACGTTGGTATCACCCTGGAAGGCAATGGCACGATCTGGGGAGCCGGTATCGATAATGATATTATCGTGGCCTCCGTCAAAGCCTTGGTTTCTGCCATTAATCGTGCGATGGAAAAGCCTCAAACACAGAATTAATCTATAAACCACAAAGAGCCAGATACAGCGATTAGCTGTTCTGGCTCTCTTTATGGTTAGTTCCGTCTGAAACGACGACGATCTAATTCAGAAAGAATCTTCTTCCGAATGCGAATATCCGTTGGTGTTATCTCCACCAACTCATCGTCCTCAATAAACTCCAAGGCTTCCTCAAGGGTAAAAATCTTTGGATCGATGAGTTTCAAAGCATCATCAGCACCTGATGACCGGGTATTGGTCAGCTTCTTGTTCTTGATGGGATTCACCACCATATCATCACTACGGTTATTAATCCCAATGACCATTCCTTCATAGACCGGTGTGCTGGGTCCTACCATCATGATCCCGCGATCACTTAAATTGTACAGGGAATAGGCCATGGTTTCTCCGGCAACACCAGAGATCAACACCCCATTCTGACGACCAGGAATTTCTCCCATATATGGTTCAAAGGAATTGAATCGACGGACCAGGGTGCCTTCACCGTGGGTATCATTGATAAACTCACTCTGATAACCCAAAAGTCCCCGGGTTGGTACATTAAATTCAAGATTGGTCCAGCCTTCATCTGAGGACATCCCCACCATTAATCCCTTGCGAAGATTAAGCTTATTAATAACGGCTCCGGAATACTCATCCGGTACGCTGATTACAACTTGTTCTACCGGTTCCAGCTTCTTCCCATTTTCATCCCGGTGCATGATAACCTCTGGCTTGGAAACCGAAATTTCGTAGCCTTCCCGGCGCATGTTTTCAAGCAAAATGGAAAGGTGCAGCTCCCCACGGCCCGATACCTTATAACCTTCAGTGGTATCTGGAAGTGGCTCAACTGTCATCCCAACATTGACTTCAAGCTCTTTTTCCAATCGAGCCTTAATGTGCCGGGTGGTCACAAATTTACCTACTTTCCCGGCAAAGGGTGAGGAATTAACCAGGAAATTCATGGATAGAGTTGGCTCTTCGATCTCGATTAATTCCATAGGCTGGACCTGGTTGACTTCACCAATAGTTTCGCCAATGGAGATATCCGGAATTCCAGAAACCACGGCTATATCTCCTGCCTTAGCTTCTTTAACTTCTACCCGGGATAATCCCCGATATACAAAGATCTGACCTACGCGAACTTTTTCAAAGCTACCATCCCGTTTCACCACCTCCAGGTTTTCCCCAGCATGGATGGTCCCATAGGATACCCGGCCAATTCCTAAACGCCCGATATAATCATCATAGGCTAAGGTCGAAATCTGCATCTGGAGTGGCTCTAAGCTTAAATCCTCAGGAACCCCAGCATGTTTAACAATGGTATCAAAAAGTGGGGTCAAATCCTTGCTTTCGTCCTCCATTTCATATTTGGCAATCCCTTCCTTGGCCACACCATAAAGGATGGGAAAATCCAATTGCTCGTCATTAGCCTTTAACTCAACGAACAAGTCAAAAACTTCATCGACAACTTCTTCGGCGCGTTGATCCTTTTTATCGATCTTATTGATAAAAAGAATGGGGCGCAGTCCCTGTTCCAAGGATTTATTCAAGACAAAACGGGTCTGTGGCATGGGACCTTCACTGGAGTCTACTAACAAAATCACAGTGTCCACCGTCTTTAGAATTCGTTCTACTTCAGAAGAGAAATCGGCATGTCCCGGTGTATCGACAATATTAATCTTAATATCACCATGCATGATGGAACAATTCTTTGAATAAATGGTGATCCCTCGTTCTCGCTCTAAATCGTTGCTGTCCATAATACAGTCAACGACCTCCTGATTTTCACGAAAGACGCCGCTTTGTCCCAGAAGGGCATCCACGAGAGTCGATTTACCAGCATCGACATGGGCGATGACAGCAATATTAATAATGGGCTGTTGTTCTTTCATAGTTACCTACCTTTATAAAGGAATTAAATCAACAAAAAACCGGGGTGAAGCCCCGGATGGTCGTTCATCTTAATGCGTTCATTTAATTTTACTGCAAATTTTACAACTTGACAAGTAATATTTTCATTTTAACGAAATCTTACAGCAAATGACCAACTGGCATCATTTCTTTAAAGGTATAAATCGCTTTAAACCCCATTTCCCTTAATTCATTTTGGGTTTCAAGAATCTTAAATCCCAACTCCTCCTGGTTATGTCCATCCGAACCAATGGTAATGATCTCACCACCTAAATCCTTGTAAAGACGGATGATCTCCCGAGAAGGGGTTAAATCCTTGAGCCCATAACGATAGCATGAAGTATTAATCTCAATCCCTCTTCCCCTATCGATAATATGTTTAAAAATCTCAGCGATTTGATCACGGTTTCGTGTTGTTAAATAAGGGCCCCCTTCCACATACCGATTGATGACATCAACATGCCCTAAAAAGCTATAGTCATTGTATTGGGATAGAACGGAAAGCAGTTCATTATAATATCCTTCCAATATGGCGACCCGGGATTTACCCTCTTGGTATTCATTGCGCCAAAATTCCTGGTTATTAATTTGGTGAATGGATAAAATGACAAAATCAAAGGGATAAGCATCAAAGGTCTTCTGATATTCTAAAATGGTGTGGGACTGGATACCAAATTCGATCCCCTGACGAATTTCAATCTGGCCTTTATATTTTTTTTGATAGTCCCCAATTGTCTCTAAATACAAGGGGATATCACACTGATCGACGCTATCAATTCCATAATCAAGATGTTCAGCATAACCAATTTCTTCAAGGCCCAAAGCAATTGCTTGTTCGATGGATGATTTCATTGCATAATCCGAATCATCACTGAAAGCCGTATGTAGATGAAAATCTGAATACATGGGTCCTCCTTCATCAATTCAGAATAAAAAACTTTAAAAAAAAGAGCCTCGTGGGCTCTTGAACAGTCGATGGTGACCCATGGGCGACTTGAACGCCCGACACCCTGATTAAAAGTCAGATGCTCTACCAACTGAGCTAATGGGTCATATGAAATGATGCCTCTCATCCAATGCGTACAGTCATCATATGGGGCAGTTTACCCCACTAAGCGATTCACAC
>NZ_FNOU01000039.1 GCF_900107125.1 Eubacterium barkeri
TAGACAAAGTGATGTAGCGCGGTCAGGGTGAGGATAAAAAAGATTCACCCCGGACCCCAGGCGCTGACGAACAAAGGGTTAGCCCTCATTCGTCAGTGCGCAAAACCTTTGGTTTTGATTGGGTTTAAGGCGGGTTTGCTTTCTTGATTTGATGGCAATTGAAAACGCCTGCCCGCAGGGGCGCCGGGGTTCTCGTATTTTTATCATCACCCTGACCTGGGTTTGTCGACAGTCTGCAACCCGCCATTCTGGCGGGTTTTTCAGAAAATAATGAGAACTAATAGGAGAATTGTAATATGGATATCAATCAGGCCATCCGGGAGCGCCGATCTGTACGGAAATACAGACCACTGGCCATCCCTAATCAGGATATTATCGACATCTTGGAAGCTGGGACCATGGCCCCCTCCGCCATCAATCTGCAGCCCTGGTACTATGTGGCTATCCAAAGCCCGGAGCAAATGAAACGGATCCTCTCAATCATGGCAGTTACTTCGGAAAAAATAAAGCCGGAATTAGAAGAACGCTTTGGTGACTACCCCCAGCTCATTGTCAACACCCAGCATTTCATCTCGCTATTGGGCGGTGCACCCCTGTGCGTTCTTGCCTTTATGAACCAGCCCAAATTTGAACAATGGAAACGGGAGGCTGTCATCCAAAGTATTGCAGCAGGGATAGAAAACATGGTCCTGACCGCTCAGGGTAAAGGCATCGGATCATGCTGGCTCTCCGCCCCGGTAGAAGCTGGATTGTCAGAAGACATCCAGCGCGAATTCGCCCGGGAGAAGGGCCCCATGGTGGCAATGGTCACCTTTGGGTATCCGGACCAGGTGCCTCAGATGCCCAAACGAAAAACCAATCGCTATATAATATTGTAACGCTCCTCCAACTGAGAGTGGTGAGTCTAAAGCAAAACCACTCTCAAGGGGCACCTGCTGTAACCAGAAAAAAACCGTAAAGTGGCAGTTATCTTAAAGTTTGCTTGTCAAACATGTTATAATTAAAAAAGAGGACATAACAATGTCAGATCAAGAATTACAACGCGGGAAAGAAATGCTTTTATGAATGGAATACGAAAGATTCGTGACCATTGAATCCATTTTCGATGGCTGTGACAACGCCAGGTGGGATGTGGACCTATGTCAATAGATTGGACACAAAAAGTTGAACTTCTTTATCCTGTCAGTAACGCTTCCTCCTCCACTTGTTGAGGTGTTTTATATCCAAGTGCACTGTGAATCCTTTGGCGATTATACCAGCGTTCTATATACTCAAAGATTGCCTTGCGACATTCTTCAAAGTCTTGGTACGTATGCAGATAAATTTCTTCCTCCTTCAGTACTGAGTGAAAAGATTCAATACATGCATTGTCATAAGGATTCCCTTTTCGACTAAATGAATGAACCAACCCATTTTCGTTCATATGTTTTTCGAACAAATCACTGGTATAATCGATTAAGAGAAAGGGATTACTCCCTTTCTCTCATCTAAGAACCGTACGTGAGAGTTTCCCGCTCATACGGCTCAAGCAGTTTTTAACCTTTTCAGGCGGCATTTATCCGTTGAATCTTTCGTTTCCTGTCATTGAAATATTTCTGGTCTAGGAACGGATTTTTTTCTAATTTGAAGTTTTGGATGTCGACAGATATGAATTGTCCGTAGATTGATTAGTTCGCACTCATCCACAGAGAATAGCCAAGGTTTATTTCCCTTACTATGCCAGTACTTGCTAAGTCTCCATCGTCCAGTTTTATTTGGATGACGGTGTTTCGCCCATCTTTGTAACAGTAAATATAAGGTATTATTAACATTTGAGAATGACTTACTTGTGACAGTGTGTTTGTGATAGTTTGTCCAACCTCTTATAACGAGGTTTAATCGACGAATTAAATCTGCCTGAGTACTTGCTTTACCTTCCTTGAGAATAATATCGGATAGCTTCCTTACCATGCGTTTTATTGAGTCCTTTGATGGTTTTATAATGAGTTTTTCCTTATATTTTCGAAAATTCCATCCAAGAAAATCAAAGCCGTTATCGATATGAGTAATTGTTGTCTTTTCTTCTGATAATTGTAAACCGCGGGATTGTAAGAAGTTACTTATCAGAGCCTTGATTTCTTCTGCAATTTCTTTTGAATTTGCAGTTATGATAAAGTCATCTGCATAACGCACTAGGTTAACCTTTGTTTTCGCTCTGTAATGATTTTCTATTTTTCCCTTAGAATTACGGTGATATTTATTCTGTATTAGTTTTTCCATACCATCTAACGTCATGTTCGCATAGATACTCGATATAGCACCGCCTTGGGGCGAACCAATTTCTGTTGGAAATAGTTTCCCTTGATAGAAGAAGCCTGACTTAAGGAATTGGCGCATGACTCTTCTGTCCATTGGAATGTTTGTAAGTAACCATTCATGGTTGATATTATCAAAGCAGCCTTTTATATCACCTTCCACAATCCATTTCGGAGCGCATTTTCTTGCAAGTACACAGAAAATCTGTTCTTCCGCATCTTTAGCACTTCTACCTTTGCGAAAACCAAAGGAAACTGTGTCCCCGGTAGTTTCGGCAATAGTTTCTAATGCGAGTGCATATAATGTCTGCATTGCTCTGTCATACATTGTGGGAATCCCAAGCGGTCTTTTTTTGCCATTTTTCTTTTCAATGTAAACTCTTCTCAGTGGCTTTGCTCGGTATTTTTTGTCAGTGAGCTGTAGTACTGCTTTCATCTTTGATGCGTGGGTAGACCATAATTTTTTATCTACTCCCGATGTCTTTTTTCCTTGATTTGTTGTTACTTTTCTTACAGCAAATGCCTTTGCTGAGAAAGAGTGGGTTAATAAATACTGTAATCTTTTGGCTTTGTTAATTTTTCCATCTGCCGTTGCCTTAGCAATTCGCGATTGTAGTCTATTGACGTCATTTTCAATTTTGCACCAGTCCATGGATTCCCACTGGAATGCGAGTGCTTTTGAGTCTTTCAGTTTCTCGGTTTTATCCGTCGTTGAAATACTGGAATTCATAAAGTTACAATCCTTTCCTGCCAAAAACTACCATGAGATAAGTCAGCACCCTTTCAGGTCGAAGTAAAGTTTGAACCTCTATCTGTTTTCATTACAAAATCAGCGTTCGCTTCTTATCTCTTTCTTCTGCCCTCTATGTCATTTCGCTCCTTACGGTTTGATACCTCATTTCAGGGAACATATAGGGTTTACCAAGTTCCGCCTAATATATAATTGTGAATGCCTTAGGAGCCACCTTTAAACCGGGAGTACATTTTCCATCCGCATTGGCTAGCCAGTATACCTTTGCATGACTCCATACCTTTTGGTCAAAGCGTTTCAGCCTTTTTCGCTTTCTCCAGCGTAACGATTCCTACAGTGATTCACTTTACGTTCTCCATAGCATTCTTACTCTAGCAGTTGTTCCGGTTTAGGCTACCAGAACTTCCTCATTGTCTCGTGAGCTTTCTAACCCAGACGTTACCATCCACGCTAGTCACGATAGAGTTACCCCGAATGGATGGGGTAGCATAATAGCAATATATTAAGCGACTTCTTGTCGCACTTGGCTGCCCAAATCACTATGGAGAATGATACCCATTGTATCTGTTACGTTTAAACAGGCGTTTTTCACTGCATTCAAGGCTAGACCAGCAGTTATGTTTTTACCATAGGCACCGATGATTTTCCGGTCATAAAGATCCATCACAGATGCAAGATACGTCCATCCTTCTCGGAGAACATAAATATAAGTAATATCAGTCGCCCACTTTTGGTTAATGGTTTCTGCCGTAAAGTCACGATTTAGAATATTCTCTTTATTATCGGGTACTTTGCCCTGATTTACTTTATAACTGTGCTTTATTACAACTATTGAACGAAGTTCTTGGCGTTGTACACGCTTGATACTGCATGGAATACCTTTTTCAATCAGTTTACAGTGAATCTTAATAGCACCATAAAGCTTTTTGTTTTGTTCAAAGCACGCCTTGACTTCTGCTGAGAATCTTTTCTTTATTTGAGGGGACATGAACCAGAGCCTCATAATAAGTGCTTCTTGCGAATTTCAAGGCTTTACACATCTGCTTGACCGTATAATTCTCCAGGTTGTTTTGGATGAAGAACACGTATTCTGTTATCGTTCTTTTGCAAATATGGCTGTAGCGTTTAGTACCATATAAGTGTAAATGTTAGATGCAAACCAGCATCCGAACATTTACACTATTTTGGCTCTATGTCAAATGTTGGGGTAAAGCCAAAAGAAAAAGAAATATCAGGGACAGCGAAAGAATGAACTGACCCCAAAAAGTTAGACAAATATTTAAGTTAATAATTGTTCAAGCAACTAAGAGGGCTTGTTGTCTGTGAATTGCAGGTGGCAAGCCCTTTAGCTTTGCCTTGATACGGCGGTTGTTGTAGTAATCCAGATAGTCAACCAGTTCGGCCTTAAACTGCTCAAAAGACTCAAACTTCTGTAAATACAACAATTCACTCTTGAGTAACCCAAAGAAATTTTCAATTACTGCATTGTCCAGACAATTTCCTTTGCGGCTCATGCTCTGTCGGATACCTTTTTCTCGTAGCATCTGCTGGTAATGCTTGTGCTGATAATCGACTAAGAAAGAGGGATTGCTCCCTCTCCCTCGTCTAAGAACCGTACGTGAGAGTTTCCCGCTCATACGGCTCAAGCATGTCCTCACCTTTTCAGGCAGCAACAAGGTTCCGCAGATATTTCTTTCGCCAGTCAAAGTAATCCTTATCGATGAATGGGTTCTGTGTGATCTGCAGTTTGGGGTGTCTGACGATTGGGATACACCTCAGATTGATGAGGCTTTCTTCTTCTGTCATAAACAGCCAGCGCTTCCATCCTTTTGGAATTGTCAATAAAAGTTTAGTCACACCGACAAGGAAAATCATGCAGCAACAGCACAGTGGTAAAGTGCCCGCTTGGAGAGTGGCGGAAGGCCATCGTTAGTGCTGTAAATCCGACGATGATTATAGTATTGGATGTATTTAAAGATAATCGTCTTGACGATCTCCTGAGTCATCTTTTTCGTATTGATGCGATAAAGTTTTTCTTTTTTAAGCGTTGCGAAAAAGCTCTCCATCCGGGCATTATCATAACATCGACCAACACTGCTCATACTTTGGATCGCGCCCTTCGCAGCCAATGCGGTGCGGAAGGCTGTGCTTGTAAATTGCGACCCACGATCCGAGTGAAGGATCATGCCTGAAGCACTATAGGTATAGCAAGCGTTTTCGAAGACCCTAGTGCAGAGTGAAGCCCGCATATTGTCATCCATATGATAACCAACGATGCTTCCATCATAGCAATCCAGAATTGCTGCAAGATAAAGCTTCCCATCAAAACATGGAATTTCAGTGATATCAGTCAGCCATTTCGTGTTGGGGGCTTCCGCTGCAAAATCCTGCTTGATCAGATTTTCGGATTTTTGTGCTTCCCCATCAGCCTTCGTAATCCCATTGGGGTGTGATTTTCGACGAATGATCAGGTTATTCTCACGGCAGATTCGGTAAACTGTTCGAAGGCTTCCCTTATAATTGTTATGAATGCGGAGATAGTCATAAATCCGACGGACACCGTCATTACTATTCTCCGGATCTGCCTTTAAGCACTCGTAGATTTGCGCCAGAAGAAGGGTAGTTTTAGACGGGGTATCCGGTTTTCTCAAATGTTTATAATAACCGGCTTCTGTAACGCCAAGCGCTCGACAAAGTGCTTTAACACTGAAGGTTCCCCGCTTAAGCGTAATATAACTCATCCGTTCCCGTTTACTTACTTCTTCCGGCGCTTGACGAAAAAACCGAGAGCATCTTGAAGAATTTCAATTTCTTCTTCACGTTCCCGAAGTTCACGCCTTAGCTGATTGTTTTCATCAGCTAAGGCGACCGTACCCCCTTTTTCCTGGATGAGGGCATCGACTTCAGTTTGACGATGTTTCGCCTTGCTTATCCAGGTATACATTGTATCAAGATTGATGTTGAGGCGTTCAGATGCTGGTCGTGCGCCAATTTCTTGAGACAGCTTGACGACCTCTGCTCTGAATTCGGGTGTGTATTTTTTTGCCATGGGTGTGTACAGTCCTCTCTGTTTTCTTTATTTTATCATTTTCTTGCGTTTTTGACTGTACTATTATGATAACACTCCAATCCGGGTTTGCAGCCGATTGACATCCTTTTCTACCTGTTCCCAGTCTATGGTCTCCCACTGCCGGGACAGGGCGTGGGTGCCTTTGGAGTCCTCGGTTTTATCCGTCGTTGGACGATTCAAATGCATCGGTTTACCCTCCTTTCCTGCCAGGCCATACCATCGGATAAGTCAGCACCCTTTCAGGCCAGGGCAAAGTTCGAACCCTTATCTGTTTCCATTACAGAATCAGCCTTCGCTTTTTATCCGTTCTTCTGCCCGCTATGCCGTTTCATCCCCTTGCGGTTCGATACCTCTTTGATGGAGGGGCATATCGGGTTTACCAAGTTCCACATACTACATAATTATGAATGCCTTAGGAGCCATCTTTGAACCGGGAGTACTTCGTCCATTCGCGTGGGTTTATCAGTTGGCCCTTGCCGGACTCCTTACCATTTTGGTCCAAGCGTTCCAGCCTGTTTCGCTTGCTCCAGCGTAACGATTCCTACGATGATTCACTTTACGTTCTCCATAGCATTCTTACCCTGGCAGTCGGCCCGGCTCAGGCTGCCAGACTCTCCACGTTGTCTCATGAGCTTTCTGACCCGGACGTCGCCGTCTACGCCAGTCATGATAGGGTTACCCAAAATGGATTGGGTAGTCTTTCGACAATATATTATGTGACTTCTTGTCACACCTGCCAGCCCTGGTCGGAATGGAGAATGAGATTGGTGCCACTCGGTATCTGTTCAAACGCTTTTTCTGCCATCTCGGTGACCATGGACAACACCGGATGGTCGTAAATTGTGTAGCTAACGATATCCCTGCTGTATAGGTCGAGGATGGGCGACAGGTATAGCTTTCGCCCAAACAGGCTAAATTCTGTCACGTCGGTTACCCACTTCTGGTTGGGTTTGTCCGCTTCAAAATTGCGTTCCAGAAGATTGGGCGCAATCTTGCCGACAGTGCCTTTGTAGGAACGATATTTCTTAATACGAACCATACAAATGAGTCCAAGTTGCTTCATAAGGCGTTGCACCGTCTTGTGGTTGATGACATAGCCACGAATATGCAGCTCATCCGTAATGCGACGATAGCCATACCGCCCTTTGTTTTCGTGATAAATTGCTGTGATTTGTTCCTTAATCTCGCCGTATTTATCCGGCTTTTCTTGTTGTTTGGTGTGATAGTAATAGGTTGAGCGTGGAATTTGTGCCAGTTGCAGCAACGCAACAACCGGATATTTCTGCCTCAGCTCCCAGATTACTTGCGTTTTCTGTTTTGCTGTTCCTCTTTGGAAACCAAGGCATTCAATTTTTTTAGGTAGTCAATCTCCATTCGCAACCGCTGGTTTTCCGCCAGCAAATCCTCTTCCACCTGTTTGGGCAGCTTTGCAGGTCGCCCCGTGCTTTTATGTCCACGATAGTCTACATATAGACCGGCAGCTCCCTCTGTGAGATATGTTCGTTCCCACTGGCGTATCCGCTCGTGACTCGGTAAGTTATACTTTTGTGCTGCTTCTCGAAAACTGAGCTTATTTGCCCGCATATCTTCTACAACTCTTTGCTTAAATTCTCCGCTAAATGACTTTCCTTTCGGCATAGAAAAACACCCCCAAGTTATTTACAGTATATCATACTGTCTAACTTTAGGGGTGCAGTTCAGAATCAGCTGTCCTTTTTCTATGCCTTCATCATATAGAGAATACGGTTTCTAAAACGCTTGAAATTAGAAACGCCATAGGCATTACGCTTTAACACTTTGATTTTATTGTTCACCCCCTCCGTATAGCCATTGGTATAAGGGTGGTCGAAGTAATTCAGGATTTCCCTCGACCATCGGGTGAAGGTCTGGCAGCAGCTGCTGAATTCTTTCATTCCATCGAGCTGGACCTCGGCAATCCAACGGCTGAGGAGGCTTTCGGCCTCTTGACGGGATTTGGCGTGGAAGATATATCCGAATTTCAGTTTAAAGTAATACGCCTTTTGCAGTGCTTTTGAGGATTGGAGAATCAGAGCCACTTGTTCCTTTTCATCATTCGAGAGCGTGTC
>NZ_FNOU01000014.1 GCF_900107125.1 Eubacterium barkeri
TCATAGATGAAGTCGAAGCTGATGGCTTCATCCACTAACCTTAGAATATGGTCCCTTGGTACGATGGTATCCATGGTGATGATCTGAGATTGTTCTCGTATGTTTTTTTCCCGTTTCGTCAGCATCTTTTTTTCCTCCGCTTTTGATGTTTTTATTATATCACGGATGACGTTCTCGCTTCTCTTCCAATCGAAAAAAAGCCATAGAAACTTTATGGGTTTCCATGGCTTTGTCGACAGTCTGAGCACCTCTCAGGTGCTCAGTGTGTCGACAAACCCAGGTCAGGGTGATGATAAAAATACGAGAACCCCGGTTGCCCCTGCGGGCTGGCGTTTTGGTTGTCATCAAATTAAGAAAGTAAACCCGCCTTAAACCTGATCAAAACCGAAGGTTTTGCGCTCTGACGAATGAGGGCTAACCCTTTGTTCGTCAGCGCCTGGGGTCCGGGGTGAATCTTTTTTATCCTCACCCTGACCGCGCTACACCACTTTGTCTTCACTTAGCACCTCTCAGGTGCTTTTTTCATTGCAATACTCTTTCAAGTCTATAAAAACCTCAACCTTTCCGCCTCTTCCATTAATGCCTCCCGAAACCGGGGGTGGGCAATTTGGATGAGGGCCCGGGCCCGTTCCGATCGGGTCCGCCCCCTCAGCTTGGCAATCCCGTATTCGGTGACAATATAGTCCACATCATTCTTCCCCGTCGTCACGACAGCACCAGGGGACAAACTGATAACAATGCGGCTGATTTGGCCATCCTTGGCCGTTGAAGGCATGGCGATAAAGCTTTTTCCTCCAGGGGAAAGAACGGCTCCCCGGACATAATCCACCTGTCCCCCGGTGCCCGATATATGCTTAAACCCAATGGATTCTGCACAGACCTGTCCCCACAAATCCACCTCCAATGCGGCATTAATGGACATGAAGGACGGATGTCTGGCAATGACCTCCGGATTGTTAACATAATCCACCGGCAGGATTTCCACTGCTGGATTATCATCGATATAATCGTACATCCGCCGGCTGCCATAGGCAAAGGTAGCCACGGTCCGTCCAGTATGGACAGGCTTTAAACGATTGGTGACTGCGCCACAGGCAATCAGTTCAATCATGCTGTCCGTGAGCATTTCGGTATGAATTCCCAGATCAACTTTATTGCGAAGGGCCATTCCCACCGCATCGGGAATAGCCCCAATACCTAACTGGAGGGTTGAGCCATCGGGAATTTCCCGGGCAATGATTTCTCCAATGGCCATACTAACCGCATCGGTTTCCATTACCGGAGCTTCCGGGATGGGAAAGCCACTTTCACACAGGGCATCAATCTGGGAAATATGCACCATGGGGGCCGATGCCACCCGGGGCATACTACCATTCACCTCCAGATAAATATGCTGGGCCTTTTGCAGCAATGCTTCGCCATTGGACCCCACGGTTCCCATGGAGAAATAGCCGTGACGGTCCATGGGAGAGACCGTCGCCATAAAGGCATTTACGGGTATTTCCTGGGTGAAGAGCCCGGGCATATCCCGGTAGTAGCAGGGCATAACATCCCCCGTTCCCCGGGCTATAGCCTTTCTTGCCCAGGGGCCGGAAAACCAGGAAATCCCCACACGCTTATTGATGTCATCCCCATAGATACCCGTGGGGTGGATATCTAAAATAGTATGGATTTTTAGATTAAACCGCTTTTCAACTTCCAGCCTTTTTCCCAACATTCCCATTAACAGTGAGGGTGCCCCCATGCCAATATCCGCGCAGCAGGTCCATCCACTTTTAAATCCACTGGCAATGATGGCTGCCGTCTTACTCTTTTGAGCGTATAATTCTTCAAACGTCCCCATAGATCTTTCCCCGGTCCATGGCGGCATGATTGATGGGAATGAACTTGGCTTTATTTGCCCCAAATACCTTGGGAAAGGCACTAAAGACCATCTCCTCGGGCACCGGCTCCTGCACCGCCATCAGTGCTCCCAGCAGTACAATATTAGCCAACTTTGGATTACCGAGCTCCTTGGCGATGGTATTGGCCGGCACGGTGATCACACGGATATCCTTTCGCTCAACGTCCGAGGTCACCAAATCCCCATTAATAATGAGGCTGCCTCCCGGGATGATGAGATCCTGAAATTTATGGAGGGATGGCTCATTCATCACGATGGCCGATGTGGCGTCCTTGGTGATAATGGGCGCGCCAATGGGCTCATCGGAGATGACGACAGCGCAGTTCGCAGTGCCTCCACGCATTTCCGGCCCATAGGAAGGGCACCAGGATACTTCTTTCCCCGCCATCATGGCCGCATAGGCTAAAAGACGGCCAACACTCAGCACGCCCTGGCCGCCAAATCCAGCAAAACATATTTTCTGGGTCGTCATATTACTCCACCTCCTGGGTGATATCCTTGTACACCCCCAATGGATAATAGGGGATCATTTCTTCCTCCACAAATTTCATGGCTGCCTCTGCCGTCTGTCCCCAGTTAGTGGGGCAGGTAGAAACCACCTCGATGAGGGTGAATCCCAGGCCGGCATCCTGGATTTCAAAGGCCCTACGGATGGCCTTCTTGGCCTTGGTGACGGCCGAGGGGCTATTGACGGATACCCGCTGGATGAAGGCGGGGCCATCTAAAACAGAGAGCATTTCGCAGACCCTTATGGGATAACCGTGGACCTTGACGTCCCGGCCGTCCTGGGCGGTGGTTGCCTTCATTCCCGGCAGGGTGGTGGGTGCCATCTGCCCCCCAGTCATGCCATAAATCCCATTGTTAATAAAAATGGTGGTGATTTTCTCACCCCGGGCAGCAGCATGGACAATTTCAGCGGTCCCAATGGATGCCAAATCCCCATCACCCTGGTAGGTGAAGACCATGTTATCGGGATGGACCCGTTTAATCCCCGTGGCAGTGGCCGGTGCCCGCCCGTGGGCCGCCTGGATCCCATCCATATTGAAATAGCTGGTGGCCAGAACCGAGCAGCCCACAGGCACCACGGCAATGGCATCCTCCACACGCCCCATTTCCTCCAGGACCTCTGCCACCAGACGATGGACAATGCCATGGGTACACCCCGGGCAATAATGGGTTTGCAGGTCGGTTAAGCCAGTGGTTTTCTTAAATATGGTTTTCATGATTGACGTCCTCCCATAATGGATTCTCCAAAGGCGACGATTTCCTCTGGTGTCGGTACGACACCGCCACTCCGTCCATAAAAGCTAATCTGATCCTTACGGCCACAGGATAATTGAACATCCTCAATCATCTGGCCAAGGCTGAGTTCGACGACCATAATTCCCTTAAGGCTTTCTCTTTGGAAAGGCTCATCTGGAAATGGCCATAGGGTCTTGGGACGAATGAGCCCCACCTTGTACCCCTCTTTTCGCAGGGTGACAATGGCACTTTTCACAATCCGGGCTGCGGTTCCATAAGCAGCAAAGGCATAGTCGGCATCTGCCATTTCATATTCTTCCCAGGACTTTTCCTCGGCTTCAATACGGTCATACTTTTCCTTTAACGCCAGATTGACCTGTTCCAGCCCCTCTGCCTGTAAATCCAGATTTAAAATCAAATGGGGGGAACCCGCCCCCTTACCCGTCATTGCCCAGTCCTTGGCTTCGAGTTTCTTCTTTGGGGTATAATTAAATTCCACGGGCTCCATCATCTGTCCAATGAGTCCATCAGACAAAAGGATAACCGGCGTGCGATAATAATCTGCTAAATCAAAGGCCTCCATCACCATATCCGCTGCCTCCTGTACCGAAGAAGGGGCCAGCACAATATTATGATAATCCCCGTTACTTCCGCCCTTAACGCACATATGGTAATCGGCCTGGCTGGGCTGAATCCCGCCTAAGCCAGGACCCCCGCGCATCATATTGACAATGACGGCGGGCAGCTCGGCCCGGGTAATATAACCGATGCCTTCCTGCTTGAGGGCAATCCCAGGCGAAGAAGATCCGGTCATAGCCCGGGCACCGGCACCGGCTGCGCCGTATAACATATTAATGGCAGAAATCTCTGATTCTGACTGGACGAAAACCCCGCCAATTTTAGGCAGCTCCCGGGATAGATATTCGGGCAGCTCGCTCTGGGGGGTAATGGGATAGCCAAAGAAATAGCGACACCCCGCTTCCATGGCCGCCTTACCAACCGCTTCATTGCCCTTCATTAAAACCTTGCTCATACCCTTACCTCCTACTGGTCCATTCCCATGACCGTGATGGCTGCCTCTGGGCACATTTTTCCACAGCTGGCACACCCCACGCATTCACTCATATTTTTGATTGTGCTTGGATTGTATCCCCGGTCGTTCACACGCTCGGTATCCAGCACAAGGAGTTTCTTCGGACAGAACACCACACACAGTCCACACCCTTTACAACTCGCTTCATCAATTTTAATACGACCTTTTGCCATAAATTAATGCCTCCTCTTCCTACATCCAGTCCTTGCGCATAAACAAAGACATGGGGATGACCACGCCGGAAAGCCCCGACGGCGCCTGTCCGATAATCGATGGGACGTAGGCGGTATAACGTACCGGGATACCGGTTCTCTCTGCCACGCAGCGCAGGATGGAATCCGATGCCTTTAAATTATCTGCCGTACTTTCCCATATTAAATTCGTGTTGTTCACTAAACCCGTAATCCGGTAGCCAGAGGCCCTTTCCAGAGCCTCTATCTGCCGGCAAATACCAGAAGCAGTGGCGGTATCCGGACGGTTTGTGTTGACGACGATGTAAACGTCGAGTTCCTCTTGGTCGATGATGGGGTGTAGGCGACCCAGGGGGCGGGTCCCCACATCATTTCCTCCAAGATCGATAACGCAGGACTGCATACCCCCACGAAGTACACCGTCGATGGCAGCCGAAACTGCCGGTAAATCCACATTATCCTGGATAATCGATGACGAAAGCACAGAAATCCCCAGCTTTTCCAGCTGCATACTTCGCTCCCGGGACCGGAAGTAGGTATTGACGATGTCCATATCTGCCAGAATCATCGACTCGCCCTGCTCATGGCGGGCCAATGCATAATTGAGGGCAAATTCCGTTTTACCACTTCCGTAATGGCCGGTGATGATTGTGATTCGTTTGTCTTTTTCCATTGATCCCTTACCGCCTCTCTGCCAGGGTTAGTGTTTGCCTTGTTTAATGATGTTTAATGCGTATTCATCTGCTGCCGCATAGGTACTGATTCCCTTTTCCTTGGCAAGGGCAATGATTTGAGCGGTGGTATCATAGATTTTTTCAACCCGGACCGCCACATCTTCAGGATTATATTTCCCGGGTAGGATTTCGACCCCACAATTAATCACACCACCGGCATTGATGATGTAATCCGGCAGGTACAAAATACTCTGATCCTCCAGAATATCTGCTGCCTTTTCATCCACCAGGATATTATTGGCACAGCCACCAACAATGGCACATTTCAGGCCCGGTGCATTTTCTTCGCTGATCACCGCACCCAGAGCACAGGGGGCTAAGATATCACATTCCGTTGTCAGTACATCCTCTGCGGCTACGGGAATGGCCCCCAGTTCATCCACAGCCCGTTTAACGGCTGCCGGGTTAATATCGTACACCTTGAGGATGGCCCCTTCATCGTGGAGGTATTTTGCCACTAAATACCCGACACTGCCTAACCCCTGAACCATTACGGTCAGGCCTTTGGCCGTATCCTTCCCAAATTTTTCTTTAATGCCAGCCTTAATGCCCACAAAGGTTCCCCGGGCAGTATAGGGTGAGGGATTTCCCCCGATTTCCGGTGTTCCAGTAATAAACTGGGTTTCTTCATGGATCCAGGCGATATCCTGGGTGGTCGTGTTCACATCCTCAGCCGTGTAGAATCGGCCTCCCAGGGAATTGATGAAACGGCCATAGGCATTGAAAAATGCCTTGTTCTTTAATTTTTTTGGATCTCCAATGATGACGGCTTTCCCTCCACCATTCGCCAAGCCACAGCCTGCATTTTTAAGGCTCATCCCCCGGGATAGACGCAGCACATCATAAAGTGCAGCATCCTCACTGACGTAATTCCACATCCGCGTTCCCCCAAGGGCAGGTCCCAGGGTGGTGTCGTGGACGGCGATAATCGCCCGTAAGCCTGTTTCTTCATCCCGTGCAAAAACTAATTCTTCATGTCCGTAAAAATCCATTTGTTCAAAGATATTCATTATTTTTACCCCAATCTAATTTTGTGTTAAACTCTTACTTTTTTCCCGATGAAATAACCGATAATCCCACAAACAATGGTTGGCAGCACCCAGGCTAAGCCCATCTCATTAAGGGGGAATGCCCTGATAAAGTCGAAGCCCAAGCCTTTTCCATTGGCCAATGTGATGAGACTGACCACGGTGGCTCCCAGAGCCGCGGCTTTAAAGACATCGTCACTCTTAATCCGATCTCCAAAGAGAGAAAGGACGATCAATGTTAAGGCCGGAGCGTAGACAATGCTGAATATGGGCTCTGACACTGCAATGATGGTTTCCAGACCCACATTAGAGACCACCGCACTAAAGATGCACATTCCAATAACGATGGCCCGATACTTTACACGCCCTCCGGTCATTCGGGAGAAGAAAGTGGCGCTGGAGCTAACCAGGGCAACGGCGGTGGTAACACAAGCCAGCGCTACCACAATGGCAAAGATGACAACACCGGCATACCCCATTAGGCTCTTAATGATATCCACCACCAGATTTGCCCGGGATATATCCGGCGCAGCCGTTTGGGATACGGTGGCCCCCAAATAGCTTAGCCCTCCATAGACAATGAGAAGCCCCCCAGCTGCCACAAGACCCGCACCGCCGATAATCCGGCGTTTTTCTTCAAGCTTGGTATAGCCCTTTTGCTCCACCGTCTTAAAGATAATGACACCGAAGATCAACGCTGCCAGAACATCCATGGTTTGATACCCGGAGATGATCCCCGTGGAAATAACATTCGCCATCCGGGGAAGGGCATCGACTCCACCCAATGGGTTGATAACACCTTTTGCAATAACAATGAGAAGTCCAATGAAAAGTGCTGGTGTCAAGAATTTCCCAACAATATCCACCACGGAGGATTCTTTGAGACAAAGCCCCAAAATCAATGCAAAAAACAGAACCGAGAACAGGATTGAATTCATCCCTGGAACAAGTGGTAAAGCTGCCATTTCAAAGGTGGTTGCACCGGTTCTTGGAATCGCCAGCAGCGGTCCAACACAAAGAAATATTGCGCAAGATAAAAGGGCTGCTGGTATTTTACCAATGCGCTTCGTGATCCCTTCGATGTCACTGTTACACTTCAGCATGGCAAAGATTGCAAGAAGGGCCAGGCCGATATCTGCTAAATAGTAGCTTATAAAAGCTGGTAGCCAAAGGTAGCCAGCCTGCATTCCTAAAAAAGGTGGAAAAATGACATTTCCTGCCCCAAAAAACATGGAAAACAACGCTAAACCGACAATCCATCTCTCTTTAATTTGATTCATTCGTTGCAACCTTTCTTCCAAAAGAATTCCTTTGGTACACACCCAAACAGTTCATCACTGACCAGCTGGTTTTACATTTGGTTAACCTGATTTTCATTGTAAACCTCCTTCATATCATCCGTCAAAAATATCGATACCTCATATAATTATAAAAAAAGTGGAAAAAATTTCTTCAAACGAAACATTTCGCACTTTTTTAATGGTTTTCATCATTTTTCTTTCGATTTTCTATAGAATTCACAGAATAGTCTATTTACACGATTTCAACTTTCATTAAGAAAGGCCTCTTTCGAAAGAGGCCTTTCTTGACAATTTTTCTTCACTCGCATATCATTTTATACAGAGAGAACTTGCTTAAATTACTTTTAACAAGAGAGGTTATGTGAATGTCTATGAATTTTCCAGCTTTAGTCGGCGCACAAATCCGAACTTACCGTAAAGCATCCAAACTGAGTCTCGACGATTTAGCGCAGCGAATCCATAAAAGCAAGGCCACTGTCTGCAAATATGAATCCGGGGATATTTCCATCGATATCACGACCCTTTATGAAATTGCAGAAGCCCTGAATATTGAAATTGGACATCTCGTAGAAGATATTCCCATAAAAGCAACCCACCTATCAAACGACCTCCCCTTTGGCTTCACTGAAGTTTTTTATCTGTATCATACACATCACAGCAAGTATTATACCTCACAAATTCATTTAGGGCACCAGGAAGGTACAAACCAGTATGGTGCTACCCTGTATTACCGTTTGAAAAATGACAGCCAATTCCATGATTGTGAATGCATTTACAATGGCCATATGCAGATTTCGAGTAATAATCTTCATTTTGTCATGAAAAACTTCCACAGTTTAGCTGAATCCATTTATATTTCTTTTTTTATTCCCATTAAACAGGTTTCTTATTATCCGGGACTATTAATGGGCATCCAAAACGATAACCTGCGCCCCGCCTGCTTCAAGGTTCTCCTGGCCAAGCATATTCTTTCTGATCAGGATTTACAGGCGCACCTTCTATTAGATCGCGAGGAGATCCGAGGACTAAAAAATGGCAGCTATTTTGCCATTAACGAATAATATAGTGACAACGAGATAAAAAAAACAGTTAATGGATTATTTTAACATACTCCCATTAACTGATTCTTTTATCTTTCTCCAACACGCTTTCTATTGATCCTCCAGTCTCCACTCACCATAAATAAAGTCGTAAAGGGTTTGATAGAGTTGCTTTGGCTCAATGGGTTTTGCCAGATGGGCATTCATCCCGGCTGCCTTGGATTTTTTCACATCATCTTCAAAGGCGTTGGCTGTCATGGCAATGATTGGGATGGTTTTCGCATCTGTTCTTCGCCAATGGCGAATACTATAGGTCGCCTGAAGCCCATCCATATCTGGCATCCGAATGTCCATTAAAATGGCGTCGTAATAATCCGGGGAACTGGTGGTAAACATCTCCAATGCCCGGAGGCCGTTTTCAGCATGCTCAATTATAAATCCCTTCCGCTCTAAAAGTCGTTTGGCTACTTCAACATTCATGGGATGGTCCTCTGCAAGCAGAATTCGTTTTCCATTAAATTCAAAATCATCATGCCGCCCTATAACTTCTTCCTCCTCATGGCCCAAGGCTTTTTCAAAGGCCGATATTAAAGTGGATTTAAACATAGGCTTACTCATCAGCAGATTAACACCGGAAGATTTAGCCTCATGTTCAATATTCGCCCAATCATAGGATGTCATGATAATAATGGTAACCTCTGAACCGACAATTTTTCGAATATGGCGTGCCGTTTCAATTCCATCCATTTCAGGCATTTTCCAATCAAGGAGGATGAGATCATAATATTTTTTCTTCTTCCATTTTTCCTGTACTTTATCGATGGCTTTTCTGCCACTATCCACCCACTCTGCGGTAACACCAATTTCCTTTAAAGTAATCATTGCATGTTCACACACCGTTACATCATCATCCACCACCAAGGTTTTTAACTGGGTGAAGTTATAATGGGGCTTACTCAAATACCGGATTTTCGATTCCGCTGTCATTTCAAGGCGAACATCAACTGTAAACTCTGTTCCAACACCAACAATGCTCCGAACGTCAATGTGTCCGTCCATCATATCCACCAGGTTTTTACAAATCGCAAGACCTAATCCCGTTCCACCATACATGGTGGTTGTCCCGGAGTCCGCCTGGGCAAAGGGATCAAACAACTTTGGAATAAAATCTTCTGAAATTCCACAGCCAGTATCATTGATAATAAACCGTAAAGTCGCATGACGCTTATCCTTTTGCGTTTGACGGACATTCAAGGTCACTCTACCACCAGAGGGTGTAAATTTAATGGCGTTGGATAAAATATTAATGACGATTTGCTGCAGTTTCATGGCATCACCGATATAGTAATCTTCAAGATTAGGATCTGTGATGTTTTCATAATCAATATTCTTTGCCTTTGCTTGGGTATAGCAAATTGAATTAATGCCCTTTAAAAACTCTTCGAAGGGAATTTTTTCATTTTTGAGCAGCATTTTCCCGCTTTCAATACGGCTCATATCTAAAATATCGTTGATTAAAGAAAGTAAAAAGTGGGAGGAAATACCAATTTTCCCAATACAATCGGCCACCTGGGCATCATCTCCCATGGATTGTTCCGCTATGGTAGCCATCCCAATAATGGCATTCATCGGCGTCCGAATTTCATGGCTCATCCGGGATAGAAAATCACTTTTGGCACGATTAGCCTGTTCTGCCGCAAGGAGAGCGGCTTCGACTGTCATCTGTTGCTGTTTTTGATACGCCAATAAATCCGTTACATCAGTCCGTGTCATGACCACTTGTTCATTCATCTCGTCCAAATAGGCGTATTGAATACGTTTTTGTCGAATATTTTTATTATTGTCATACACATTATAAACAGCGGTGACCGATCTTTGTGTTTTTAATTTCTCCTTCATGGTCTCTGGCATCATATCAGAAATAGCGCCTTCGACCTCTTCTGGAACAATTGCCTCGCCATTGATCCTTTTCATTGTCTCGATGTAATTATCTGAATTTTGATTGGGCATTAAAACAATGTCATCATTGCCCAGATAAAGCCTGAGCTGATTCCGGTTAAGATCAATGTAGGCAATATAGTCATATTCCAAAGCAGTAACCGAATTAATAATACCAGCCTTAATCTTATCTTCGTTGATGTCATAAGTATACATAAAGGACATCACATCCCCAGTTTCAGGATTTTGATAGGTTTTGACGGTTGTGTTGACCCAAATAACACTCCCGTCCTGCAGCCTCCTTCGATACTCCAGTGTGTCGATCTTTTCTCCCTGGGCAAAGGCGGTAAGGACGCGGTGTCGGTTAATGGACTTCCAAAGTTCATCCTTTTCCTCTTCTGTGAATCCTACTGCAACAAGAGCCGCAACAGCATCTTCATAGGCCATACCCTCAGTGCAGACCCCCACCATATCTTCAGCGATATAACGTTCGATGATGCCCTGGGACACATTGGCACATCCCTTTACGAGCAGACTTTCACTTTGTACTGCATCTGCATAGGTCTTTTCTTCCTGAAATTTCTTTTCAGCAATTTTAGTAGCCGTCACCTCTTTACCTACGGCGTAGGCCTGTAGGGGCATCCCATCCTCATCAAATACATTGGTATAGTCAATATGCTCACACCACCACTGTTTGGCTGAGCTGTCATAGGTCCAAAAATCCCCCGAGGCGGTCTTCGCTCCTGCTTCCAACTCACGGTACATTTGTAAAAATGCTTCTGCTGAATCCCAGCGGATATGTCCCCCCTCAATGAGTGATTCGGGTACATTTTCTACCACTGTTTCCAAACCGTGATGCCGCTTTGAGGATTTGGTTTGAATAATCGCCCGACGGGCATAATTGTAGGTCCAGAACGAAAGATCCGAATTATCCGTTGCAATTCTAAATTTTTCCTCACTAATTTGCAGGGCTCGCTCCATGGTCTTCAATTTTGAAATATCCGCAACATACCCGTCAAAAACATCTTCTCCATCACGATGATTAAAACAACCACTGACAAAAGCATATTTTAGTTTTTTCTTCCCAGTGATAATCCGCATTTCCCATTCGACATTTTTTTGCTTCTTTTCCCTGGCCTCTGATAATACCTGTTGAACATACGGAAAATCCAGGGGATGGATAAAAAGTGCACAGCTTTTCCCAAGCATCTCTTCCGGTTCGTATTCGTGAACCTGAAAATATAAATCATTGGCATAAAGCAAGGTGAAATCTTCATCCATTCTGACCGAGTATACCCCACCAATATTTGAAGAACGATACAGCTGGAGCTGTTTGTTCAACTCCAAAATGGTCTTCGAATATTGATTCAACTTTTCTTCTAACGCTCGGTTCTCCTCACTCTTTCGTTGAATCGCTTGTTTCCATTCCTCATTCCTATTATCCATAATACTCCACTCTCTTCATTTTTAAATGTTACTTCCAATTTTCTAACGTCTCTTTTGTCTTCCATTCCGTGGTTAAATCTCTAAAAACCCCTAACATATGATGCTTTTTTCCCAGTCGATTAATATATCGGAGGTGAACCTGTATCCAGCGACAGGACCCATCAGGATACTCTCTAAGATAAATACATTCAGCGGTTGCCTGATTTTCTATCGCTTGATTAACGGCGGACTGAACCACTTTTTTATATGTTGGCGACAAGACCTCTTCCCATTGAAGAGAATTATTTGAAAAATTATCGTGTCCAAAGAGATCATAATACTCCTGATTGACGCGCAGGAGTTCGACTTTATCATCACAGACTTCAAAAATGACAAGTGGTTCTGGGATAACGGAAAACATGAGGTTAACCTGGTCACTATCCTTCCAGAGCTTATGAATTGGATGCTCTGTATTTTTTTTGCCTTTTATTTCTAAATTTTGATGTTCTTCCAACAATACTTCATAGTCAGCGGCAGGCATCGGCCGTGCAAAATAATAGCCCTGAACACACTCACACCCCATATCCCTGAGGAACGTGACTTGCTCTAGGGTTTCGACACCTTCGGCAATAATTGGCAACCCCAGCCATTTGGCCATGCGGATAATCGAAGCAATAATATTTTGCTGGCGCCCTTTTATGGCTGATCCTTCAAAAAAAATCATATCGATTTTCAGTACATCAAACTCAACATCTTTTAACACGTTCAAAGAGGAATAACCACTGCCAAAGTCGTCCATCATCACAATGAAGCCATTATCGTGGAGCTTGGCAATGGTATCCTGGATGATGGATGGATGCTCGGTATAGATGCTTTCCGTTAGTTCCAGATTAATAAGCTCGTGGGGAAGATGATGGCGATCCAACATTTCACAAAGCACCTCTGGGAGCTTAGGATTATATAAATGCACCCGTGAAACATTAACCGATATGGGTAAAATCGGTAAATTTCTTTTTCGCATACTCTCAAGCAATTGACAAGTTTCTTCCCAAACATAGTAGTCTAATTTGGCAATAAAGCCATTTTTTTCGAAGACTGGGATAAATGCGCCCGGGGAGATCATTCCCTTTTCTGGATGAATCCACCGGACCAGGGCTTCCGCTCCGGCTGGTACCTGCTGATATAAATCGTATTTCGGCTGTAAATAAATACAAAACTGTCGCTCCTCCAGAGCCCGGCTCATATCATTGATGATTTCCTGCTCGGCCACCAACATATCACCCATGGCCTTGTCATAAAAGGCATAATTATGGCTAAAATGACCCTTTGCTTTTTTTGCAGACAGGTTGGCATTGTCCAGCATCTGACGCACAGGAATAATAGGTTCGGTCACCAGATAGATACCAAAAGTAAGGATGGTTTCAAAATTCAAGGGGTACTTTTTTAAATCTTCGATGGTTTGCTGTACCATCCCTTCCAGAATGGGCAACGTCTCATAGGCACAGCAAAAGGCAAATTCATCCCCTTCAATCCGTCCATAAGTAACCGTCTTAAAGCACTTTGTCAGTTTGGATTTTAAATAGCTGGCGATATACTGCAGGAGCCGGTCTCCCGCCTCATTGCCAAAAAAGGTGTTGACCAAAGAAAATCGATCCATATCCAAACGGACAAATGCAAAAGAAAGGTCTGTCCCCTCCAGAATCATTTTCCAGGTTTCTTCAAAAAACTTATTCTGGTTATAAAGTCCCGTCAACGGGTCATGCTCTGCCAAGTATTTCATCTTTCCCCATACCACGTATTGGCTCCGGGTGATGGCGCTCTGGAGACGGTATTTTAAAATCTGGGCATCATAAGGTTTTGAAACAAAATCCAGGGCTCCCAGGTCAAAGGCCCTTTTCTCATTTTCCGCCCCATTATTCCCAGTCGTTACGATTACAGGGATGTCATGATGCGATGTCTTTTGCAATGCGCCTAAAAAGGTATATCCATCCATTACAGGCATTACTAAATCAAGTAAAACTGCGGATATCCTTACCGATGAAGTTTCTAATACATCCAGGGCCTGCTTTCCGTTTTCAGCCTGCATAACCAGATAGTCATTTTCCAGAATTTTAACCAATATTTTTCGATTCACAGCATTATCATCAACGATTAAAACAGTATATTGTTCTTTCACACGGTCACCACCTGTTTCGCTTTACCTTATTTATATATCTATGGAGAGTGTAACATATCATACCCCCAAAATCCAGAAAACCCTGACAGAACTATCAGGATCTGTCAGGGTTTTTTTGGTTTTATGGGTTTACTTTTTTTATTCGTGTTCCTTCACAATTCGCCGCTTCAGCTCATACTCGATTTCCCGGGTCTGTCGATCCATTGAAACGGCACTGCCATCCTCATTATAAACTAAGGCAACCCCCAGATAGATAATGCGTTCGGGATGACCGGAGTGATCTTGAAAACGCACCATTTCTCCAAATCCAGGCAAGTGAACGATGTCCATCTCCCGGATGGATACCAGGGGGATGGGTTCCCCTTCCTCGGGAATGATGGTGGGAATCTCCCTAATCTCAGTGAGCCGTCCCTTTTTACAGGCGTTGGGTGCAGGCATTCGATGTCCAATATGATAAATAATTTGATAATCCATGGTTTTATGCCACTCCTTCTTCGTTTTTGTCATTGTAGCAGTGAATCCTTAGGTGAGAAGAAAGGCGACAAAAAAAGACACCCCGGTACAGGGTGCCTTAAGATTTAGATAACACCCTCGTTTTTGAGGCGCGTGTAATCCGCATCGGAAAGACCGAGAACTTCCTGGGTGTGCTGTCCCAAAAGGGGTGCTGGCGCATCGACACTCCCCGGTGTCTCGGTCAGCTTAATGGGGCAACCCTGGAAATACATTTCCCCAATGGTGGGGTGTGTGCTGTGGACCATCATTTCCCGGGCCTGAAAATGGGGATGTTCAATGGCTTCCTGCATGTTGAGCACCGGACCACAGGGAATACCAGCCTCTGCAAAAATGGCTTCCAAATCCGCTTTTTTCTTATCACTAACCCATCCTCTGATGAGGTTCTGCAGACCATTTTTGTAATTCTGACAGCGCAGATCATTGGTCGTGTACATGGGGTTATCCAGGAGATAATCCATACCGATGACTTCGCAGAAAATACCAAAAAGCTTATCGTTGCCCACACCGATGGCAATGTAACCATCCGCCGCTTCGTAGATATCGAAGGGGGCGATGGAGGGGTCGACATTGCCTTCCCGCTGGGGAATATAGCCTGCCATAGTGGTTTTCACAATGGCATTTTCCAGTAGGGAGAAAATAGTATCCGCCATAGACACATCGACCTGCTGGCCTTCACCGGTTTTTTCTCTGTGATACAGAGCCATCAATGTCCCCACACAAAGGTAAATCCCTGTTACATTATCGGCAACTGAGGGCCCCACCTTTACCGGGGGCGTATCTTCAAATCCCGTCAGGTTGACCATACCGCCCATGGATTGGGCAACAATATCATAGCAAGGGCGATCCGATAGTGGACCGTATTGACCAAAACCTGAACCCGAGGCGTAAATAATCTTAGGATTAATGGCCTTTAATGTCTCATAATCGACCTTGAGCTTCTTGCTAACCCCAGCACGGAAGTTTTCCACCACTACATCAGCGTCCCGAACCAGGTCGTAAAAAATTTCCCGGGCCCGTTCGTCCTTCAGGTTCATGGTAATGCCCTTTTTATTACGGTTTAGGAAGGCGAAAAAGCCGCTTTCACCGCTCTTTTCATCCATGGGACCCCAGGTTCGGCATTGGTCACCCTGGGGGGGCTCAATTTTAATGACATCTGCCCCATTATCCGCCAGCAAGGTGGTACAAAAGGGCCCGTTGTAAGCATGGGTCAGGTCCAATACTTTTAATCCAGTCAGTGCTTTCATCATAATTTCCTTTTCACCTCTTATTTTGGGATGGCGTATTCGAAGATGGCCGCTGTGGACAGCTGGGGATCTTCAATCATGTCAATGGAACTTGGGAATTCCGGTTCAGCGGGCAGCTCGCACACTTTAAAGGAGCGTACTTCAATGATGGCTTTTCCATCCTCTTCTTTTAAAATCCGCCCGATGAATTCCATGTAGTCGCCTGCGAAGCAAGGGACAAAAAGGCGAACCTTCCGGACCTTTGTGCAGCGGCTGACATTGCCATAGGCCTTTGCCATCAGGCGATTGGCCAAGTCATTCATATAAGTGATGGAGCGGGCACCGTTGACCACACCGCCACCGTAGAACACATCACGGTCCGACATTCTATATCTCATGGTTACTGTTTGTTCGTTCATCCTATGCCTCCTTTTTAATAATCGATTTCCCGCCAAGGATCCTTGACGTCGCCGCTGGGCTGATGTCCACGCTGAAGATCTTTCTTTACCACCAGGACAACAGTCCCTTCAGTGACAAGCTTGGGTTCATCAAAATAATGCATTTCCCCTGGTGCCGCATCGGTTTTTCCCATCCGGGAAGCGGGTGTGGCTACCTTATAGCAAGCAATACGGCAGGTTCTGGATGTTCCCCCTACCTTTAACATTTCTGCGGTAAAATCCATCATATCGCCCACGTAGACATCTTCATACAGCTCAACATCACTATAGCCCAGGCATAAGGATTCATCCCCGTCATTTAAAATCATCAATTCAGTTTCAACATCACCGATAAAATCGAATTGACGGCCAAAGGGGACAATACCCTCTGGATTACCCGCATCCGCGGTGGTCATGTTATAGCTTAAAAAAGCTTTTGTTCTTACACTCACAATAATTCCCTCCTGTTTGTTTTATTGGTTAAATCGCATTGCTTTCTGTGTTGTCTTAATAGTACGCCATCCCCTTTATATATAGTCAATTCCTAATTGAAAAATTTTTAACAATATTTTTGACCAAGACCCTCAAACTCTCCCTTCGGTAGAGTGTTTGTTTTTTCATAAAAAATCCCCGTCGTGTAAAACGACGGGGTAGTTTGACGGAAAATCGATTTTAGGCAAAAATATTCCCGCCGATAATCAGGCGCTGAATTTCGTTGGTGCCCTCGTAGATCTGGGTAATTTTGGCATCCCGGAACATCCGCTCCACGTGGAATTCCTTCATATACCCGCTGCCACCCATCATCTGGACGCACTCGGTGGTCACGTGCATAGCCA
Source organism: Eubacterium barkeri (assembly GCF_900107125.1). GTDB lineage: Bacteria > Bacillota > Clostridia > Eubacteriales > Eubacteriaceae > Eubacterium_O > Eubacterium_O barkeri. Next base: position 17,081 of record NZ_FNOU01000014.1, read on the forward strand.
GCTCAGTACAGGCCAGCTTCGCTTTTGCCGCATCGATGGCAAAATCCACTTTTTCATCCTGGCGGCTAACCGCTTTGTAAAGGAGCAGTCTGGCCATATCGATATCCACCTCCAGATCTGCCATTCTAAAATTAAGGGCCTGGTGCTTGTGGATCGGTTTTCCAAATTGGATACGGTCCTGCATAAAGGAGCGACAGGCTTCGAAGGCTCCCTGGGCCAATCCCAGCCCTTGGGCGGCAACCCCCAATCGACCGGCATTAAGAGTCGTCAGGGCATAACGGAAGCCCTTACCCTCCTCTCCAATCAGTCGATCAGCAGGAATATGACAGTCCTCAAAGATGAGCTCCGATACCTGGGCGCTGGCAATCCCACATTTATTTTCAACATGGCCAATCCGCACCCCGGGGGTGGTCTTTAAGTCCACTAAAAATGCGGACAGCCCTTTCGAACCTTTTTCGGGGTCGGTGGAAGCAACCAAGAAGCAATAATCCGCAACGGGACCATTGGTAATAAAATGCTTCACCCCATTGATAATGTACTCATCCCCCACCTTCTCGGCCCGGGTTTTTGCGCCGCCAGCATCAGACCCCGTGTCGGGCTCTGTTAACGCAAAGCACCCCAGAGCATCTCCACGACAGAGCCGAGGCATACAGTGCTGCTGCTGGGCTTCATTGGCAAAGAGCATAATCGCCCCGCCAAAGCCCGTGGTAGAAATCGAATAGGCGATTCCAAAGGACGAATCCACCTTGGAGAGTTCCTCAATAATCAAAGTATAAGACAAGTAATCCCCACCCTGTCCCCCAACAGACGTCGGGTATTGGATCCCAATCAATCCTGCCTCTCCCAATTTTTTCACTAAGGACATATCAAAGGTTTTGCCTTCGTCCCGGTCAATGACCCCAGGCGCCAGTTCCTTTTCTGCAAACTCCCGAGCCACCCGCTGCATCATCTTTTGTTCTGCACTTAAATTGAAATCCATAATACTTACCTCTATTTTGATATTCTTTTTCTGCCATAAGCATCCGTGTTCCGGCCGGGAACACCCACCAGCGGCAATCCGGAGGTTCCGTACCAGACGACATCAGCAGCTGCCTTCCCATCCTATTATTGCTAATAAGGACAGCTGCTTCGTCGCCCGGCACATCCCCTTCCATGATGACCCTGACGGGATACTCTTATGATAATGCCTCGGCTTTGTATAAGGTCAAGGGATGGATTTCATTTTTTGCATTTTTATTATCCGATGCTTCTGAGGACTCTCTTTCTGTTAGATGGTTTTATTTTTCAACAGAGGCATCCAAGGCTGCCATAATCGCCGGGATGATCTGATTTAAATCCCCTACCAGCCCCACATGGGCCACATCAAAGATAGACGCATGGGCATCCTTATTAATGGCCACAATGGTATCGGACTCGGACATCCCTGCCAGGTGCTGAATGGCACCGGATATCCCACAGGCAATGTACAGCTTTGGACGGACGGTTACACCGGTTTGTCCCACCTGCTTATCCGGGGTGATCCACCCTGCATCCACACAGGCACGGGAAGAGGCTACTTCCCCACCGAGCTTTTCTGCCAGGGACTTTAATAATTCAAAGCCCTTGGGTCCGCCGATTCCCCGACCACCAGATACGATAATTTCGGCTTCACCCAGGGGCACGCCGTGCCGGGCTTCCTCAACCATTTGAACCACCTTTGCCAGAATATCCCCTTCTGACAGATTGCCCTTGATGGTTTCAATGGCACAGGCATCTGCCTGATATTCAGCCTTCTGCATAACGCCGGGGCGCACGGTAGACATCTGGGGACGGTTATTGGGGCAAATGATGGTGGCCATGAGATGACCACCAAAGGCCGGACGGGTCTGGAGGAGCTTTTTGTCGGACTCATCGACATCCAGTACGGTACAGTCGGCGGTCAGGCCTGTCCCGACCTTTGCGGCAATTCGGGGGGCCAGATCCCGGCCGATGGTTGTCGCCCCCACCAGAACAGCTTCTGGCCGGCGTTCTAAAATCAATTCTCCAATAACCTTGGCGTAAGCATCGGTGGTGTATACCCCCAACAGGGCATCCTCCACAAAGAGAACCTTATCGGCACCGTAATGGGCCAGGGCTTCAACCTCATCGGTCATTCCATCCCCCAGCACCACAGCGGTGAGGGTGGTGCCAATTTTATCCGCCAGTTTCCGGCCTTCTCCTAAAAGCTCAATGGAAACGCCCATGGTTTTACCACGACGCTGTTCAGTGATCACCCACACACCCTTCCATTGACTAAAATCCAGGCCTCGGTTTACTTTTGCATTTGACATATTGTCACCCCTCCTATACCAGGTTTTCCTTCTTCATTTCATCCATGAAGACCGCAGCCAATTCTCCAGGGGTTCCCGTGAATTTCTCCCCGTGGAATTCCTTGACCGGTACAAAGCTTTTGTGCACATTGGTGGGGGAATTCTTCACCCCAATCTGGGTGGCATCCACATCAATATCTGCCATGCTCCAGAATCGGATGGGTGCATCCGGGCTATAGGCCTCATAAATGCGGCGCATCCGGGGGTAACGGGGGGTATTCAGCTCTTTAATGGTCGTTAACAGTACGGGCAGAGGACAGCTAATTTCGTAGTGTCCATCCTCAGTAGCCCGTTCAACCAATACGCCATCCTCCGTCACCTGAATTTTTTTCGCATAGGTAATCTGGGGAAGATCCAGGAATTCGGCAATCTCTGGTCCCACCTGGGCGGTGTCCCCATCAATGGCCTGACGGCCGCAGAAAATCAGGTCATAATCCCCAATTTTCCGAAGGGCAGCACTCAGAATAGTTGCTGTGGCCCAGGTATCCGACCCGGCAAAGGCCCGATCCCCTAAGAGGATGGCTTCATCGGCACCCATGGCCAAGGCCTCTCTCAGGGCATCTGCTGCCTGGGGTGGCCCCATTGAGAGTACCGTAACATGAACATCATCCCGGCTATCTTTAATGCGCAGGGCTTCCTCAATAGCATTTTTGTCATCTGGATTGATGATACTGGGCACCCCATCACGGATCAGTGTCCCTGTCTCTTTATTAATCCGGACCTCATTGGTGTCCGGCACTTGTTTCGCACATACGATTATTTTCATCACGACTCCTGCCTTTCCTACTTCAGAATATTGGATGCGATGACGACCTTCATAATTTCAGAGGTCCCCTCATAAATTTCAGTGATTTTGGCATCCCGATACATCCGTTCCAAGGGATAATCTTTCATATAGCCATACCCCCCATGGATTTGCAGGGCTAAATTCGTGACTTCTCTGGCCACTTCAGAGGCATGGAGCTTGGCCATGGCGGCTTCGGTGGTGAAGCTTTCTCCTCTGTTCTCAAGATCGGCGGCCCGGTACGTCATCCACCTGGCCGATTCCAATTTTGTCTTCATTTCTGCTAAATACCACTGGATTCCCTGGAGATTTGCAATGGGTTTCCCAAACTGTACCCGCTCCTTGGCGTATTGGATGGATAAATCCAGGGCACCCTGGGCAATACCCAGCCCCTGGGCGGCTGTCCCAATACGGGCGCTATCCAGGACCATCATGGCATATTTAAAACCCTTCCCGATTTTACCCAGAACATTGGTTTTTGGTACCCGGACATCGGTGAAAATAAGTTCCGCTGTCTGGGAGCCCTTGATCCCCATTTTATCTTCGATTTTCCCAATTTCAAAGCCAGGAGTATCCCCTTCAACAATAAAGGCGGTTAATCCCTTCAGCCCCTTTGCCGGATCTGTCTGGGCAATAATGGTATAAATGGAGGCAATTCCCCCACCAGTGATAAAGCACTTGGTGCCATTTAAAATATAATCGTCACCCTCCGCCACTGCCGTGGTCTGCACCCGGGAGGCATCAGAGCCTGCTCCAGGCTCTGTCAGGGCAAAGGCTCCCAGCTCTCCCCCGGCCAGCAGGCGGGGCAGGTAAGCTGCCTTTTGATCCTTATTCCCAAAGCGATTAATGAGCCAGGGCGTTACGCCGTGAATGGAGAGCATGGCGGCCTGGGTGGCACAGACCTTGGCGATTTCCTCAACGGCAATCACTTCAGCCAGTTTATCCTCTCCGGAGCCACCATATTCTGCGGGAAAGCCCAATCCGGTTATGCCGCATTCCGCCATGGCCTTAAAGGAATCCATGGGGAATTCTCCCGTTTTATCGATCTCCTCCGCCCGGGGCTCGCAGACCTCACTGGCGAATTGGGAGACCACCGTTTTAATCATCTGTTGTTCAGGTGTGAAACGAAAATCCATATAAAATCTCCTCATTTAAAGTTAAAGGGGCTATTTCAGAAATAAAAGAAGCCCACAGCTGTCCGGCATATAAAGTACATTTAGGGTCGACTTGACGCGAACAGCGACCACTATCTCCCACTTCCGTCACTGCCCTTTAAATAGAAAGGTCATTATCAAGGGAGTGTCACTCGGATGATAATGACCTTTTTGATTTGCCGGTTAAATTAAAAACTATTCAGCGTCGCACTTCAGAATGGCATTTAACAGAACGGAAGCCCCCTGGGTACATTGCTTTGCAGAGGTAAATTCCGGTTCACAGTGGGAATGACCATCCTTTGAAGGTACAAAGATCATGGTGGTCGGCATCATATATGCGGCAAACTGAGCATCGTGGCCAGCACCGGAGTTAATCCTCTGGTTGCTGTAGCCCAATTCCTTAACCGCATCCTGGACATAGCTCACCAGGGTTTCATTGAAATACACCGTATCCCGGGTCCAGGCTACATCGTAATCCACCTTACACCCAACAATTTCTTTGGGCATATTCTTAATAACATCAACCACCTGCTCAATGACCTTGGGATCTTCGTGACGGGCGTCAATGGAGAAATCCACAAAGTCCGGAATAACGGTATGCACATTGGGATGACACAGAATTTCACCGGTGGTGTACACCAGATCGGCATCCAGGTGATCCAGCTCATCGTGGAGGTATTGCAGAATCTTCGCGGAAGCATACAGTGCATCCTTCCGGTATTTCATGGGTGTGGTGCCGGCATGATCAGACTGACCATAGGTCCGAATACGGTAGTTGATCATTCCCAGAACACAGGTCACTACGCCGATATCCTTGCCTTCCGCTTCCAGAATTGGGCCCTGTTCAATATGGAGTTCAAACATGGCTTTATAATCCTTTGGATTCAGGCGATTGGCCTTTTCTCCCTTGTAACCCGAAGCATCCAGGGCTTCCCCAAAGGTTTTCGTCTTATCCAGCACCGATTTAGAAGCCAGCATATCCTCATGAATAAATTTCACCTTAATATCATCCGGCAGGTAATCATTACAGATAACCCCTGAAGACATCATTGCCGGTGGATATAAGGAACCCTCTTCATTGGTCCAGATCATCGCAGTGATATCGTGCTTGTGGGGAATCTTTTCAGCAGCGATGGTCTCTAATACTTCCATAGCGCCCATGACCCCTAAGATCCCATCGTAGTTCCCACCGTTTTTAACGGAATCACAATGGGAGCCAGTGACAATGGCCGGCAGTCCTTCTTCAGAACCCTTTAATGTTGCGTAGATATTGCCCATATCATCCGTCTTAATTTCCGCACCAACAGCCTGCATCCGACGGACGAATTCGCCTCTGGCCTTCAGGGCTTCAGGGGATAAGGAGTAACGGGTAATCCCACCGTGTCCTGCATCTCCAAAGGTGCTCATGGTCGAAATCTTATCCTGCATTCTTTCTTCACTGCAAGTATACATAATATAAAACCCTCCTTGAAAATTTGTTAGAATTTGTATTTGTTAACTCTATAACGATGTTGATAAGCCTATTATAATGGCTAATCCTAATGAAAGGTAAAGGGCCTTTCCCAATTATTTTAACTTTTTTAACTGTAAAAACCTGTAACCCTCAGGTCGGGGCAGGGTTGGTTATCCGAGCACCGCACTGCGCTTCCAAATCCCCGACCGCTCATAGATCAAGGCCGGCAAAATGGACACGCTGGTGGAAATCATCAAAATCCAATAAATACCGATAATCCCCACCAAGGGTCCCAGGAAATAGAGCAGGGAGATGCGCACAATAATGCAATTTAAAAAAGAATTGATGGACACAAATAATGTATGTCCCGCCCCAATGGCCAGGGCATGGTACATATAAAAAATGGAGAAGAACCACTGTCCCATAATTTCAATGCGCAAATTAGTCACTGCTACCTGGACCACCGTTGTATCCTGGGTAAACACCCCAGCCAGGACCGGTGCTGCCACCTCCACGAGTAATATGGTAATGGTCGCCATGGCAATATCCAAACCCATGGCCGTCCGCAGCACCTGCCGTGTCCGCGGAATGTCCCCGGCGCCCAGGCATTGGGCAATCATACTGGAAGTCGCCGTCATCATGGCCGTTATCAGGAGTTGGCAAAAATCCCGGATTTTCGCACTGATACCATAGCCCGCCACCACGTCCGCACCGTAACCGTTAATCACGGCAAGGACATACAGCCAGGACACGGCAATGATGGCCTGCTGGAAGGCAATGGGCAGGCTAAGGCGGATAATGGCCCAAATTCTCGGGCCATCCCACACCAGCCATCGCCGCTCCAGGCCATAAAAGGAACCTTTGGGCAAGGCGTAAACCAAAAGAATGGTCAAAAAGGCCACTCCCTGGGCCAGCACCGTTGCAATGGCCGCACCGTATACGCCCCAGCCAAAGCCCCCTACAAATAAAAGATCTAAGAGGACATTGGCTCCGGAGGCCGCCATAATGCAGTAAAAAGGCCCCTTGGACTCCCCCACTCCCCGGAGGATGGCACTCAGGGCATGATACCCAAAGATGGGCAAAAATCCAATGGCAGATAACCGGATATACCCCACCGCCTCTGCCGATTCCTGGGCCCCCAAAAGTCGAATCATGGGACCGGCCAAGGCATACAGCCCAAAGGTAAACACTACCCCCAGTACCAGGCTGAATACGCACAAAGCCCCTGCCGACGCCTTGCGCTCATCGGCCTGTCCACTGCCAAAATGCCGTCCCACCAGTACATTGCCCCCAACGGTCATGGCAATGGCGATCTGGGATAGAAACCCCACCACCTGACCAGCATTGGTCACCGCCACAATCCCAGTGCTCCCCACAAACTGGCCCACGATCATCAAATCCACAATGCTGTACAAAGCCTGGAGCGCATTGATGGCAATGAGCGGCACCGCATAGCGAATGAGCTGCGGCGCCACCGCCCCCCGAGTCAAATCATTTCCGTTCATAATCCCTCTCTGTTCTTCCCCATTTTAAAACCTAAAAATCCCTCCCCTTTGGGGGAGGGTCTTTCATCTTTAAACTATTTCCGCGGTGAACGCTTGACGTATTCTCCGAGGCCAGGGGCACCGACGAATTCGCCATCATCATACACCAGGTTGCCACGAACAAAGGTCTTTACCGGATAGCCATGGAGCTGCTTTCCTTCCCAGATGGTATGATCGCAGTCTGAATGCATGGACTCCACACTGATGGTAAAATCCTTATCCTTATCATAAATGACAATATCTGCATCCTTCCCCACGGTTAAGGAACCTTTGCTGTCACAGCCAAAAATCCGTGCGGGGTTAGTGGCGCAAAGTTCAACCACCCGCTCAAAGCTCAGCTTACCTGAACCAGCGGCATCAAGCATATAGGGATAGAGATTTTCAATCCCCGAGCAGCCGTTGGGAATCTTGGTGAAGTCATCCTTACCCCAATCCTTCTCGTAGCTTTGGAAGGGGCAGTGGTCCGTGGCCACAGTGTCAATCATGCCGTTTTGCAGGGCTGTCCACAGAGCATCCTGACTTTCCTGACCCTTGATGGGTGGGGAGCACACAAAGTTACGGCCGTCCTCACGCTTATACACATCACAGGTGAATTCCAGATACTGGGGACAGGTTTCCACAAAGACATCCGCCCCTTCTTCTTTTGCTGCAATGCAGGCCTCCAGGCCTTCCTTATCTGCCATATGGACAATATACAGCGGTGCTTCCAGGTGGCGTGCCCAATGAACGGCCCGCTTATCGGCTTCTGCCTCTACAAATTCCGGACGGCTGAGGTAATGATACCAGGGGCTGGTCTTCCCCTCTGCCAGGAAGTTCTCCACATTCATATCGATAAGATCCGGGTTTTCGGCATGGACGTTAATCATCGCACCCAACTCCTTAGCTCGAAGCATCAGCCGGGCCAAAGTGGCATCATCCACCATCATCCCTTCTTTTTTATAGACCAGGAAGCATTTAAAGCTGGTAATTCCCTGGGCCACAGCCTCTTCCATTTCTTCCAGAATCGCCCCATCATTTAAGTTGGTGATACAGCAGTGCATGGCATAATCCACACAAGCTTCCTTTTCCAGCATCTCCTTTTTGGAGTTCACTAAACCGATGATGGTATCTCCGGTCTTTTGTACCGGATAATCGAAGATGGTGGTTACGCCGCCACAGGCTGCTGCACGGGTTCCGGAAAAATAACTATCAGAAGAAACCGTCCCGCCAAAGGGCATTGCCAAATGGGTGTGGACATCCAGGGCTCCGGGCAGGACCAGCTTCCCTTCCACATCGTAGACCACAGTGGCATCATCTTCTGCCAAATTTTGGCCAATGGCTGCAATCTTGCCGTTTTTAACGGCAAGATCTGCTTTAACCATATCGGTGGTCGTCACGATGGTCCCATTTTTAATCAGCATATCATATTGTTTCATGGGTTAACCTCTTTTATTTGAATCTGTTTTATTATAACCGATTTAGAGATAATGTTCCTTTAATTTGATTTCGTGCTCGGCTTCGCCTTCCTTTAAGACCAGCTTACCTGGCAGGATACAATCCATCACAGGACAGACATTCAGGCACAGGTGACAGCCCACGCATTTATCATCCAGAATTTTTGGTACACGGGTCTCTTCGTCAAAGGTAATGGCTTGATGTCCACCGTCAAAGCAGGAAACATAGCAGCGGCCACAGCCCACACATTTGTCTTCATCAATAACCGGCAGGCTTTTGTAGGAACGGTCAAGATCATCTGCCCCAACAATGTTCGGCAGTGCCAGACCAACCATATCCTGGAGACGTTCGAAGCCATGGTCTTCCATAAAGTGGGAAAGGCCAGAAATCATATCCTCGACAATGCGGTAACCATACTGCATGATCGCAGTGGTGACCTGGAGGTTTTCACATCCCAGAAGGATAAAGTCCAGGCAGTCCCGCCAGGTTTCAATCCCACCCATACCGGTCATTGGTACATCCTTTAAGATGGGGTCGTGCTTCATATCAGAAATAAAGCGCAGGGCGATGGGCTTAACCGCAGCTCCGGAATAACCAGAAACCGAAGATTTTCCGTTCACTACAGGCATCCCGGTCATATTATCCACATCAATATTCGTGATGGATTTCACGGTATTAATGGCAGCAATTCCCTTGGCACCCCCTTCAATGGCGGCAATGGCAGGGATTTCCATATTCCCAATATTCGGTGTCATTTTAGCAATGACAGGAACATCGGTGGCCTTGGAAACGACCTCGCAATAATGCTTTACCAATTCAGGGTTTTGGCCAACATCTGAGCCCATGGTGGAGGAGGTCATCTGAGGACAGGAGAAGTTACATTCGATGAGATCCACCCCAGCCTTGGTGACTTCCTTGGCCAGGAATTCCCATTCTTCATCAGAACTCCCCATGATGGAAGCGACAATCACCTTATTGGGATAGTCTTCCTTTAAACGACGCATATATTCAAAGTTAAGTTCATTGGGCTTGTCGGAGGTCATTTCCATGTTCTTGAATCCGGTCCAAGGAGTCCCTTCCTTTGTGGCGATATCGAAACGGGGTGAACATTCATTGGGGATGAACACCGAGATGGACTTGTAATAAATCCCACCCCAGCCTGCTTCGAGTGCTTTTGCGCACATTTCATAGTTGCTGCCCACGGGAGATGAGGACAGGAAAAAGGGATTTTCACAATGTACTCCCATAAAGTCGATTGATAAATCTTTTGTTAATGCCATAATTTGTTCTCCTTCCTCTAATTATCCCAGGTAATTCACAATGTCAGCTGCAGCAGCCTTACCGTCGGCCACAGCCTCTACCACGGTTGCACCCTTGCCATCTTTCATATCTCCGCCAACGAAGACACCATCCCCAAAGGAGACCCCTTCAAAGGCAGCTTCCAGCTCTTGACCAATGGCAAAGACAACCATATCTGCCTTTAAAGTCATTTCAGATTCACCATCCCGGCCTGTAGCCTTGAGGAAGGTGACCTTGCCATCTTTCCCCAGGATTTCAGCAGGTGCAAACTGGGTGAACATCGGAATCCCCATACTCTGGACCAGTTTGACTTCTTCGATGTCTGCCGGTGCTTCTTCAATGGTTCTCCGATAAACGATGGCCGCATTCTTAGAGCCTAATTGCTTGGCTGTCGTCACACAGTCCATGGCCACATCTCCGCCGCCGATAACCAATACGTTTTCTGGTAATTCTGTCACCACACCTGTTCTAGCTTTTTCCAGGAAGTCAATGGCACCGACAACCCCGTCTAAATCTGTCCCAGGGAGGTCTACCATTTTCGCCTGCCACAGGCCGATGCCCATAAACACAGCATCATATTCTTTTTTAAGGGTTTCCAGCCGTGCCCCGTCGACGGTTTCGCCAAAGACGAAGTGCACACCGGTTTTTGCGATGGTTTCAATGTCGAAGTCCACCACTTCCTGGGATAAACGGGAGGGTACGATCCCATAGGACAACACACCGCCAGCCTTTTCCTTGGCTTCAAAGACGGTGACATCATAGCCTAATACCGATAGTTCTCTGGCACAGGTTAAGGAGGCAGGACCAGCCCCGACACAGGCCACTTTTTTGCCATTCTTTGCAGCCGGTGTTAAAAATTCCATGCCCTGTTCTTTTTCCTGTTCAACCAGGAAGCGTTGGATTTTCCCAATATTAATGGGCGTATCGATGCCACAGCGGCTGCAGGCTTCTTCACAAAGCTTGCCATAGGGGCAAACCTGGGCGCAGCTTCCAGCTAAGGCATTGTTTTCACGGATGGTTTCGGCCGCACCCTTTATATTTCTAAACCGCAGGGAGCGAATGAATTTACCAGGATCGGTACCTGCCGGGCAGCCCTTGCTGCACGGGGCATCATGGCACAGGAGGCAGCGGGAAGCTTCCTCCATGGCCCGGCGATAATCATAACCCTTTTCAATTTCTTGCGCATACGATTTTTTTAAAACATCACTCATATTGATACTATCCTTTCTCTCTCGCTCAATTTAAAATCAACTTTAATGGAATGCTAACCCTCAATATGTTCTGGCTCATCAGGGAGCACCTGGGCCAATACCCAATCTTCTTTTTCATCCTTTTTATGCATAAACCGCTTATAAATGTAGCGTCCGAGGTAATCACTTCCCAGACCAACCAAATTACCAAGCAGTAAGCAAATAACGAGCAGCTGCCAGTTTCCTCCCGTTGCAAAGGCAGAAAACCCACCCATGAACGTACATGGAACGACCCTGGTTAAATCGATGTGTGCCAGGAAACAGATCACCCAAGTAAAGAATCCTGTGCAAATGGCACTGAAAATCCATCCATTGGAGATCATCACACTTAAAGAAATGATGGTACAACCAATGAGTACCCCAGCGTAGTTACTACACATTGAACGAATAAAACCATTACGTCCACAACCCGCAGTAAAATACGAGGTACAACCCACAAATCCAACCCAACCCGCTATGAGTGTTGGGGCAATAATGCTGAAATATGTGCTGAACCCAGCCCAAATTCCACAAACAATGCCACTACCTAAGGCACTTGCCATAATGTAACCAAATCCCATAATACACCCTCCTTGATTTTTTCTGACTTGGTATAAATCTATTGTATTGTATCCATTGGGGTGCAAGTAAACCCTTAATTTTTCGTTTTAAGAATTTTTTTGACTATTTTTTAACGATATTTCCCCAACTCTCCTGCTACATAATTGTAATTTTCATGGAAATATCTGCTTAAATTGTTGTTTTTGTTCAATATTACAAACATTTGTCTTTTCAATAAAGACGACACCCCTTAAATTGATATTGATAGCCTTTTTCGAAAATCCCTTCCCATCCCTCCACCTACCCGAGTGTTTGATTTGAAATGCTGACACCCTCCCTTGAACCGCATCCATTTACAGTGATGCCATGTCGTAGTGGCGCGAAAAAAAGACCAATCCAGCGATCTCTGCTGGCTTGGCCTTCGCGTTTTACTTTTTCTCGACTGGCACAATGATTTTCGTCACGTGCTCTTCTTTATTATTAATGTCAATGGGGGAAATGATAAACTCCTCAGTGGCAGGTCCCACAACTTCATAGCCACCTTCCTCAATCCAACGTTTTAAACCGATATAGGTTTTAAAAATGGTGTCGTAATCCCCGACATGAATACCCGTCGCTGCTGTAAAGCCCCCATACTTGTGAATCTTTTTATGATTTCGTTCCCCAGGCTCCACCTGGATACTGAATTCCAAATCACAATCTGTGGCCAGTAGCTGGCCTAAAAGCTCGGTATAATAGGTTACGAAGATGGGACCACAAACCTTTAAGTTGTTTTCCCGGGCTTCTTCATTCACAGCAATCCATCGCTCGAGATTAACTTCTTCATTTTTATAGGATTCAATGACCTTCCGGTCTCCATAAAGATAGATTTCCGGGATATCCTGGAGCGCATAGCCATCCTGCCCCTCACCCTTTTGTCCTTCTAACAAAACGGTTCCTTTTTGAATCCTGGCAGCGAAAATCTCTGTTTCCTCGTGGATCTTTTGGAGCTCGGCAATCTCCCCAGCCAGCTGGTTAAGCTTGCTGTCAATCAATACCTTCAGCTCTGTCGCTGTATTTTCATCAACGATTTTCTTTATATCCTTAAGTCCTAAACCAATGAGGCGTAACTGACGTATGATAAACCCCGTTACCAATTGATTTGCGCTATAGTATCGATAATTACTTTTTTCTTTCCTGAGGCTCGGCACCAGTAACTTGATTTCATCATAATATCTTAGGGTCTGGATGGGTATTTTACAAATCTTTGCCGCTTGGCCGATGGAATAATACTTAACCTTTTCCATGGTTCTTCCTCCCCGCTTTCTTTAGATATTGTCAACTCATGCCTTTTCCAACCCTGTTATTCTATCATAACCGCCTCAATATTTCTCCCTTTTTTTTGATTTCATCCCCTTCTATTCGGGTTCGCACTTGCTTATGCATCAATGAGCTGATCCTGGAGCTTTCTTAGCTGAACCACCAGGCTATCGTGGTTCAGTTCCACATCCGCATAGGTGATGATTTCTCCAGCCGCCTTGGGCACAAGCAGCTTTGTCTGGGCATCCACCAGCCCCATGGGCAGTGCCCCCATGGCATCGGATTCTGTGGCCGCCATAATGGTCCCACGGATCGTATATCCCCCGATGCCATCAAAGATTTCACCCGGAACCAAATCCTTTTTAGCCACCGTCACGACCTCAGCCATGCGGCCGCAGCTGGGCACAATGGTGGGCTCATGATCGATCACGGCTTTAGCAATGGAGGATGGCGTTTCCACACTGGTTAAGTGGAAGGGGCGGTACAGGGCATAATTAGGCCCATCCCCCATTTCAATATATTTCAAAGTTGCCATAATATCCGGTTCATCGGTGCTGCAGATCACAAAGACCCCAGGGGCAACGCCGTTGATATATTCCACCACCCCATAGCGATTAAGGACACCGCCTTCGCTTTTCAGGCTGAGTACCTGGGGCAGATGCTTCGCATCACTCTCAGCACCATGGCCCCCCACCACATCCGGGATAAAACCCGTGGCGTTAGCCATGGCGGCCATTTCCACCATGGTTTTAGTACCATCTTTAAAGGCACAAATCATCCGTGGACTGGCGCCCTTAACCGCTGCAATTTCCTTAACGGATTCCGGGGTACAATCCAGAATAACCGGATTATTTTTTCCCTTCCCCACAACCCGGACCTCAAAACCTAAAGAATCGGCCAGATCAAAAAGCTCCATCACAGCGCCAGGCTCATCCCCAGCACTGCCCGTGTAAACCACGCCCGCATTCTGGGCCATTTTATAAAGGATATGACCAATACACACATCTGTCTCTACGTTGAGCATGACGATGTGCTTGCCGTGGTTGATGGCATCCATGGCAATTTTGGCCCCAGCTTCTGGAACGCCCGTGGCATCTACCGCACAATCCAGGATGGCACATTTGGTGGCCAATTCATCATTGAGGGTTCCCACAAATTTACCCTCCGCCAAAATGCGGTCCCCCTCTGCCACCGTATCCGCCAGCTCATAATCCTGGCCTTCCCGATAACCGGCCCGCTCAAAGGCTGCTTTAACAGCTTCCAGCTTATGGTCAACCACCACTGCCGGGCGCATGCCCTTCATCCTGGAAATCTGACCAACCAGGGTAATTCCCATTTGTCCCATCCCCACAATGCCAACCTGAATGGGATTTCCCTCAGTCTCACGTTTTCTCAGCTTATGACTGACATTAATCATTTTTTACCTCTCTTTTTTTCAAATGTAAAATTAAAAGATTGTTTTCTTAAATCTGTTTGTATTATACTGCATTTTGCACTAAAATTCGACCATTGTTATTTCCTTAACACGATGAATTAAGAAACCTCTCAGAACAAGTATAATCCGCCCCCTTCATTTATGCGTAAAAAAAGAACCACCGCGATGGTGGTTCCCTGGGCACGTCTTATTTTTTCTTTTCTTCCTGTTCCCATTCCTTATACACCCGGTAAGGCTTGGTAATCACCCGGTAGGGCAGGGATTTAATAAAGCCATTAAGATCCGCCTGCATTTCCTTGGTCATCCGTCCAGGCTTACTCATGACCCGGTCAACGAAGTCTTCTTTAAAATGGGCCTGAATATACTCTTGATTAATTTGAATGGCCATGCCGCACTCCCTACAGGTAATTCGATGAATTTGACCATCCCGATATTCGATTTTATGGTCTGTATCTTTATCACAATTCAAACAGAACAGATACGCATCCATGTTCGTCTTCGACATCATAATCTCCTAATTTGGGGACACATTGATTCCTAGCAAATCCTTCACAACAGTGGCGGCAATCAGTAATCCAGCCGCACCGGGTACAAAGCTCATACTTCCCGGGGGCGTTACCTTAACTGATGGCTCTTCCCGGGAATAGACGACCTTGACCTTTTTAATCCCCCGAAGCTTGAGCTCCCGACGCATCACCTTGGCCAAGGGACACACACTGGTTTTTTCAATCATCGCCACTTCAAAACGGCTTGGGTCCATCTTATTCCCTGTCCCCATGCAGGAAATCACAGGTGTCCCCTTCTGATGGCATGCTTCAATAATGGCCAGCTTAGCCGTCACCATATCCACCGCATCGATGGCGTAATCGTAATTCTCAAGACCAAAGGTCTGGATATTTTCCGGAAGGACGCAGGCGGAAATCGCCTGAACCGTCACTTCTGGATTAATTTCCCGGTATCGGGCTGTCGCGACAGCCACCTTTTCCTCTCCAATGGTGGTGTGTAAGGCAATAAGCTGCCGGTTGAGGTTCGTTTCATCCACCACATCCTTATCCACAAGGGTAATATGACCGACACCGGTTCGGACCAGGGCCTCGGCCACATAGGAGCCCACTCCACCGACACCAAAGAGGATCACCCGGGCGGACTGGAGGTGTTTTATTCCCTGGCTGCCAATGATTTTTTCGGTTCTTGCAAATTGGGTGATCATGGCAAAGCTACATGTGATCCGGAGCTTCTACCCCAAGAATACCCAGAACGTTTTTGAGGACCTGGCGGGTGGATAAAACCAGGGCCAGACGGGCTTTCATCAGCTCCACATCCTCTACCCGAACGCGGCAGGCGTTGTAGAAGGTGTGGAAGGCGGAGGCCAGATCAATGGCGTATCGGGTGATGCGGCTGGGGTCATTTTTATCCTCTGCCACGATGATGGCACCCGGCAGATCCGACAGTATTTCCATCAGATCCATTTCTTCCTTGGCCGTCAATAGGGTTAGGTTCGCTGAGGCCGCATCCGTCACATTCCCTTCCATTTGACGGAGAATGCTGCAAATCCGGGCATGGGCATACTGCACATAGAACACCGGGTTTTCATTGGATTCCTGAATGGCCAGATCTAAATCGAAATCAAAGTGGCTGTCCGGTGAGCGCAGATTAAAGAATACCCGGGCCGCGTCCACGCCAACCATATCTAACAGTTCGGTCAGGCCGATGGCTTTCCCCTTCCGCTTCGACATCCGCACCGGCTCACCATCCTTCACTAGGCGCACTAACTGCATAATAACAATGTGCAGACGGTCTGGATTGACCCCGGCGGCTTCCATGGCGGCCTTTAGTCTCGCAATGTGTCCGTGGTGGTCAGCCCCCCAGACATTGACACTGCGGTCAAATCCCCGGGTAATGAGCTTATTTAAATGGTAGGCAATATCCCCCATAAAGTAGGTGGGCAGACCGTTCTGACGGATGAGGACGTCGTCCTTCTCACAGCCATAATCCGTGGTTTTAAACCAAACAGCACCATCCTCTTCATAGACTGCCCCCCGATCCTTAAGGGTCTGAAGTGCTGCTTCTATTTCCCCATCGTCATACAGGCTCTGCTCAGAGAACCAGACATCGTAGTCCACCCCATAAGTATTCATATCCTCGTGCATTTTTTTAAGGTTTTTTTCCAGGGCGTATTCCACAAAGATAGCCCTGCGTTCGTCCTCCGGCATCTCTAAAAGCACCCGACAGGCCTCTGCACCGCCCTTGGCGTCGATATACTCCTCCATATGCACCTGGATATCCTTACCCTGGTAGCCATCCTCGGGGAAGGATATATCCTCCCCTAAAAGCTGTCTAAAGCGGACGTCCAGGGATTGTCCGAATTTTGCAATTTGATTCCCCGCATCATTAACATAGAATTCCCGGGTAACGTTATAGCCCGTCCAAGCGGCTATTTCTGCCAGAATATCACCAATGGCTCCCCCCCGGGCATTTCCCATGTGCATGGGTCCCGTGGGATTGGCCGAAACAAATTCAAGATTATAGGTTTTTCCGGCATGACCTTGGGTCTTCCCGTAATCCGCCTGCATTTCTTCGATTTCCAGTACCGTTTCATAGTGCCATTCTGGCTTCAGTTTGAAATTAATGAAGCCCGGACCGGCAATATCCACCTCTGCTACATAGGAATCATCAATATCCATATGGCGCAGAATGGCTTCGGCAATCAATTTCGGTGCTTTTCGGGCTAGCTTGGGAAGCTGCATGGCAATATTGGTGGAATACTCTCCATACTCCCGTTCCCGGGGAACCTCTAACTGAATTTCCGGTAATGCCTCTACATTAAAGTCTCCCGCTGCAACGGCCTGATCCACCGCCTTCTGGATGAGCCCTTTTATTTCTTCCTCAACCTTTTCTCTGATATACATCTTCTTGCAAATCCTCCATCTCTTCGCTTGTCTTAAAAGCAAGCACGAGCAGACTCACTGTCTGCCCGTGCTTATTTATCTTTATGAAACCGGACAACTACTGATTTCAATATTAATTCGATTGCTGGTATTCGAAATCCCCTTAATCTCCAAATCATAGTCAACTTTGACACTCACAGGAGCTTCCTGGTCATTGTAGACCACATCGATCTCCTTGGTGAAAATTCCCATGGAAATATCCCCATAGGGTGTGGAGTACATGGTGAGGTTGTGCTTACCTTGCTCAAATTCCATAATCGAGTTCACCGAGCCCAGGCGAATGACCGATACCTTATCACCATTCACCCGAACAGTGGTGGTGGTTCCACCCATGCCGGCCATTTCTGATTCCTCATAACTCAGGCACGTTGCCCCTTGTTCACGGTAATAGTCTCCTTCAGTCAGGAATACTGCATCATCACCTACAACATCTTCACTGCCATAATTGCCCTTGATGGACAGCCAAACCTTTTGTCGTTCTGGCATCATCTTACTCACCTCCTGTTCCTTTTGTTTAGCTAAGCGTATACTCCGTATCCCGCTTTCGCCCCGCTGAACAAATGATTTTTTCCACCAGTTCAGCGTAATCCATCCCCATATTTTCCCACATCTTGGGATACATACTGATATTCGTAAATCCGGGGAGGGTATTCACCTCGTTAATGATAATTTCTCCAGATTCCCGGGTTACAAAGAAATCCACCCGGCTTAAGCCCGAGCCATCGATGGCTTCAAAGGCAATGGCAGCATATTCCCGAACTTTGTTTAACAAAGCCTCAGAAATCGGTGCCGGGATAATCACTTCTGAATCCTGATCATCCGAATATTTTGCTTCATAATCGTAGAATTCCTTGGAGGCGACAACTTCACCGGGAATAGTGGTCTTAATGACCCCTCCATCCTCCAGCACTGCACATTCAATTTCCCGGCCATCAATAAAGGCTTCCACCAGAATTTTCTGGTCATAGCGCAGGGCTTCGATAATGCCTGCCACCAGCTCCTCATGGTTGTGGGCCTTGCTAATGCCAACACTGGAGCCCATGTTTACCGGTTTGACAAAGGCCGGATAGCCAAGCTTCTCTTCAATTTTGGTCAGGATGGCATCCTGGTTCTGATCCC
Organism: Eubacterium barkeri; assembly: GCF_900107125.1. GTDB lineage: Bacteria > Bacillota > Clostridia > Eubacteriales > Eubacteriaceae > Eubacterium_O > Eubacterium_O barkeri. Next base: position 35,688 of record NZ_FNOU01000014.1, read on the forward strand.
ATTGTCGTTTTTTAAAGCACACATAGGGTGTCACTGGGATTCCCGCTGATTCAAATAATATTTTAGAGACGACCTTGTCCATCCCCACTGAAGAGGCCAGGACACCGCAGCCTACGTAGGGCTTGCCCATCATTTCAAAGACACCCTGGATGGTGCCATCCTCTCCCATGGGGCCGTGGAGAATGGGGTAAAAAACATCGATTTCAGTGATTTCTGAATCATGAAACAGGGAAAATTCCTTTTTCAGGTTTTCGTCATCCTGTTCCCAGGAGCCATCTTTAATACGGCTGTAAGGCCCCTTATAAATCATCCACACCCCTTGCTTGGTAATGCCAATACAAGTGATGTCATATTTTGCTGTATTAATAACCTGTAGTACATTATAGGCTGATACCCGGGAAACCTCATGCTCTCCGGATTGACCGCCGAATACCACACCTAATTTTATTTTATTTTCCATAAACGCCTCCTGATTCAGTGGTTTTTCTGGTAAGCTCTCTTCAGTCATAACCGTGATGCCCTTTTCTTCAAGCAACGCCGCGGTGATTCCGCTCCCCTTGACCAAAGTCCCGGAAAAAGAACCGTCATAAATCTGCCCATAGCCACAGGATGGACTTTTTGCCTTTAAAACAGCCTTCTGGCACCCGTGTTTACGGGCCAGGGCCAAGGCATATTGGGCGCCCTCAACAAAGGGTAAAGTGCAATCTTCATTTTTAACATTATACACTTTTTGTCCATCACTTACCATCATTATTTCACATGGCAAGCGGGGTGTTGACAGACCCCCTGCCTGTTCTGGGCACACGGGAATCCCCCGTCCCTCCTGAACCCATTTGATGATCTGGGGATGGGGATTTGCCCGGCCATCATAGCGGCATGGCTGTCCAGCCAGACAGGCACTGACCAAAATTTTTTCACTCTTTTTCATCGAATCATCCATTTATGTATCATACCATAAAAAAGCAGATACCAACATAATTTGTCAGTATCTGCCATCATTTATTTGACCCTATAAATTAGTGCTGCCCCTGGGCTTAGCGGTCAAAGAAAATTGATTTGCCACTGGTTGAAAGGGGAATCCCCATAATCATGGTGACATCTGCTCCCAGGTATCCCAGGGATTTTGCTGCCATGCCAATGGAAAACATAATCCGATTATCGATGCGAGCATCCCCTGCCACAGATACCGCAGAACCGATGGCGATTCCCAGGTCCATAGGATCATACACACAGACCCCGTCTGCTTTTTGGCACTGGGCACAGTCCTCATAATGACAAAGCTGACAGGCTTCATTGAGCCCCCGTTTCCCTTCCCGGGTTCCGATGAGCACCACGGCTGCACTCAATTCGACATTTTTTCCATCCCGGATAAAGCTGGGTTTGTCCTGGGCTTCCCCCAATCGCATCATCTCTGCCACCAGCTCACCCTTTTCCGTATCGGTGATAACGGCAGTCTCAATATAATCGATGCCCCGGGCCTTGGGTGCAGTCCGGGCAGCAGCACACATGGCATTGGCAGTCATCATGACTGCGGCAGCTTCTGCTTTTTCAGATTTTACAATCATTTTATTTTCCTCTTATTTTGGGATATTGGCAGCGACGGCTTCCTGGAGCACCGAAAGCTTGGCTTCGGCATCGCCATGGGAGGTGCCTACCACAGAGTAGTAAATCTTAAGCTTTGGCTCGGTTCCAGAGGGACGCAGGGCATACCAGGAATTCTTATCAAAGACAAATTTCAGAACATTGGATTTAGGTAAATCAATCCGTGTTTTCACGCCGGTTTCCAAATCGATGCTTTCTCCCGTCTGGTAATCATTAAAGACCACCAGCCTTTCATCGGCAAAGCCATCAAAATGAGTCCCCCGGAATTGTTCCATAATGGTGTTAATCTTGACCTTACCTTCGATGCCCTCCAGGGTAATGGCCTGGACATTTTCCAGGAAGAAGCCATGCTGTGCGTATAAATCCTCTAAGGCTTCGTATAAGGTCATTCCCTTTTGCTTGTAGTAGTGGGCCATTTCACACACCAGGGCCGAGGCTAATACGGCATCCTTATCCCGGGCATAATCCCCGGCCAGGTAGCCGTAGCTTTCTTCATAGCCCATGACGAAGGTCTGTTCTCCACTTTCCTTCCACTCTGTCATTTTTTCCCCAATGTATTTAAATCCAGTGAGGACATCAACCACCGCAGCACCCTGGGCTCTGGCAATCACCCCGCCCATTTCACTGGTCACAATGGTTTTGATAACCGCCTTATTGTCCGGATAATCCCGGGTTTTAAGCATATAATCCACCAGCAGGGCCCCGGTTTGGTTGCCGGTGAAAACCACATAATCGCCATCGGATTTCCGACAGACCACCCCGACACGGTCACAGTCCGGGTCCGTCCCGATAATCACATCTGCACCATCTTTTTCCGCCATGGCGATGGCAATGTTAAAGACAGATTTTTCCTCGGGATTGGGGTAGGATACCGTTGGGAAATCCCCATCGGGCTGTTCCTGCTCTTTGACCACCACCACATTTTTGTAGCCGAGATCTGCCAGCACCCGACGCACAGGCACATTACCGCTGCCGTGGAGTGGGGTATAAATCACCTTTAAATCACTCCCGGGATTGGCATGGGCTACCCCCTCAACAGCGGCAGCAAAAGCATCATCCACCTCAGGCCCAACCGTAATAATATGTTCGTCATCAATGGCGGCAAGCTTCACCCCGAAATAATCCTCAATTTTAGAAATTTCTGCGACCACCCCATCAGCTACCTCCGCAGTAATCTGACCGCCGTCTGGGCCGTACACCTTATAGCCGTTATAAATCTTCGGATTATGGGACGCTGTTACAGCAATCCCCGCAGCAGTTTTTAAATGGCGCACGGTAAAGGACAGTACCGGCACCGGACGCAGGCTATCGAAGAGATACGCCACAATCCCATTGGCCGCCAATACTTGAGCCGCTACCTGGGCAAATTCCGGAGAAAAGTTCCTGGAATCATAGGCGATGGCCACACCCTTTTCGGCATTGGCGGGGTCTGCCGCCAGCAGATACTGGGCCAATCCCTGGGTCGCCCGGGCAACCACATAAATATTCATACGGTTGGTCCCCATTCCAATTTTTCCACGCATACCAGCGGTGCCAAAGGCTAAGTCCGTATAGAATCGATCCTCTAATTCTTTTTCATCCCGAATGACCGAGAGCTCCTTGTACATGTTGGCGTCCCATTGCATAAAATCCTTCCATGCCTGACAATTTGTCTGATAGTCCATTCTTCTCTCCTCCTTGGTGTAATTGCTTTTCGGTTTCATACATTATAACCCACTCCCTTTTTCGCCACAAGAGAAAAGCGCTTAAAGCTCCAAATTTTTAAGATATTCTCTGAATTTATCTTCTAATCCAGGGGTTCGCAGACCGTACTCCACGGTAGCTTCCAGAAATCCCAATTTATCCCCCACGTCGTAACGGCGTCCGGCAAAATCGTAGGCCATCATCTTTTCCCGCTTAGCCAGCTTTTTTAAGCCATCTGTCAGCTGGATTTCTCCACCGGCTCCCCGACCCGTATGCTCCAGAATTTCAAAGATCTCAGGGGAGATGATGTATCGGCCCAGGATAGCCAGGTTGGAGGGTGCTTCATCAATGGGAGGCTTTTCCACCAGATCTTCCACTTCATACACATAGTCCGACAGAGACTTTCCAGAAACAATCCCGTATTTATCCACCTGATCATCCGGAACCGTCTGCACCCCAATGACTGAAGCCTGATATTTATCATAGATATTAATCATTTGCTTTAACGCTGGGTTTTCTTCATTATAAACGATATCGTCCCCCAGGACCACAGCAAAGGGTTCATCCCCAACGAATTCCTTGGCACAGAGCACGGCATGTCCCAGACCCTTGGCTTCCCCCTGGCGTACCGTAAAGATATTGGCCATATTCGTAATGTTCTCCACCATACGCAGCTCGGCATCCTTTCCCTTCATCTTGAGATTGAATTCCAGCTCCGGTACATGGTCGAAGTGATTAATGATAATATCCTTATTCCGTCCGGTGATAATCAGAATATCTTCAATGCCGGATGCCACAATTTCCTCGATGATATACTGGATCGTCGGCTTATCCACAATGGGAAGAATTTCCTTCGGAACGGATTTTGTCACAGGCAGGAACCGAGTCCCTAAACCCGCTGCCGGTATAACGGCCTTGCGTACTTTCATGCTTTTCTCCTATCTTTTAATTATAATATTCCAATCCACAATGAGCGGCTCGGTCCTGATCAAAGGCATGGACCACGTCGATAAAAGTGGTCCCCTCCATGCGTTTCCCCAGGGAGGGCATGAGCAGACGCTCCATTCCCTTCCATCTCCCCAGAATAACCACAGCATCCACATCCTGGGTCGCCTCTTTAACGGACAGACAAAAGAGCAGATCATCCCGGATTCTAAACAAACGCCATTTTGCTTGATCTAAACCCTGGGGTGTGAAGAGCTGCAACTGGTACCCCGCTGCCGCCAGGGCCTGAATAACCACCAGAGCCGGAGCATCCCGAAGATCATCCGTATTGGCAATGGGTGCCATCCCCAGAACTGCAATCTTCTTTGCCTTTGACCGGCGAAGCTGCTTCTTAATCCGACTGATTGTAGCTCTTAAAATCCGCTTATGATCCCCTGACACAGATTCCAGGAGTCCCAGGGGTGCCTTTTTCTCCCCAGCCAGATGGCGAAGGGTTTCTATTTCCTGGGAAATACAACTTCCGCCATATCCTAAAGCCTCAGAAAAAGGATCATATCCCGTTTTTTCCTGCATCCTTACAATGGCCTTGATTCTCCGGGGATCACTTCCCCCCATCTGGCTCAGACGGGTAATCCCATCCCCATAAGTCTGCTTAATGGCCAACAGTCCGCTGTAGGCATAGGCCGAAAGTTCTGCTTCCTCAGGCATGCAGTGGGCAATACGCTTCTTCGCCCCGGAAAGGTGGTGGAGCATAGTGCCCAGGGCCTCAGGAATTTCCCCCGGACATCCCACTGGCATCACCGCAGTTCGTCCCATTGCCTCAAGCCAATTCCCCCGGGCGTATAAATCCGGCATAGACACCACCTGAATCCTAATGGCTTTATCCGCCTCGGCTAAGATAGCATCCACCATCCCTTGGATTGCGGCACAGCTGCCTGGGGGCACCACCGATTTAATAACCAGCACCCGATCCTCCACGGCTGTATTGGCCACCTGTCTGGCAATGGCCTCCACAAAACGCAGATTCGGCTGATGGTCCTCTCCGATGGGGACCATGGCACTGATAAAAATAACCGGACAGTTAAGAATCAGCCTCCGGGGATGGCTTACAAACACCAAAGTCTTCTGAGTTGTCAGTGCAGTGACCGCCTCGGACAGGCCGGGCTCTTCTCCCGGAAGCTCCCCCTCAAGGGCTCCACTCACCATTTCTTCATCCATATCCGTACACATCGCAGACACCCCAGCCCGGGCTAAGACTGCTCCCCAGGACAGACCCTCAACCGTCAGACCGATAACGCCCCCCACCATGGATGTTTTCTCTGTATTCTCCATTACCATACCCCCTTCAAGGCTTCGTACAATTCCCGCTCAGCGCCTTCACCAATACAGACATCAACCCCTGCATTTTCCATGCGGTCCATCCCCAGAGGTACGGTTACCGAGGCCAATATAATGGGTACAGATCGGCTGCCTGCATGTTTAAGCTTTCGGATACACTTCGCCACAGTTACCCCATCCATGAGAAACATCGCCTTTTCCAACACGATACCATCATATCGTCCTTCTTCTGAAGCTGAAAAGATCTCCACTGCCTTTAAGCCATTCGCGGCCTCATCCACCTGAATCCCCCAGGTTTCTGCCAGCGTGATGATATCTTTGCCTTCACCCCTGGGACCAATGCCATAGAGCAAATGCTTCCCTACAAAGGAAGCCGTATCCATGGGTTCCAGGGCCACCTCGGGCTCCGGTTCTTCTTCCAATTCTGTATCAAATGCTTCATCGAAAGCGATTTCAAATTCCCCTTCTTCCGGTGGTTCATCCTCAGTTTCCAGTCTTCCCACAGGTTCACGTTCCTGCTCCAGAATGAACGCCGGCTCATCTCCTGATGACAGTGCCTCCGCCAACACATCCCCGTCTGCCAACGGGGCTTCCTGTGCTGGCTTCTTTGTTTCTGTTTCTTCTAAAGCTTCCGTTTCCATCCCCTCTTCTGGTGGTGCTTCTAACCAGGGCGTTCCCAGAATATCTAAGATCCGCCTCAACGCCCCTTTCCCATCTTCTTCTGTTGCCAAGGCCTCCCGTGCCACATCACGGATTTGATCCAGCACCTCCGGTGCCGCTATACATTCATGTTTTTTAAAAAAATCTCGCCACTTCCCAGCCATTCTCTATTCTCCATTCACATTGCTGTTGGGTATTATTATACAATAAAAATTTGCAAATAGAAAGCCACCCTCCAGACCGGAGGATGGCTTTTCCAAGAAAACTTATTTTTTAAAAACAGAATTGGGTATTTCATCCGTTCCTACCGCAGAATCCAAAAGATGAATCAGCTCTAGCGCACTGCGAAAGGGGATTTTCTGCTGGGTTTGTGTCCATAGAACGGTTCCCTGCCAGGTGTTGTTTTGGGTGTTCAGGATTTCCAGGATAAAGGTCTGTCCGGCCTTTGTTTTGATGGTTGTCGTATTGTCCTGCATTCTTTTCCTCTTTACATCCAGGTTATTTGGCGGCTTCGATGGTGACGTTCCCCCAGCTGGTAATATTACCCGCGGTATCTTTAGTCGGAGTAAAATTATCGGACTGGATTAATTCAGCCTTTAAATTCATGCTAAAGGATTTTTCAGCCATTTCATTTCCCCAGGTTGTGGGGATGGTAACCGTATTAAAGATGGTTGCCGTATCCCCAGGTTTTAACACTGTATTGTAATAGAAATATCCGTCAGACCCTAAGACCCATCCAGGATTCAAGGTGATCCCCCCTTGAAATTCTGCAATCTGAGGTGCTGTTAAACCGGTGTATTCAATCTTCATCCGGGCGTAAGCATTTTGAGAATTCGAATCCAACGTGATGACGGGAACCTTGCTCAAGGTTTTACCAGGGGTAATGCTTGTATAATCCCGGCCACCATCTTCTCGCTTTGTTCCATCGGTGGACCCATCTTCTGTTAATGTCCCGGATACTTTACCTAAGGTAAAGACATTCTGCTTGGCATCGGTATCGGTAAAGTATGCTAAGGTGGCGCCAACAGCAATGATGGCAATCACGGCCAATGCTGAAATCAGTATGGCGGCTTTTTTTGTAGTTGTCATGGGGTTGCTCCTTCTTTAACAAAGGGATAGATTCATGATCTCCCTTTGTTCCCTTAAGTTAAAATTAAAGTGCTACGAAAAGATCGTTGCCCGTTCTTTGGGCGTTGGCAAGTTTAATTAATTCTGCCTTGTACACTGAAGACGTATCCGCGCTTTGTACCGCAAAACCCTGTGCATCAATCTGGAATGCAGGCAGGTTATCAATGGCGATGGTATTTCCCAAAGCATCAATATAGTCTGTTTTTGCGATATTTGTTGCAATCGTACTGCTATCTACTTCCGTTTTTGTTTCAGCATCCGCATCAAACTTACCATTTGAATTTAAATCTTCATAGGTATATGTTTTTGTTGTGGCTAACTGGGTCGTTGTATAAGTTTTTAATCCTGCATTAACGGTAATGTTTTGGAAAATCGCATTGGTACTGCCACCCGCAGCTACAATGCTTTTATATGCATAGAGTTCAGAACCATTGGCCGATTTTGCAATTAATTCCCAGTCCGTTGTGTTCAAATCATTAATCGTACAATATTTTGCGAATTCAGTTCGGGACATTGTCGTATTTAATCCCTTAAAATCAAGGGCCATGGCGACGTATGCCGGCTCATTGGATGCTGTTAAATCAACAACAGGGTTTTTTGCTAAAACTTCTCCCGGCGTATACTTTGCAGCGGCATCTTTATCCCAGTTTGTTTCAGTTAATTCACCCTTAATATTTGAAGTACTGGTAAACTTATTTTCCAACTTATCTGTCGTTGTACTCAAATACGCTAAGGTTGCACCCACTGCGATAATTGCCAGTAAGGCAATAACGGTAATTCCCTTTGCCATTTTTTTGACGTTCATTTTTTTACCCTCCATTTTGGATTGAATTTTATATTTAAAAAGTCCATGCTTTTTTAAATCCTATTCCGATCTCAAGCTTATGTATAGTATAATTCCCAGCTGTCACACCGTTGTCACATCTAAGTATTTATAACTTTTTTTATTCAATATTCACCGCCGTTTCTGACGTTACCACACTTGCCATGCCACTGAAATCATCAATCCCCCAGGCCCCCTTCAAAGAAGAATTCCCATCGGCATCCTTTTGACCAGCCGCTATACCTTCTGTGAGAACCTGGAGTTCAAAATGGGTATTTTCCGGTAGCTTACCCGTATAAGTAACCGCGGTAATTAAGTTCGTAGTCGTACTCCCAGGTGTTACAGCTTCTGTGTAATAATAGTAGCTTTCCCCACCGCTATGATCGACCACCCATTTAGAATCTGTACCAAAGGTGTAATTTACCTTCCCAGCCATATCCACCGGCACCACCTGTCCGGCGTATTCAGTCCCATCGTTGTATCGAAGAATCGGCACTAACCGAACCCGTACATAGGTATCCACGGTTTTATAGTCGGGTTTATCTAAATTCTTAATGGCAACGGTCTTTGACACTGTGGGATTGTCTGCTGTCATTTCTGTGTAATGATTCACATTCTCATCAGCGTTTCCCGGGTTTTCTAAATCCTGGGTTTTATCCCCACCTGTCTCAATCACACTCACATTCACATGTCCACCATCAAAGGCGTTTACCATGGTTCCGGTGACAGCGCTTAATAGCGCAACTGTGCCGCCTATCATTAAAAAAGCGATGGCAGCAATCATGAGGAAAAGCTGTTTTTTATTATTTCTTAGATTTTTTATGAACTGCTGCATTCTTTTTCTCCTTTCCCTTCTCTGGTGTCTCCTCTTTAAATAGAAGATCCGGTACGAAGGTAAGTACCAGCACCACCAGGATAGTGGTGATCAGGATGATCATTCCCTGCTGGGTTTGGGCGTAAACGGCCAGGTACCCAAGCATTGGAACGGTAAAAGCCGGCTTGCCGACCAGGTTTTCATAGGATACACTCCCACCGTCCGGCGTGTTATTGGCATCTCCCTTCGTGTAGAAACATTGATTTTGTGTATCAATGGCAATGACCCGGTGGGTAACCATGGTATCCGCACTAATTTTAAAGGTAATGGGATCACCCGGCTTCACCGCATTGGCATCTGCCTCTTTAACGAAGATCAGACTTCCCACATGATAGGTGGGTTCCATACTCCCACTGAGTACGGCCAAAGGTGTCATCCCAAGGAGTCGTGGCAGCATCATAATGGCAGCCAACCCTACTAAAAGTATCAAGATGATTGTTGTTAAGATATTATAGGCTTTTCTCATTGGGGTTTGTCGTCCTTCTTCGTTTTATGCCCCCATAATAACAAGGTCAAGTCACATCATGGTCACAACGCATTTTTTCATTCCCTAACCTGCGATAATTTCTCTATTTTCTCCTTGTTATATGATTTCATTTAAAGTATAATAAAGCCAAGCAACTTGTGTGTACATGTTTAGGACTTAAATTCAAATCACAAAAAAGGGGAGACTGTCAATGAAAAAGTTAATAATGGAAAACAAAGAGCTTTGTATGTCTTGTTTAAGCTGCGAGCTGGCCTGTGCCGAAGCCTTTTATAAGGCTCCGGTATCAGAATACGCCTGCATTCAGATTAACAAAAAGGACGACGGCACCATCAAGCCCAGCCTATGCGTGCAATGCGGTAAATGCGCCAGAGCCTGTGAAGCTGGCGCCATTACCCAAAATAAAAAAGGAACCTACATCCTGAACAAAAAGCTCTGTGTGGGCTGTTTGAAGTGTGTGGATGTCTGTCCCTTTGGTCTTATTGTGAAAGCTGATCATGTGGAAAAGCCTTCAAAATGTATTGCCTGCGGCATTTGTGTCAAAGCCTGTCCAGTGGATATTCTGAAGGTCGTTGAATCCTAATAAGGATTTGTCAATTTTTTTCAACAGAAAAAGGATGATTGCATAAAAAAAAACACCCACAGATGTCCGGCATATAAAACCAGTTAAGGTCGACTTGACGCGAACAGCAAAGCTGTCCGCGGAGCGGAGCCTAAAATGGATTTATATGTCGGACATCGACTGTGAGTGATCTCTTGTGCAATCGTCCTTTTTACGCTATTGATTTACTGATTATACTTTTCTTCAATCGCCGTAATTTCGTCCAGACGGCGTTGGTGGCGGCCACCTTCGAATTCGGTATAGAGCCATTTCTTCACAATGGCCTTTGCCAGTTCCGTTCCCAGCACCCGTCCGCCTAAAACCAATACGTTGGAATTATTATGGCGTCTGGTCATTTCAGCCATATATTCGTTGGTACAGAGGGATCCCCGAATTCCCGGGATCTTATTGACGGCGATAGAAATGCCCACGCCGGTTCCACAAATGGCAATCCCGCGCTCAGCCTGGCCCCCTGCCACGACCTCAGCAACCTTTTGCCCGTAAACGGGGTAGTCCACCGACTCCTCATTCTCAGGACCCAGGTCCATATATTCAATTCCTTCGTCAGACAGCAGAACCTTGATGACTTCCTTTAGCTCATATCCGCCGTGATCTGATCCAATGGCTATTTTCATTTGACACCTCGCAACCTTTGATGGGCTTATTATAGCACACCCCTTCTTTTTTCCAAAGCGCAAAGATTAGAAACTTTGATAAAGTAAGTATTGGTCAAATACCTTAAATAAACTGGTATCCTGCGGATTTATACAGACGGTTGATAATGGCCAGGGTGTCATTGGTCACCGGAATGTCCTCGGCAAAGATATGCTTAACCTTCATTTCATCAAAAATACGCAGGCGATCAAAGAGATTTCGGCCCATCTCCCCTGGATCCTCCCGGCTTCCCAGGGAAATGATGATTCCCTTATGATAGTTTCCCATGGTTTCATCCGTGGCCAAAATCCCGATGCTGGTATCGCCATTCTTGGCCAGAACCTTAATATGGCTTGAAATCTTCGCCACCCGTTCTTCATCGGTCCCTTTAACAATAAGAACCTCGCCTTCCGGGGAGTAGTGGGTGTACTTCATTCCCGGAGATTTGACCTCCTCGGGAATGATATTTTCTGTAATGTTGGGAGAAATATCCACCTCACCAATAACCGCCGTCAAATCCCGGACGGTGATTCCTCCGGGACGCAAAAGGGTGGGTGGCTCAGTGGTCATATCCACCACGGTGGATTCCAGGCCCACCTCCACATCCTCCCGGATAAGGATGGCCGATACCTTCCCAAGCATATCTTCTAAAACGTGCTCCCCCTTGGTAGGGCTGGGGCGTCCGGAAATATTGGCCGAGGGTGCGGCAATGGGCACCCCGGCTTCCTGAATCAGGCGGTGGGCAATATCTCCTGAAGGCAGGCGTATGGCCACCGTGGAGAGCCCTGCGGTGACTTCCTCTGGGATGATCTCCCCCCGGTCCATGATAAGGGTCAGGGGCCCAGGCCAAAAAGCATCCATCAGAGCCCTGGCCTTTTCCGGAACCTGGGCGACCAAGCCGTCCACGGCCTCCACCTCCGCAATATGGACGATGAGAGGATTATCCCCGGGACGGCCCTTCGCTAAAAATATTTTTTTGACCGCTTCCCCATCTAAGGCATTGGCCCCCAATCCGTACACGGTTTCCGTGGGGAATACCACAGTTTCACCCTGGCGTATGAGCGCCCCCGCTTTTTTAAGACTTTCTGTAATGGATGCATCATCCATTTCTAAAAGCAAGGTCTCCATGTTATCCCTTCTTTCTGACTGTATTAACTCTCTGCACTATCTAATAGTGCCTGCTTCATCTCCCATAGGGATTTTGATAAGTCCACATGATAGACATGGGGATTGATCATCCGTTTAAAGGTTGGCCACAGGGTTTTCTTTTCAGCCACTAAATGAGCCTTACTCTCGGCAATGGTGGGAACATCATAAACCTTTTTCCCATCTACAAAAATAGGGACCAGGAGTTCCTTTAGATAATAATCCGTGATGGTCCGTTTTTTCCAGGTATGCATGGGGTGGAAAATGGTTAAGGGTTCATTTTCATCAATAACCTCATCCCCCAGGCACAGCAAATCCGCCAGGGCCATGTTGTTACTCTTGCCATAAATCCGATAGATTTTCTTATATCCGGGATTGGTGATTTTCCAGGGATCGTTGGAAATCTTGATTTTAGGCTTTCCATCGATTTGGGCCATCTTGTAAACCCCCCCCAGGGCCGGGCAATCGTAGGCAGTAATAAGCTTCGTCCCAATTCCCCAGGAATTAATCTTCGCCCCCTGAATTTTCAGATCCTTAATGAGATACTCATCCAAATCGGAGGAAGCAACAATGACCGCATCGGTAAGGCCCTCCGCATCTAACATCTTTCTGGCCTCTGCAGTGAGGTAGGCTAAGTCCCCGGAATCAATGCGAATCCCGTAATTCCCGGTAATTCGGCCATCAGCCAGGCATTCCTTAAAAACCTGGATGGCATGGGGCATTCCCTGCTCTAAAGTATTGTAAGTATCCACCAATAAAACTGCGTTCTGGGGATTATATTTTACAAATTTATAAAAGGATTCAAGCTCCGTATCATAACTTAAGACAAAGCTGTGGGACATGGTTCCCATGGAGGGCTTGCCCAACATCGCTTCCGTTTCCACCACCGAGGTTCCGGCACAGCCACCAATAACGGCTGCCCGGGCGCCAAAATACCCGGCCTCGGTACCATGGGCCCGGCGCAGTCCAAATTCCATCACTGGGTCGCCCTTGGCTTCCTCGACGATACGGGATGCCTTGGTGGCGATCAGGGTCTGATGATTGATGATGGACAAAATGGTGGTCTCTACAAGCTGAGCCTCAATGAGGGGCGCCTTCACCCGGATAATGGGCTCAAAGGGAAAGACAACCGTTCCTTCTGGTACGGCATAGAGCTCACCGGTAAACCGAAAGCTGCGTAAATAGTCGATGAAGCCATCGGAGAATTCAGGATGGTTCGCCTTTAAAAGCCGAACATCTTCTTCCTCAAAGGCTAACCCTTCAATATATTCGATAACCTGTTCAAGTCCAGCTGCCACGGTGTAGCCGCCACCAAAGGGATTATTCCGGATGAATACGTCGAATACGGCGATTTCGTCCTTCTTACCATCTTCTAAATACACGTTTCCCATACTCAGCTGGTATAAATCCGTGGCCAGCTGAAGTTTTCTTTCAAATTGCATTTCTGTCTCCTATTCTCCTGCTCCATATCCTTCAATCAATTCTAATCTCAATCCACTTGGCTTACTGTCTTTTTCTGCACTTCCTCTCCATAGCAGGCAAAGCCATTTTTTCCCAGCTCTTTGGCATGGTACATGGCCTGATCTCCATGGCTGTACAAGGTTTCAAAATCCGTTCCATCCCTGGGAAAACAGGCAATCCCAATGCTACATCCCAGGGGACTGCCATCCGGTAATCGAATGGATGATACCCGTCTCAAAACATGACGGGCTCGAGCGGTAACATCATCCGCTTCTCTCAGCTCCTTCATCAATACAATGAATTCATCGCCGCCGATCCGCCCTACAATGTCTGAGGCTCTAAAAATTTCCGTTAGACTTTTCACCAACTCCATTAAGATTTGATCGCCGTAGGCATGGCCAAAATGATCATTGACCTGTTTGAAGTCATCAATATCAATGAGGAGGAGGCAATGGGACGAGCCCTGCCGAAAGTTAGATAATAATAAGAGGGTCTCAATTTCTTCCCGTACCGCTTTTTTATTAAAGGCACCCGTTAAAGGGTCCCGCCGGGCGTGATCCACTAAATTATTTTCCCGACATTTTTGATCCTCAATATCACTAATAATTCCAATAATTCTTTGGGTTTCACCACCGTCATCCTGAATACCCACCAATCGGATTCGACTCCAATGTGGCTGACCATCCCCGTAGATAAAGCGAAATTCCTCCTCAGCAAATTCCTGTCCACCCAGAATCATCATCACCATCCCCTGGAAAGACAAGGCCTCGCTGTCCACCACTATGCTGCCATTTTCAATCATCTCCGGGGTGGGGGTGTATCCTAAAGCCGCCCACCATTTTGTGGAGGTCTGTACTTGGGCACATCCCAGGTCCCATTCAAAATATAAAACGTCCATGGCGTCAAGGATGACCTGATTGCGCAATTCCTCCATGCGGATGGCCTCACAGTAGGCATCTTCAATCTGCCCTTCCATTTTTTCTCTGAGACAAATAACGCGCATAAGTAGTAGGGCAAAGGCAATCATATCTAAAATTAATGGTGCTAACGACCAAAGGGAGGTATCCCATGTCCGTCCATTGATGATATTGCTCACCAACACGATCAGCGAAACCACCATCAGACACAAACACGCTAAAGCGATTTTATAATTTCGATCCCTCTCAATTTTAAAAATCTCTTTTTGTTTCTCTTTAATTTTCATTCCACTCTCCATGGAAACATGGGCTCCGCTCCCCCCAGCTGGACCCCGCCAAATATGTATACTTATTTTATTTTATCACTCTCTTTTCTTTTTTTCAATGGTGAACCTTCACTTCCCAAATCTTACAAAAAAACCGACAAAACAAAGAATATTCTGTCGGTTTATTATTCTATTGGAGGATTGGCTTAACAATCAGCCTTGGTAATTTCAATGGTTGCGTCATGACCGTTTAATCCAAAGACTTCACCGCCGCTGCCCACCGTTAAGCTTTCAGCCAAAGTTTCCTGCTTAACAAAGTCGGCATAGGCCGTAATGGCCGCCACTAAAGCATCATCCCCACTGTAGGTGATATGGATATGGTCCATGACCTCATAACCGTTGTTTTTACGCATCTGCTGCACCTTGGACACCAGCTCCCGGGCCAGGCCCTCGTCAATTAAATCCGGGGTCAGCCCGGTGTCTAAAATAACGAAGCGGTTGCCCTCGGTCTGGACATTGAAGCCAGGTTTCGCAGAAATACGCACATCCACCATTTCCAGGGTTACCTCGATGGTTTGTCCATCCACATCCACCGGAAAGTTTTCCCCGGCTTCCGTGGCGGCCACCAGGGCCGGAGCATCCACGGTGGCCATGGCCTTGCCCAGGAGCTTCACGTTTTTCCCTAAAATGGGGCCAGCCACTTTAAAGTTTGGCTTGATGGTATAATCCATAAAGGCGCCCAAATCATCCTTAAAGACCACTTCCTTGATGTTCAGCTCTTCCTGCATCAAACCCACCAGATTTTTAAGCATGTCCTTATACTTGCCATCGATGATGACCTCGGACAGGGGCTGGCGGACCTTGATTTTAGCATCCTCTCTGGCACCGCGGCCCAGGCTGACCAAATCCCGGACCAGGTCCATGGGGCCTTCGACTGCATCGTCAATAAGGGCCGCATCTGCCACGGGATAATCTGCCAGGTGGACGGATTCCTCTCCGGTAAGGTCGCAGTAAATTTCTTCACTGATATAGGGCGCATAGGGGGCGCACAGACGGCTTAAGCCCTCCAACACCTCGTAGGTGGTGCGGTAGACCGCCTGCTTATCCGCACTCATGCCGGATTCCCAGAAACGGCGGCGGTTGCGACGGATGTACCAGTTGGACAGATCTTCATTGACAAAGAACTGGATTTTACGCACCGCTCGGGTGAGGTCGTAGTGGTCCATTTCCTCGGTGACTTCCTTGACCAGACGGTTGTATTTAGATAAAATCCACCGGTCGATTTCCGGGCGCTGGTCCACCGGCACATCAAAGGTTCTTGGATCGATGCCGTCAGTATCGGCATACAGGGCAAAGAAGGTGTAGGTATTCTTTAAGGTATTAAAGAACTTGCTGCGCACTTCCTTCAGACCCTCCACATCAAACTTGGTGGGGGTCCAGGCCGGGGATACATAGAGCAGGTACCAGCGCAGGGCGTCTGCGCCGTATTCGTCAAAGAGCTCGAAGGGGTCCACAGTGTTTCCCTTGGACTTACTCATCTTCTGGCCCTCGGCATCTAAAATCAAATCGTTGACCAGCACATTCTTATAGGGTGCCTTTCCCGTGACAAAGGAAGAAATGGCCAGCAGGGAGTAGAACCACCCCCGGGTCTGGTCGATGCCCTCACAGATAAAGTCTGCGGGGAAAGCGTCGGCGGGTAAGGGGGGGATATCCGCATCCTTGGGATTTTGCCCGTCCTTAAGCTGGGAAAACGGATAGTGCTGCTGGGCAAAGGGCATGGAGCCAGAGTCGAACCAGCAGTCAATGACATCCTTCACCCGGGTCATCCGGCCGCCGCATTTGGGGCAGGTCAGGTGCACATCATCCACATAGGGGCGGTGGAGTTCAATATCCTCAGAAATATCCTCCATGGCCTTCTCTGCCAGCTCTGCCCGGGAGCCCACAGAGGCCAGGCCATCACAATCCTCATGATCACAGCGCCAAATGGGCAGGGGTGTCCCCCAGTAACGGCTACGGGAAATCGCCCAGTCGTTCAGGTTTTCCAGCCAGTTGCCAAAGCGTTTTTCCCCCACAAATTCCGGGAACCAGTTGACGCCGTCATTGTTTTTAATCAGGCGGTCCTTAATCTTGGTGATTTCAATATACCAGCTGGGCTTGGCGTAGTACACCAGGGGTGTCTTACAGCGCCAGCAATGGGGGTAATTATGCAGAACCTTTTCCTTTTTAAAGAGGACCCCTTTATCCTTTAACCATTTAATGATTTCAATATCCAGGCCCTCTTCCATGACGAAGTGGCCCTTCCATGGCGTAGCGGTGTAGGCCCCGTCCTCTCCCACGGGCTGCAGCACCGGCAGGCCGTACTTCCGGCCCACCTGGTAGTCGTCCTCCCCAAAGGCCGGGGCGATATGGACGATCCCGGTGCCATCGTCGGTGGTGACGTAATCCGCACAGGTCACATAAAAGGCTTTGCCCTTGACGGGGACATCTGAGAAGGGCATGAGACGATTGTATTCTATCCCCTCTAAATCACGCCCCTTCATTTCTGCAATAATTTCATAATCCTCACCCAGCAGTCTATCCGCCAGTACCTTGGCACAGATGTAGGTTTCACCATGACTAACGGCCTTAATGTAGTCCGCCGCCGGGTTAACCGCCAGGGCCACGTTGGCCGCTAAAGTCCAGGGGGTCGTGGTCCACACCAGGAAATATTCATCGGCGTCAGAGCGCTTAAAGCCCACCACCACGGTATTGGTCTTAATTTCCTGATAACCCTGGGCCACCTCATGGGAGGCTAAGCCGGTGCCACAGCGGGGGCAATAGGGCAGAATCTTATGCCCTTCATAAATAAAGTCTTCTTCAAAAAATTTATTCAGAATCCACCATACGGATTCAATATAATCATTATCCAGGGTAATATAGGGATTTTCTAAATCCACAAAATACCCCATGCGCTTGGTCATTTCACGCCATTGGGCCTCGTAGCTAAACACCGAATCCTTACATTTTTTATTAAATTCAGCAATCCCATAAGCCTCGATTTCTGGCTTACTGGAAATTCCCAGCTGCTTTTCCACTTCAATTTCCACCGGCAGGCCGTGGGTATCCCATCCCGCCTTACGCAGGACCCGTTTGCCCTTCATTACCTGGTATTTACAAACCGAGTCCTTTAAGGTCCGGGCGATAACATGGTGGATCCCCGGGCGGCCATTGGCCGTGGGGGGGCCTTCGTAAAACACAAAGTTTTCACAACCCTCACGATTGTCAATGGACTTCTGAAGGATATCCATATCCTCCCATTTTTTTGCGATACACGCTTCGGTTTCTTTCACCGGAGCCGTTTTTAATTCTTTAAATACAGCCACTCGTTTTCCTCCTACAAAAAAGTAACGTCCCTTGTACAAAAGTATTGTACAAGGGACGATAATAGACTTGTTTTACCGCGGTACCACCCACATTAATACGGCATTCTCCGTATTCACTCATTCTCCATTTAACGGTGGCCCGAGATATCCTACTTCATCAAGTTCAGATATCCTGCTCCAAGGTGATCTCAATGGGTCCTGCCTGGGCCCCCTTCCACCATACGGGCGGCCTCTCTGTTCTGCATTTTGCCATTGCGTCCTTTTCCACGCATTTATATGCTTACTATTTCCATATTCTAACATGAATCCAATGAAATGCAAGGGAAATTTCCATTATCTGGACTTCTCTCTGCTTTTTCAGGTATAATAAAAGCAACCAAAATAAGGAGTGTGTGAAAAAATCATGATCAACATTGCCATTTGTGATGATAATCCATTAGATCTGACCCAGCTGGAAGGGAGCATCTTAACGCTTTCCAAGGAATTAGGCCTTCCCGTTTGCCTGACCACTTATCCTGATGGCAAAACCCTGCTTGCCCACTTGGACCATACGGATTTTACCGCCATTTTCCTGGATATTTTTATGGCAGATTTAAATGGTATTGACGTTGCCCAGGCCATTGCAAAGCGGTCTGATGCCTTTATCATCTTTACAACCACCAGCTCAGAATTCGCTCTGGAGGCCATTGATCTGGGTGCGGTCCACTATCTGATCAAACCCATCACTGAGGAAGCCCTCCGGGAAGTCTACCGCCGCTGTGCCGCCCGTACTACCAAGCGCCGGGATCCTCTTTTGGAAATAACAGTGGATCGGAGAAAACTAACCCTTTTTCAATCGGATATCCAATACATTGCCGCCAACAACAAAACCTCGATTATTTATACCTCGATGGGGTCCTACCGCACCTACGAGGCCATCCACCACCTCGCCAATCGTCTCGATACCGAACGTTTCATCGTCCCCCAACGCAGCTATATTGTTAATCTGGATTATATCAGCCGTTTTCAGAAAACCCGCATCACCCTGAAAAACGGTCAGGAAATCACCGTTGGCCGTCAATCCCGAAACGAGGTGGCCAACCGCTACACCGACTATCTGGCAGGTATTGTACGGAGAAACGTCCTATGATGGTCCTGCTTTCGGCCTGTCTGGGGTATTGGGTACAGATTTTACCCTCCATCCTTTTGCTGGTCTTCTTATTTTCCAATCGCCTGCGTTTGACCGGGGTGCCCTTGGTCCTCGCCTTAATGGGCATTGTTTTAATTCCTGGGGTATTCTTTGCCATTACCGCTAATTTTTTACCGGTTTTCCTTGGTGATATGCCGACAGAACAAGTCCGATTCATGTGTTTTGCTTTTTTCATGATTCTAACCTATCTGTCCCTTCTCCCCTTTTTTGACGAATCCCTGTCCCGCAAGCTTTTCTTTTTTGGCGTCGTCTGCAATTACTCCCAGGTTATTTCGACCCTGGCCATGCTCATTGAACGCACCGGTGCTGTTCAAACCATCAGCTCCAACAGCGATTTTTTTTCCATGACGAACTCCCTTATTTCTGTTTGGCTGCTGGTTTTCACCTTTCCGTTTGTGTTTTATATCCTTAGCCGACGCTACCCCCTTATTCTGGAATCTGTTTCAGACCGGGTCTGGGGATGGCTGGCCTTTGCCAGTGTCATTGAATTTGGCCTTTTATCCTTTGGCGGTCTCCTCCTTCCCCTGACCGCCTTAGACGCCTTCAGCCTTTTCGCCATGTCCGGGATCATTCTGAATATCGTGCTCCTTTATGTTTATGTCTATAGCATCCTTAAAAACGCCTGGCAACAAACCCAAAAAGCTCTGGAGGAAAAACAGGCCCGCTTTCTGCTGGACCTTCAAACCCAACGAATGAAAGATCTGCGTCAAGCTATTGCCGATACAAGACAATCCCGCCACGATCTGCGTCATCATCTTCAGGCCTTATCCACTTTAGCCGCCCAGGAGGATGGCCATACTGCCCAGGAGCGGCTCCGCCACGTCCAGGATTACCTAAAGTCCTACACAGAAATGATTGATCAGCGGGAATTCATTCCACTGTGCCATAATCTACTGGTGGACAGTCTTCTGAATTATTATCGCAGTAAAGCGCTGGATGCCCAGGTTTCCATTGAAATCCACGCTAACCTTCCAGAGATGTCCATGATTCCAGATCCCTTGCTGTGCATTATTTTGGGGAATTTATTGGAAAATGCCCTGGATGCCACAATGGAACTCCCTCCAGGTGAAGGCCGTATTCAAACCATCATCCAAACCCTGGGAGAGAACCTCATCATTACCGTCGATAATACCTATAGTGGTGATTTAAACCTTCAGGGAAATACCTTCCACAGTACTAAAGCCACTGGCTCCGGGCTGGGACTCATCAATGTCAGCCATACCGCTGAGAGCTACGGCGGCAATGCCCTTTTTGACGGAAACGGTCAAACCTTCCACGCTTCGGTCATTCTCCCCATTTGTGGTCCCTGCCCCATTTTCGAAGAACAAGCATAAACTGAACCCATTAAAAACTTTTAAACTGAACCATCCAGTGGTTCAGTTTTTTAGTATAATAGAATGAAACAAACCAAACACAGGAGGCCACACCATGACCATAAACACTAAAAAATGCTGCTACACTGCCTTGATGATTGCCATCACCTTCATTATGATTTATATCATCAAAATCCCCATTCCCAATGGCTATATCCACTTAGGAGATGGCGCTGTCTTTCTTTGCGGTTATATCCTTGGGCCCATCCTCGGAACCTTTGCGGCCTGTGTCGGCGCTGCTTCTGCGGACTATTTCTCGGGTTATGCCATCTACATCATCCCCACCATCTTAGCCAAGGGCACCATGGCTTGGCTCACCGCCTGGGCAATGACCCAGCCCAACCTTAAAAAGGGGACTCAGATGGCCGTTCTCTTTGGTGCCAGCATCGTCATGGCCCTTATTTATTACCTTTCAGAGGTCATAATGTACGGTAACGCCCTATCTCCACTGGTCAACATTCCCTTTAATCTCCTCCAGGCAGCGGTTGGCCTTGTCATTGCCGTATTGCTCTTCAAGCCCTTACGCCATTTTCGTCTGGTCGAAATTAAGGCCATTTCCACCACTGAATAAATTTATGCTATAATGAATCCAATCCTACGGCATAGAATTTGAACTAAGAGGAGGAAGCATAATGATAAAAATCGGTATTTTGGGCTACGGGAACCTGGGGCGGGGCGTGGAATGCGCCATCCGCCAAAATCCAGATATGGAGCTTGTGGCCATCTTCACCCGACGTCCCCCGGAAAGGGTGACTATTCTGACAGAGGGCGTCCCGGTCCGCAGCATTGAAGATGCTCCGGCTTTTAAGGATACCATCGACGTCATGATTCTCTGCGGCGGCAGCGCCACCGACCTACCCCAGCAGACCCCGGATTTTGCCAAACACTTCAATGTGGTGGATAGCTTTGACACCCACGCCAAAATTCCAGAACACTTTGCAGCAGTGGATGAAGCCGCCACAGAAGCGGGACATGTTGCCCTTATTTCCGCAGGGTGGGACCCCGGCCTTTTCTCCCTCAACCGGGTTTATGGCAATGCCATCCTTCCAGAAGGCAAGGACTATACCTTCTGGGGAAAAGGTGTCAGTCAGGGGCACTCCGACGCTATCCGACGTATTGATGGCGTGGTGGATGCCCGTCAGTATACGATCCCTGTGGATGCCGCTTTAGAGGCCGTGCGCAGTGGTGCCAATCCTGAACTTTCCACCCGGGAGAAACACACCCGGGAATGCTTTGTCGTTGTTGAAGAGGGCGCAGATCAAGCTGCCATTGAAGCTGAAATCGTCGGAATGCCCAATTATTTTGCAGATTACGACACGACCGTCCACTTTATTTCTGCTGAGGAGCTGGCCCGGGACCATCAAGGAATCCCCCACGGTGGCTTCGTCATTCGCAGCGGTGCCACCGGCTGGGAAAATGAGCATAAGGCCGTAGTAGAATACAGCTTAAAGCTGGACTCCAATCCCGAGTTTACCGCCTGTGTTCTGGTCGCCTGTGCACGGGCCGTTGCCCGCTTTGCTGCTGAAGGGGCCAATGGCGCTAAGACGATCTTCGATGTGCCACCCGCTTACTTGTGCGCTGGTGATGGCGCCGATTTGCGTAAGGGTCTCCTCTAAATTCTCGTTTAAAAAACAGCCGCATGCCATAGAGGCCTGCGACTGTTTTTTTAATCCGACGGTTCTTCGGTTCATTTTATGCTATTTGTTAAAGACGTTAATGGCCGAAGCAGTGTCAGAGAGCCAGTTCCAATTCTTATTTTCATTGACAAAGCTAACCACCGTGTGGGTTCCATTGGCATAGGCCGTATATTTTGTAGTGTCTGACCATGCACCCGTGGTGCTCTTCGGGTTTTTACTGTCCTCTATCCCCATAAAGGTATAGAGACCATTTGCGTTGGCTTTCTCACTGCTCGCTCCGATGAAGAAGCCCAATCCATCCGTCATACTAGCATCTGCCCCTGTTTGATTAAAGGCATTTTCCCCCAGTTTTTTGCTCATTAAGGTATATTTTGCTGACCATGGTGTTTCCTCACTCACTTTGTAGTACCCTTTCTTCAAGCCTGAAATCAACCGGGAATCCGACTTGCTTGTGCCATTGGCATCAAAGCTAATGGTTTCATAGAAGGTTTCCATCGGTTTCGTATCCGTCACCTTTTCATAGCGTTCCACCTTATAGATAAAGGTTTGATTCGCCCTTTGTTTTCCAATTGAGGTGTACTGGCTGTCGATGCTTTTACGAAGTTCAATCTGTCCTGGTACAATGTGTACCACAAAGCGTCCATAAGTCTTTCCTTTGAGTTCTGCTGCATCTGCCTGCTGGATATCTCCAACAAATGATTTTCCAGTATTTGAAGCAAGGACCGTATGGGTTGTCCCACCAGAGACATTGCCACCAGTATTGACCGTGCTGCTCTCTGTCGAAATACCGGCATCATAGGATGCTTTTAAATAGTAGGTTGTACTAATCTCTGAATCGGACAGCCGATCTTTGCCATTGATCGAATGGATGGTGCCTTCAGGGTCTACAGCCTGTGTGCAGGCTTCATCTTTATACCAGGTTACCCCAATGTGATCCAACTCACCCGCATAATTTTTATAGCCTTGCCCAAACAAACACTTTGCCATATTGTCCGAGGTCAGAGTCATATCGTCGCCAAAGAAAATTGTCTTTTCGGCATTGTCCACGGTCAGTGTTGATTTGACATTAACCGTTGGTTGAGGAAAATAAGCCGTTCCAACCTCACAGGAAATATTTGACTGGCTGCCATTGGTGGGAATGTTATTCCCGCCAATATAATCGGCTTTCGCTTTAACAACAAAATCCTTGGACCATCCTTTGACCGTTCCAGACTGGGCTTTGATGGTTTGATTATTCCAAGTCACAATGGTCGAGCCATCACTTCCGGTGGTAATACTGGCACCATCCGCCATTAGGCGCTGTTTTTCTGCCTCAGATAACTCAAATCGAGGATCAATCACATCTGAGACCATCGCACCATTAATACTTTTTCCCATATTGACGGTAATGCTGTCAAATAAGGATTTTAAAGAATCCACACTATCGGCTGTCATATAATAACCGGGATCAGAAGCGACTCCTTTCATGTAGTCATCAATCATCTTAACGGTGGCTTGGGTATTGACGTTTCCCTGGATAATGCTTCCATAATAATTGGCCGAATCAAAGACCCCCAGGGAATAAATACTCGCATTGTTGTTTGCAACGATACTATCAGTAGCATTAATGGCCCCCTGGGCAACCCCATTGTCAAAAGAGCTATACTGTGTCGGGACCCCATCCGTTAAGAAGACCACCATCTTCTCCCGACCAGATCCCTGATTAACATTTTCCCAGACTGCGGTATTCTCTAAAAGGGTTTTCGCATTACTCATACCGGCCGCTGAATTGGTTGCACCCCCGGCATTGAGACCATCAATCCAAGAATTGAGTTGTGTATAAGAACCCGGGTTTCCAATACGTAAAAGGGACTTATTATCACTTCGGATTTTGGTAGTGGCACTCCCCGAAAAGGTAACAATACCAATCCGGCTGTCGGGACTCTTGGTTCGAACACTATCCACAAAAGCCTTGGCGGAACTGCGAAGGGCCGCTATCTTTGTTGTATATGAACCATATTGACGACTATATAATTCGGCCTCACTTGCTGGCTTTTGAACCCAGCTCGAAGTGGCCGTATCGTAATATGTGATGTAGTAAACATCACTCCATCCAAGGGAAACCTGTTCATAAATGCCACTGGCTGTTTTAATAAAATAGGCATTTCCATAGGACAGTGATGTACTGCTGACCTTTTGATACGTCTGGAATGTATCCCCCATACTCCCTGAAACATCCAGCACCAGCACAATATCATATGGCGTGGTGACTGTTGACGTTTCAGTCATTAATGAGCTGGCATCCAAATGTATCGTATAAGTCCGATCGTCCCAGCTGTTGACGGTGGCGGTTTTATTGTAGGATAAACTTTTATTGATATCCTGGACTTCAGCGCTTTGGATGCTCATCGCCATGTCATCACTGGTGACGGCTTCTACAGGAGGGGCTGCCTGGAGTGCCATACGTTCTGCTTCCTGCACCCTGTTGACACTGGCATTGCTTTCTTCCAATGATTGGGTTCCTAAAAAATCCATCCGGTGTGTTTCCGCATTGACCGTCACATTTTGGGCAATGATATTCCCATTAAGACTGGCCCCCGCCGTCACGGAAGCTGCTGGTGCCAGGATGGAAGCCGTCACTGGTTTATTCGTATGAATGGTCCCTGCGTACTGGCCATCTAAAGCCGTACTATCGTACACATTCAGTAAAATCCGCCCCCACTTAAAATTTGAAGTCTCATCAATTCCTACTGGAACATCCCCAGCCATCATTTCAATTTGTGGCAATGTAATACTGCTCTGACCGGCTGCATCCACATTGATGATCAAACAGCCCGTCCCCTCTTGAGTAAATCCCTGTACCTTAAAGGCTGCATCCGCATTTTGCAAATCCGTGACAGGTATGGTCATTGTGTTGATCCCAGAGGCATCGCCAATAGTGATTACGGGATTACTCCTATCCGCTTTATAGTCCACCGAGGCCCCTTCGAGGTTCTCATATGTCGTGGATTGCTTCACCACATTCTTATAGAGAGACTCTAAATCGACATATTTAACCGTTTCGCTGTCCTTCCCTAAAACCCCGGGGCGATCGAGCTTAATCCCCTGCAACCTGAAAGCATCACCCGTATCCGCTAAATCAACCGTATTGTTATTTCCGACATACAGCGCAGTGGATTCCTGAGCGCCCATAGTGGTATTGGCGACTTTGACCGTTCCAGCATAAGACACCTCTTCCTTCAAGTCTTTGCTTCCGAAACCAGCCTCTGCCGTAAGATTGCCCGCTAATATATTCCCATCCGTGTCGGCTTTCAAAATCGCATCCCCAAAGGCGACAATATGAAAATTCCCAGCAATTCCTAAGGGACGATTCAGATATGCCTGTGACTGCTCAAAATTTTTCGCGGCATCGTCCACATAAATATAGTGCAAATTATTATTTTTATAATCACTGGTTCCCGTGAATTCCGCTGCCCTTACGGGTATAGTCGTAAAAATCAAAACAGTAACCATCAAAATAGTTCTAAGAATAGCAGGTCCCATTCCCTTGTTCCTTAAACGGCTCATGTCATCATCCCTCATATTTCATATTTGTCAATCATCTCGTTCTTTTCTGATCCTCTTATTTCCTTTATTATATGAATTTGAATCACAAGAGAGTCACAAATAAGTTTAGTTTAAGGAACCTTTCAAAAAACGGAACACACCGGCTTAAAACAGGCATGTTCCGTTTATCTCTTTATTATTTAGTTTGACAAATTCCATTTAATGCATTATTTTTTAAATACATTAATGGCAGAGGCCGTATCAGAAATCCAATTCCAATTTTTATTTTTGTTAACAAAACTGACTTGAGTTCGCGTCCCGTAGGCCACTGTATTATATTTTTCGCTATCCATACATTTTTTCGGTGTATCCCCTGGGTTCCTGTACTGAGCATCCTCTAATCCACTAAAGGTTTTTAGTCCAGTGTTTGCATCCCCTTGGATCACTTCACCGATGGCAAAGCCCCTTCCAATTTCATTTTTTTCCTTTGATAGAATGGAAGAACCGAAAGCCCTTCCATCGAAAGCGGTTTCTTTATCCCCCATTTTTGTTGTATGACTTTCCAATCCATATTTAGCCGACCAATCGATCTCTTCGGTAACCTTGTAGTAACCCTTTTTCAATCCCGATATCAGCCGGGAATCCGCCTTCACACTACCATTATTGGCATCAAAGCTAATGGTTTCATAGAAGGTATCCGTTGGGGTATGATCGCTTGCTTTCTCATAACGTTCGATCTTATATACAAACGTCTGGTTGGCATTTATTTTACTGATATTACTATACTGCGTATCAATTGTTTTATTGATTTGGATTTGGCCTGTCACAATATGCAGCGTATACAGTCCATAAGGTTTATCCTTCAGGACCGTATCATCCTGCTTTGTGGTGTTTCCAATAATGGTCCTTCCGCTGTTTTTCGCATCCACACTATAACCAGCGTTGGCATCCCCGGCAACCTTCTCATGGGTCGCCTCTGTGCTGGCCTGTGTTGGATCTCCAGCATTATAAGTCATTCGCAGGTACTGTAAAATTGTATTCTCATCGGCTTTTAACTGAGTTGCTTGGTTTATTTCAGTAATGATTGCGGTGGGATCTGAGGATGAGACCCCTTCAACATCAGCACTCCAGTATGCCGTCAATCGATCCGCTGAAAGCTCTCCATCGTAATCCTTATATCGATTTTTAAAGAGGATATCAATCAATGCTTCGTTGGAGAACGTGTCAGGATCTCCCCAGAAACGGGTTTCTTCCAGGTTATCGAATTGTGGTTCAGCTTTAACATTGACGCTGGGCACTGGAAATTTCACTGTCCCAATGGCTGTCTGAACATAAGCTTCCACCGTATTTGTCGTAATGGCATTTCCACCAATAAAGTCGGCTTTTGCTTTTATCATAATCGATCGCGTCCATCCCCCCAGGGTTGGATCGTTAACCTGGGGCAATTCCTGGTTCGTCCACTCCACATAGGTACTGTCATCCGTTATATGGAGGGTGCCGTCAGCGACTGTCGCCCCATCGGCCAATGGATTGCCTTGCGCATCAACCACCACAAAGCGATGATCGATGGTATCGACAATTTTTTGTGCTGCCAGAGTATCCTTATTTTCTGAATCCCTATTGGCCGGACATGAGGCATAGAGATTTAACGTATAGGTTCGGTCATCCCAATTAAGCAAGTCCGCCGTTTTCTTGGTCAGAATTTCTGATTGGTTGGCAATGGTGGTCACCCGATTGCCATCCATTGTACTCAACGTTACCGTCCCGTCATGATCTATTGTAACGTTCCACTTGTCCGTACTGGGCTTGTACCCCACTGGTGCGTATTTTTCCAGTAACGTATAACCGTCTGCACGCCATTTAATATCAGCAAAGGTTACCTGACCGCTATCATCCGATACCTGGGTATCGATTTCTTTCTCCGTTCCGTCGCTGTCCGTGTAGGATAGGGTGAAGGTTGCCCCGGCCAGAGGCAACTGCGTGTCGCCATCGACCTTTGTGAAAGAGAACGCTCCCCGGGGTAAATCATAGCCCACATCATCCATACGCACACTATCACTATTGGTTAAAGTACCATCCCCTAAAACCCCGGATTGTCCTGCATTTCCCGTTGTTATCCTATAGGGCTTACCTTCTGGGGGCGTTACCGTAACGGTATAAGTGCCGTAGGGCAAAAGTTTTGAGGTATAGGTCCCGTCATTGCCGGTGACCTGTGTATCAACAACCTCTCCCCTTTCGTTGGTCATCAAAATACTCGCGCCGGCAATATACCCATCATTATCGGATGGATTATAAATGCCATCACTATTTTCATCCTCAAAAACGAAACCCGTGATATAGCCATTTTGATCCAAGCTATCTTCAAGTTTAAAATCCGCAGTCTCTCTGCTGCTTTCCGAAAAGGTCCAATAGTCAATGGCTGCATTGTTTCCTCTGGCATCCTTATATGCGGATGCACCCTCTTCACTGTTGGCAGCCGTAAAGCGCCATTGACTTTCCCCATCCCCTAACTTTTTATTTTGACTACTTGCCAGGGGCACATTATTATAATAAACATCCCATTCTTTCCCTGCATTATTGCCGTTCGTTAATTTGTTTTTTATGCCATTGGGGTTGTTTTCCACATCAAACATCAGGAAATGGTATTCTCCCCCCTTTGTAATCAGTGTTGCTGTATAGTCTGTCTCTTTATTCGGAGGATTACCATTGGCATCCTTACCATCCCAATGAACCCGATTTTCACCGATTTGAGCATCCCCGGACAACACTACCGTATTGTTATCCCCAAAGTTGATTTCAATTTGATAGGAGCCGGCATTTGAGCCCTCGTCCTCGCGATTCATCGTAAACAGAAAATCCCCGCCTTTGCCCACGCGGCCAACACCTTCTTGATCCCCATACATAAACCGCAGAGAACCCTTTTGAACTATCGCTGTACTTTCTAATGTGGGGAGCACCGTCCTTGGCAAATCCTTGCTTGGATCATTAAAAAACACCTTAAAGGTTCGGTTAGAGGCATCATTTTCTTTTGCAGGGGAATAATACCCCATATTTCCTTCTAATTCTCCCATTTCTGCTTTAGAAATATCTTCTGCAAAGGCTGAAGCGTAAGCTGTTTGCTGGGTTTTTGTATTGAACAATCCGCGATTATTTCCAAAAAATAGGAATCCGTAGGGTTCCATACCATTAAAATCTGTTTGATAGATATAACCATCGTAAGTTACAACGTACACCTGGCTTTTCAGGGGAATATTATTCGCCCCCATATTTAAGCATAGATAATCGGTATATACGCGACCGGAAATAGGATTGTCATTATTGGTTACCGTAATATCCCAGGCTGCAACAGACATACCATTTTCCGTCCACGCCGCATCGTATTGGGCCTTCGTTGGGTTCCCCACTTCGTTCTTTGTGGAATGAAACTCAAAAACATAAACCCCTGTGGTCGTGGCCGTAAAGGAGTGGGCAGGATATCCCCCCTTCCCGGCTAATGCTGCAGGGCCCGTCGATTCCTGGGCAGGTGTTTCAATATACCCCTTGCTTTGAGTATTGGTATAAGTCGTCGTATTCCCATTGGGGTCTTTAATGGCAATATCCCCTCCCGCTAACTCTGATTTTGTCACACTGCTGCCAAAATAGACCGTTTCCCCCTCTTTTACAAAAGCCTTGATGATTTGATGCCGCAGGAGTCCGGAAGTTGTTTTATTGGCCCATTCTGTATAAGGACGATATCCACCGTTTTCCACAAGATCCGCACTTCCCTCAGCATGGACCCTTCCACTAAAAAATATGAACATTGTTAATAGCAGAACGAATCCAATCATTCCTTTAATGATGGGCGTCTCTATTCTAATACGCATCTACTTTCCCCTTTCATTCCAATCCTTTATTGTTTATTAAGCTTTTTTCGCATCCTTCGATTTTCCTTAAATCTTATCAAGAATTAGTCACATCGGAGTCACAGCCCAATAAAAAACCACCCCATCAAAGGGTGGTCAGACTGTCGACAAACCCAGGTCAGGGTGATGATAAAAATACGAGAACCCCGGCGCCCCTGCGGGCAGGCGTTTTGGTTGCCATCAAATCAAGAAAGCAAACCCGCCTTAAACCTGATCAAAACCGAAGGTTTTGCGCACTGACGACTGAGGGCTTTCCCTTTGTTCATCAGCGCTTGGGGTCCGGGGTGAATCTTTTTTATCCTCTCCCTGACCGCGCTAAGGCACTTTGTCTACGCTTTGACCACCCCATCAAAGGGTGGTCACTATAATTGTGTCAAGCATTCGGTAACATTTTGAAACGTTCCAATCAGGGCACCATCCACGGCCTTCAATACCCCCTGCCATTCGGCATGCTTTCGGGTCATCATAATCAGGTCAATGGTTTTTACCTTTCCGCACATATTCAGAATTTCCGAAGATTGATAGAAGTGCTGGGGAGTGCCACAGTAGGAGACCGGGGCTCCCATGCCGGCTTTGAAACTGCGAATGATTTGACTGGGCTGGGGCTTTCCTATTCGGTTAAAGGCCTCATCCACCTTTATGATAAATTCCCCAATACCATCAAAGGGAATGGCTTCCTCCAAAGCGATGCCAACGAGTCGCCCAGTGAAGCGATCGACCCTTTGCTCGTCTATACAGATTCGGACGCAATTATCTGGA
The DNA here is from genome assembly GCF_900107125.1 of Eubacterium barkeri. Lineage (GTDB taxonomy): Bacteria > Bacillota > Clostridia > Eubacteriales > Eubacteriaceae > Eubacterium_O > Eubacterium_O barkeri. Next base: position 66,017 of record NZ_FNOU01000014.1, read on the forward strand.
ATTTGCCGTTCCTTCATTTCAAGACCTCCGGCTGCCACTTTTGCCCACGCCGTTCCTTTTTCTCGGCAGCGTATCCATCTCCTGTAAGCTGTAGCTTAAGCGTGTTTTGGGCTTTTTTTTTGTATTATAATAATTCCTTTCGATGCGCTCCATGACCATTTTGGCCGTTTCGTACTGGCAGGTGGGTAACAGCACGATAAATTGGGAGCCGCTATACCGGGAGATAACATCCCCAGAGCGCAAACTCCCCAGGAGTACGTCCTCCAAAGTGTCCATCCCATCGCTGATAATACTCAGATAAACGGGACTATCCACAGGGATTTCAACCCGGGGTATGACGGTGATCAAGCCGATATAAACGGAAATTCCCAGGCGCCCAGCTCTTCGGATTTCCAAATCGTAGGTTTTTTTAAAAACCCCGTATTCACACAGAAATGCCCCGGACTCAGCATCCTCACGCAGATCCCGCTCAATGGCGGCAATGTCCATTTCCTGGTCGTGGGTCTGTTTCAACAAATCCTCATATACCCGGCGCAGTTCTTCAGAGGGGGCAATCCCCAGGCTTTCGTAGAGAAGATTTTCAGCGTGCTTGTATTGCTCCATTGCCAATTTGGGTTTGCCCTGGAGCATAAGTCCTTTTACAAAGGCGGTATGGATGTCTTCATCCAGGGTGTCCAGTTTTAAGACCTCTCGACAGCACGCTGCCATCTCGCTATATTCTCCAAAATCCTCTAAAATCCCCAGGCGATTTTTTGCTGCCTCTAGGTATTGGGAGTGGTAGTAAGTCGATAATGAGGCCACCCAATGCTCCCCCGCAAGCTTCGGCATAAACATTCCTTTATACAAGGCCATGGCACTGCCATAGTCCTCGGCCGCAGCCTTTTTAGTCTGTGCCGCCTTTGCCCGCTGGCAGAGTCGATCGAAATCCTCGGCATCGACTTCTAGGATGTACTCTGAATTCCAGGCATAAGAACCACGCCCGGTGAGAATGAAAGCATGGTCTCCCCAGGTTTTTTTAATGAGTGCCCGAAGGCGGTACATGAGATTTTTCAAGGCTCCTGCGGGGTTGTCGCTCTTTTCATCTGGCCATAAACTTTCGCAGATTTCCTGTACCGTCATTTCTTTATCACGGTGGATGATGATATAGACTAGAAGCTTGGTCAGCATTTCAGAGCGGATGCGGTCTTCGTCCAGTGTTCCCCCCAACCCTTCCAAAATAAATCGGCTGAACATTTGGACTCGTAAGCTATTTTTCGTCATTACACTTTTCCTCTTTACAAAGATATGTAATTTATTATACCTTAACCTTCCTTAATTCCCCTTGGATTTATGGGCTAATTTGGTCATAAAATGCGCAAAAAAAGCCTGTGTACGTTCTCAAATCCTAACGTACACAGGCTGTGTTTTTTCTAGCTGCGATGACGCTTTCTGATGAACAGAAAAGCACCCCCAAGGGATAAGATGATCATCACACCAATCCCTGCATAGACCCAAGGGGATGCCCCCCCACTATCTTTTTGTAAATCCTGATTCGCTAAAGGCACATCATTTTCATCCAGGGTGGTGGTCTGCCCCTGTTGATTCGTGGTATTATCCGTAGTCCTTTGCCCATCCTGACCGGTTGCTGTCGTTGCTGTCGTTCCGTCCGTTCCCACGGTTCCGGCCGTTACACCACCAGTCGTGACGATGGTTGTTCCCCCGGGGAGTACCACTGTCTGGATGACCTCAGTGGGATTAGCTTCGGCCTCAGAGGTATAGATAAAGTCAATCTGGGTCCCCTTTGCCGTGGCGATGTTGACGGTTTTGGAGGCAGCATCCACCACGTAGCCATCAATGGGGAGCGCGTATTCTGTCACATCCACCCCAACATTGGTAATGGCAGCTCTTTGAGTCGCCAACTCATTGCCATAGTGATCCATGTAGCGCACCCGATAGACGCCTTCATTGATAATCCGGGCATATTGAGCCACGTAATTGGCTTTCTCCGTCACGGTTGTTTCAACTTCCGGGCTCCACCCCGTAAAGTAATAGCCGGTAGGCGGAAGCGCCGTGATGATGCTTAAATCCACAGTACCCTCATAGGGTACCTTCACCGTATAGCTTTCATTCACGGCTCCCGTGTCCGCCACCTGAATGGTGCCTTCCCCTCCGCGAAAGGAAATGGCGTATTCCTTATTGGCATCCGCCGCCTGTACTGGATAAGCCAAAACCACGAGGAGCAGAACCAGCAGGGTGCTCACCAGGGCCATGGCCGATTTCTTAATGTTTACTTTTATTGATCCCATGGCTACTCCTCTCTTCTCCGGCGCTTGACGATGAGGACCACCGCCAGTATTATTAAAACCACACCAATGATGGCGGCCATGGAGACACCTCCCACACCCGTATTGACAATGCTCCGTTCACCGGTAATGTACTGGGTGACCGTCTTAATCATGGATTGCCCCGGGGTCACGGGGTATCCTGCGCTGAATACCAATTGGATTTTCCCAGTTTTATCCATATAGCTGTTTTCTGCCGATTGTCCGTCCAATTTAATGGCAACGGTAACCCTGTCCTGGGCTCCCACCGCTAAGGTATCCATGAGAATATCATTATCCTCCTGGAGATATTCCCGGCCGACGGATTGATTGTAAGCACTGCCTCCACCGATAACGGTGGAGAAGAAGGTGGTCCCGTTTTTCGCAATGGAAAAATCGTATACCGCCTGGGAATCTGCTGTTTTTTCTGCAATATTATCAAGAATTTCAGCACTCATATAGAAGCTCATCTCCCGGGCGCCATCGTTCTTTAAGATTAAATTCAAAGTCCGCTCTTCTCCTGGCTGTAAATCCATAAAGCCCTCGGTCGAAAGATTCCCATCCACAGACTGGACAAATTTTTCAGCTTCTCCCTTGAAGGTGATGACCTGCCCTCCCTCTGCCAGAACTGTTCCCATGGTGGCTAAAAGAAATACAGCCGTTAAAATAAAGGGTATGCATTGTTTTTTCATGTCGGTACCTCCTATTGTTCTGCCACAGCGGTAATCTGTCCGTTATTGTCAATTTCTGCCACAATGCCCCACTCCGACAGCATAGCATCTTTAGCCGCCACGGTTTGGATACCATCGGCCTTAAAGGTGATTTGGGTGGACAGGCCCGAGTAGCTGTTGCTGTTCTCCCCGACCTTATCCGCCAGGATGCTAAAGGCATCCATAACGTTAGCGGAGATGGCGCCCGATGGCAGCACCTTTTTATAGTAGCATTCCACCACCTCGGGATCCTCGGCATCCTCTTTGATAATCCAGTCACCATTATTGCAGACAATGCCAATTTCTGAAGGATCAACCTCCAGGTCCTTTTTGCCGTCAGTCCCGATCCAACTTCGATTGATGGTTACCCGGACATAGGCATCCTTACTGCCGGTTGCCTGGACCGCCACCGTTTCATTCACCACATCCCCGGGGACCCCTGCGTACTGGAAGCCACTGCCTTTTTTAGCATCCGTTATTTCGGTCACCCCAGACTTAGCCCTATCCCCAGTCTGGACAATTTCAATACCCAGATTAGCGGTGGATACTTCCTTTGTCGTTTTCGTCGAGGTGAAGAATGCTGCGTAGGTACCAGCAAACAATGCCAGGACGGTGATGATCGCGATGGTGATGGCGATTTTCTTCGTGTTCTTCATATTCCGCTCCTTCTCTATCTTCATGATTCTTTAATCTTTTATACCCATTATTAGCCATATTATAAAGCGTCTATGTCACATCTCAGTCACACAGAGGGGTTCTCCCGGGGATTTTAGGGTTCCTTCATTTTTACGCACTTGTTCATTCCTTTTCTTTAAATTATGTTATAATGAGACTATATTACAGATTTGGATGGTACCTATACAATGGCCAAAGCAAAAAAATGCTTCTATATATGTGGCCTGATCGCCTTGTTGCTGCTCCTGTGCAGCTGTGGCAGTACCGGGGGCGGCAGCCGCACCAATGCGCCGACGGTCCTTTCCCCCAGGGCAGACGGCACGGTGGTCTACGGCAATATCACAGTCACCATTGATGCATCCCATACCAGCCTGGGCTACGCCATGGTGAATTACACCGGCGGTAATCCCAAGGCAAAGATGCAGATTACAGGCCCCGATGGCGGGGTGTACACCTACGACCTCCAGGCCGGCTACGAAACCTTTCCTCTAACCGCCGGCAGTGGCCCCTACACCCTGGTCATTTATGAAAATGCCGGAGGCAATGAATACACCACCGCCTTTACCCAGTCCCTGGATGTTACTTTGGAAGATGCCTTCAGTCCCTTCCTCTACCCCAACCAATACGTTTGGTACACCGCGGATTCTGCGGTGGTCCCTCTGAGCCAGCAGCTAGGGGAAGGTGCGGATACCGATTTGGATGTCATTACCCAGGTGTACGATTATGTTACCACCACAATCCAGTATGATGATGCCCTGGCCCAAAGCGTCACCAGCGATTATCTGCCAAACCTGGATACCATCCTGGAAACTCAAAAGGGCATCTGTTTCGATTATGCCGCCCTGATGACGGCACTCTTACGGATCCAAAACCTTCCCACCCGCCTGGAAATTGGTTATGCGGGTAGTGCCTATCATGCCTGGATCAGCGTATACACCGCTGAAAAGGGCTGGGTGGAAAATGTCATTGAATTTGACGGCGCGGATTGGACCCTGATGGATCCTACTCTAGCCGCCAATAATGATAACGACTCGGTTAAACAATACATTGGAGACGGCAGCCGCTATGTCACCAAATTCAGGTATTGATTGGAACTCAACGAGGAGAATGTGATGAAAAAACAGCAACGGATGCTGAGTAATGTGGAAATCAGCAGCTTCTGTGAACAAATGGCAATGATTCTAAAATCCGGTGTCTCAATTCTGGAAGGCCTTTCCATCATGTTGGAAGATGCGCCGCCGGGAGAAGGCCAGCGAATTTTATCAGACCTCTACCAGGCCTTTGGCCAATACGGCCAGTTGGCCCCATCCTTAGAGGCCGCAAAGGTCTTCCCCGCCTATATGGTTGGCATGGTCCGTCTAGGGGAAACTGCTGGTCGGCTGGATGCCGTCATGGACGCCCTGATCCTTTATTACGGTCGGGAAGAGGATATCGCCCGAGGGATCCGCAGCGCCATATCCTATCCCCTCATCATGATTGGAATGATGCTTGTTATCGTGGTGGTGCTTATGGTCAATGTTATGCCGGTCTTTGCCCAGGTCTTTGCCCAGCTCGGAGCTGAAATGACAGGGTTTTCCCGGGCCATCTTGGAAATGGGCCTGTCCATGAACCACTACGCCGCGGTCTTTGTGGTCCTCCTCATCCTCCTTCTGGCCACTATCTTTTATTTATGCAAGGTCCCCCGGGGTCGGGCCGCCATGGCCCGCTTTGCCTCAAAATTCTTTCTCACCCGGAAGCTCAATGAAAAAATTGCCCTGGCCCGTTTTGCCAGCGGCCTTTCCATGACCATTGCCAGCGGTTTAGACGGGGAGCACAGCCTTTGCCTGGTGGCGGACATCACCGAAAATCCCGCCTTAAAGAAAAACATCGCGGTGGCTCAGACCCTTATGGCAAAAGGCTGCAGTTTTCCAGATGCCCTCCACGAAGCCGCCCTTTTTTCGGGTATCTATGGCAAGATTCTGGCCATCGGTCACAAGAGCGGCACCCTGGACAAAGCCATGGACCGGATTGCCGGTCAATACAACGACGAGGTGGACACCGCTATCAATGGAATGCTCGCTGTCTTAGAACCCACCTTAGTGGCTATCCTCTCGATTATCGTCGGCATTATCCTGCTCTCGGTTATGTTCCCCCTTCTCGGTATTATGAGCACCATTGGCTGATCCGGACATTTTGCCTCCAGGAGGTGGCTCTATGAAAAATCGATTTAATCCAACTCAAAAAAGCAGATCCATCCTCAAGGATTCAGCGATTACTCTGGTGGTTTTCTTCGTTATCGCCGGGGTCTTTATCCTCGGAATCTTCCAGGTTTCATCCGCCTCCAATACCGAGGAAATACAGAACCTGAAAAACGCCGTCCAGCACGCCGTGGTCCACTGCTACGCCACGGAGGGGCGCTACCCCCAAAGCTTGAGCTATTTGGAAGAGCACTATGGCCTCAGTTACGACAATAAGAAATATCTGGTGGATTACACGCCCTACGGAACCAATATTTTCCCGGGCATTACCATCATCCCCCTGGGAGGTTCCTCATGAAAATTCAAAAATCCAGGGGACATGTGGTGGATTATCTCTTCGTTTTAGCCCTGTTCTTCACCTTTGTCCTTTGTACCTTTACTGTCATCTTCATTGGCATCAAGGTCTACAGCCAAACCGTCTCCCATATGAACGAAAACTATGTGGGACGGACCGCCACTACCTACGTCACCCAAAAAATCCGCAGCAGCAATGGCCCTATTACCATCACAACGGTTGGAGATGCCCAAGCCCTTAGTCTCACGGATGACGACACCCAGACCCGTACCCTGATTTACGCCTGGCAGGGGACCCTGAAAGAGCTAACCATTAAAGCTTCGGATGCCGTTACCCCTGGGGCCGGACAGGAAATACTACCCGTGGATGCCTTTGTCCCAACCCTGGCTGGCACGGGCCTCCTTGAGCTCTCCATTACCGATGGAACCGGGCGACACCATCAACGTTTTGTTGCATTCAATCCATGAGGAGGTTCCCATGAAGCATCGATACCCCACATCTAAAAACAGCCTCTTCCTCATGGAGCTCATCATCGCCATTTTTTTCTTCGTCCTTGCCAGCGGGGTCTGTATCCAGATTTTCGTTAAGGCCCACGTCCTCAGTACAACTACCCAGCGCACCCAGCTGGCCGTCAACGAAGCCAGCAGTGCTGCGGATATCATCCGGGCCAACCCTGGAGATGCCGCCGCCGCGTTGCTGCAAAATCTCCCGGGGGCCACACTTTCCGAGGGTGCTGTGGAATGCAGCTACGATACCCAGGGCCAGACCTGTGCTCCGGCAGATGCCGACATCCAAATGCGCATCCTTTTAAGCCAGGCTGAAGGCATGATCACCGGGGAGATCGTGGTCACCCAGGCCGCTACTCAGGAGAGCCTGTATACCCTCCAGGTCAAACGCTACATCCCCATCAACGAGAGAGGAGGGACCACACCATGATGAAAAAAAGCTTTCATATGATGAATGTCGGCGCCTCCTCCTTCCTCGTTATTTTTACCGTCCTGGCCCTGGTGACCTTCGCGGTGCTGTCCGTATCCAGCGCCAACGCCGATCAACAACTGAGTGACAAGGTTCTGGACTCCACCACGGCTTATTACCAGGCCGAAAACCAGGCCGAAGAAACCCTGGCCCAAATCGATCAGGCCTTATCCCAAGGGGCTCCTCCGGATGATACCACCCTCCCAGATCTTCTCCCCCCGGGGTGCATCTGGGATGCCGGTAGCCGCACCATCGCTTTTACTAAAGAAATGGGCGATGGCCAGGCCTTGGCCATCAGCCTAACCCTCCCCCCCGAAGGCACCACCTACCAGATTACCCGCTGGCAGGTCATCGCCACCAATGATTGGCAGCCAGACAACACGCTGCCCGTGATTACCCTGAACTAGAAATGAGGTTTGATATGGATATTTCCCAAATTTTAAACCACGCCACCCAAAATAAGGCCTCGGACATCTTTATCGTTGCTGGGTTACCACTCACTTACAAGGTGAATGGCCGAATGCTCCAAATCACCCAGGAAAAGCTTTTGCCTCAAGATACCGAAACCCTTATCCGTGGTATTTATCGACTGGCCCAAAACCGGGATTATGAGCAATTCTTTGCAACGGGTGACGATGATTTTTCCTTCTCCTTAGTGGGTATTTCCCGATTTCGGGCCAGTGCCTACAAGCAGCGGGGCTCCGCGGCTGCCGTCGTGCGCATCATCAGCTTCCAACTCCCTGATCCCCAAGCCCTGGGTATTCCCCAGGCCGTTATTGCCCTCACCACCATGGGGAAAGGTCTGGTCCTGATCACCGGTCCAGCTGGCAGCGGCAAATCCACAACTTTGGCCTGTATGATTAACCATATCAACGAAACCCAACACAAGCACATTATCACCCTGGAGGACCCCCTGGAGCATCTTCATAGCCATAAAAAAAGCATTGTGAGCCAGCGTGAGATCAGCAGCGATACGGTGGATTACGTTACCGCCCTGCGTGCCTCCTTAAGACAGAGCCCCGATGTGATCCTCCTGGGGGAGCTCCGGGATTTTGATACCATGGACATCGCCATGACCGCTGCCGAAACCGGCCATCTCATCCTGTCCACCCTGCATACCCTGGGCGCTGCAGATACCATTGACCGGGTGATTGATGTCTTCCCACCCAATCAGCAAAACCAGATTGCGGTCCAGCTTTCCATGTGTCTGGGGGCCGTGGTTTCCCAACAGCTTATCCCGGATGTTAAGGGACGGCTCATTCCTGTCTTTGAAATCATGACCCTGAATCCGGGAATCCGAAATATGATCCGGGAAAATAAAATTCATCAGATTGAGGGTATGCTTTACTCCGCCAACCAGGAAAATATGATTTCCATGGATAATAGTCTATTGGATCTGGTCTCCCAGGGGCGCATTACTAAAACCGTTGCCCTGGATCATGCCACCAATCCGGAAATGCTTGAAAAGAAATTGGGATAAAAAATGCCAGCCAAAGAACAAATCATTCCTTGGCTGGCATTTTCTTTTTTACGTTCTATCCCAACAATTCTTTACGCAGCTGCCAAAGGGGAGCAAAGGCCCGCCGCAACTCCCGGTAGAGCTGATAGGTTCGGTCATAAACAGGATGGGCCTTGGCCTGATAAATCTTATCCAGACGACAACAGGAACGAACCGCATCCTCAAAATTCTCATACAGCCCCAGACCGACTCCGGCTGCCATCACCGCACCCCGGGCGGCAAATTCACTGCCCTTGGACACGGCCACAGTGGCGCCATTGACATCGGCTATGATTCGGGGGAGGATGCCGCTGGTGGCCCCGCCGCCGGAAATTAAGATTTTATCAATCCCGTTGTACCCTTCCATACAATCTCGTATGGAGAAGGCAATGGATTCGTACACTGCCCGGAGCAGCTGCTCCCGACTGGTGCCATCCGAAATGCCAAAGAAGCTGGCCTTGGCATTGGCATTATTAAAGGGCATCCGTTCCCCGGCGGTGGATAAATAGGGATGGTACACCACCCCACCGGCACCGGGTTTTGTCATCTCTACCATCTGATCCGCCAGGGCGTAGTCTGGTCGCCCCAGCAGTTCCTTCAGGGCCCAGTCGATATTGGTCATGCCGTTTAAGGTGGACATCACCTCCACCGCCTTATCCACACAGACATGGGGCAGGAAATGCCGCCAATACCGGGTAGGGTCACAGCCCTCCTTATCGTGGACGATGAGGGAGGCGCAGGTTGTCCCTAATACCACGGAGATATTCCCGGCATCATAGGCCCCTACCCCCAGGGATGCGGACACCACATCCAGAGCCCCCACAAAGACCGGAATACCTGGAAGGAGCCCCATTTTAGCCGCCGCCTCCGGGGTCATGTGGCCTCCCACCGAAGACGCTGGCAAAACCCCAGGGAACTTATCCACGGCCTCTGGCAGACCCAGGACCGTCATCAGCTGGGTGGGTACCCCACCATTGGTAAAACGCAGAAAGGAGGAGCCTCCGTCAGAGAAGTCCGTTAAAATCCGACCGGTCATGCAATACCGCAGCCAGTCCTTTGCAAAAAATACCGCCTTGGTTTGCTGATATAAATGCAAATGGTTCTTTTTAAGCCAACGCAATAACACCAGTGTACTGCCAGATCCCACCGGGCAGCCAATGTTGCGGTGGACCAGCTTTCCCACCCCTGGCGTTTTTTCGTTAATAATCCAAGCCTCTTCCCGGGCCCGTCCATCATTCCACAGAATAGCATTCATCACTGGCCGGCCCTCGCTATTGATGGCCCAGAGGCCCTCACCCTGACCCGTAACGGCCACCCCAATGACTTCCTCTGCCATGGCCGGTCCCTGGCTCATCAAAAGTGCGACTGCTGTCGCTGTTGACTCCCAGAAATTATCCATATCCATTTCCTTGCAGTCACCATTCGTGATGATTTCATTGTCTACAGCAATTTTATTGATTTCCTTCCCCTGTAAATCAAAGAGAACGGCTTTCGTCTTGGTGGTCCCACCATCGATTCCGATGAGATATTTCATGGTCTTCTCCTAACTTCCCCAAAAAATTCGAGAGTGTGTTATAATAGTATATCAAATTCTTGAAAAAATTACTAGCAATGTCGAGGAGGAACAATGAAACTCTATTCCTGGAACGTCAATGGCATTCGAGCCGTAGAAAAAAAAGGATTCACCGATTGGGTCATTGAGACCCAGCCCGATGTACTTGGCCTGCAAGAGGTCAAGGCGGATGAAAGTCAGCTCAGCGATGGTCTTTTAAACCTGGAAGGCTACAAAAGCTTCTTCCATTCGGCTGAACGCAAGGGCTACAGCGGCACTGCCGTCTATTACAAGCGCGATCCCCTATCCATTACCACGGGATTATCCGACCCCCAATTCAATAGTGAAGGCCGGACCATTATTATGGAATACCCGGAATTCACCTTCTATAACATCTATTTTCCCAATGGCCAAAAGGATGAAGAGCGCCTTCAATTTAAGATGGATTTTTATGAATGCTTCCTTAAGGATGTGAACGCCTTGGTGGCCCAGGGGAAACGGGTCATCGTCTGTGGTGATGTCAATACGGCCCACCGGGAAATCGATCTAAAGAATCCCAAGTCCAATGCCAAGCGATCGGGCTTCCTCCCCATGGAGCGGGAATGGATGGATAAATTTTTCGGGGAAGGCTACATCGATACCTACCGTTACTTCCACCCGGATACGGTAAAGTACTCCTGGTGGAGCTATCGCTTCAACGCCAGAGCCAACAACGCCGGCTGGCGCATCGATTATTTCTTTGCCTCTGAAAATGCCGCAGACCTGCTGGTGGATGCTGCCATCCATAACGAGGTCACCGGCTCGGACCACTGCCCGGTATCCCTGACCCTTCGTGTCTAGGCGTAGTACGCCTTAAACCACGTCCAAAACCGGGCTAAGCCATCCTTCAGGCTGGTTTCCGGCTTAAATCCAACATCCGCCATGAGATCCGTGACATCGGCGTAGGTCTGATACACATCCCCGGGCTGCATGGGATAAAACTCCTTCTGGGCTTCTTTTCCAATGCAGTCCTCTAAAATTCCAATAAAATCCAGCAGCTTTTCCGGCTGATTATTCCCTATATTGTACACCTTATAACGGGCATTGTTTTCATCTGCCTGGGGTGTATGGGGAATCAGCCGGATAATCCCTTCCACAATATCATCAATATAGGTAAAATCCCGGTACATATCTCCATGGTTAAAGACCTTAATGGGTTGGCCCGCCAAGATGTTTTGGGTAAAGGAAAAATACGCCATGTCCGGCCGGCCGTAGGGGCCATAGACCGTAAAAAAGCGCAGCCCAGTGGCTGGAATATCGTAAAGCTTGCTGTAGCTGTAGGCTAACAGCTCATTGCTTTTCTTGGTGGCTGCATACAGGCTCACCGGATGATCCACGGGGTCCTCCGTGGAAAAGGGTATTTTTTTATTAGCCCCGTAGACCGAGCTGGAGGAGGCGTAGATCAAATGTTTAACGGGATAGTGCCGACAGCATTCTAAAATATTAAAAAATCCAATAATATTACTATTGATATAGGCTTCGGGATTTTCGATGGAATACCGCACCCCTGCCTGGGCCGCCAGATTAATGACGATATCGAAGGTGTAGGTTTTAAAGACGGCTTCCAGTGCCACCTTATCCCCGAGATCCCCCTTGATAAAGGTAAAATTTGCATAGGGGGCAAGTTTTTTGAGTCGGCTCTCCTTCAAGCTCACCGCATAATAATCATTTAAATTATCATAGCCGACGATGGTTTCCCCCAACTCAAGCAGCGCCCGACTTAAATGGTAGCCGATGAACCCCGCCGCCCCGGTAATCAATATCAATCGTTTCTCTTTTGTCATTTTCTATTTTCCTCCAATTCAACAATTTTGAATGCTTTTAGTATACCATATTATTTCTCTGCAAACCAAGGGGGTTCTAACCATTACTCCGGGGCATCCGCCCCATTCCATTATAAATCCGTCGAATCTGTCGGATGGCACTGGTGAAGTCTCCCTGGGGCAGGGTAATGTCCGATTCATTGCCCTCTACCCCAAAGGTCAGGCTCCGGGTATAGCCGTAATCTGCTTTCAAACGTTCCACCATCACCTGGGGCGTGGCCTGGGCATCCATAATCTTCAAAAGGCTCCGGCCCTCATACACATCCTGGGTAACCCGATAGCATAAGCCTTCTTCCTGGGCAGAAAGGGCTTCAATGAGGCGATCAATCTGCCTGGGTGTATCGAGTACACTAAAATAGAGAATTTCGCAGCCCTCAATTGGACACCCTTTAATATAATTGCGCAGAGGGGAGCGACGTAAATCTTCATAAAACTCTTTTTGGATCTGATTTCTAAATTGATTGTAATAAATCAGCAACACCTTATCCACCATGGCATTGGTGAAAAAGGGGGTGCCCTTATCCGTTAAAAAGGCCTGGACCCGCTTGGCCTGCTCCGGTTGGATGGAAATGGTATAAAGGTAACGCTTATCCTCAATATCGTAAAGAGCCGCTCCCCCCATGGCAATGACTGGCAGCTTCAGCTTTAAAATACTAAGATCATCCACAATGCTGGCCGGCGGCTCCTGGGCCACCAAGGATAGTGGCGCACCTTGGGCCACCAACTGATTAAGGACCCTTTGGTGAAAGACATTGACCTGTCGATCTCCGGTTTTAACAATGCCGTCGTAATCCACTATAAACAGAGCATCCTGACGTCTGTGGTAGGGCAGATGGGTATGGCTGACGACAAAGGCGACGCCAATCCCCAGGAAGGTATCCAGGATGCGAAAGAAAATATACTCCCCCACCGGTACCCCTCCCCTGGACATCACCGCAATCGCTAAATAGACCATACAGGCCAGGGCCGCCGTACTTTCCTTTTTCAGCAGCACCGCCAGGTAGATGGTAAGACAAATCATTCCGGCATTGAGGGCATCCAAAAAATAGGCCCCGCCGCCCCATCCCAGTACTGCGGGTTTGACCAACAGCACCACGGCTCCTGTAAAGGCCCCAATCAACGTCGCCACCACCCGCTTGATCGCATTATCCTTCTCGTTTTCAGCATCGGGCTGAATACAAATAATGGTGGCAACCAGGACATAAAAGGGCGATCGCTCAAAAGCGAAGGCCGTGAAGATAATTTCGACCATAAAGACTGCAATGGTCGTTTTAATGATTCGCATGCCGATATGTGGTAGCTGTGGCATTTGACCACCTCCTTCTCTCAATCACGCATTCCTTACCCCATAAACAAAAGGGGATTGCAGGTCCGTCTCCCTGCAATCCCCTTATTCTAATCCATTTGGTTTAAACTCTCATTATTTTGCAATAATTTCCCGATTCCCCAGAAAATGCTGGAGCTTTTTGGGCACATTAATGGAGCCATCCGCGTTCTGGCAGTTTTCCAGAATCGCCGCAAAGGTCCGGCCAACCGCCAGGCCTGAACCATTTAAGGTATGGACAAAGCGGGTCTTTTTGGTCATGGGATCCCGGAAGCGAATATTCGCCCGCCGTGCCTGATAATCCTCAAAATTCGAACAGGAGGATATTTCCACATAACGGTTGTAGCTGGGCATCCACACTTCGATATCGTAGGTCTTTGCTGAGGAAAATCCTAAGTCCCCCGTGCAAAGCTCCACCACCCGATAAGGGATTTCCAATGCCTGGAGGATCGCTTCCGCATCAGCGGTTAAGCTTTCCAGCTCATCATAAGAATGATCAGGATGGGCAAATTTCACCATTTCCACTTTATCAAACTGATGGTTACGAATCAATCCCCTGGTATCCCGACCGGCAGAACCCGCCTCTTCCCGGAAGCAGGGTGTGTAGGCCGTAAACTTAATGGGAAGGTCCCCGACATCTAAAATTTCATCCCGGTAAATATTGGTCACTGGAACTTCCGCGGTGGGCACCAGGAAGAAATCTTCCCGTTCTAAATGGAAGGCGTCCTCTTCAAACTTCGGAAGCTGTCCGGTGCCGGTCATACTGGCTCGATTCACCATAAAGGGGGGAGAAACTTCTGTATAGCCATGGTCCTCGGTGTGCATGTACAGCATGAAATTAATGATGGCACGTTCCAGCTTAGCACCCAGTCCTTTGAACATGGAAAAACGAGCTCCGGTAATTTTAGCGGCCCGCTCAAAATCCAGGATATCTAAATCCGTTCCTAAATCCCAATGAGCTTTGGGCTCAAAGTCGAATACCCGGGGTTCGCCCCATTTTCGAATTTCCTTGTTCTGACTATCATCAAGCCCCACGGCTACCTCTGGGTTAGGCACATTGGGCAGGTTGAGCAGTGCCTTCCGGATTTCCCCATCAATGATGGCCAGCTGTTCATCATCAGCCTTAATTTTATCCGAGACTTCTTTCATTTCCTGGAAGAGAGGTGTGAGGTCCTTCCCCTCCATTTTCATCTTAGGGATTTCCTTGGAAACTGCGTTTTTCTGGGCTTTTAACTCCTCAACGCGCCCAAGGATTTCCCGGCGTTTTTCATCCAATTCCAATACAGGTGCAACTGTGTATTCACCACCGCGGCTACAGAGGCCAGCAGTTACAGCTTCGGCATGATCACGAATCCGTTTGATATCTAGCATTTTTCTCTCCTCTAACTACTATGCGTTCATTTATTTTTCAATATTTTTATCATATCACAAAGCCTTGTTTTGTTCCACCAAAAACTCCAGTTGAAGCAGGATCCCTCAATGCTTCATGCACCGAAATATAATTTTTCCTTAAGCCCCTTGACAGTTCTTACAAATCTCTGTATAATACAAACATAAACAGTAACTTATAAAGTTACAAATAAAGAATCGAGGTAAATTATGATGAAAGAAGCAACTGGTACCACCTATAAAAACCCATTAACGGATGAACGTGAAGAAATCGGGACGGATGAACGTAAAAGCGGTAATTATGTGAATCCCCAGGCAAAGCTCCGTGACACTAAAAAGGATGAAGTGACTAAAAATACTTGCAAATGTGAAATGAACGAAACGGAATAAGCACCATCTTCCTTCCCCTTTGGCTAAAAAAGCCGGCAGTTATCGCCGGCTTTTTTAGCTCTTTTTTAGTAAAATATCCTTTTAATGATAATAACCTGAATACTTAATGAAAGCATATTTTTGCGGCGACGAATTGACAAACTTATCCTCCCTCAATATAATGAAACCGTAACATCATTTTATGCAATGTTACACACTAAGAAAGCGAGGTTGAAGGCCATGAAAGAAAAAGAAGGCGTGCTTTATGATAATCCCTTACTCGAAGAAGAGGAAGAAATCGGAACCGACGATCGCAAAAGTGGAAACTACGTTAATCCCCAGGCTAAGCTTCGGGAGACCAAAACTGAAGAAGTAACAAAGATTACCGAAGAAAGTGTATAATTTTAAAAGGACCATTGATATCCGCAGATATCAATGGTCCTCAGACTGTCGACAAAGCCATGGAAACCCATAAAGTTTCTATGGCTTTTTTTCGATTGGAAGAGAAGCGAGAACGTCATCCGTGATATAATAAAAACATCAAAAGCGGAGGAAAAAAAGATGCTGACGAAACGGGAAAAAAACATACGAGAACAATCTCAGATCATCACCATGGATACCATCGTACCAAGGGACCATATTCTAAGGTTAGTGGATGAAGCCATCAGCTTCGACTTCATCTATGA
>NZ_FNOU01000020.1 GCF_900107125.1 Eubacterium barkeri
TCTGGCGTTGTCATTAATGCTGATACGAGTAAACCGATGGCTGATGTTGTTTATAATAGTGGCAAATCAACGAAATTTATCAATAAAACAGATGGGACTTTCTCAGAAGTTCAATTGCCAGATAACAGTAAAGTTGAAGCCGATGAAATTGAAAGGGCACACATTCTAAAGGATAAAAGCATAAAGATTTTCTATAACGACAAGAAGACACAACAAAAGCTCGTTATACATATTTCTGCGACTGGTGAAATGACAAAAGCAAAGGCATACCCGCAGTCAATGACTTTGAATGGTCTTGCATACGGGGGGAAATATGAAAAATCGAAGTTGATTTTAGATACTACAACGTTCAAAATCAAGAGTTGCGATGTACGTGTGGGTATCATGTATCACAATTATTTCATCAATAGACCTTACTATACCATCTTTGCTATAAAAAAAGGGACACCGCTGACACAAGTGAATGAGGTGAATAAGAAAGACAAACTGATGGAGGTGTTGGGAACAGATAATGTTGCACTTGATGATTATAAGAAAATTGAAGAATACAATTTTGCAGAAGGAGATATGATTCAAATTCTTTGTCCGGAAGGTAAGTTCCAACTTGGGGATAGTGAAGGTAAAGATCCGCTTGCTGAAGTTGTTGGAGGGGAAAAAGGGAATAATTCGATTTATGAACTGACAGCGAATGGATTTAAAGAAATTTACAATGAAAAGCCGACGATTTCCGGGAATGAAACACCCTTGTACGGAAAATACAACCAAGCGACATGGGGAACCATAGCAGGACAGGAAGAAATTCTTCATCCCTATTACAACGGAATAGAATTTAAGGATGACCGCGATATGGCTGGGGAGTATGTTGGTGGAGGGTTCAAGATAACAAAGAAAGATGGAAAAACAACCTTTGGCGTAACCAACGGACCAGCAAGTAACACAACACCAGGTGTTTGGGAAGCAAAATATGATGTGACTGATGCCTGGGGACGTGTGGGCGATACTAAAACCAGACAAATCGTTCAGCTGCCCAATATCGATGGAAAAATAAGTATTGAAGAAATGGTGCCTAAAATGAATGAAGGGAAAGTGGTTCCTGGATTCGTAGATTTTCCTGATGCAGTGGTAAATAGCGATCTCAAAACGGTTACACTCCCATCCCAAATTGTTATCAACGCTGACTTGAAGCTATCACCCATTTGTATTAAATATGAAAATGAGACTACCACAGAATTTAAAAATAATGCTAATGGCGCTTTCGAGGTAGTTGCACTGCCAGATGGTGGAAAGATAGGTGCTGATCAGATTAGTGCAGTGACAATAAAGGCTGATAAGAGTGTTAGTATTGCAACGAAATATCGGAATGCCCAAAATAACGAAGTATCATTAACGATTTCGTCAGAAGGTGTAGTGAATTATCCCTTAGGGGTGAGTGTTGAATATGTACGGTTTAAAAATGGTGAAGGTTATATAGATATTCCCAGTACTTATGATGGGTCAGTTGATAAGTATATCCGCCCTGGAAAAGAAGCTGAATTGGAGTTGAAATATGTTAATCTGATTCCGACTGGCGTTGATATTACTGGACAATTTAAAGTTAATGATTTGAAGATTGGAGATACCTGGTGTGATATAACCTCAGTATTGGTTCGTGGTCAGGATTACTCTGATCAGCTGCCAGAGAAGGGGAATGGTCAGACTATCGCTGAAAGGACATTCACAGGGGTTATTCCTGGGGATAGTAACACATCGTGCAATATCAATTTAAAGGTAATTATCCCAGAGTCCGTATCATTGGACATCACTCAGGCACTGGATCAGAAGCTGCCATTATTAACCTTTATTGCTTCTTTTGAGGGTGGAAATATTATTGGCAATACGCCATTGACACAGACAATGGCAGTTATTACTCACCCGATAGCAAAGGGAAAAAATTTGGTCTGGAATGATATGGATACAAGTTTGCCAGCAGGTTATGCGAAAGATAATTTAGGATTGGCTCGGTGCTATGATGATGTTAATTTTCATAGGCTTTCAGAATCGTCAACAGCGAGCGGTTTGAAATGTATAGAAGAAAAGTATCGAGTATATAATTTTGCAACACAAAAATGGGCCGATTCAAGCCAGCATGATTTTGAGGCATTAAATAATGGTATGGCCGTATATGGCTATGAATTTACAGTAAAAGACAGTCGTCGAGAAAAACAGATTACCGAGGAAGAGGATGCGTTAAAAACGACCGCCTATGGAAAACTGTTTGTAGCAGAGTTTGTAACCCACAGCACGGATGAGAGTACCTTTATTTTAACAAATGATATAACGCTTAACTTATCGGAAACACAAATCGCTTATTTGGGGGAACAAGGAGTAAAAAATGAGATTAAGAAACAGCTGGAGGTTAAAGGCATCATTGATAAAGGTGGTGAATCACTTGAACTCGCTGATGTAACTGTGGATTGCAGCACCTTAGATTACAGTAATCCAGTACCGAAAACGTACATGTGTTCACTTAGCCTAGGGTCAGGAGACGGCGAGGCAGACCAAAGCTTTCTTTTAAGAGTTCAAAAAAATTCATGGAGTTATAATACCAAAGATCGAACCGAAGAAAATGGGGCGTCTGGCTTTATCGTCATCCCTAAATCCATTGAGTTAAAAAGAAGTGAACCAGGGATGCTGGCGGCAACAGATGAAATTTTCTTTGCAAATTATCAAAATGCTACGGATGTTGTCTATAATTTGTCTGTTGATAAGACCTTTAATCTTGTAAAGGAATCGGATGTGACAAATCAGGTAGAGGTAAATACTTCAGCTGATGGGTCGACGGAACAAACGGATAATAAACTCAGCATTGGTGAAATAAGAAATACGAATGGGCAAGGAAATGGCAAAATAATTAATTTCTCGGCATCCAGTACCCAGGCAGATTACTCCAAGGGTAGATGGACCGGAAATGTTACGTTTTATTTGGATAGAAATTAAAAAGGAGGAAAACGGGTGAAGATAAGGTGGGTAATTGTTTTGGGGATCCTTGTGTTAACCGGCTTAAGCTTTATATGTATCGCTTCGCTGGCCATCATCATGGGGCATGCCCAAAGTGAAATAGGCATACCGGTTTCTTATGTAAAAGAGGAAAGTGATGCGTATGCCCTATCGGTAGAAGTCCGTGGCGACGGTGAGATTTGTTGCAAGGATGGTTCTGAGGATGATATCCTGCGGCGTTCACAGAAGGTGTACTTGTTGAAAGTGGATGAAGAAGCGTCTTTTAAATTATATCCGGATAAGGGGGATGGCATAAAATCCATTACCCTGGATGATAAAGACATTACCAATAGCATTGCAAATGATCGGGTTATTATTAAGGGGCAAGAAAAGCCACAGCACTTATTGATTGTGTTTAATAGTAATCAATCAAGTGTTCGAACCGGTATCACAGGATTTCTCGGTCAAAGGGAATCAACAGTTATACTGGCATTTTTAGCAATCTCGACGGTTGTATTTCTAGGCAAAAGAAAAATATTCAAGAAGTAAAAAATAGGGGAGTGTAGTTCATGTTAAATGAAAAGAAGAAGTTTATTATTGTGGCGGTTGCCTTATTACTTATAATGCTCGCGTGTGGAGTATGGTTTGCTCTCCAAAACCGCAGTATCGATATTGATCCGAATGCGGGGAATTATGAGTCTTCATTAAAACGGCCGGAGAACATCGGCCAGTCAAAAATACTGATTCCTGGCTATGGTGAATGGACGATGAAAAAAGGGAGCGATACCATTGAAAGTGTATTGTTCAATCCGGAAGGGAATCCCTGTTTCTTTAAATTTGAAATTATAGAAAGAGATAATGGTGATGTCCTATATCAAAGCCGATTGGTACCCCCGGGACAGGGAATATCTCCCATTAAGCTATCAAAGACATTCAATGAGGTGGGGACCTATAATGTAGTGCTGAAATTCCAATCTGTCGATTTAGAGGATCAGAAGACAAATTATAATGGATCAGATGTTGAAGTAAAATTGAATGTAGTTGAATGAAGCCACATGAATTAATTTTTCAATTTCAATAATATTTAAAAGCACATCTGTGTCATTAAATATACTTATAATAAGAAACGGGAGGTGAATATATGATCGAGGCATAAAAGTGTTTCTTAAAATGGTATAGATTAAATAGAAATTGGTATTTAGAAAACGAATGTGAGATTTCATACACAGAGAAAACAAAAAACAATTTGGAGGAATAAATATGTTATTAGCAAAAAAAATGGTCGGAACTATAGCGTTGGCAACAATTTTAGCATCTGGTGCATTATCAATGATGGCACCTGTTCACGCGGCAGAAAATCAAACACCGGTTGTCTACGAGAATCGGGCGGTTATTGATGTCAATGGAAATGGCAGATATGGTACCATTATCCCCACGGCCATTACGTTTACCGATGCCTCGAAAACAGCCGCAGCAGATATTGAGATTGTCGGAGTTGGTGGGTTCTCACTGGATGACTTTGCCAAGTTGAAGGTTACTACAAAGGTTAAGTCTGCGGGTGGATTCCAGATGTCTGGGCCGGTTGGAAGTAGTGGGGCGAAGTACGAAGTAAATATGACGGGTAATGATGCTGCCTTTACTGCAGGAACAGACGAAAAGGAGGTTACGGCTCCACTAGGAATCGGTGCCGGCCAGGAAAAGAAGGTGTCTGGTACAGCGACGTATACGGGAAACGCCAGTACCAAGGGGCAGTATAAAGATACGCTGACCTATACATTTACTCAAGTTGACGCGGATTTAAAATAGGTTTTCTTTTCTTCCTAAATTAAGTTTATAAATGGAAACCCTCGTGCAAATCGTACGAGGGTTTTCCATTTTGTACGCAGTAAGGCAAGAGGCAATCATTTTAAGCTCTAAGACAGTCAATAAAAAGTTGTTGAGGGTTTTCATTACACTAAAAATAGAACTAGGTATGCTTTCCGTTTATGGGGATTTGGAATCTTTGTTACGATTGGAAATATCTTTTTTTCTAAAATTACGGGAACCTCGCTGATTGGCCATACAATTATCCTGACGCTGGCTTTGGGATTTTCCATTATTTGGTGTATTGATACAGGCCGCCATAATAATGGACTAAGGCAATGTATGTTTTATGCGCTATCGATGATATTATTGCTCGTTGGTTTATTGGGAGGAATAGCTTTACCAATTTTTAAAGGAGCAATACAAATGCTGCCAATGATGCTAATATTTTATTTTCTAAGAGCACATCGTGGGTGGATGTATTGTATAATCATTACCTTTTCTTTGCTGATGGCAACACTGTACTTTTCGCAGGATCTTTCCCAGATAGACATGCTTTTTATTGTAAATAGTGATTGGATGCAGTTTTGGGTCATTCCTTTTATTGCACTGTACAATGGAAAATCGGGTCCGAAGAATGCATTTTCTAAATGGTTTTTCTACTTGGCATATCCATTGCATCTTTGGGTGTTTGCGTTAATTCATTTGGGAATAGCATAATTTAAGGATAACTTAATTGACAAAGAAGAAGGAAGTGAATATACTAAAATTAAGGAATGCGTAAGAAAAGGAGGTATCTAAAAGATGCGGATTGCTATTTGTGAAGATAGTCAGACCACATTGCAGTATTATGAGTATTTAATCAACCAGCTCGCACAAAAACATGGGGTTCCCGCAGAAGTAATGCCCTTTCATAATGGAAATGATTTATTGTTTTATTTGGATTTAGATGATAATCCAATTGATCTCATCTATTTGGATATTGAAATGCCGAAA
Source organism: Eubacterium barkeri (assembly GCF_900107125.1). Lineage (GTDB taxonomy): Bacteria > Bacillota > Clostridia > Eubacteriales > Eubacteriaceae > Eubacterium_O > Eubacterium_O barkeri. The sequence continues at coordinate 5,776 of NZ_FNOU01000020.1, forward strand.
AAGAATGGGGTGGAAGTGGCCAATGAATTGCGGGAGACTGTCGGGTATAAAGGGGAAATCATTTTTCTAACAGGGCATCCCGAAGCAGCGCTGGATGGATATGGCGTACAAGCGTACCAGTACCTGTTAAAAGACCAAACGAATCGAAAACGGTTTGAAGCCGTTTTTTTAGAAGTCGTCGAGAAAATCAGCCGAAGAAAAAAACGCTATTTACTTTTGAAGGGGAATGGCGAATTTCGAAATATTGATGTGGATAGCATTTATTATTTTGAAATCAGGCAAAAAAAGGTGACAATTTATTATGGGGATGATGAGACCTTCGGTTTTTATATGTCCCTGGCAGAATTGCAAGAACAGTTGGAACCTTACGCGTGCTATCGGGTTCATCGGTCTTTTATCGTCAAAATATCAAACATAGTACGTAAGGATGGGAACCTACTTTTTTTAAAAAATGGTGCATCCGTTCCCATTGGGAGGACTTATACGCAAGAGGTGAAGGCTTATATGCAGAAATTAGGCATGAATTAATATGAGGATTGAAGAAATTAACAAGAACCTGACGGAGAGCATTCTTTTCCGTTCTGGAATCTGTGGTATTATCGTCTATTTTGATGATGGGCGAATCATTACGCTCAATGAAAAAGCTAAAAAGATATTAGGTTATGATCAGGAAGGGACCATACCGGATAATCTTTTTAAAATTATTCATCAGGATGATTTATTACGGATGTCTGGTTACTTTCAAGGCGGTGATTCCATCCTGCATGATTTAGAGCATCGTTATTATCGCCGGGATGGCAGTATCGGCTGGTGTTTGGCTTCCAGCGAGGTGATCGGACAAGTTGACGGCGCGCGGATTATGGAGGGGGTTTTTACTGATATTACAAAAAAGCAGCAGGGAATCGAGTCTCTGGAAAATGAAAACTCGTTATTACATGAACTCTGCGACTTTACTGTGTACAATAAAAATGATGCATTGGGCGTAATTGACACTCAGACCGGTTATTACCAATTTTTTCCATGCAATCCCCATGCCTGGGGGAAAAAACGCTATGAGGGTGATTACCAGGATGCTTTGGAACGGTTTTTGCTCAAGCGGGAGAAAGATGGGGATGCGAATCAAAATCTCAGGTTACTGAGCTTGGATGAAATCGTACCGCGGATTCAGGAAGAAAAACAGGTGCGAATCAAAATCAATCTAAAAGAGCGTCGTGGGAAACGCTGGAAGTTGATTGAATATTTTTTCTTTAAAAAGGATCAGAGCCGCATCGTTTATATCGTTCAGGATATCCACGAAGAGGAAATGGATCGTGCGAAACTAAAGGCAGCCATTAAGGACGCCAAAGAGGCCAATGCGGCAAAGAGTGAATTCTTAGCCAACCTTTCCCATGAAATACGGACGCCAATGAATACCATCGTCGGTTTATCGGAGGTAATCCTAAGACAGGATGTCCCAGAGACGATAAAAGATGATTTAGTATGTATTCAGAACGCAGGGAAAGGCTTGCTTGAGATTATTAATGATGTCCTGGATTTATCTAAAATTAAATCCGGAAAATTTAAATTAGAGAATCATCCCTATCAGCTCGAAATGATTTTGACAAATGTATTAAACATGATTTCCATCCAGCTGGTAGATAAAGATGTGTCACTTTTAATGGAAATATCACCAGAAATTCCAGTAACGATGGTTGGGGATGCCCTAAGGATTAAACAGATTCTCTTAAATATCCTGGGAAATGCCGTTAAATTTACCGAGCACGGAAACATTCGTTTACGAATTGGCATCAAAAAACGCAAAAGGAATCGGGTCCAGCTTGAGATTATGATTTCAGATACTGGCATTGGCATTAAAGCCTTTGATATGAAACGATTATTTGAAAAATTTTATCAAGCAGACAGCAAGAAGGATAACGGAAAAACAGGGACTGGCCTTGGTCTGACCATCTCAAAAAGTCTGGCTCAATTGATGGACGGTGATATAAGCATCGATTCGATTTATGGTGAGGGGACTACCTTTACAGTGACTCTCTGGCAGCAATGTGATAGTCATTGGCCGATGCTGGATGTCAATGCTTATGAGGCGGAGCGATGTTTGGTCCTACTGGAGGAGGCATCCACTGCAGAGATGGTTTGCCGGAATTTGGAGCAAATGTCTATTTCAGCGGTTCCCCTTGATTTAAGGGCATTATCTGCCAGCCATAGTTTGAGCTTACCCTTTACATATGTGATTACTGATAATGCCGCCTACACGGCTAATCTTAATTTTTTTAGTGTTTTTCAGCCAGAGCAAATTATCTTGCTCCAGGATTACACCCACCGAAGCGAGGTACCCATTCCTGGGATGATTAAAATGTCCACCCATCTGTTTCCCCTGCAAATGATGCATTTCTTGAAGGGGGAAGAGATTGTAGTGAGTTATCGTCAAAAAACCTTGGAAGTCAATCGAATGGCGGATCTTTCTGGCTTCAATGTACTCATCGTTGATGATACCGCAACCAATCGGATGGTGGCGAAGGAATTGATGCGGCCTTATCATCTTTCAGTAGCATTGGCTTCAAGTGGAGCAGAGGCTGTGGAACGGGTGAAAGCCGAGCATTTTGACTTAGTGTTTTTAGATTATCGGATGCCTAAGATGGATGGGGTCGAGACACTCCGAGCCATTCGACAGATTGAAGGCTGTTCGGTGACACCTGTCGTAGCCTTGACGGCCAATGGTGGACCAGGTGTGAAAGCTGGTTTCTTACGCAAGGGATTTCAGGACTATTTGCCGAAGCCCATTGATGTCTATGATTTGGATCGAATTATGAACGTTTATTTAGGGACCGAAAAACATCATTTTAAGGGAAAGAGTTCATTGGGGAACAGTAATCTAAAGAATGAGGCGTTTCAGCCAGAGGTTTTTGTTCAAAAATCAGGGATCGAAGAGGATGTTTATCATACCTTACTCCATACCTTTAGCCAGGAGCTAAAGGATGGTTTGATTGCTTTGAAGGGTGATCTCGATAGACAAGACCTGCATGAATTCACCATTGGCATCCATGGTCTGAAATCGGCAGCGAAGGCAGTTGGGGCTAATGAGCTTTCACTCATTGCGAAAGCTTTGGAGGATTTGGGCAATCAAGATGATTTTGAAACCATTAAAAGGCGTTTCCCAGTTTTTAAAGAAAAAGCAGAAGAAACCATAGAAATCATTGCGTATTACGCCCAGGAAAATGTCCAGAACAAACGGACGAAAAAGCATTTGGACCATCGACTGTTGGCAGAAATTCGCCAGTGTAGTGAAGAATTAGAGTACACGAAAATCAAGGGAATACTGGATGAATTGGATCAATATCAATATGCAGAGCGGCAGCAATGTTTATTAAATGATCTCATTGCGTGTTATGAATCTTTTGAATTTGAGGCATTGGACGCGCTAATCAAACAATGGAAGGAGGATGATATATGAAGACGATTTTGATTGTAGACGACAGCAGGACGATTTTAGCTTCTGTACAGGATATGCTGTCGCCGAATTATTCGGTACTTGCAGCAAAGAGTGCTAGTATGGCCTATCGCTTTCTTGAGAAAAAAACAGTGGATTTAATTTTGCTGGATTTATGGATGCCGGGAGAAGATGGGCGGGTTATCATTGAAAAGTTGAAGGAGCATCCGCAGTGGTGTGAGATTCCGGTGGTGTTCTTAACCGCCGAGGTTAATCCGATATTTGAGAAGGAATGCTTCGAATTAGGCGCTTCTGACTTTGTCACCAAGCCCATTGTTTGCGAGGTGTTAAAGGTACGGATTCAGCGAATCCTGGAAAATGAAGACTTCCAAAAACACTTGGAACAAAAAGTGCGTGAGAAACAGCGGGAGGTTGAAATCATGGCCTTCCAGGCCATCCGTACCATTGCAAATACCATTGATGCCAAGGATGCCTATACCAATGGCCATTCTGAGCGGGTGGCGGCTTATGTTCGGGACCTTGCAGAATGTATGGGATTTGATCGGACCCAATGTGAGGATTTCCATCAGATTGCATTGCTCCATGACGTGGGGAAGATTGCCATCCCAGAAGCCATTTTAAATAAACCGGCGCCCCTAGACGATGCTGAGTATACTGTCATGAAGGCGCATACCATAAAGGGCGGCGAAATCTTAAAAGATATTAAAAGCCTTCCAGATATTGAAAAAGGGGCTTTATACCACCATGAGTTTTATGATGGCAGTGGCTATCCCTATGGCTTAGCGGGCGACGATATTCCTTATGTTGCACGGATGATTGCACTGGCGGATTCCTATGATGCTATGGTGACGGACCGCTGCTATCGTAAGGGGATGAGTCAATCCCTTGCCTGTGAAAAGATTCTTGAAGGCTTGGGGTCGCAGTATGATCCGGAGATTGGCAGGTGCTTTTGCCAAATGATTGCAAAAGAGCCTTTGGATTCTGAAGAATTGGGCGATGGTTCAGAATCCAATGGGTGATCGGAAAGAAAATAAGGATGGCGGCTGCGGAGGGGCTGTAAATTTCCCCTAAAAAACAAAGGCCTTCTGTGATAAAATAAAATCAATCACAGGAGGCCGAAAGAAGCACTGTCCATTTTTAACAAGCTGGAAAACCAGGATATCCTAATCCTCTGTTCCGAGGGACTCACAGGAATCAAAGGGGGGGATCCGTATTTTTTGCCTGGCTTTTTATTAGCAGACTATTCTATAATATCTGGGAGCGTTATGTTCTCTCCAACCAAATCAATTATTTTTTTAAATCCATCCCTTTGTTTCATTGTACTCCCCAAAGAAGTGACAATTGCTGTTATATTTTCTTTTCCCACCGTCTCCACAAAACTCTTTATACCCGGGGGCATCGTTCCAGCCCATAGAGGAAACACCACAATAATTTTATCCGTCATATCTGGTTCAAGGTAGTCGACGGGTATCGTTTTTCCACTGAGTGCCATCGCTCCGGCCTTCATATAATTTACTTTACCATCCCAATTCTTATGATCATCAATCATTCTTGCTGTGGTTTGATAACGGGATGCCAGTTGCTCAGCAATTGCCTTACTTCTTCCAGTACGTGAAAAATAATATACTTGCATTGTACTTCCTCCTAAAATTATAATCGATCATCATCCATTTTTTCTGTCCGAAAAGAACATCCAACAGCCCCGCATTGGCTGCAGTCGTGAAGGGTGGACTGGCCCTTTATACCGGCATCGGCGCCATAATAATACAGCAGCGAATTAACGGGGATGAGCATATAGCTTTCTGTCATATCCACATCCAGGGGATGGTTTTCCGGGGCTTCGGCTTTGAGGAGCTCCAGAACGGCACCCTGGATTTCCGGAGGGATGCCATTTTCTCCCGGGGAATATTGACAGGTGAGGTTTAGCCCCTGGGACAGAAGGGCGGCTTCAATGATGGCGTTGAGTTGGTTTGCTGCGTTAAAGAGGATTTCACTGACGAGGTGGTCCAGAAGGTAGGCCTCCAAGTGCTGGCCCTCAGCCATTTTCTGTTGGCCGATGGTCTCAAAATCCCGGGAGCAGGTAATGAGTCCAATGACAATGTGGGAGCAGCAATCCACGCCGGGGAGAATGCCCTGGTACTGGTTGGGCAACACGGCGTAGCAGGTGGTGACCCCCAGACAATTCCGGGCTAGGTCGTAAAGCTGGGGGAGGGAATGGGCAGCGTGTTCGGCAGCATTGGAACCGGGCTTTAATTTAAGCTGACGAAAGATTTTTTCCTGATCGGCTTGGATTTGGGGTTTGATGAATTTAAACATAGATGTCTCCTTTGGGAATTATCTATTATCATAGCATGAAATGGTGCTCAATGAAAGGACTCTGTGTCATGCAAACTTAATGTAAGCTTAACCGATCAATAACCCGTTGACGGATAATCAATAGTTTGCTATCATAATGATATCGATACAAATGAAAAATGTTTAGAGTGATGAAGCTCCTTTGATACAAATCAAGGGGGCATTTTCTTTTTTGAAACGGTGTGTTCATCCATTGCTGCGAGGGGTGTGCTGGGGCGATGGATGAAGGATTTCAAATTAAAAGGAGAGACGTAATGGATGATGGAAGAGCAACGGTCATTATTGTTGACGATGAGCCCATAACGCGCATGGATTTGAGGGAGATTTTAGAAGGGAAGGGGTACATTGTCATTGAAGAGGCCAATGATGGTTTCGATGCCATTTTGCTGTGTCGAAAGCATCATCCGGATTTAGTCTTTATGGATGTCAAGATGCCCCTTTTAGACGGGATGTCAGCCTCCCAGATTATCATGGAAGAGAAATTGGCAGGGACCATTATTTTACTCACGGCCTATACGGATCAGAAATATGTCGAGGGTGCTAAGAAAAACGGCGTAGGGGGATATATGGTCAAGCCAATTGTGGAGGGGGCCATTATTCCAACCATCGAGCTGGCCATGGCCAGGAGCAATGAGGTGCAGCAGCTCCGCCGGGATATGGAAAAGGTTTCTGAACGGCTGAAGAGCCGGATTGTTATTGAACAGGCCAAGGGGCGCCTGATGCAGCGGGGGAAAATCCAGGAGGATGATGCCTACGGCTATTTGCGCCGGGTTAGCCAGGAAAAAAATGTGCCCATTCGGCGGGTAGCCGAATATGTGTTGATGCAGACAGGGGGATGAGATGGAAACAGCGAGAAGCCTGTGCCAGCTCCACACCGATTTAACGGAACAGGAAATTTTAACCATTGAGGCCATGACCGCCATCCTTCAGCCCATTGCCAATATGGAGGACGCTGATATTTTCATCGACTGTATCTCCCGGTCCGGGGATGCGCTGGTGGTGGCCGAAGCAAAGCCCCTGGGGAGCTTTTCCTCCTATGAAAACAGCGTTTTAGGTATGTCTGCCCGGGAGGATAATGAACCCGCGGTGGCGAGGACATTCCGACTTGGAATACCAACCAAACATATGAAAGCAATGACCCAGGAAGGCAGGTGCGTTATCCAATCGGTGGAACCTATATTCAACGACAGCAAGGTAATTGGCGTTTTAATCCGGGAGCAGGCCATGGGTGAGCTAAAGGGCCTGGAGACCGAGCCCTTTACCATGGATGGTCTTTACCCCGATGTTTTTATTGAAGATGATAAGCAGTGGTGGCTGGCTGAATATCTGGAAGAGGGCCTGATTCTGGTGGATCGCAATGGCATCGTTAGGTTTTGCAATAAGTGTGCTTCCACTTTATATAAGGAGTTAGGGTATGTGGGGGATATTGTCGGTCAGTCCTATAAAAATGTCCGCTTGGTCAGTATGGACTGCGGCCATTTACCAGGAACCCTGGCGAACAAGGAGACCGAGCTGGCCAACCACTTTTTCAATATTCGCCATGTCAGCAGTGGGAAGGGCGATGATTCCTTCGCGGTCATTATCCGGGATATTACCCGGGAGCGAAAGCAGGAGCAGGAGTTGATTTTAAAATCGGTTGCCATCAAGGAAATCCACCATCGGGTAAAGAATAATCTTCAGACCATTGCCTCCCTATTGCGGCTTCAGAGCCGACGCTCTGAAAATGAAGAGACCCGGGAAAATCTGGAAAAAAGCATGTACCGTATTTTATCCATTGCCCGAACCCACGAGCTGCTGGCGAAAAATGGGATCGACCAGGTGAAGGTGATGGCTGTTATTTCCAATATTCGGGATAATCTCATGCGGATTTGTGATCCTAGCCTTGAGCTTCAGGTAGATTTAGAAGGGGATGATTTCTATATTTCATCGGATATTGCGACGACCATTGCTCTGGTAATCAATGAAATTGCACAAAACTCCCTTAAGTATGCCTTTGTGGACCGGGAGAGGGGAAGTATTTCCATTGAGATTACCCAGGGGCGGCTGTATTCCAGTATTGAGGTGGCTGATGATGGCTGTGGCTTTGATATTGAGAAAGTTAAAAAAGAGAGCTTAGGGCTGTCCATTGTTAAATCCCTGGTGCGGGATAAGCTCCACGGGACGTTAAAGCTGGAGTCCGATGATCGGGGAACTCGGATTGCCTTTGAATTTTCAACACAGATGCATGATGTGCAAAATAATTGTGCCGTTTAAGGCCTTTGAATTAAACTGAATATATAAGGGAGCCTGCAATGGCGCAGGACTCCAATACCTTGGTGAAGCGGCCTGGGCAATGGGAATTGATGAAGATTCCGATGTCCAGGTTTTTTTGTTGGAAAAAATGGAGGGTATCCAGTGAAGGAAGTTATAAAAAGTGTGGGAATCGACATTGGAACATCGACCACCCAGCTGGTTTTCAGTCAATTGACCATCGAAAATCTGGCCAGCAGCTTTACTGTTCCACGAATCAGTATTGTGGATAAAGCGGTGTTTTATCGATCACAAATTTATTTCACCCCCCTTAAGGCAGAGGATGAGATCGACGCGGAGGCGGTAAAGGCCTTGATTTTGAAGGAGTACGCAGCGGCAGGGATTTCGCCCGGAGATTTAAAAACCGGAGCCGTCATCATTACCGGGGATACCGCACGAAAAAAGAATGCGGATGCGGTCCTCCAGGCCCTCAGTGAAATGGCCGGAAATTTTGTGGTGGCCACCGCCGGCCCGGATTTGGAGTCCGTCCTTTCGGCTCGGGGGGCCGGGACGGATGTACTGTCCCAAGAACATCACAATTGTGTGGCAAATATTGACATTGGCGGGGGTACGAGCAACATCGCCGTCTTTGATCAGGGTAAGCTGGTGGGGACCACCTGCCTGGATATTGGGGGACGGCTGGTGCGTGTTGAGGAGGGACGAATCAGTGGGATTTACCATAAGCTCAAGGCCCTGGCCCTGGAACACGGACTTCCCCTCGAAATGGATAGGAATGCCGATGCTGATGTTCTGGGGCAGCTGTGCCGGCTGATGGCGGACCATTTAGCTGAGGCCCTGGGGCTGATGCCCAGGGAGCCGGACCATGGACGGCTGTATACCAACGATGGTCCCCCCCTGCCAGAGGGACTGAAAATCGATGCCCTCACCCTTTCCGGAGGGGTAGCAGACTGCATGGGACAGGAGACACAGGAGGATTTTTGTTATGGGGATATTGGGATTTTACTGGGGGAGGCCATTGAAAGCCATCCGGCCTTTCAAAAGGTGGCGCGATACCCCGCCCGGGAGACAATCCGGGCGACGGTGGTGGGAGCCGGCAGCCATACCATGAATGTCAGCGGAAGCACCATCCATTATGTGGAGGCGGTCCTTCCCATGAAGAATATCCCGATTTTAAAGCTTTCCGATGAAGAGGAAGCCACCATCCCCGGCTTAATCCTGGGAATTAAGCGTCGCCTCCCCCTGTTCATCCAGGGGGATGGGCCGGGTCCTGTGGCCATTGCCCTATCGGCATCGGCCTATGAAAGCTTCCATGACATTCAGGCATTGGCCAGGGGAATCCTGGAGGGCTGCGCAGCTGTTATTCAATGGGCGATTCCCCTGGTATTGATTCTTGAGTGTGATATCGGGAAGGTCCTGGGGAATGCGGTGGACAGCATTTTGGGCGGCAAGAAGGACATTATCTGCCTGGACGGCGTCTATGCCCAGGACGGGGATTATATTGATATCGGAAAACCAGTTGCAGGAGGGAGGGTATGCCCTGTCGTTATCAAAACAATGGTCTTTAACACGTAGGCAATCGGCATTAGAGAAGGAGGAAAAACAGTGATTTTAAAAACAAAGCTATTTGGGACGACCTATTCCTTTGGGTCTCTTCGGGAGGTCATGGCGAAGGCGAACGAAGAGAAATCCGGGGATCGGTTGGCGGGGGTTGCGGCAGAGTCTGCGGAGGAACGCGTGGCAGCCAAAGCGGTGCTTTCCCACATTACCCTGGGGGAGATACGGAATAATCCGGCAGTTCCCTACGAGGAGGATGAGGTCACACGCATCATCCAGGATGATGTGAATGAAAGCATTTATAAGGAGCTGAAGAATAAGACGGTGGCAGAGTTCCGGGAGTGGCTATTGGATGAAAAAACCGACGGGACAATGATCCGCCGGGCCTCCCGGGGAATTACCAGCGAGATCGTAGCGGCGGTGTGTAAGCTCATGGGGAATCTGGACCTGATTTATGCGGCAAAGAAGATACGGATTACCGCCCATTGCAATACGACCATCGGACTGCCGGGGACCTTTTCATCACGACTCCAGCCCAACCACACCACCGACGATATCGATGGCATCATCGCTTCAACCATGGAGGGGTTTAGCCTGGGCTGTGGGGACGCGGTTCTGGGTCTGAACCCAGTGGATGATTCGGTGGAAAATGTTACCCGGGTTTTAAAGGCCTTTGATGCCTTTAAAAATGAATGGGCGATTCCCACCCAAATCTGTGTGTTGGCCCATGTGACCACCCAAATGGAGGCCATTGAGAAGATGAATGCCCCCATCGATTTGATGTTCCAATCCATTGCCGGCTCCCAGAAGGGGAACGAGGCCTTCGGGATTTCTGCACAAATGCTTCAGGACGGCCATGACTTAATGCTCAGCCGGGGCACCAGTACCGGTCCCAATGTGATGTATTTTGAAACCGGACAGGGGGCAGAGCTGTCCTCGGATGCCAACAACGACTGGGACCAGCTGACTATGGAGGCCCGGTGCTACGGCCTGGGCAAGCGTTACAATCCATTCCTGGTCAATACGGTGGTGGGGTTCATCGGACCGGAATACCTGTACGATTCCAAGCAGGTGATCCGGGCGGGCCTGGAGGATCACTTCATGGGTAAGCTTACAGGGGTGTCCATGGGCTGTGACGCCTGTTATACCAACCATATGAAGGCGGACCAAAATGATATTGAAAATCTGGCCACCTTGCTGGTGGCTGCTGGGTGTAATTATATCATGGGGGTTCCCCAGGGGGACGACTGCATGCTCATGTATCAATGCACGGGATACCATGAAGCGGCGGCCCTTCGGGAGATTTTCAACCTGCGTCCCACGGCACCCTTTGATGCCTGGATGGAGAAGATGGGCTTTTCAGAAAATGGAAGATTGACTCCCTTAGCCGGGGATGCCTCGGTCTTCATTAAATAGTCAGGAGAGTGTGATGATTAGTGAACAAGAATTGCGGAAAATCGTCAAGGATGTCATCGCCGGGATGGATATTTCAGGAACCCCCCAGGGGATGATGACACCACCTTTGGTGGCAACCCAGGAAGAAGAAGGTTCCCTGACGCCGGGCATGATCCCGGATGTCACCGCCGTCGATATTACGACACAATATTTGGTAGAGAACCCCCTGCACAAGGAGGCCTACGCACAGCTTAAGGCCAATGCGCCCTGCCGCCTTGGCATTGGAAAGGCCGGGGCCCGGTATAAAACCGATCCGGTCCTCCAGTTCCGGGCCGCCCATTCCGCCGCCCAGGATGCGGTCTTTACCGATGTGGATGGGGCCTTTGTGGATGGCCTTGGGGTATTCACCGTCCAGACCCAGTGTGAGAACAAGGATGTCTATCTGACCCGCCCGGATCTGGGCCGGCGCTTAAGCGCCGAGGGAGCCGCCATGGTTAAGGCGCGCTGTGTGCCCAATCCCCAGGTTCAGATTTTTATTGCAGATGGATTAAGCTCTGCGGCGGTGGAGGCCAATGTCAACGAGGTTCTGCCTGCCATTATCCAGGGCCTTGAGGTCAATGGCATCCAAATCGGAACGCCCTTCTTTGTAAAATATGGGCGGGTGGCTGTAATGGATGAGGTCTCAGAAATTACCGGGGCGGATGTCACCTGCGTACTCATCGGAGAGCGCCCCGGGCTTATCACCGCCCAGTCCATGTCGGCCTACATGGCCTATAAGGCCAGGGTGGGAATGCCCGAGGCCAGGCGCAATGTGCTTTCCAATATCCATCGGGCTGGGACCAATCCGGCAGAGGCCGGGGCACATATTGCCGCAGTGCTGAAAAAGATGCTGGAAGAAAAAAACAGCGGAACAGATTTAAAACTATAGGAGGAAAGCGTGAAAGGTGATTTTTTAAAAACGAATGTTCTCGCGACAAAGCTGATTCCCAATGTTAACCCGGAAATGGCTAAGGCCCTGAAGCTGCCCAAAAACCTAAAGGCATTGGCTCTGATTACGGCAGACTGTGATGATGTCACCTACACGGCCCTGGATGAAGCTACAAAAAAGGCTGAGGTCCAGGTGGTGTATGCCAAAAGCTTTTACGGAGGAGCAGATAATGCCAACACCAAGCTGGCCGGAGAAATTATTGGAATACTGGCCGGGGAAAATCCGGCGGAGGTTAAAAGCGGACTGGATGCCTGTGTGGATACCATTGAAAACACTGCCCATTTCATCTCAGCCAACGCCGATGACTCCATTTGCTATTACGCCCACTGCATCGCCCGGACGGGGAGCTATTTATCCAAGGGTGCCGGTGTCCGGGAGGGGGAGGCCCTGGCCTACCTCATCGCTCCACCCCTGGAGGCCATGTACGCCGTGGATGCGGCCATGAAGGCCGCAGATGTCCAGCTGTGTGAATTGTACGCCCCACCCTCTGAAACGAACTTTGGGGGGGCTCTGCTCACCGGGTCCCAGTCTGCCTGTAAATCAGCCTGTGATGCCTTTGCCACCGCCGTTGAATACGTGGCGGAAAACCCCCTGGAGGGATGAAACATCATCGGATAAACGGAAGGAAGTGAGCATATGCAGCTATACGATAAGGATTTGCTGTCGGTTCAGGAGGTTCGGGAACTCCTGGAGAAAGCCCAGGAGGCCCAGGAGGAGCTGGCGAATTCAAGTCAGGAGGCCGTGGATGGAATGGTTAAAAGCATTGCAGAGGCCGGGGTGCGCAATGCCAGACGCCTGGCCCAGTTGGCCTACGAGGACACCGGCTTTGGCCGGGTAGAGGATAAGGTCATCAAAAATATATTCGCAAGCCAGGGGGTTTATGACTATATCAGGGATATGAAAACCATTGGTGAAATCCATCGGGATGAGGAGAAAAAGGTGCGGTCCATTGCCGTACCCGTAGGGGTTATTGCGGGGCTGGTGCCCTCCACGAATCCCACATCCACGGTGTTGTACAAAGCGGAAATCGCCATTAAAGCGGGGAACGCCATTGTCTTTTCGCCCCATCCCGGGGCACTGCGGTCCATTATGGAAACCGTCAAGGTGATCCGCCAAGCCATTGCAGAAGGGGGTGGGAACGAGGATTTAGTATCCTGTATTACCATCCCTACCATGCAGGCCACGGATCATTTAATGAAGCACCCCATCGTTTCCATGATTCTGGCCACCGGAGGGTCTGCCATGGTTCGGGCCGCTTATTCATCGGGGACACCAGCCATTGGCGTGGGCCCTGGAAACGGCCCGGCCTATATTGAAAAAACCGCGGATATTCCAGCGGCTGTATCTCAGATTATGGATTCCAAGACCTTTGATAATGGAACCATTTGTGCCTCAGAGCAATCCGTCATCTGTGAGGATGCCCTGGCACCCCAGGTTCAAAAGGAAATGGAGGCCCAGGGGGCCTACTTTCTGGACGATGACCAGCAGCGGCAATTGGGGGCCTTTATCCTAAGGGCCAATGGGACCATGAACCCCATGATCGTGGGGAAGGATGTCCAAACCATTGCTGAGCTTTCAGGACTGACCATCCCAAAGGATGTCCGGGTTCTGGTGGCCCGGGAGGATGGTGTGGGCCGGGGACATCCCTATTCCAATGAAAAGCTGACACCCATTCTGGCTTTCTTTACCGCACCAGGGTATCAGGAAGTTTGTGAAATGTGCCAGGAAATTCTGCACTACGAGGGTGCAGGCCACACCTTTGCCATCCATACCCAGGATGAGGCCATGGTGGACTACTTTGCAGCCCGGATTCCGGCTTCCCGGATTATTGTCAATTCCCCCAGTGCCCTGGGGGGAATCGGAGCGACCACTGGCCTTATGCCGGCGCTCACCCTGGGGTGCGGTGCCATTGGCGGCAGTGCGACCTCTGAAAATGTTGGCCCCCAGAATCTCATGGATATCCGTCATGTTGCCCATGGGTGTCGGTCCCTTTCAGAGATTCGAAAGTCTGCGGCGCTGCTGGAGGGTGGCTGTATGGTTCCATCGGAACTCACCGAGGCAGATGTGGACGAAATGGTCGCAGAAATTATCAAACGGATTCAGGCAATTTAACCATTTTAAATAACAGGAGGAAATTATAATGAGCTCATCTGAAGCATTGGGAATGATTGAAACAAAGGGTTTAGTTGCATCCATTGAAGCATCGGATGCCATGGTGAAGGCGGCCAATGTCACCTTAATTGGCAAGGAACGGGTTGGCGGCGGATTGGTCACGGTGATGGTCCGCGGGGATGTGGGCGCGGTTAAGGCGGCGGTGGATGCCGGTGCCACGGCGGCAGAGCGGGTGGGACAAATTGTCTCCGTCCACGTCATCCCAAGACCCCATACCGAGGTTGAAGCCATCCTGCCCCATTTAGATAACCCCATTAAAGGAGAATAGTATGTCGGCATATCAAGCACTGGGAATGATTGAAACCAAGGGATTGGTGGCCTCGGTGGAGGCTTCAGATGCCATGGTGAAGGCGGCCAACGTCACCCTCATTGGCAAGGAGCTGGTGGGCGGCGGACTGGTCACGGTGATGGTCCGTGGGGATGTAGGGGCGGTTAAGGCGGCGGTGGATGCCGGTGCCACCGCGGCGGATAAGGTGGGGAGCCTGATTTCCGTCCATGTCATCCCCCGGCCCCATAGCGAGGTCGAAGCTATTTTACCAAGACTCGAATAGATGGGGAGGATGACAGGGCATGAAAGTGATCACAGAGGCCGCCCTGCGCCAAGAGCTAAAGGCGAATGAGACGGTATACCATTTGGAACAGGGGAAAATCCTGTCACCGGCTGCCCAGGAATATCTTTCCCAACGAAAAATAAAAGTCCTTCGTGAGTGCCAGGCCGTATCAGAAAAAGGGAGGTCGGCTGCTCCCCCTGCAGCCCTTCCCCCTTCGGAGAAGCCACGCTACATCGATGGGGAGACCGGGGCCTTCTTCATGGAGAAGCCGGAGTATATGACCCAGCTCCATGGGAATGTCCTGGTTATGAAAACCCATCCCCGGATTATCTTCCGGGGAAAGCTTGACTATCTCCAGGGTGTCATCATCAGAAACCAAGCCGGGCTTATGGCCAGTGGCCGATGGGGAATACTCATTGAGGAACTGGAGGATATTCTGGAGACTCTCCGCCAGATGATGCGCAGCGAGGTGCTGGACACTCCTTTTGTTAAGGCAACCATTATTGGCCTGGACCAGGGGCAGCTTCGGGCACAGTCCCACGACCCCATGGCGTATTTTAACATTAAGCAGATGGTGATGCCCGATAAAAGCCTGGGGGAAGAATATGCCTGCCTGAATATGATCCGGACAGAAATCCGACAGGTGGAGATCAGTGCCATCATGGCCTATCAACAGGGCAGAACCGTTCATCATGGGGATATTGTGGAGGGGCTGAATCGATTGTCCAGCGCAGTACATATCATGATGTGCAAATATCTGGCGGGAATGTATAACGGATAGGAGGATGAAATGAAGGAAATAATGGATACTGTGTTGGCGTCCATGATCCGTGGAAAGCTGATCCAGATAGAGGTTTCTGCCCGCCATGTCCATTTGAGCCAAAGGGATTTTGAACATCTTTTCGGCGTGGGTAAGGCCATGACCTTCCAGCGGCCCCTTTCCCAGCCGGGTCAATTTTTAGCAGAAGAGCGGGTGACCCTCCTGGGTCCCAGGGGACAGCTGGAGCGAACGGCAATCCTTGGACCAGCCAGAAAGTGCACCCAGATTGAGCTGGCCTACAGTGACTGCAGAAAGCTGGGGATCCATGCCCCCTTGCGGGAGTCCGGGGATACAATGGGTTCCGGCGGTCTTCAATTACAGGCAGCAGGGGGTCAAATCGATGTGGCAGAAGGGGCCATTATCGCCCGCAACCATATTCATCTGACTCCGGAGGGCGCCGACTGCTTTGGTCTCGTGGATAAACAGCGTGTCGATGTCCAGGCACTGAGCGAACGGCTGATGACCTTTCAAAATGTGACCGTTCGGGTGAATCCTGCATTTAAGAACCGGATGCACATCGATATGGACGAAGCCAATGCTGCCGGGATTAGCGGATTTACCCTGGGACGCATCCTGGGGTGAAAGGAGATGGCGTATGTTAGATTTAGAACGGATTGAGCAGCATATTTGTGGTGTTGAGCGATCCATCACCCACACCCCGGAGGGTCCCATTGATCCACAGCAGCTGAAGGTTGGCCTGGATCTGGGGACGGCCTACATCGTCATCGTCGTCCTGGATCAGGATAATGAGCCGGTGGCCTGTGAAAAGCAGGCGGCCCAGGTCCTGAGGGATGGCATTGTGGTGGATTATATCGGAGCCCTGAATATCGTAAAATCCCTTAAGGCACGATTAGAGGAGCGGCTTGGCTGTGAGCTGTTAAACTGCGCCATTGCCATGCCGGCGGGAACCGAGTCCAGCCTTAAAACCCACCGCTACGTAGCTGAGGGGGCGGGCTTCGAGGTGACCAATGTACTGGATGAGCCCACCGCGGCCAATGCCCTTTATCAGATTAAGGATGGTC
Source organism: Eubacterium barkeri (assembly GCF_900107125.1). Classification (GTDB taxonomy): domain Bacteria; phylum Bacillota; class Clostridia; order Eubacteriales; family Eubacteriaceae; genus Eubacterium_O; species Eubacterium_O barkeri. The sequence continues at coordinate 22,331 of NZ_FNOU01000020.1, forward strand.
TGGTGGTGGATATTGGGGGTGGGACCACGGGGCTGGCCTTTTTTGAGGACGGCGTCGTGACGGATATTGAGGATGAACCGACGGGTGGCGTCCATCTCTCCATGGTCCTTGCCGGGAATTACCATATTACCATGGAGGAGGCAGAGCTTCTCAAGCAGGATTACGGAAGGCATGGGGAGATATTACCGGTGGTGAAGGCTGTTGTGGAAAAGATGGCCAGCATCATCTGTCAATACGCCCTGGGACGCAGTGTCGATGCCATCTATCTGTGCGGCGGAACCTGCTGCCTGACCGGGATGGAAGGGGTTATTGAAAGGGAAACCGGTATTCCCACGGTCAAGCCCCAGAATCCCTTTTTGGTGACACCAACGGGGATTGCCATGAATTGCAGGATTTAGGGAGAAACAATGGATGTCAATCAATTAATCGAAGAAGTGATGGCCCGGGTGGCCACACAATTATCAGAAACGGAGCCGTCGGCTCAAAAAAAAGCAGCAGAACCCCAGAAGCCCAGATGGCTGGTCCTGACTGATCCCCAGGGGGAGGGCGGCCCTTCCCTGGTGGAGGACCCGGGTCTGAAGGCGCAGTACTGCCTGGAGGCAGTTTCTGAGGATTCGGGGACGGCTTTCGGGGCTTATACGGGCATTATTTTAAAGGGGCTGCGCTGCAGCACCATGGGCCAGCTGGCTGCTGGCACCGGGGGAAGTCCCTATGTGGAGACCATTATGTCGGCCATGCTTTTGGGGAAGCGGATTGTGGTTCCCCGGGAGGGCATTCAGCTCTTTGGTGTCCCCCAAAATGAACGGGGCCCCTATTGGCGGATTTTTGAGAAGCAGCTGGAGGCTCTTAAGACCCTGGGCCTGGAGGTTTGTGACCAGGTGGAGCTGATGTACTGCCTGGGAAATGAACCCCAGTCCCCTAAGGGATCAGAGGAAATCCCAAAGGAAATTCCAGAGGAAAAAAAGGTAGCTGCCATTGAAAAGCATATTATCACCGAGGTGGATATTGTGAAGGCCAACCGGGAAAAGCCCCAAATTATCTATATTCCGGGCAATGCTATTTTGACGGATATGGCCCAGGAATTCATCGATGACTGTGAATTCAGCGTCGAAAGAAGGTAACCCTATGAAGGTGGGAGAGGTAATTGGCAGTGTTTGGGCGACCCGGAAAATGGAGAAGCTAAGTGGCTTTAAGCTGATGCTGGTCAAGCCCTATCAGGTGGAAATCGGCAAGGGCCAGGGGGATCCCTTTGTGGCCGTGGATACCATTGGGGCGGGCATTGGAGAAAGGGTCATCGTGGTTGGGGGCAGCTCCGCCCGGGGTGCCGCAGAGGATTCCCATTGCCCCGTGGATGCCGCCATCATCGGTATTATTGATGATATGGAAATCCACCGAAGTGATGGATAGGATAGGGGGATGTCGTGGATTTAGTGAAAGAAGTGCAGGCGGCGGGGGTCGTCGGTGCCGGCGGGGCTGGATTTCCCACCCATATTAAGCTTGGTGCCCAGGCAGAATGCTTTATTGTCAACGCCGTGGAATGCGAGCCCCTCATTGCGACGGATAAATATCTGTGCCGCCAGGAGGCGGATAAAATCATCAAGGGGATCCAGGTCATTGGCCAGGTCCTGGGCGCCAAGCGCTTGATTATTGCCCTTAAGGAAAGCTATGTGGAAGAAATTGCCTGCCTTGAAAAAGCCATTCAGGAGGCAAAGGCGACTATCGAAATAGTGACCCTTTCCCCCTTTTATCCGGCGGGTGATGAGCAAAGCCTGGTGTATGCGGTGCTGGGAAAAATCGTCCCAGAGCGGGGATTGCCCCTGGATGTCGGGGCTGTGGTGGATAATGTGGGGACCGTGGTGGATGTCTGGGATGCTGCCCAGGGAAAGCCAGTAACCCATAAAATACTCTCCATTGTGGGAGAGGTGGATCACCCCACCCTTCTCCAGGTACCCCTGGGGACCCCCATTAAAGAATGCCTGGCCCAGGCCAAAATGAAATCCGGGGAAATGGCCGTCCTTTTAGGCGGCCCCATGATGGGGCGTATCCTGACGGATCCCGGGGATATTGATGGGGCGGTAGTCACCAAAACCCTGGGCAATTTATTGGTTCTTCCCCGGAGCCATGAGCTGGTGCGCCGGGGGACGAGGTCCATCCAGGGGATCAAGGGTCAGGCCCTGAGTGCCTGTATCCAGTGCCAGATGTGTACGGATTTATGTCCCCGGTTTCTCATTGGCCACTGGGTCAAGCCCCACGAGGTCATGCGCCATGCCTTTAAAGAGGACAGCCTGGGAGACGATGCCTTTATCCGGGCCTTTGGGAGTGCCGTCAACTGCTGTGACTGTGGGATTTGTGAGCTGTTTGCCTGTCCCATGGGTTTATCCCCCCGTCGGATGAATGGCTATTTTAAGGAAAAGATCCGGGAACGGGGACTGACCATCGAAAGGGGGACGAACCCAAGGGAACATCCCATGATTGCCCATCGTCGGATTCCCACCCATCGGCTTATTGCCAGGATCAATTTACAGGCCTACGAAGGGCAAAAGCCCAGGGAGTGCGGCCAATGGTTACCGTCTCGGGTGCGCATTCCCCTGAAGATGCATATTGGCAGTCCGGCCCGGCCCCTTGTGGCGGTGGGGGATGTGGTGGCCCTGGGGCAGCTAATCGGTGAAGCCCAGGAAGGGCTGTCGGTTAACCTCCATGCCAGTATGGCGGGCACCGTTACGGAAGTGACAGATTATGGGATTACCATTGAAGGAAAAGGAGGTACCCGGGGATGAAGCGTGCACTTGGAATGATTGAGCTGACCAGTATTGCCAGAGGTATCATAACGACGGATGCCATGCTGAAGGCGGCCCAGGTGGACCTGGTTCGGGCATCCACGGTATGTCCCGGGAAATATATTGTATTGATTTCCGGGGACGTGGGTGAAATCAGGGCATCCATGGAGGCCGGAATCCATGTGGGCGCCGCCTATGTGGTCAATACATTGTTGATTCCCAATATCCACGAGCAGCTGGTGCCATCCCTGATGGGGACGGTTCAGGTGGTTGAGACCGAGGCTGTGGGCGTCCTGGAATTTTATTCCATTGCGGCGGCCATCACCGCCGCAGATACAGCGGTGAAGGCGGCCCAGGTGACGCTGCTGGAGGTGCGGATCGGCTATGCCATTGGGGGCAAGGGCTTTGTCACCTTAACCGGGGATGTGGGTGCTGTTAAGGCAGCAGTATCCGCAGCCAACTTATCCGATGAGCTGCTGGTGGAGACGGCTGTTATTCCGCGGCCAGCGGAAGCACTGGTGGATTCCTTATTGTAATGTAGAATAGAGAGGGACAAAAGAATGTTTAATGAATTGATGCAAAATATTACAAATATCGATGTCTTTACGTCAAGCATCGGGGAGTGGGTTGGGAATATTTCCGTAAACTCCGTTATTATCATGATCATGATGATTTTCATGATTGTCGGCGCCGTCGATAAAATTCGGGGGAACAAGCTGGGGTACGGGGAACAATTTGAAGAGGGCTTTAATGCCATGGGCCCCCTGGCCATGGCCATGGCCGGGGTGGTGGCGGCGGCACCAGTGCTTGCTATTATTCTAAAACCCATATTGGTGCCGGTGTATAACCTAGTCGGTGCGGATTCCTCCATGTTTGCCACAACACTGCTGGCCTGTGATATGGGGGGGTACCCTCTGGCCATGAATATGGCGGCCAATGAAACCATTGGGAATTTCTCGGGCCTGATTCTGGGCACGATGATGGGGCCGACCATCGTCTTTACCATCCCCGTGGCCCTTTCTATTATCCAGAAGAAGGATCGCCCCTACCTGGGTGCCGGGGTTCTAGCTGGGCTGATTACCATTCCCATCGGCTGTATTGTCGGTGGCCTGGTCATGAACCTGACCCCCTATAAAATGGATATTGGGACCATTCTGGTCAATCTGATTCCTGTTATCATCATTTCCGGGCTTATCGTCCTTGGCCTATGGTTTAAGCCTGCTAAAATGATTAGTGGCTTCAATAAATTCGGGACCGGTGTGACGACGGTCATAACCTTCTTTACGGCGGTAGCGGTCTTTCAATACATGACCGGAATTCGTTTCCCCTTAATGGATATTATGGTGACTCCCGATGCCGCCGGGGTCATTCCCCTGGAATCCGGTTTGTTGATCTGCGGGACCATTGCCATTGTGTTAATTGGGGCATTTCCCATGGTCAAGTGGATTACAGATACCTTTGGAAAATCCCTGGAAAAGGTGGGCCAAAAGCTGGGCATCGACGAGAACAGCTCGGCGGGTCTGGTGGCCAGCCTGGCCAATAATATTGCCATGTTTAACATCATGGATAAAATGAATGGAAAAGGAAAGCTCCTCAATGTCGCCTTTGCGGTGTCTGCGGCCTTTGTCTTTGGGGATCACCTGGGCTTTACCGCCGGGGTAAACCAGGAGATGATTTTCCCCGTTATCGTCGGAAAGCTGGTGGCCGGGATTACGGCCTTGATTTTAGCCAATATGCTGGCACCGAAGCTGCTGAGTAAAATTGAAGCAACCCAGGAAACCGGGCAGGAGGAAGAAGAATGAATCTGAGTGAAGCCTTGATTAAGCAAATTGTGGAAAGTGTGCTAAAGGAGCAGTTCAACCCGTCTATAGCCCCCTTTCAGAAAGATCAGGATCCCAGCGGTATTATAAAGGTTAAAACCGATACTGTAAGGTGTGAGCCCTTTGGGGAAACTCTTGGGGTCGGCCTGCGGGATATCCTTTCCCTGGAGGAGGCACCCCGTATGGGGGCCGGCATCATGGAGCTGGACAACACCCGCTTTGAGTGGACCCTGACCTACGATGAATACGACATGGTCATCGATGGGGAGCTGGAAATTGAAATTGATGGCCGGACCATCTCCGGTGGACCTGGGGATATCCTTTATATTCCCAAGGGCAGCCATATCTTTTTTAAAACGCCCTCCAAAGCCCGGTATGCTTATTTTGTCTATCCCGCCAATTGGCAGGAGTAGGAATCCTTACGGCAATAAACCAATGACCCTGGGGCAGGATAATGCTCTGCCCCGGGGCCCCTTTTGACATGGTGCTCAATCCTTTGTGTGGGGTGATACTCACACCATCACCCCACGCAGCCTTGGGTGGAATTCACACCTCCATAACCCAGATCACGTCCAGGGAATACCTGGAAAGCACCGAATCCATAGAACAATGGACCACCAGTCTTCCATCATCCTGGGGGTCTCTTGTTCTTTTTTGCATGCTTTAGGAAGGGCTTTCCCCCTTCTGTTTCCAATCCCGGATGGCCGCCATAAACGCATCCCCATACCGCTCACATTTCACCTGCCCCACACCGGAAACGGACAGGAAGGCCTCGGTGGTGGTGGGCAGGACGGCACACATATCGGTTAAGGTGGCGTTGGAGAAAATCACATAGGCCGGAACGCTCTGTTCCTCAGCCAGCTGGTTGCGCAAATCCCGAAGGCTTTCGAAAAGCTCGGGATGGAGGGCGTGGGTACTCCCCTTACCCTTCCCTTTTTTGCGGTCCTTGGCCCGGCTGATTTGACGCTCTACAGGCAGGGTGAGGGTCAGACTTTCCGTTCCTTTCAGGATGGGTCGGGCCCTTTGGCTCAGGCGCAGCACCGGGAATTGTCCCTCCTCTACGACAATGTACCCTAAACCCGTCAGGCTGCGGATGATTTGGCGCAGTCGGTTTTCGGAGTCCTCGGCCATGATGCCGTAGGTGGAGAGGGTGTCAAAGCCTAAATCCGACAGGCGCTTGCTTTTACTCCCCCGGAGGACATCGATGACCATCTTGGCCCCAAAGCGGCTGCCCGTGCGGATGATACAGGAAAAAATCTTCTGGGCAGGTACGGTCATATCCAGGGTTTCCTTTTCGGCATTGCAGTTGCCGCAGTGGCCGCATTCTATAGGGGCATCCTCCCCAAAGTACCGCAGCATATACCCCCTCAGGCAGTCCTCGGTGTGGCAGTAAAAGGTCATGGTTTTAAGCCGTTCCTCATCCAGGGCCCGGAGGGCCTGGGGGTCCGCATCCCCGGATTCGGTAAAGGAATGGGCGATGAAGAACTGCTGGGTTCTCACATCCTGGGGGCTGTAGAGCAGAATGCAGTCTGCTGGCTCTCCGTCCCGGCCGGCACGGCCCGCCTCCTGGTAGTAGCTTTCAATATCCCCGGGCATATTGTAGTGGATCACATAGGAGACGTTGGATTTATCGATGCCCATACCAAAGGCGTTGGTGGCCACTACCACGGGCTTTTGATCGTAGATGAAGGCATCCTGATTCCGGCGGCGGACAGTATCGGAGAGACCGGCGTGGTAGGGGACGGCGGGGATACCCTGGGCCACCAGGGCATCGGCAACCTGCTCCACCTGTTTGCGGGTGGCACAGTAGATGATGCCGCTTTTATCCCGGCGCTTGTCCACCAGGCGGAGGAGCTCTGGCAGCTTTTTATCAGGGTGGTGGACCTCGAAGTTCAGGTTTGGGCGATCGAAGCCGGTGACCAGGCGCCTGGGCTCCACTAAATCTAAAAGGACGGCAATGTCCTCCTGGACCTGGGCTGTGGCTGTGGCGGTATAGGCGGAAACCACCGGGCGGGTATGAAAGCTCTGAATGAAATCTGGAATGGCCAAATAGGCGGGTCGGAAATCCTGACCCCATTGGGAAATACAATGGGCTTCATCCACGGTGATCATGCTGACGCTTTGCCCATTGATCAATGCCATGAAATCCTGGGCCATTAAACGTTCCGGGGCGATGTAGAGCAGCCGGCAGGCACCAGAGGCCACATCCTCCATGGCCTGACGGTATTCTTCATCCGTCAGGGAGGAGTTCAGGCAGGCCGCGGGAATGCCGCTTTGGACCAGGGCCCCCACCTGATCCTTCATGAGAGAGATGAGGGGGGAGATCACCAGGGTCAGTCCCGGAAGCATCAGGGCAGGAATCTGGTAACAGAGGGATTTCCCCGCACCGGTGGGCATAATCCCCAGGGCGTCCTGTCCCGAGAGGACCGCATCGATGAGGTCCGCCTGTCCCGGCCGGAAGGCATCGTACCCAAAATAGTGTTTTAAAATCTGTTCCTTGCTTTGTACAGTCATGGCGTTTCCTATCATTTATTTTCTTAGTTTTATTATACATCAGAAAAAGGGAGAAATCCCAGAGAAAGATTTACAAATTGCAGCTGGGTCGGTATACTGGGAGAGTAGAAATAAGGATGAATTTTTTAGTATAAAAAGTGAGGGTATAAGATGAGTGAGAATACAGGCGCTTTATCGGATTTAAAGGTTTTAGATTTTACGACACTCTTACCAGGGCCCTATGCGACCCTGATGCTCGCAGACCTGGGGGCCCAGGTGCTTAAGATAGCCTCTGGCAGCCGGCCGGATATCGTCGCAGATTATCCGCCGATGGTGGCGGATACGGGGATATCCGCCAATCAGGCTTGGCTGGGACGGAATAAACGCTCCATGTTTTTAAATCTTAAAGCACCCGAAGCAGTGGACATGGTGAAACAACTGATTATGGAGTACGATATCGTCATCGAACAATTCAGGCCAGGGGTGATGGATCGTCTGGGACTGGGCTACGGGGATTTAAAAGCGGTCAATCCCCGTTTGATTTATTGCTCCCTGACGGGATACGGTCAGGACGGCCCGCTGAGCCACCGGGCGGGCCATGATATTAACTATTTGGCCCGGAGCGGGAATATGGCCTACTCTGGCCGGGAAACCACGGGGCCGGTGCTGACCAATATGCAGATTGCGGATTTGGCGGTGGGCTCCATGAATTCAGTGGTGGGCATTCTGGCGGCGGTTCATCATCGGACGGTTACCGGGGAAGGCCAATGGGTGGATGTGGCCATGTACGATGGGCTCATTCCCTTTAACGCCATGGACGGCGCAGCCTTTCTTTCATCTGGGGAGCGTCCCACCCGGGAGGGGACCCGTTTAAATGGCGGCTGTCTCTATGATTTTTACGAAACAGCCGATGGTGAGTATATGAGTGTGGGGGCCCTGGAACCTCAGTTTTGGGCAGGCTTCTGTGCGTGCATAGGCCGGCCGGACTGGGTGGAGAAGACCGTCTGGCCTGAGGATGTGCAGGCGGTCAAGGCCGAGGCCCGGGCAATTTTCAGAACCAAGACCCAAAAGGAATGGCAGGCTATTTTTGACCCGGCGGATGTGTGCGTGGAACCAGTCCTCAGCCTGCCTGATGCGTTGCTGACCGATGCCCATGTTCAAGCCCGGCGGATGGTTGTTGACGTCCCGATGCCAGAGCATCCGGAGGTGCGCATCAAGCAGCTGGGGTGCCCCATTAAGCTATCAGCCTGTCCGGTATCCTACACCGAGGGAGGCCGGGCCCTGGGGGCAGAAACCCAGGCGGTTTTAAAGGAACTGGGATATTCGGAGACAGAAATTGAGGACTTTACAGCAAAGGGCGTTTTTAATTAAGGGGAATCGAAAAGGGAGGATTGAGTAGAGGAATGAAAGAAATTTGTTTTAACGACGTTTTATTTGCGTGTTCCCAAGCTTTGGATTATGTGGAGTATGAACTGCTGGGAGCCACCGATCACCATTCGAAAAGGGTAGCCTGGATGGGAATGGAGCTTGGGAACGCCTTGGGGATGGAGGATAAAGATTTAATCGATCTGGTGGCCTGCGCCCTCCTCCATGACAATGCCCTGGCCGAGTATATTGCCACGGAGCTCCGGGGGACGGATACCCATCAAAGGATGGATATAGGCATTCACTGCAAGCTCGGTGAGCGCAATATTGCCTGTCTTCCCATGGCGACAAATCAAGATGGGGCGGTGTTGTACCACCATGAAAATGCCGATGGCAGTGGTCCCTTTGGTCGAACAGCAAAGGAGACACCCTTGGCGGCCCAAATCATCCATTTGGCGGATCAGCTGGATGTCGCTTTGGATTTGGGACATTGGGAGGAGGGAAAAGCAGCGGTCATTCAAGGGTATTTATCAATGAATCGAGATCGTTGCTTTTCAGGAGAGCTCGTGGATCTCTTTTGGGATACCTTTACCCTTTCGGACCTGAGCAGCCTGGAGGGTGGAGCATTGGAAGCGCGGATTGAAGCCCGTCTTCCCCGGCGTACCGCCCTTTATTCCCATAAACAGTTTCGGGATATGGCAACCCTCTTTGCCCGTATTACAGATTATAAATCGGCGTCAACCTGCCAGCATTCCATGGGTATTGCAGAAAAGCTGGAACAAATGGGGCGCTATTATGGATATGATGCTGAGGGCTGTATGGATCTGTTTATGGCTGGGGCTTTTCATGACATTGGAAAGCTAATGGTACCCAACGCGGTGCTGGAAAAGCCAGGGCGATTAACCGTCGGAGAATATGAAATAATGAAGACCCATGCTGAAAAAAGCGATGGGATACTATCGCATATTGAAGGGTTTGAAACCCTTCGAAAATGGGCCTGCCAGCACCATGAAAAGCTGGATGGCTCTGGGTATTTTAAGGGGCTTTCTGCCGGGGATTTGGACTTTGAAGAACGTCTGGTGGCCTGTGTCGATATTTACCAGGCCCTTACCGAGCCAAGACCCTATAAGTCTGGGTTAACCCACGCCGTAGCCATAAAAATGATGTCAAAAATGGTAGAAAAACATCAAATTGATGGCGGGATTGTTGGGGATTTGGATCGGGTGATGGGGAGACGGAGTGCATTCATCCACTAATTCCCACGCACCAGGGTGACCTGTACTGCAGAATAGGTCGCAATGATGTCATCCCCCTTAAAAGCATAGCCAATGGTGAGGGGAGCATCCAGATCAGCCGAAGAAATGGTGATGGTTTTATCTGTTTTGGTATAGGTTCCGGAATAAGTTTTGGAGTCACCATTAATGGTGGCATCCACAGAACCGGTGCCATCGGCATTGAGGACAATGCGTAAAGATACGTCCCCAATGACTTTCTTTAGGTTTTTGGCCGATTCCGGAGAAATGGTCCAGGACCCCACCAGACTTTTTTCAGGGGTTGGGTTGGCTTCCTTTTGGGGTGCCGCGCAGCCACCGAGCAGTAAAACAGATAATAGTGCGATAAGCAGGGTAATTTTTAATTGACGTTTCATTGATTTTCTCCTTATATAACGATGATAATTCTTTTAGCTTCTTTTTAGCTTAAGAGATTAATGAAAAAGGTTACGATGATGCTGTTAAAAAAATCGACAAAAAAGGCTCCGGCGATGGGGATGATGAGAAAGGCTTTTTCTGAGGGCAGATATTTCTCGGTAAGGGCCTGCATATTGGCCATGGCGTTGGGGGTTGCCCCCATACCAAAACCACAGGTACCCGCTGTGATGATGGCCGCATCGTAGTTCCGGCCCATCAGTGGAAACACCACAAAGCGGGCAAAAAGTGTCATCAGTAGAACCTGGGCGGTCAGCATCAGAATGAGGGGAATGGCCAGGGCAGCCAGCTGCCAAAGCTGGAGGCTCATGAGGGCCATGGCTAAAAAGAGGGACAATGCGGCCTCACCAACTTCGGCAATTTCAAAATCGTACACCGGAAAGGCCCCCGTTCCATCGGAAATATTCCGGAGGATCGAAGCTGCAATCATGGCACCGATGTAGGAGGGGAAATTGAGACCAGACTGGGCGATGGCCCAGGAGATGAAGGTTCCAATCCCCATGGCAATCGCTAATTGGCAAATTCCCCGGGTGAGGTTTCCGGCCAGGATGGAAGGGGCATCCCCGTCCACTTCAGTATCAAGAATAACATGGCGTTCTTCCAGCCCCTGGGTGAGATTAAAGGTATCGATGAGCCGTTTTCCCAGGGGTCCTCCCAGTAAGGAGCCGGCAACCAGTCCGAAGGTGGCGGCGGCCATGGCGATGCTGGTGGCCCCATTGACGCCAGCGGCTTTGAGCATGGGCCCAAAGGCACCGGCACTGCCGTGACCGCCCACCATGGGGATGGAGCCTGTGCAGAGGGCGAGCAGCGGGGAAACTCCGATAACATAAGACATGCCCAGGGCGACAAGGTTTTGCAGCAGAATCAGTCCAACGACCAGAATGACAAAGAGAATGAGCGGCAGCCCGCCGTATTTGAGGGATTTGAAGGAAGCACCAAATCCGATGGAGGTGAAGAAGGCCGTCATACAGACTTCCTGGAGGGTGAGATCAAAGGAAATCTGAAAGAAATCGGTGGTATAGCCCAGAAGGGTGACCAGGGAAAAAAGGAGGCCACCCACCACTGGCGCAGGGATACAAAATCGGGCGAGAATCGAAATGTGTTTTCTGAGAAATTCTCCGAGATAAAGAACGGCGGCGGCGACACCCAGGGTTTGAATCATATCCAGGGTTATGATCATAAAAGAATCATCCTTTCCATTGTTGGATTATAGAGAAGTATCGGACAGGCTTTGGTATTGGTCCTGGGTGGCGGGGATGGTGCGCTGACCGTTTTTAATCTCAAGACTTAAGGCATCAAGACGGGTCATCAGCTGGGGGAAATGGGCATTTATATTGGGATTTTCCTTGGGAATACCCACCGCATCTTCCTTTAGACCCCGGACAATGACCGTGCCCCCTTCAAGATTACCATCATGGAAGCGTTGGGTAAAGTATTTGACCACATTATTGGTACGCTTGACCACACTGGTTAGAATAACCCTGGGGGCATTTTCATATTGATCGATATCGGCCCCAATAACCCATTTGTCAGCCATTATAGCCGCTTCGATGACGCCGGTTCCAGTGGTACCAGCAACCGGGAAGAGGACATCACACCCGCTTTGGTAGAGTTGGGTCGCTTTTTTTTGACCAAGGGCGGCCTCGTTAAAGGAATCGGTGTAGACGATGTCGCATTGGATGTTTTTTTCAAGCTCCTTCGCCGCAGTCTCAACGCCATAACGGTAGCCGTATTCAAAACGCTCAACGGCGGGGATTTTCATGCCCCCAATAAACCCAACATGGTTGCTCTGGGTGGCGGTTCCCGCAGCATAACCAGCCAGGAAGGCAGCCTGCTCCGAGGCAAAAACAATGGTATTCACATTCTGGGGAAGAACCGTCTGGGTATCACTGGCATCTAAGATCATGTAGCGTATACCGGGATTGTAGCCCGCAGAGGTTAATAGCGCCTCTTCGGTGGGGCCGCCCATTCCCCAAATTAAGGTGTTGCCATCGTCGGCCAGTTTTTCCGCATTGGCCAGGTAGTCCTCTGGGGATTGGGACTCCAAATAACTCACGGCGGTGTCCGGGTTATTGCGCTCAAAGGTTTTAAGGCCTTCATACATGCCGTAGGTGTAGCTATTCTCAGTGAGCTGGGGTGAATCGCCAAGCATGGCATAGTGGATTTCAGGTGCTTTTCGACATCCTGAAATTAAAATAATGCCCCCCAAGAAAAGGGTCAAAAGTATCCATAATTTCTTCATGATATCCTTCCTATTTTCCATCGTCTGTATTTGTTTCGTGCGTGGACAAGCTTATCCTCCTATTTTAGACAATAAACCTTAGGAAGGCAAGGGGATAAAAAAGGCACCATTCTGGTCCCTTGGCGTGGATGGGAACCAGGATGGTGTCAAAAAATTCTCAATTATGAGAGAATAGCTTCATAGCCATGGGAACAACTCGCACAGCGCTGAAATTTAAAGGGCATTTCCAGATGGCAGTTTTCAAGGAGTGGTGCATCGGATAGAATCTGGGTACAGGCCCCATCGGCTACACAGGCCCCCTCCCGGAGGACGATGGCCCGGTCACACAGCTCCTCGGCCATGTCCAGATCGTGGGTGGCGATGATTCGGGTCTGGGGCATGGTGCTGATGGTCTCCATGAGACGGCGGCGGGCCCAGGGGTCCAGGAAGGAGGAGGGTTCATCAAAGAGAATGACCTCCGGGGACATGGACAAGACTGAGGCCACGGCCACCATCCGTTTTTCCCCAATGGAAAGATGCGCCGGCATTCGATCCCGGAGCTTTTCAATTCCCAGGAGAGTCAGGGCCTGGGTTACCCGGGCGTCAACCACCTCCGGGGAAAGGCCCATGTTTTGGGGCCCAAAGGCAATATCCTCGCTCACCCGGGTGGTAAAGAGCTGATCATCCGGGTTTTGAAAGACAAGGCCCACAAGGCGGCGGATGTCCGGGAGGTTCTTTTTCTCAACAGGGGTATCACCAATGGTGATTCCCCCTTCTGTGGGGGAAAGAATGCCCGTAAATAAATGAAAGAGTGTGGATTTACCGGCACCGTTGGCCCCAACCAGGGCAATACATTCTCCCGGGGCAACCTTTAGGGAGAGATGATCGATGGCGGCATGGCCATCGGGATAGGTAAAAACAAGGTCGTCTATGGTAATGGATGTGGGTTGCATAAAATACCGCCTGTCTAAAAGAGTGGAAGGAATACTTGGGTCAGAAGGAATGGAAAAAAGCGCATCAGAAGGAGGGCACTGGCACCGAGGAAAAATACAGTGTAATCCGCCGCATTTGCTGGGGCAGGCCGTCCCTGGAGGAAGGAGCCATCGTAGCCCCGGCACTTCATGGCGTGGTATACCCGGTCCGCCCGATCAAAGCTCCGGAGTAAAAGCTGACCTAAGAAAACACCCATATCCTTCATGCGGATTCCCCGCTCCTGGGGAGCCCGAAGATGGTAAGCCGTAGTCATTCGGGAGGCTTCCCCCAAAAGAACGGAGATGTATCGGTAAATCAGCAGGATTTGCTCCACTAAAATTCGGGGAACATGGATGCGCAGAAGCTGATAGGCAATGGCTGGTAAACCAGTGGTGGCAATGAGGATCAGGACTGCCGACACACAAAAGCAGGTTTTGAGCAAAATGGTTAAAAAGGAGAGGCCGCCGGTGGTGATGGGCACAAAGCCAATGACCGCCACCACTTGTCGGTCAAAAATTAAGTTAGCAATCCCAGCAAAAGCCACGAAGGGAAGGGCGATGGCCACCCGTTTAAAAAGCGGCTTCCAGGGAATTTCCGCCAGAGCCATCAGGACAAAGGGAAAGAAGGCAAAAACGGCCAAAAGCCCCGGATTATACACGGGGCAAGAGACCACAAGAACCAGATATAAAAAAGTGAGGGCCAGCTTGACCCCCGGGTGGAGCCGGTGGATGATGGTATGGCCATCCACCAGCTCTTCAATGCTGGTCAGTGTATTTAAAGACTGAGAAAAATCGGTCATTGGGACCTCCTGAAAGCGGAACCTTAAGCAGATTTATGGGATTTTCTTACCTTGGTGATAACAAACCCGGTCCCTCCAGCCAGAAGCAGTGTGATGCCGGCACCAATGAGACCTGCGGTAGTGGTCCCCATGGCACTCCCCTCGCCGCCGGAAAAATCATAATCCGGCATAAAGGCTGTAGATTCCTGAATCGCCGCAGCGCTTTCGTGGGTACCCCCATCGCTTTCCAACTCTGTGGTACCGGCCACATTTTCCATGGCCCATTCCAAACCATCGGGATTTGCCGATGCAAAGAGGGAGAAGCCTCCTCCCAGGAGGACGGCGAATACCAGAAGACTGATGACTACTTTCTTAGTATCCAGTTTAGAGGGAAGGGCGGTGCCTTCAAGGGCAGTTGTGAGGATTTCCGGGCGCATCTGCTGGATGAAGCACAGGACACCGGCGGTGACAATCCCTTCCACCAGGCCAATGGCCAGATGAATGGGGAGCATCAGACCGGTAAAAACACCAAAGGGAAGGGCGGTGATGCCAGATGCTGTCGTTTCTAAGACAACGGAAAAGGCCCCCATGGATAAGGCCAGCACCACACAGAGAATGGAAGACCAGGTGATTCGCCCTTTGGTCAGCCCTTTTTTAAGGATGGGACGCATGATCAGGGGATAAACGAGAAGACAGGTATAAAAGCCCATATTCCACACGTTGCATCCCAGGGCCAGGAGACCACCGTCGGCAAAGAACAGGGCCTGGATGAGGAGGACCGCTGTCATCACCAGAAAGGCCGGGAATGGCCCCAGTGTCGCCGCTAATAAAATCCCTCCGCCGATGTGCCCGCTGGACCCTGTCCCCGGGATGGTGAAATTAATCATTTGACCAGCAAAGACCGCCGCCCCTAAAACACCCATGAGGGGAATGGTCTTTTCATCCACTTCATCCTTGCATTTATACGCAGAATAAGCGACGCAGCCAGCGCTGGCGGCTAACATAATCCCTCCCACGGCTGGGGAGACCAAAGCATCTGCCATGTGCATAATTTATACCTCTCTTTCCATCATTTCTTTAACTTGTGTTTACAAGTTGATTATACGGCGATTATTGCCATTGCACAAGCCCCGGAGGGGGTTATGCAGAATGAAAAAACAAAAAAAATTTGCGCTTTTATCTGCAAAAGGCTACAATAGGCATCATAAACAATCGGTTAAAATGAAAATGAAGGGGGTCCAGGATGTTAGTAAAGGACGATAAATGTAGCCATAGCCATGATCACGATCATAACCATGACCATGGACACGATCATGGTCATCACCACAGCGCCAAAGAACAGCGGGCCATCATCAATCGTTTATCCAAAGCCATTGGCCATTTGGAATCGGTGAAACGGATGGTGGAGGAGGATCGGGATTGCAGCGAGGTGCTCATTCAGCTGTCAGCGGTGCGCTCAGCCATTAACAACACCGGGAAAGTTATACTGAAGGGGCATTTGGAGCACTGTATTATCGATGCCGTACGGGATGACGATATGGCACAAATCGATGCCCTGAGTAAAGCCATTGATCAATTTATAAAATAAAACAGTAGAATACGATCTTCGTGGACTCAGATACCCTTTCTGGGTTCTTTTTTTATCTGAATGGAGTCTGAAAGAGATGGGGAATAGGAGAAAAAGGTTGACGACTTTATATGTACTTATTATAATTACAGATAAAGATCCATTGAATTTTAATGAGAAGGAGGTTTCATAATGCAGTTAAAGGATAAAGTTGCCATTATTACCGGCGCATCCCGGGGAATTGGTTATGCTATTGCCCAGGCCTATATTGAAGAGGGGGCGAAGGTGGCATTGTGCGGCAGCCGAATCGCTTCGGCGGAAAAGGCGGCGGGTGCGTTAAAAAAAGTGTACCCAGAGGCGGATATTCTGCCCATCGGCGTGGATATATCGGATACGGAAAGTGTTGATGCCATGGTGAAGGCGACCATGGCTCATTATGGAAAAATCGATATTCTTGTCAATAATGCGGGGGTGACCTCGACAAAGCAGATTTTTGATATGACCGATGATGATTTTGAATCGGTTCTTCGCATTAATCTGGTGGGGCCCTTTAAGTGTATCCGTGCCGTTGCCAAGGAAATGGTGGGGAGAGGTGGTGCCATTATTAACACCAGCTCAATGGTGGGGACTTACGGTGGAAAGATGCAGACCGCCTATTCCTCCTCAAAATTTGGGGTTAATGGCTTGACTAAATCCTGTGCCAAGGAGCTGGGGCCCTATAATATTCGGGTGAATGCAGTGGCCCCCGGGGCGGTGCTTACGGATATGGTTGCCGAATTCGTGGACGACGCCACCATGGCCGCCATTAAAGGTTTCACCCCCCTGGGACGGATGGCCGACCCCAAGGAGCTGGCTGGGGCTTACGTTTACCTGGCCTCTGAGCAAGCCAGCTTTACCACCGGGACCATCATCCACGTCGACGGCGGCATCGTGATGTAAGCTGCGAGAAAGCAAGCAGGCCCGAAGGCGAATTCAATCAGCAAAATAGCCCCAGTATTCCCGGAATTCCCGGAATGCTGGGGCTTGTTTTTTGATCAGGTTTTATTTTTTGCTACAGCCAGGCGGGATTCATCCAGGGCCGTGTAAAAAACGTCCTCATGGGACATAAATAAAGATAGATATAAAATATCAATAATGGTCAGTTGAACCAGACGGGAGGCCATGGCCTCAGAATGGTATTTTTTATCGTTGGTGGAGCTGGACAGAAAAAAATCAACACTTTTTGCGAGAGTTGAGTTGGAAAAGCTGGTCATTCCGATAATCTGGACGCCTCTGTTCTTGGCAATATCCACCGTTTTTAAAACCTCCAGGCTTTCACCCGTGTGGGAAATGGCAAAAAGCACATCTCCAGGACCAGCATGGGATAGCAGGATGTTCATGAGGTGGGGGTCGGGGAAGCTGTTTACATTCAGCCCAATTTTTGCAAACTTATGGAGGGCATCTGAAGCGATAGCAGCAGAGGCACCCACCCCAAAGAAGAAAATACGTTCCGCCTGAAAGAGGGTATCCAGAACCGATTGAATCAGGGAATCGGGGAGAGAATGGGCTACATCCTTGACCGCCGTCAGGTTGTGGCTGATGACCTTTGCCTTGATCTCATGGATGGAATCTCCGGGACGCAGTTCATCATTGATGGTACCCGAAGGATCCTTGGAGACCTCCCGGGCTAAATTGATGCGAAAGGTTTGATAAGAATCATAATCCATTTTCTTAAGGAAGCGCATGACTGTGGTCTCACTGGTGTCGCAGTACTTGGCGAGATCCGTAATGGATAGCATGGATGCAGAATCGGTATGGTTGAGGATATAATCAGCAATAATTTTCTGGTTTTTAGAAAAAGTATTGTATTTTGTTCGAATTAAAGGGAGTAAAGAAACCATGGGACCTCCAAAATTTTCATTTCTGAATCTTATTATAACGAAAAAGAGGGGAAAAGTAAAATGGTGTGGATAAAAAAACGTAAAAAATTAACGCATATGATATTGACATCGTAGACGTGAGGGTGTATAATTCGTTTATAATTTACGGCAAAGGAAATAAATACGTAAATATCAAACGGAATCACCATTCCGAAAAACTCAGGAGGTTTATTCATGAAAGCAGTGCGGATGTACAAACCCGGAGATTTAAGGGTCGAAGAAGTGGCAAAGCCAGAAATGCTATCAGATGAAGTCATGGTGAAAGTGCGTGCCGTGGGGTTATGTGGCTCGGATATTCCCCGGGCGTTGGTCTATGGGGCTCATGTTTCACCCATTACCATTGGCCATGAATTCGCCGGTGAGATCGAAGCGGTGGGGGCCGATGTCAAAGGCTTCAAACCCGGGGACCGGGTGGTGGTACCGCCGCTGATCCCCTGTGGGAAGTGTGAATGGTGTCAGAAGGGCAACTACTCCCTCTGCGAGGATTATGATTATTACGGCTCTCGTCGGGATGGTGCCCTGGCGGAATATGTTTCTGTAAAAGAATCCAACCTGCTGAAGGTACCGGATAATGTGTCCTATGAGGATGCGGCCACCATCGATCCCTGTGCCAATGCCTACCACGGACTTTCCCGGGGGAATTTTAAACCAGGTGACAGTGTTGCCATTGTTGGCTCCGGCCCCATCGGCCTTTTCGCAGCCCAGTATGCTAAGCTGGAGGGGGCCTCTAAGGTCATTGCAGTGGATGTCTGGGATGAAAAGCTGGACATCGCTAAAAGGGTGGGTGCAGATGTTGTGATTAATTCCATGGAAACCGACGCAGTGCAGGCTGTCATGGATGCTACCGATGGCCATGGCGTGGACCTCATCATCGATTTCTCTGGGGTGCCAGCGGCTCAAAAGCAGGCCATCCGCATGGCGGCCAAAATGGGCCGGGTGGTCTTCCTGGGTATCTCCCACAAGGGGCTGGAGCTTTCTGAGAAGGAAGTGGATACCATCATGCGCAGCCAGCTTTCTGTCATCGGTTCCTGGAATTCCTTTACCGCCCCTTATCCCGGTGTGGACTGGACGGAATCCGTAAAGATGTTTGCAGAACGGGGGATGACAGCGAAGGATATTATTAGCCATCGCTTGCCCCTGGACGAATGCCCTGCAGTCTTTGCAGAGATTGCGAAGGGTGGCTATTTCTATAATAAGGTTATGTTTTTCCCGTGGGGACAGGAATAAACTGGAATAAACCAATTTAGAGGAGGATAATATGATGGAAAATGCAAAATATTTTATGGGTGTGGACACGGGGACTCAGAGTGTCCGTGTGGTTGTAACAGATATCAGTGGGAATGTGGTGGCCTCAGATGAGCAGGCCTATGAAACCTATTATCCCAAGCCAGGCTGGGCAGAGCAGAAGCCCGATGACTGGTGGCGCTGTTTTAACACGGCAGTGGAAAATGTTACCAGCAAGCTGTCCATGGGGATTCGGTACAGTATCGAAGCCATTAGCGTATGTTCCACCTCGTCCACGGTGGTACCTGTGGACGCAGAGGGGGAAGCGCTCCAGGATGCGATTATGTGGATGGATACCCGGGCGGTCAAAGAAATGGAAACCTGTAATGCTACCAATCATCCCTATTTAGAATACTGTGGGGGTGAGGATTCCGTGGAATGGATGATCCCCAAGGTATTGTGGATTAAAAACAATCAGCCAGATATCTATGCCAAAAGCTATAAGATCATCGAACAGCTGGATTGGATGAACTACAAGCTGTGTGGTGTTTACGCTACTTCCATCTGTCAGGCGGCCTGTAAGTGGAACTACGTGGAATGTGAAGGGGGATGGAATGCGGACTTCTTTAACCAGATCGGGTTAGAGGATTACGCCGATAAGCTGGTATTAGATGTGAAGCATGTGGGGGAACCCTTAGGCAAAATTGATAAAGCCTTCGCCGAAAAATACGACCTCAATCCCAATATGATGGTGGTGGAGGGCGGCATCGATGCCCATATCGGAATGCTGGGGATGGGGGTTGCCAAGGCTGGCAAGCTGGCCATGATTATGGGGACAAGCTTTGTGCAGCTCTGCTTCTCAGATAAAAAGCTGGTGCTCGATGGTATCTGGGGTCCCTACAACAATCCCATCGTCCCGGACCTGTGGCTTTTAGAGGGGGGACAGATTTCTGCCGGCTCCATTGTGAAATGGTTCATGCGGGAGTGGGATTTAAACAAGCTGGACAATCCCTACGCCCATATGAATGCTATGATCGAGGAAATCGAGCCTGGGGCAGAGGGGTTAGTGGCCCTGGACTTCTTCCAGGGGAACCGCACCCCTTATAAGGACCCCAATGCCAAGGGGGTCATCTACGGGTTGACCCTAAGCCACACCAAGGCCCACATCTACCGGGCACTGCTGGAATCCGTGGCATTGGGCACCAAGAACATCATCGACAATTTTGAATCCCAGGGCTGCCCCATTGACAGCATCGTGGGCTGCGGCGGTGTCACCAAGGATGCCACCTGGATGCAGATTATTGCCGATGCCACGGGGAAACCCATTATTGTTACGGTAGACCCCAGTGCAGGTGGTCTGGGCTGCTGCATTGTGGCTTCCGTGGGATCTGGCGCCTATGACAATTTTGAAGAAGCGACGAAGGGCATGGTTAAGGAAGCCTATTGTGTGGAGCCGAACCCAGATCATTATGAGAAGTATCAAAAAGTATTTAATACCTATGTTGAAATTTATGACCAATTAAAGGACACCATGGCCAAATAAGGCCGAAATTTGTCAATCGGAAAGAAGGAGAACCCATGAATAATCAGGAAATTTTATCCCATATCGACCATACCCAGCTTAAGGCCTTTGCCACCTGGGACCAGATCGCCGAGCTGTGCGATGAAGCAGTGGAATATGGCACCGCCTCGGTGTGTATCCCGCCAGCCTATGTGAAAAGAGTGGCTGACACATACGGGGACAAACTCACCGTGTGTACGGTCATCGGCTTCCCTTTAGGGTATAATACCACTGCCGTTAAGGCCTTTGAAGCTGCTGAGGCTGTGAAAGAAGGGGCGACGGAAATTGATATGGTCATTAACATCGGGGCCATGAAGGATGGACGCACCGACTTCGTCCGGGATGAAATTGCTGCCGTAAAAAAGGCCGTAGGGGACAATATTTTAAAGGTCATCGTGGAAACCTGCTATCTGACCGATGATGAAAAAGCCACCGTCAGCCAGCTGGTTACCGAGGCCGGAGCAGACTTCATTAAGACTTCCACGGGCTTTGGGACCGGCGGGGCCACCATCCCGGATATTCAAATCTTTAAAGCGAATATTGGGCCGGGGGTGCGGATGAAGGCTGCCGGCGGAGTGAAAACCGTGGACGATCTAAGGGATTTCTTAGACCTGGGCTGCGACCGCATTGGCACCTCCTCTGCCGTGGGGATGTTAAAGGGCGAAGCCGCCAAGGATTATTAAAAACAAGAGAATAGTCAAATCAAAACCACTACCCTGATTCAGGGCAGTGGTTTTTGTTTGTCCCAGACAGACTGTTCAATGAGCCTGGCCAGGGTCTGATATAATTTTTGACGATCGATGGGCTTGGACAAATGGGCGTCCATTCCGGCATCCATGGCGGTATCGATATCCTCTTCGAAGGCATTGGCCGTCATGGCAATAATCGGGATGGTTTTAGCATCGGGGTGATCGACGTGTCGAATTGCCCGGGTAGCCTCTAAACCATTCATCTGGGGCATTCGAATATCCATGAGAATGGCATCAAAGGTGTGGGGGACAGAGTGGTCAAAGTACTCCAGTGCCGCGGTACCATTGGTGGCAATGGTCACGTTCATCCCCTTTTTTGACAGCAGCCGCTGGGCAATTTCCGCATTGAGGGGATGATCCTCAGCCAATAGAATGTGTTTTCCAAAGAGAATGTCAAGGGCGATATTGGGATGTTTGGGTGGCATCTGGCTACAATCTTCGGCAGTCGCCTCGGGGAGTTGCCAATCCACGTGAAAGGCGCTGCCTTGGCCCGGGGTACTGTCCACCCAAATGCGTCCTCCCATTTGATCAATGATGCTTTTGACGATGGAAAGCCCCAGACCCGTTCCCTGGCGGGTAACATCGTCCTGGGTATTTTCCTGCTCAAAGGGGAGAAAAAGCTTGGGAAGAAACTCAGGCGCAATCCCAATCCCGGTGTCAAGGACGGTCACCTGGCTGTGAAAAAAGCCCTTGTCCCGGGAAATGCCATTGAGGATGAGTGTAACCGATCCGCCAATGGGTGTAAACTTAATGGCGTTGGAAAGCAGATTAACGATGACCTGCTGGACCGCGGTGGTATCAAGCATCAGATAATGGCACGCCATTCCCTGGATCTGGAGCTGTAAATCGATCTGTTTTTCTAAAGCGGTGGGGCGGACGATGGCCATGGTTTCTTGAATGAAATCCGGGAGAAAAACAGCCACCGGGTGCAGTGCTATGGGATGGTTTTCGAGCTTCCGCAGGTCTAAGACATCATTAATAATGGCCAGGAGATAACGGCCAGAGGTCTCGATTTTTTCAAGATAATCTTGAATTTCAGCCAAATCCTGGCTATCTTGTCCCAGGGAGGCCAGGGTAAGAACAGCGTTCATCGGCGTCCGGATATCGTGGCTCATGCGGCTCAAAAAATCCGTTTTGGCATGGTTGGCGTGCTCTGCAAGTTCTAAAGCCTGCTTTAGTTTTGCTTTGGCCGCTTCCTGCTCTTCGTAAATATTTGTGACATCAATGCAGGACATTAAAAAAGTCTTTCGCAAGCGATCAATGGCGGTGAATTGAAGTTGTTTATGCCGTTTGTGTCCATTGGGGAGTAAGAGTCCAAAACTGATTTTGTAGGTGTTGCCGCTTTTGATTTTAGACCAAACATCCTTTGTTTTACACAGGCGGGAGACCCGGACCTGATCTTCTGGGCACACATAGGTGTGAATAAAGTGTTGGTGCTGTTGCTCATAGGATTGCGTTGGATCATAAAGCTGCTCTTTTGATTTGACTGCATAATCCTGGGCCGAATCCACAGAACCATCGACCACGACCAGGAAATCATAGTCCTTCTTTGCCACTGTCTCCATAACCGTTTGCATCACCTTTTTCTGGGTGATATCAATTGACGAAATTTGGGCGACGATATGCTTGGTCCTTGGGTTTTGCATCAGATGGGCGCTGTAATGAAGCCAAAAGATCTTTGGCGTATCGAAGAGACGGGTCACTTCCATGGAAATCAGATAATTTCCGCTGCTAAAGCTGTGGAGGAGGGCTTTTCGATTAAATAAATCCTTGAATTGTTGGTAATGGTGATGTCCGGTGATGTGCTTGGCGGTTTCTTCAAAATAGTGCGATGCCGTATTGCCCTTTAAATCTCGAACACATTGGAAAATACTGCTGATTTCCAGGACGCGGTTATCGGTTAAATCAAGAATGATCGTCACGAGGTTATCGCTTTGGGCGGCCTTGCGGTAGGATAATTCTTCCTGGAATTTTTTTTCAGCTTCTTTTTCCCGGGTCACATCCCGGCCGGCACCAAAGGCTTTAATGGGGTTTCCGTTGGCATCAAAGGTGCTGGTATAGGTGACCCGCTCACACCAAAAACCGGCTTTGTCGGTGGTTTTGTACCAAATATCCGCTGTGATTTCCGGCACGCCTTGGCGCAGGCGGTCAAAGAGATTTAAAAATGTCGGGATAGCGTCCTCTCGGACAAAGCCGTTTTCCAAAGTCGATTGTGTATAGTGGGGAATCTGAAAACAATTTTGTTTAATTCGGGGGGAGTTGGAAATCACAAAAAGGGAGTCTTCCTGAATGTCGTACTCCCAAATGTTAATCCCGGAGCTTTTAACGGCAACCTCGTAACGGAGTTGGTTCTCAAGCAGGGCCTGCTCAACTTCCTTAAGTTTGTCCACATTGGTGTAGTTGGCGTAGCACAGCTTTGTTCCATCCTTTTGGGGAATAACGACGCCATTGAGGTTGACCCATAAGTAACGCCCTTCCCGATCATTGAAAATGCGATAGGTGTGATTGATTTTTCCATTTTGGGCGATGGTATCCCCAAGACGTTCTTTGAGTTCGGGTAAATCCTCAGGGTGGACGCCAAGGAAGTTGGTTTGATTCATAACCGCAGCCTGGTGCTCTTCAGAATAACCAAAGAGTTCGAAAAAGGCCTGATTATGGACCTCGGGGTGAATACCCCTATCATCAATGCGGTAAGCGCACATTCCCCCGGGGATATTTTCCATCATCGATTCAAGCTGCTTGGATAACCTCAAGCGTTCCTGCTCTGTGCGTCTGGCTGCGGTGACATCGTCGATGTATTCAACATGGGCAGGAATGCCGTTCCACTCAATAAGCTTTCCCCGTAGGGTGAAAATTTGCCCGGTGACCGGGTATTCGTAATCCCGTTCTAAGAAACAGGTGGTCGACATTTCCCTGATTTTACAAAAATCACAGGGCGCCAAGCGGCCAAAAAGAAAGGCATAGCATTTTTTCTGGGTGTAATCTTCCTGCTCTCTGCCGATGGATTTGAGTCCTGTTCGATTAATGTAAAGCAGATCATAGGTCGCGATATCGCTGACATAAATGAGGTTTTGGCTGTCATTAACAAGATTATCATACAGCTCGGTCATCCGTGTGGGCCGTTGGAAAACGGCATGAATGATGGGATAACCCTCTTCCTCCCCAATGGGCATGGCCGTCATTCGGACCCAGATAAGGCTCCCATCTTTATGATAGAATCGGTAGATTTCATCAATGGGATGCCCCTCTTTAAGGGCCGTGGTCGCAGAGCCTAAAAGCCGGCGCTGATCCCCATCATAAAGAAGGGCGGTGGCATCATCGGCAATGATTTGAGCGTATTCTCCCCGGCTATGACCTGTCAGTTGGGCAACGCCGTCTGAGAAATATTGGGCTTTTAGGCAGTTGTCAACGAATCGGTAGATGGCAATCCCCCCGGGGATACTATTGATGAGATGATCGGCTTCGCGTTTCCCTTGCAGGAGTTGGGCGTTACGTTGTTGTGCATTCTCCAGGGCATAACGTCCGAGGATATTATGCACGCGAGCCTGGATTATCCGGCGGTCTAAAGGTTTACCAATAAAGTCCCAGGCACCGTTTTCCAAGGCTTCCAATTGGTAGCCCGACTCTGCCGTAATGGCGATAATGGGGATGGATCTGTAGGGCGAGGCCTGTATCCATTTTAAAACGGCAATCCCATCCATTTTGGGCATGATGATATCCAGTAGAATGATGGTGATCCGATGGGCGTACTGCTCAATTTTTTGGATGGCGTCCTCTCCATCGAGGGCAGCGATGATGAGGAAGTCTTTCGAAAAATATTCGGAAAGAATTTCTCGGTTGACATCCATATCGTCCACGATGAGCATCATTTTTGTGTCCATGTCCTACACTCCCTTTATCAATTCCAAAATTGCCGTATAAACGGTCTACTTTAACTCTTTAGAATTATATCAAGAAATATGGGGGAATGGAAGCGGTGTCCGCTATAAAATTTAACAAAACCTTAAGAAAAATCGAATAGAATCAAAGGATCATTAAAAAAAGAACGGGTTTGGGGAGGATTACATGAATGGTGAGGCCTTAGCACAGATTTTAAGGGAAAGTCATTATATTGTATTTTTTGGTGGCGCGGGTGTATCGACGGCTTCTGGGATTCCTGATTTCAGGAGTTCAGACGGTCTCTTTAATGCGCGACTGAATCGGCATTTTACACCGGAGCAGTTGGTATCCCATACGTATTTTGAGGGATACCCTGAAGATTTTTATACCTTTTATAAGGATAAGCTGGTGTATCCTGAAGCCGTGCCCAATGGCTGTCACCTGGCCCTGGCCAAGTTAGAGGCCATGGGGAAATTAAAGGCCGTCATTACCCAGAATATCGACGGCCTTCATCAAAAGGCGGGAAGCCAGGTGGTTTACGAGCTTCACGGATCGGTGCTGCGCAACTACTGCACCCAGTGCCATGCCTTTTACGATGAGACCTTCATTTTATCGGCCAAGGGCATTCCCAGATGTGTGCATTGTGGCGGTGTGGTGAAGCCGGATGTCGTTCTTTATGAAGAGGGTCTGGATAACCAGGTGATTGATGGGGCAATTCGGGCGATTTCCAAGGCGGATACGCTGATTATTGGGGGGACCTCTTTGGTGGTGTATCCCGCTGCGGGACTCATTGATTATTTTAGAGGGAAGCATCTCGTTTTGATTAATAAAAGTACGACCTCTGCGGATAATCGGGCGGATTTGGTGATCCACGAGGATATCGCTGGGGTGATGACCGCAGCCGTTGCCGCCCTGGAATCCGAAGTCATCGTAAAATGATCCCAAGGTCCCTTGACTTTTAGGACCCAATACAGTATACTGAAATCAGTTAAATACGAATGATCCTGTGTTTTGGAAGTGAGGTGAGATGCCTCCGCTGTAATCGCAGCTGTAATGCAAAATGCCTGATTCAATACCACTGTCGTATGATGGGAAGGGAATCCGGATGATATTGCTAAGCCAGAAGACCGGCACAGTGATTGGTTCTTACAATGCTCCGATTTAGAGCGTTTAAGAAAGCACAAGCGTGTCGCCTTAAACCCTCTCCAATCCGGAGGGGGATTTTTTGTGAATTCAAAGAACTGGTCATTCCTATTTAATTAAATCTTTTTGCATCTGCTGCTTTTTAGCAGGTGTCATTAAATCCTCTTTCTTTACCGAAGGGTAAAGACCATCTCTTTGATTCGGCCGGGGGGCCGCACCCCCGGCCCCCTCTGCTGATTCAAACCAAAGCAATCCGAGTGAAGCGAAACGCGTGACAACTTCCTGTTTCGGTTCTTTTTTTATTTTTTGACGGGGCGGCTTGACAAATAGAAACTGTAGGATT
Organism: Eubacterium barkeri; assembly: GCF_900107125.1. Lineage (GTDB taxonomy): Bacteria > Bacillota > Clostridia > Eubacteriales > Eubacteriaceae > Eubacterium_O > Eubacterium_O barkeri. The sequence continues at coordinate 48,848 of NZ_FNOU01000020.1, forward strand.
ATCATAATAATCATATAAATCATACTTTTCACATAAAAAGGAGTGCGCCATGACAAAGAAAACACCAAAGGGCAAGTATGCCTGGACGGTTAAAATTGGAGAACGGGGACAATTCGTCATCCCTAAAGAGGCCCGGGAGATTTTTGATATCCATCCCGGAGACAGTATCCTTGTCCTGGGGGATGAAAAACGGGGGATCGCTATCCCACCGAAGACCATGCTGACAAAAATCACCCAGGCGATTTTTGAAGGGGAAGCTGCAAAAGAAAGGGAAGAAGGGGAAGAAGAATGAGCGTACTCACCGTAGAGGGGCTATGCAAGACCTATCCAGCCTTTACGCTAAAGGATGTCAGCTTTCATCTGACCGCAGGGAAAATCACCGGATTCATCGGACGCAATGGTGCGGGGAAATCCACCACCCTGAATGCGCTCCTGCACTATGTCCATCCGGATGCTGGCCAGATTCGGTTTTTCGATATGGACCTGACCCAGCAGGAGCTGGCCATCAAAGAACGCATTGGTTTCGTGGGCAGCGGGGTGAGCTATTACCCCCGGAAAAAGCTCGACCGGATCACGGCCATCACCCGGGCCTTCTACAGGAAATGGGACGATGGGGCCTACGCCCATTACATGGAGCTTTTCGAATTGGATGGGAGCAAGACCCCCAGCCAGCTCTCCGCGGGGATGAAGGTGAAATACGCCCTGGCCCTGGCCCTCTCCCACAATGCGGAGCTGCTCCTTCTGGATGAGCCCACCAGTGGCCTGGACCCTGTATCCCGGGATGAGCTGCTGGATGTCTTCCTGGAGCTGTGCGACCGGGGAAAATCCATTCTCTTCTCCACCCACATCATCTCGGACCTGGACAAATGCGCCGACGATATCATCTACATTAAAAAGGGGCGCATCATCGCTGAGCAGCCCATGAAAGACTTCCTCACCAGCTATCAGGTGGCCACCCTGCCCGAAGGCGGGGTACCCGAGACCCTCCAAAAGAAGCTGGTGGGCTATAAGCGCAGCAAGCAGGGGGACACTGCCCTCATTCCGGCGGCGGAAGCCCCGGGCTCCGGCCTGCCCTGCCGGGCGGCGGATCTGGAGGATATTATGATTCATATCGAAAGGGTGGCGGAATAATGCTCGCACAATTATTAAAGAAAGAATTCGTCCTGTCCATGCACCCGGTGGTCCCCCTCTTCATGCTGCTCTCCGCCATGGTGCTGATTCCCAATTACCCCTACACGGTCATCTTCTTCTATACCACCCTGGGGGTCTTTTTCACCTGCATGATCGGCCGGGAGAATGGGGATATCTCCTACTCCGTGGGCTTACCCATCACCAAAAAAGACGTGGTCCGGGGGCGGATGGCCTTCGTCATAATCATCGAGCTTATCCAGGTGCTGCTGGTGGCGGGGTTCTCCATCCTCCGCAATGCCATCGAAAGCGCCCCCAATCAGGCGGGACTGGAAGCCAACCTCACCCTCCTGGGGGCAGGGCTGGTGCTCTTCGGCATCTTCAACCTGGTTTTCTTCACCCAGTATTATAAGGCCATCAACAAGGTGGGCCGCAGCTTCGTCATCGCGACCACCGTCTACTGGCTGGTGGCCCTGGTCTTCGAGGGCAGCACCTTCGCCATCCCCTATGTGCGGGATGTGCTGGACACGCCGGATCCCCAGCATCTCCTGCCGAAATGCGTGGTCCTCGCCCTTGGGGCCGTGGTGTTTCTCCTGTGCAATAGCCTGGCATATAAAAAAGGATGCCGTTCTTTCGAAGAACAGGATTTGTCCATTTAGGCGAGGTGAAATGAAAATATCGAATATTCAGGAGCAAATGAAAACATGAAAGAAATCGTCTTTTTTGAGGATCAGGATATCCAATTAGCCGTTCCATTTTCCCCAGAAGCGGAAACCGTCTGGCTATCTGCCAATCAAATGGCGCAGCTCTTTGACCGGGATGAAAAAACCATCCGGAAGCACATCAACAAGGTTTTTGCCGATGGTGAAATTGACCGTGGGAACAACACGCAAAAAATGCGTGTTGATGGCGTTAAGCAGACCGTGGCTTTTTACAATCTGGATATTATTCTCTCCGTTGGCTATCGTGTCAACTCCAAACGTGGCATCGCATTCCGCCGCTGGGCCAACACGGTGTTGAAGGACTACATCCTCAAAGGCTACGCCGTCAACGACAATCGTCTGAAGCAATTGGGGAAGGTAGTGCGGCTAATGCAGCGTGCCGAAAACGCCCTGGAAGCCAGGCAAGTACTGTCTGTCATTGAAAAATATAACCTTGCCCTTGATTTGCTGGATGATTATGATCATCAAAGAATGGAGAAGCCAAGTGGGAAGGACGCCACCTACATCTTAGGTTATGGAGAGTGTAAAAGTGTCATTGATGCCATGCGCTTCGGTTCAGAATCCGAGCTGTTTGGAAGAGAAAAGGATGATTCCTTCAAAGGTAGCATTGGCAATATCTACCAGAGCTTTGCCGGAGAGGATATTTACCCGTCCCTAGAAGAAAAAGCAGCCAACCTTCTGTATCTGGTGACTAAAAACCACAGCTTGCAGATTATACATTAGTTGCACTAACCATCATGATCGCTGAATCACGGCCGGAAGAGAAAGAGATGATGATTAATATCATTATGAACTGTATCGGGTAAAGGCACTCTCCACCATCAAAAAACCAGGGCCCTGGTTAAGGGCCCTGGTCAGACTGCCGACAAACCAAGGGAAGGGAGCGGATAAAAATACGAGAACCAAAGTTTTAGGCCCTGACGAATAAGAGGTCTCCCTTTGTTCGTCAGCGCCCCCCTCTTTTAGTGATAAACCATAATAATTTTAGTAATTAACGGCGGACCTACACCGTTTCCGTGCCGCAGTCCGGGCAGAATTTGCCGGCTACCATCTTGCGGCAGTTGGGGCAGAAGCGGTCGCCAGCGGGTGCGGCGGCAGGGGCCGCCTGTTGGGGGGCGGCGGGCTGCTGGGGCTGGGCCATGGACCCGGCCATTTGCTGGGCCATCTGCATGCCCATGGCCATCTGGGCCCCCATGGCGCCCATATTATCCCCACCCTGGGCCATGCCGTCGGCCATGGCGATGGTGGCGTATTTATTCACATCTCCCACAAAGGCCTGTCCAGCGGCCTTTTCAGCCATCTTCTGGACCTCTTCGGGGTAGTTGAAGTTCTGGATGGTGACATCCGCCACCCCCAGGCCGATATCGAAGAGCTCCTTATCCAGCTCCTCGCAGACCTTCTTGCTGAGGGCCCGGCTGTTCATCTGGAGGCCCAGGAGGGCGTTGACGCCGATGCAGCCCTGGCCGCCCAGGATGGCTTCCGCCACGATGGGGTTGAGCTCCCCGAGGATGCGTTCCGCCACATCTTCCAGGGCGTAGGTATCCTTAATGCCTGCTACCTTTTCGATGAAGATATTGTAATCCCGGAAGGTAATGACCAGGTTGCCATTACAGCCCACGGGGATGCCGGCGGGTACCTCCGGCGTGGGAATCATGATGCGCTGGCGGGTGCCCCAGGGCAGGAGCAGCTCCTTGCTGTTGACGAAGTAGACCTCCGCCCGCATGCCTGAATCCCCGCGAAGGTCCATGATGCCCTTGAGGGTAGAGAGGAAGGGGACGATTTCCGAGGCGATATCGTAGGTGCCAGGATTTTCGAAAACCCCTTCCACGGCGCCGTTGGCGTAGAAGATGGCCTTCTGCCCCGTGCGGATGATGAGCTTGGCCCCTTTTTTGATTTCCTTCTTGGGCCACTTATAGAATAACACGTCATCGCGGAATTCTTCCCATTCGATGGTGTCTTTACCTTGTCCAAACCAAGCCATAGTCGTGTATCTCCTTTATGCGTTATTTAGTTGAATGCGTGTATCAGGCAGCGGGGGAATACCAAAGGATCCCGGTCCCGCCGTCATCCACCAGGGTAGAAGCGGCCTGGGGCTGCTGCATTTCCACCACGGAAACCGTGGGTTCCGGGTAGGTGTATTCCTTCGCTTCCGCATCCTTTAAAAAGATATTGTAGATGAGGAAGAGGGCAATGAGTCCGGCGATAACCGCCGCGATAATCTTGGGGGCACTGTACGGGCGCTTGCCACTGACCTTGCCGGTTTCCCCGTTGATCATGTAGGTGTATTCCTTGCCCCGATAGGCGAAGGCAGACACCCAGGCGGGCAGCAGGATGTGCTTGTAGGTTAAGTCGTGGTGCTCCATCTCCAGGCTTTTGACATTGGCGGTGTCGTAGCCCTTGTGCCGGATTTCCTGGTCCGCCATGCTGCGCAGGGTCGCTTCCATCTGCGCCTCCGCCTTGGGGAAGCATTCAACGGCACCCTTGTCGTAATGCTCGGCACCCACCCCGGATAAGAAGGCGGGGCTATAAACGCAGGCCCCACCTTCGGTGGAGTAAGGCAGGATGCCATCCACCACATCCTGGGTGCGTTCGGAGCCATCGCACACAGGGATATCGTCGAAATCCGCAGATACGTGGCCGCTCACCGGGGTCCATACTGTGGTGGTCGAGGTATTGCCTTCATCATCCTCGTCCTCATAGTAGGTTCCGCCTTCGCCCCAATACTGGGCTTCGGTGTGAGCATCGTAGGTCCAGAAGGGGAGATAGACCCCGTCCAGCTTTCCTTGCTGGTAGGATTCCTTGAGCTTATTGGGGGCGAACCAGCGGCTCTTCACCCATTTCTTAAAGGCCTCCTGGGCATCGGCCTTGTCCACCTTAAAGGGCACCACCCCATCCGGAGGGACTCCGGCCATCTGCTTCTGCGCATCCACCTGGGGGGAGCTGCACATGGGGCAGACCGTCGCCGTCTCATTGGCAGCAAAGGTGATTTCCGCACCGCAATTGCGGCAAATGGCGGTGGTTTCGCCAGGATAGCCTTCACTCTTGGCCTCCCGGTCGGTATAATCCGCGTAATCGTGGTGGACAATACCCGCGCCGGAGAGATCCACCTCTCCTGGGGTCCGGCAGGATTCGCACTCAAAGGCCTGCTTCTTGATGTTCCACTTCATGTGTCCGCCGCAGGAAGGGCAGATGAAGCTTTCGGTTTTCACTTGTTCTGCCATGGGCTAAACCTCATTCTGCTGGGCATTCAGGCCCAAGCCGGCAATGATTTCTTCACAAGCCTCCCGACGCACTGCGGCATCCTGGTAGTCCTTTTCCAGCTGGGGCAGCTTCGCCGCCAGATCCGCCAAGGCGGATTCGTAACGCCGCAGGGCCTTACCATCCCCGGACGCATCCGCCTCCTCAGCATAGCGTTTGTACTTCTCCGATTCGTCCCGACAATCCTCCAGCTTACGCATGGCCGAACTCTCCGCAGCCCGGCGTCCTGCCAGCTCAGCCTCCGCATTCCGTATACGTTGCTCCGGCGTCATGGCATTTTCTGCAGACAGCTTGGCCTCGACGGATTCCTTAAAAGCCGCGAATCCCTCGCCCATGCGTTGCCCCAGTTCTTGCAATCGATTGGACATGACATACCTCCCTAATTATGATTTCCACCATTATAACACGTTTCAAAGCAAGGGTCCATCAACCCAAAGGTTGATATTTCGCGTTAGCTAACAGGCACATGATCACAGAGAAAGGGTGACGGATTGAAAGCTCGCTTTCAAATCCGCCTCCTTTTCTCTGTGATCATGCGGCGCAGCCGCGAACGCAAGAAGCGAAGCGGAATGCGTTCAGTGCCTGAGCCCCGCAGAGCCAGGCGCAGCCGCGAACGCAAGAAGCGAAGCGGA
>NZ_FNOU01000004.1 GCF_900107125.1 Eubacterium barkeri
ATGTTTTTGCCCAGGGAATGGGCCTGGGGGTCTGGGGAACCTGGCTGGCCATGATCCTGGACTGGGCCGTCCGCTCGGTGGTGTTCGTGATTTATTACTTTAAAGGTAATAAGCTGCATAGCGTGGTGGCGCAAAAGGGATTAACGTAAAAAACCGTGGCGAAGGGCCACGGTTCAGGGCGTAGACAACGTGGTGTCGCGCGGTCAGGGAGCGGATAAAAAAGATTCACCCCGGACCCCAGCAGTCGCTTGTTGCCAATCGCCTTTGGCTCTTGGACAAGCGTTGCATGGGTGCTATATCCCAAATCAAAGATTTGGATAGCACCGCAAGGCGCTGACGAACAAAGAGAGACCTCTCGTTCGTCAGTGCACAAAACCTTCGGTTTTGATCGGGTTTAATAGCAGGCTTACTGTCTTAATTTGATAGAAAGCCCATAATGCCAGCCCGCAGGGGCAACCGGGGTTCTCGTATTTTTATCCGCTCCCTTCCCTGGGTTTGTCGACAGTCTAAACCGTGGCGAAGGGCCACGGTTTTTTCTAAAGCATGCCAAGGGGGGCGACGCATCGTTTGACGATGCCGTTGATATGGGAGATCAGAATGCCGTAGTTGGTAAAGGGGATACCCTGGGCCCGGGCTACGGCCATGCGATGGTGGACCTCCCGGGTATTCAGGGTACAGGCACCGCAGTGGACCACCAGCTTGTAGGGAGACAGATCCTCGGGGAATTCAACACCGCTGGTAAATTTGAAATCAATGGCCGCCCCGGTATATTCCCGAATCCACCTTGGCACCTTTACCGTGCCGATATCCTCACATTGGCGGTGATGGGTACAGCCCTCGCTGATTAAGATGGTATCCCCATTCTGTAAATCCGAAAGGCCGCGAAGGCCATCCAGGCAGGTGGCCAGGTCACCCTTATACCGGGCGAAGAGGATGGAGAAGGAGGTTAGGGGGATTTCCGGGGGGACCATGGCAGAGACACTTTTGAAAACCTGGCTGTCCGTCACCACCAGCCTGGGAGCCTTACCCATCTGGGCCAGGGTATCGGACAGTTCCGATTCCCGGACCATCATGGCTGTGGCTCCAACTTCCAGGGCATCCCGAATGACCTGCTGCTGGGGCAGGATCAGACGGCCCTTGGGGGCAGATTTATCAATGGGAATCACCAGGAGAACAAAATCCCCAGGACATAGCAGGTCCGCCACTAAAGGGACCTGCTTTTTTTCGTCCGGGAGGAGATGGGCGATACGCTCCTTTAGGGCATGGATTCCCTCTCCCGTCAGGGCACTAACCGCCAGGGTGTCATCCCCTTGGGGAAGGGCACCACCCCTTAGAGTATCGCTTTTATTTTGAACGATAACGTAGGGAATCTTCTTTTCCTGGATACGGGTAAGGATGGAGACATCCTCAGGGGAAAGGCCCATGACAGCATCCACTACCAGCACGGCGATATCGGTTTTATTGAGGATTTGCCGGCCCTTTTCCACCCGCAGAGCCCCTAATTCTCCGGTGTCGTCTAAGCCCGGGGTATCGATGATGATGACAGGCCCCAGGGGCAGAAGCTCCATGGTTTTAAAAACCGGATCGGTGGTGGTGCCCTGGACATCTGAGACAATGGCTAAATTCTGGCCGGTGATGGCGTTGATCAGGCTGGATTTCCCGGCATTGCGCCGGCCAAAGATACCGATGTGGACCCGCTCGGCGGCGGGGGTGTTGTTGAGGCTCATAGAATGATGTTCCTTTCTTTTTGTGAAGGAACGTGCTATAATGCAAATGAGTGACCGTGGAGGGTAGTTGCCTGCTTTCATCATGAAAGGGGGTGGTGCAATGAGTGTTTACGAAAGTATTGTTATAATGCTGGCGTTTAGTACATTCGTCGTTCTGCTCCTTACTTATGTAAAAAAGTAAGGCTGAAAAAAAGACTACCCGACTCTTGGACGAAAGGGTAGTCTAAATCCAACTGCTGGCAACCGCCTAAAGCGGTCACTCTCTACCCATATTATAGCACGTTTATATGATTTTTCAAGGGATGTGGAACCCGATTAAGGTTCCTTTTTTATTGGGCGCTTATATTAAAACCGAAAGTCCCGAATCCCGTTTTCAATCATATCCAGGCGCTCGGCGGCGATGCTCCGGACTTTGTCCTTGGGGATGTTGGATAGCTCAGCGGCAATCATGGCTTCACCCTTGGTCCGGGTGTCGGCGCTGGCGTAATCCATGAGGTACTCCTTTAAGGTCATGAGGGCGTTGGGGTGGCAGCAGTTGGCAATCTGGCCGTTTTTCACTAAGCTCATGAAGCGGTCGCCGGTACGGCCCTCCCGGTAGCAGGCGGTGCAGAAGCTGGGGATATAGCCGAGGGTTAGCAGCCAGTTCACCACCTCGTCCAGGGTGCGGTTGTCGTTGACATCAAACTGGGCGGAGTTGTCCTCGGGCTTTTCTTTTTCCACATACCCTCCCACGGCAGTGGAGGAGGCGCCGGAGATTTGGGAAACGCCAAGGTCCAGGACCTTTTCCCGGGTGGCCTGGGATTCCCGGGTGCTGATGATCATCCCGGTGTAGGGCACGGCGATGCGGATGACGGCGACGATTTTCTGGAAGATGTCATCGGAGATGGCGTTGCTGAAGGTGTCAGGATCGATATCGTCCGCCGGGCGGATCCGGGGAACGGAGATGGTGTGGGGTCCCACGCCCTTGGCCGCTTCCAGATGCTCGGCATGCATGAGCAGGCCTACGAAATCGTAGCGGTAGAGGTTTAAGCCGAAGAGGACACCACAGCCCACGTCATCGATACCCCCATCCATAGCCCGATCCATGGCCTCGGTGTGATAGGCGTAGTCGTGCTTGGGTCCTGCGGGGTGGAGGGCTTCATAGTTTTCTTTATGGTAGGTTTCCTGGAAGAGGATGTAGGTGCCGATGCCAGCGTCCTTTAATTTTTTGTAGTTTTCCACGGTAGTGGCGGCGATATTGACGTTCACCCGGCGAATGGCCCCGTTCTTATGCTTAATGCTGTAGATGGTTTCGATGGATTCCAGGACGTACTCGATGGGGTTGTTTTTCGGGTCCTCCCCGGTTTCCAGGGCCAGGCGTTTGTGGCCCATATCCTGAAGGGCGATGACCTCTTGACGGATTTCTTCCTGGGTCAGCTTTTTCCTTCGGATATGTTTGTTCTGGCGGTGATAGGGGCAGTACACGCAGCTGTTGATGCAGTAATTGGAGAGGTAGAGGGGGGCAAACATGACGATGCGGTTGCCGTAGAAGTCCTGCTTGATTTTCTTAGCCAGGGAAAACATCCGTTCATTGAGGTCTGGCTGGTCGCATTCCAGCAGCACGGCGGCTTCCCGATGGCTCAGTCCCTTGCAGTCCGCCGCCCGCTTAATCAGCCCCTCGATGAGGGTACGGTTGCTTTTGTTGGCCTGGGCATAGGCCAGGGTGGCTTCGATTTCTTCATGGTTGATGAATTCTTCGGCCTTGGGGGATTTAACATTGTATGGGTACATTTTTTGTTTCCTTTCAATTGTGATTTTTGTCAATTAAGGGCATCGCCCCGGGCGATGGTGATGTGACGGTCAATGCTTTCCATGCGTTTACCCAGGCAGTTCAGGCACTCGGCCGCCTCGTCCCCGGTACAGATTTTGTTATCGTAGAGGCTGTACTGCTTCCGGACATTTAGGGGGGAGAGGTTGGGCATGACCACATTGGCCCCGGCCAGGATACCCTGCTCCCGCCCCGTGGGGTGGATGGTGCCCAGAGCGGTGGTGGCAGGGATTAAGGCGGTGGGATTGAGTAGCCGCAGAATGGACAGACAGAGGAGGGTCTGCTTAAGGGTACCGGCGGTTTCGGCGGCAAAGGGCGTATCGGCATGGGGGATGAAGGGACCGATGCCGATCATCTGTGGCTTGTGGGCTGTGGTGTAGAGGATTTCCGCAGCCAGATCGTCCACGGTCTGCCCCGGGGCCCCCACCATAAAGCCCATGCCCAGCTGATAGCCTAAATCTGCCAGGATGTGCTGGCAGGCCAGGCGCCGGGCACCATCCATTTCCGGGGGATGGAGCTGTCGGTACAGCCGGTCCACACTGGTTTCTTGTCGTAGGAGGTAGCGATCGGCTCCAGCTGCTTTCAGCCGGGCGTAGGACTCCGGGCTGCGCTCTCCCAGGGAGAGGGTGATGGCGCAGTCTGGATAGGCCTTCCGGATGGCGGCGACGATGTCAGTCATGCGCGCATCAGTATAGTAGCCGTCCTCACCACCCTGGAGGACGAAGGTCCGAAAGCCCAGGGCGTGGCCCGCCGCACAGCAGTTTAGGATGTCGTCCTGGCTAAGCCGGTAGCGGTCTACCTTGGTATTGCTGCGGCGGATGCCGCAGTAGGTACAGTCGTTTTTGCAATAATTGGTAAATTCGATGAGTCCACGGATGTAGATGGCTTTGCCATAATGGGTTGTGCAGACGGTCCGTGCCCACTTTCCCAGACGGCTTTGCAGGGCATCATCTGCCTGGGAAAGGAGGAGAGAGAGTTCCTGTTGCCCCGGGGGATGCCCCTCTTTAATTTTTTTGAGAATGGTGTCCATATCGCCTCGTTTCGGATGGACGGCAGAAGGAAAAAAGAAAGGATATAAAAAAAGCGGTTCCATTGACGAAAAGCAGTGGCCGATAACCGACACCGCGCTACTTTTCATAATGCAACAGCTTTTAAAAATTGTACGCTTAAAATGGTGCAATGCAAATACACACACAAAGTCTCGTAACACCTTCCTGTTCGGGACGTACCCAAACCAGTCAGCCGTTCACATTGTTTTTAAGGTTTCCTGTTAGGACGTACCTCCCAGGTTACCACTATTGTTTAGTGTAACACGTTTTCCTTTCAGGGGCAAGGATAAAAATATAATTATAAGTGGGCCCTTACACTGTGTCGGGCTGAGGCCCGGCCATTCCCCTGAGTGCCTTTTTAAATTGGAAGGTGAAAAGGACCACGGTAAAGGCCACGGCCAGGGTATCGGCCACTGGCTCAGCCAGGTACACCGCCAGGGTCTGGTTGGCAATGTATTGGGGCAGGATATAAATCAGGGGGATGAGCAGGATAAACTTACGCATAATGGCCACGATGATGGAAGCGATGGCATTGCCCAGGGAGATAAAGGTCATCTGGCAGGCAATCTGTGCCCCCATGAGCACCATGGCTGCGCCGTAAATCCGCAGGGCCCAGGTGGTAAAGGCGATCAGCTGAGCATCGGCGGTAAAGATACTGGCAAAAACCTGGGGGAAGAGCAGGATGGCAAGCCACAGGATGGCGGCGTATACCAGGCTGGCCCAAAGCAGCAGCCAGAAGGTCCGCTTAACCCGTGGGGCGTTGCCAGCGCCAAAATTATAGCTGGAGATGGGCTGGGCGCCCTGGGCCAGCCCCTGTAGGGGCAGCATGGCGAACTGCATGACGCTGGTTAAAATAGTCATGGCCCCCACGGCCACATCTCCGCCGTAGTGCAGGAGGGAGGCATTAAAGCACACTTGGATGACGCTCTCGCTGGCCTGCATGATAAAGGGGGCCAGCCCCAGGGCCATACAGGGAAGAATGACCCTGGGAGAAAGCCCAAAATTACTTTTGCGCAGGTGGAGCACCGTTTTTTTACCGCAGAGGAAAGACAGGCACCAGATGGCAGAAACCGCCTGGGAGATAATGGTAGCCAGTGCCGCACCCTGGACTCCCATATCAAAGACAAAGATAAAAATCGGGTCTAAAATAATATTGAAGATGGCCCCGATGAGCACCGTGAGCATCCCGGTTTTGGCAAACCCCTGGGCGGTAATGAAGGCATTCATCCCCAGAGTCAGCTGGACGAAGATGGTGCCCAGAGCGTAGATGCCCATATAACGCACTGCGTAGTCGATGGTATTATCGCTGGCCCCAAAGGAAAGCAGAAGCGGTCGGTTAAACACAAGTAAGAGGACTGTCAGCACCACGGAAAGCAGCACCTGGAGAGTGAAGCTGTTGCCCAAAATGCGCTCGGCCTCGGCATCGTCCCCCTTTCCCATAAAAATAGAGGCCCGGGGGGCACCCCCCATGCTGATGAGGGCAGCAAAGGCTGAAATCACCATGATGATGGGCAGGCAGACCCCTACGCCGGTGAGGGCCAGAGCCCCTACCTCGGGGATGTGGCCGATGTAGATACGGTCCACGATATTGTACAGCATATTGATGAGCTGGGCCGCTACCGCAGGCAAGGCCAGCTTGAAAAGCAGTCCGCCCACTGGGGCGGTCCCTAAAAAGGCATTGGCATCTGATGATTGATTCTTTTGCATTTAATGGTCCTCCATCCAACGCATGGCATTGGCAGAAATCCGATGTCCGAAGGTCAGTATGGCCTCTTTTTCCTGGGGGGTGAAATCCGTCAGCAGGGCGGACCAATACTCTCCCTGGACAGTGACGATACGCTGGGCCAGGGTGTGACCGGGCTTGGTTAACGCCAGGTGGATTCGCCTTCGGTCCGCCGCGTCAGATCTTCGGGTGAGCAGGCCCTGCTTAATGAGGACCTCCACCCCCAGGGATATATTGGCCTTGGGGAGCATGCGCAGCTCCACAATATCCCTGGCCGTATCCTTCTGGGGATTATTTTTTAAAAAAGCGAGGATATCAATTTCGCGCTGACCTAAGCCCGTTTCCATACGAAGGGCGGAAAAGGCTTGATCGTAAGCCTTGGTGACGCTGCGAATCTGTAACAGAACAGTGGTCGAATCCATGGGGTCCTCCTAATAGTTTTAAAATAAATTGTTTTAACTTAAACTAGTTTAGCAAAAAAAGACCGGCTCTGCAAGATGAAAATGCAAAGCCGGTGGATTTTAGTCATAAAGGGTTGGTTCCTTCTTTAAATCCAGATAGAGAGTGGTGCCTATGCCGGGGCTGGATTCCAAGCGAATACCGTGGCCCAGCTGGTCCATGATGCGTTTGCTTAAATACAAGCCGATGCCCGTGGATTTTTTATCTTCCCGCCCGTTAAAGCCGGTAAAGCCCCGCTCGAACACCCGGGGCAGATCTGCCGGATCGATGCCCATGCCGTCGTCGGCGATGGTCAGAATGCCGGGGGTAGCCATGGCGATGGTGATGTGGCCACCGGGGGAAACGTATTTTAAGGCGTTGGACAGCAGCTGCTCAAGCACCACCCCCAGCCACTTGCCATCGGTGAGCACCGTGGCCCCAAGGGGTTCGTAGGACAGCGTGATGCGCCGTCTTATGAAGGACCGGGCGAACTTGCGCACCGTCTGGCGGAGGATATTATCCAGGGGCGTCTGGGTAAACACATAATCCCGGGTGGTGCCCTCGGTGCGGATGAACTGGAGGACCATGTCCACATACTGCGCCACCCGGAAAAGCTGTTCCGACAGCTCGGCCATGGCGGCGGCATTTCCAGCGTCCCCCGCGGTCTGGAGCACTAAATCCATGGCGGCGATGGGGGTCTTAATCTGATGGGCCCAGAGGGTATAATAATCGCGGATGTCCGACAGCTGCTGGTCTGCGGTGGAAATCTGCCGGCTTTTTTCCAGGGACAGCTGGACTAAAAGGTCTTGGTAATCCTGGGCGATTTGCCCCTTTGGGGAGGGCAGGGCATCCAGGCTGTCTTTAATGGAGGCCTGGGCCTGTATCAGCTGATGATGGGCCTGATAAAAGCGCACACCGTCCCAGGCGGCCAGAGCCAGAGCACCAAGGACGTACAGGATTAGCCCATAGGTCAGGGGCTCCATGGGTAGACCATAAAGGAAAAAGAGCAGGGAAAAAAGGAGGATGGGCAGCAGGAAGAACAGGACCGCCAGCTTCCGGCTTTTCAAATAAGCAGTGACCATGGCACTATTCCACCAGATAGCCCAGGCCGCGCTTTGTGGTAATAAAATTTGTTAAACCAATTTCGGCCAGGCGTTTTCGCAGTCGGGTAACATTGACGGTTAGGGTATTATCGTCAATATAAAGATCAGTCTCCCAGAGCTTTTCCATGAGTTGATCCCTGGAAATCACCTCTCCCGGATGTTCCATAAGGACCTGGAGAATCCGATATTCATTTTTGGTCAGCTCCAGCCGGGCATCCTGATAGGATAGGGTAATCTCCTTGGTGGAAAGCACGGCTCCCTGAACGGACAGCCGATCTGAGGACTCCCCAATGAAATCGTAGGAGCGGCGCAGCAGGGCAGCGATTTTAGCTGTCAGCACCGTTAGCTCAAAAGGCTTGGTGATAAAATCATCAGCACCCATGTTCATCGCCATGACGATATTCATATCGTCGGAAGTGGAGGATAGAAAAATAATAGGGACACGGGAGATCTTTCGAATCTCCTGGCACCAATGGTAGCCATTAAAAAAGGGCAGGGTAATATCCAGCAGTACCAGATGGGGATCCCAAGCCTTAAAATCCTCTAAGACAGCAGAAAAACAGGTGGCGCAGCGGGTGCTGTAACCCCAGCTGGATAAATGGGTGGCAATGGATGCGGCAATTGAGTCGTCATCCTCCACAACGAGTATTCGATACATAGCATTACCTCAGATCAAATGGGATACTTTCATTATAGCATAGCTGATAAATTCTTGCGCTTTTACATTGATATTAAAAAGTATAAAAAGATAAAATTATTTCTTGATTTACTGAGTACATAGGATATAATAAAATCAAATCGTTACTGAAAGGAGTGTTTCCAATGGCTTACAAAATTACTGATGAATGTATCGCTTGCGGTTCCTGTGCAGAACAGTGCCCAGTAGAAGCAATTTCTGAAGGTTCCATCTACGAAATCGATGAAGATACCTGTACAGAATGCGGCGCTTGCGCTGATCAATGCCCGGTTGATGCAATCGTTTTAGACGACTAATCAAAACCGAAATATGATAAAAAAAGCCGTATGCCCATGGGGTGTACGGCTTTTTTTATCGCTATTTAAAAAACATATTTCGAATGGCTTTGTATAAAATGGCCGCCAGTGGCCAGATGATCCAGCTGCTCCCCCAGTTCCCGCTCAGAAAGCTGGAACCCAGGTAAAGTACCGTGACGATGGGCCAGTACATCCCTTTAAAGGATTTCTCCCGGGCAGTTTCCTGGACCTTTGGTGTTGGAGCAGCGACACAGTCGTAATAATCGGCATCCTGGATTAGTTTGCCGTAATGGCCCCGTTGACTGCCAAAAACGATGATGAGGAAGACCCCTGCCGCAACCAGCAGTAGAAGAAGGACCACGCCCAGTTCCATCAGCAGATCATTTTCTGTGACGGATGGCAGTATGACCGCCAAGGGACTGAGGACACATAGACAGATGCCGCTGGTCAGGCCAAGGGTAAATCCACCGGATTCCTCAGCCTTCTTTTCGACCACCCAGGTAATCATCTCAGGGTCCGGTATAAAGGCCGAATTGAGATATTTATAGGGCTCCTTCAGATGATCGGCAAAGATGAATAGCGCCACTCCGATGGCCACGCCGATGAAGAGGGGAATCAGCCCCAGGATTCCCCCTATGTCTGTGGGCATCAGGGTAGCCATCAAAATCAAAAGGGCTGGGGATACGATGCATAAAAAGACGCCCATGCCCACCATCATATCCGTCTTCCGGGAAACTTCCAGGTATTCATCCGCCATGGCAATATCCACCACGGGTCCATCCTCGGGTGGTGTTTCCGGAGTCGGTTGGGGGTCAGGTCTTTCCTTCTGAGCTTCGAAGGGAGATTCGGGTTCTGGCTTTGGCTCCGGCTCTGGAGCAAAGAGTTGTTTCAGCTCATCGATATTGCCAAACTCTGAAATCACCGTCCCAATGGCCTCGTTTTCGCTTTTTCCAGCAGCCTTGAGCTCGTTATAGCGTTCCTCCATGGAATCCTGGAGGTCTGCCTTGGCCCGCCGAACATCCTCGGTATCGGGCAGGCTTGCAAACAAATTATCCAAATAGTTTAATAAGGTTTCCACTTCTTCATACCTCACATGATGAATACATGATAAATTTCTCCACAACATCCTTTGTGATGCTCCATTCGTCGCATTTCTCCTGGTAATAGTACCGCCCCGCGTCTGTGATATGGTAATACGTTCGGCGTTTACCCTGGGTCTCCCCGCCGGGGTAAGATTCGATATAGCCGTTCTTTTCCAATCGATTGAAGGCAGAATACAGCGTCGTCTCCTTAATGACATAGGCACCCGCTGTCCGGGTCCGGATTTCCTTTGAGATGGCGTAACCATAAGAGTCGCCCTGGCAGAGCAGATACAGGATGATTGTATCGTTATATCCGCGGATCACATCGCTTCCGATCATAATCTCATCCTCCTACATTACCCCGACGGATATACTATGTCTGTCGGAGTAATTTTAGTATAAACTGATTACTACGACAGGTCAAGTAATTTTTAAAAATAGTGGAAAAAACAAAAAAAGCCATCCCAATCCTGACGGATGGATGACTTCATAGCGTTCGCACCTAAATAATCATACGATCATTAATATCTAAAAAGCTGGATTCATCGGAAATATCCTCAATGGCTTCACCAATTGCCGGCGGCTCATACTTGGTGGACAGCACCTCCCGTGGGGTTTCCAGTTCTGCCCTGGTAAAGGGAAATTCATCCCCGGGCTCCCGGAGGTAGGTGAGTAAATCCCAGAGGCCTTCGCCTGTATAAGAGCTAATGGGAAAAATAGGATTGGCCCCGGTGAGCTCCAGCCAGCGAATGGCCTGCTCTGTATTGGCATAGGGAGAATCAATCTGGGTCACGATGCCGATAATTGGTCGGGTACTGACCCCATCGATGGCGGGTGGGTACAGGGAATAAGGCTCTGTGGCAGAAATCAGCAGGGCCACCACATCCGATTCATAGGCATAAAGAGCCAAGGCCCGGGCCAAGCTGGCATTTTCAGCATATTCCCCAGGAGTATCGATAATGACATCAAAGTAATTGATATATTGGGTTTTTTCGTATTGAATCTTCTTGCCCTTCAGTGCCTGCTTCAGGGTCGTTTTACCGCATTCGCTGCGGCCGATGAGTACCATTTTCTTCATAGGTCTGCCTTCTTAGAATGTAAAAAAATCAGGTTTTAGTAATATCGCACACCGTAAACCCGAGGGTTGTTTTTAAATAATTCAGAATTGCCTTAACGGCAGAGTTAACATCAGAAATCCGGCCAGTAAAAATAAGGGTGCCGCTGAAACGGTCAATAAATCCAATGTCGATGGCTGCGGTTTTGGTGGCCATATCACCAGCAATTACCGCGATTTCCGGTGGTGTCATGCTTAAGATGCCAATGGCCGCCTGGGAATAATCAATGGCGGGATTTAGCCCCAGTTTCTGATATACGATGGCCGCAGGACCAGCGATGATATGGGCCAGGGTAACCTGTTTACCAGGCACGGTTTCCTGGATAATCCGTAATTTGCCCTCATTCGAGCCTAAAATATTGTTCATGTCCATAGGAACGCCTCCTTCATCTCCAGAAGAGAAAAAACCTCTATATTGACTATATCACGAAAAAGGAAGGTGATGCCATGGAATTTATGGGGTGCTGACAGCAAAATCTTGCGTTTCCTTTACGGTTTATGACAATTTTTGTACTTTGTCAAAAAAAACAAAATAGTAGCCGTTTAGGACAGAATTGTAACGGTGACTCTATTGAAATCATTAAAAATTAGTGCTAATATTTGTATAGATTCCAAAGAACCATCGTATTGGTAATGTTGACGCCGTAGCGATTTATACATCTGAACGATGGGCGGAGCAGTGACCGTGATTGGAATTATGAAATACGGGTTAGGAGAAAACGGCGAAATACGACGATGCTTTGGTTCATAAGCGCTATGCCTTTAGAAGCACGACGTATCCCCCGAATTACGCGCCGCACGCTTCACCGTTTCCGGCCTGCATTTCCAAATACTGTCATCATTTCCAGGCTACCAAGGTTCATCCTTTTGGTAGCTTTTTTCGATTTGCCCTCATTGATTTAAATTTGATTTCGTGAGTGTGTTAGACCATCGTTCTAAGGATGAAACGAAAAAAGCAAAGGAGAATCCTATGATAAACCATCAATCGATGTGGGATGCAAATCCTCAGCGGGATAAAACCGTCGTCATCAGTGATCTGCACTTAGGTGTGGATGATCGTTATACAGAAACCCAAAAGAATCGTGCCCTCCTCATTGAATTCCTGCAGCGGTTGGAAAAAACCGACGATGTCAAAGAACTCGTCATCGCTGGTGATTTCCTGGATGCGTGGTTCCTTCCGGTTGATTACCCCAGCTATACCGATGAAGACCAGTTCTATCGTGATGCTGCGGCGAATAATCAGGCTGTGATAGATGCCCTCAACCACCTCATTCAAAGTGACATGACGGTGGTCTATGTCGCAGGGAACCACGATTTAACCATGAAGCCAGAACTTTTGGATGAGCTGTTGCCCGGCATCGTGCAAATCCATGAAAAGCAGGGCTTAGGCCGATATTATACGGGCAAGCGAAAGGAAATCGTCATTGAGCACGGCCACCGGTACGATGCCTTCAGTGCACCGGATACCCTGACCAATCGGGAACTCTGCGGGAATGATGAAACCGTCTTGCCCATGGGCTATTTCTATGCCCGCTATGGTGCCACTGCCTATCTGGAAGGCTATCCCAAGGTTGAAAAGGATCTTCCGGTCATTACCCAGGTCCCGGATCCTTCGGATGTGGATCAATACGGTGCCTATCTCTACTATTCCATTTTAAAAGGCGTATCGGAACGTTGTACCCCTAAGGTGGATTTACAGGATAAAGTCTTTGATATGCACATCGCCGGCTTTGATGATGCCTATTCCTATCTGGATTTTTATCCGGCTCAGCAGGAGGATGGAACCATTTCTGCGCCGGTTCTCTTTAAAAACATCCAGCGCACCTGGGACGAGCGTCAGAAATTAAATGATGTGAAGCGACCGAACAGCTTTATTGAAGCCGCTTCCGGAACCCTTGATTCATCCTACTATACCCAAAAAGCTGTGGAAGAGTACTTAGAAAATCCAGATGAACAGGTTGAAGTGGTCGTGTTCGGCCATACGCATACTCCGGGATATTGCAAAACAGATATGGGAAAAACCTATGTCAATTCCGGAACCTGGATCGATCATAACCTGGATGATCCCGATGCCACCTGTATCTTTGCCGTCATCACTTCCGAGGATACAGATACCGTGGCGCTATACAGCTATCAGGCGGATGGTTCTTTGCAGACCATTACCAAACAGCTCTGAGATGGGGAGGGCTCATACCGATTTTTATCAGCAGCGGCCTGGATTCTTAGAATCCAGGCCGTTTTTTATCTTGTCTGGCTCTTCCACTACCGCCCTTCACACGGTTTTATGTTACAATGGCATCATTAAAACAATAATGGATAAAAATCCCAATGGAAAGCAGAGATAATATGATGAAAAAAGGTGATCACTTCGAAATGGAAATCCAGGGGGCCGTGTTTCCTGGTAAGGCTTGGGGCCTGGTCCCTGTCGGCGACGACATGCGCAAATGCTGGGTCAAGGATGGCATTCCCGGCCAAAAGGTTCGCATCATGGTGACGAAAAAACGGAGTAAAAAGATTGAAGGCCGGATTCTGGAGGTCCTGCAAAAGGCTCCGGAGGAAATTGTACCGGCTTGCCCCCACTTTGGGCGCTGCGGCGGATGTTCCCTCCAGAACCTGCCCTATGAAAATCAGCTGACCATGAAGAACGATTATGTCATGGGCCTGCTGGCCGATGCTGGCATCACCGGCTACGATGCCCTACCCATCGTCCCCAGCCCCGAGGTCTGCGGCTACCGCAATAAAATGGAATACTCCTTCGGGGATGATGCCCCGGATGGCCCCCTGCTCCTGGGCCTCCATGAAAAGGGGAGCTTCTACAACATCCTGCCCACACCCCACTGCACCATTGTCGATGGCGACTTTGGCAGCATCCAAACCGCCGTGGTCGGGTGGTTCGCCGAGGGAAGTACCACCTACTTCCATAAGCGACGCCACGAAGGCTTCCTGCGCCACCTCGTCGTGCGCAAGGGCAAAGCCACCGGGGAAATCCTCATTAACCTCGTCACCACCAGCCAGGGCGAGCTGGATGCCGGGGCCTTCACATCGCTTTTGCTGGGGTTGCCCCTATCCGGGACCATCGTCGGCATCCTCCACACCCTCAATGATGGCCTGGCCGACGTGGTCAAGGCTGATGATATGAAAGTCCTCTACGGTCAGGATATCCTCCATGACCGGATTCTGGGGCTGGATTTTGAAATTTCCACCTTCTCCTTTTTCCAGACTAACACCCTTGGGGCCGAGCAGCTCTACAGCGTGGTGCGGGATTTCGTTGGGGATACTCCGTCAGAGGTTCTCTACGACCTCTACTGCGGCACTGGCACCATCGCCCAAATCATGGCACCCGTTGCTAAAAAAGTTGTGGGCATCGAGCTGGTGGAGGAAGCCGTAACCGCCGCAGAAGCCAATGCCAAGCGTAATGGTCTCACCAACTGCACCTTCATCGCCGGGGATGTTATGGAGAAGGTGGCCGAGCTCATTGACCGCCCCGATGTCATCATCCTGGATCCGCCCCGGGATGGCATCCACCCCAAGGCCATCTTTAAAATCATCGACTTCGCCCCAGACACCTTTGTTTATGTTTCTTGTAAAGCCAGCTCCCTGGCCCGGGATCTGCCCTTCTTCGTGCAGGCCGGGTATCAGGTGGAAAAGGTGCGATGTGTGGATATGTTTCCGGGGACGGTGCATGTGGAGACGGTGGTACTTCTTTCCCACAAAAAGCCAGACAGCGTAATCAACGTAAAAGTCGAGTTTGGCGAGGGTGAGGACAAAGTTCCACTTGGAGAAATAGCGAAAAAGGCAGAAGCCTATAAGCCAAAGGAACGAGTGACCTACAAAATGATAAAGGAGTATATTGAAGAAAAATACGGCTTCAAGGTACACACTTCTTACATAGCAGAGGTAAAGCGGTCATTGGGATTACAAATGTATGATGCACCGAACGCCGTGGAGGAATTAAAACACGAGAGAAAGCACCCGACACCAGAGAAGGTAGAAGCAATAAAAGATGCTTTGAAGTATTTTGAAGTTATTTAAATAGCTTCAATTTTGATATGGAGGGGTTGAGATGAAACTTAAGAAGATGGCAATTATAAATTATAGACAGTTTCAGAATGCAGTTATTAATTTTGACGAGGAATTGACAATTTTAGCGGGTGCAAATAATAGTGGAAAAACGTCGATTATTGAATTGTTTAAAAGGATTTTTAAAGATAAAAAATTTTCAAAAGAGGATATTTCGGCGGAATATTTCTCAAAGTTACAGCATGACTTTATATGTAGTATAGATAAAATTTATAATATTACCGCAAATGAAACAGAGTTCAGAGAAAATATTAAGAAAGAATTTTCTATAGAGAATAAAAATAAGTGGACGGCTATTAAAATTAAGATAGAAGTTCAGTATGACAAGAGTGAAAGTATTTCTTTATTTTCCGATTATTTAATGGAATTAAATGACACATGTACAGGTTTTTTCTTTTTGTTTAACTATGAAATTAATATAGCCGAATTAAATAAATGTCTTGGCTTGAATGCTACAAATTTATTTGATAAAAAACATGAAATACAAGAACTAAAATCAAATAGAAAAACCAAGGAAACCAGCGTAAAGTTAACAGAATTAAAAGTGGAGTATGAAGAATTTTTGATAGAAATATTTAGTGAGGCATTAGAAAATAGAGTATATTTTGCCGATATAAATTATGAAAATATAGAACCGATTGGGATAAGAGAATTTCAATCCCTTTTCAATTATAATTATTTAAATGCAACGCGTCTATTAAATGACGAAAAAACAGACAATTATTTTTCGATAAGTAAAGAACTACTTAGTCATTTTAAAAGAAGTAGGGATTGGGAAGAATTTAAGAAACAAATAATTAAAGATATTAAAGGTGGTCTAAGGAAACAAAAACTTAATGAGAAAGTTAAAGAACATTCTTTAATAAAAGCACAAAATGCTTTGGAGAATATTGAAAAATATTTTGAGTATAACAAAGGAGAATTTTCGTTACAAACAGATATTTCTGATGAATTGCTCTTGGACTTTTTATCATCTTCATTACAGACGTTTTTTGAATTTGAAAATGGGACTAAACTTAAAGAGTTTTCTCAGGGATTAGGGATAAGCAATCTGATATATATGTGCTTAAAAGTAGAAGCATTCGTTCAACAATATCAGTCCGATGTAGTAGATATCTTTGTTATTGAAGAACCGGAAGCTCATATGCATCCTCAGATGGAAAGAATGTTAATTGAATTTATAAATGAAATATTATTAAATGAGGATAATAACCGTGTACAGGGGATGATTACAACACATTCTAGTGAGATAATTAAGTGTTCCGATTTAAGAAATATTAGGGTAATAAGGATTGATAAGCTTTTAAAAAGTTCTGTTTATGACATGAATTTATTCAAACAGAATCTAGATACAGAAGAAGAAAGACAGTTTTTTTCATTTTTATTTTCTATAAATTATTCAGATTTAATATTTGCTAATAAAGTAATTATGTATGAAGGAGATACGGAGAAACTATATATTGAAAAACTTCTGTCAACAAAAGAATTTGAAGGGTTGTCTAATCAATATATTTCTTTTGTACAAGTTGGTGGTGCATATGCTCATTGGTATAGAAAGTTGGTGCATTTCCTGAAAATAAGGACGCTGATAATTACAGATATTGACTATTGCAAAAAACTTACATCAATCAATGAAATAAAATATGATGATGGAATTACAAATGCAGGCTTGATTCAGTATTATAAAGATTATGTTACTCTAAGTATATTAAAGAGGGATATCTTATCGTATTGTGAACATAAATGTAGACAACATCGAAAAGATTGTCTTTATGAAAAGGCGGAGATTGAAAAGATATCTTTAATACAGGAAGATTTGCGAAAGAGACCATGCCCTAAAATAAAAAAACCTGATTATTCTATTATAAAAGTAAAACCTACTGTTACAGATATTGATTTATGGATTAAAGATACGGATGATGAAATGATTAAAGTTGTATCACAAGGCGAGAGGGATGCATATACTCGTACATTAGAAGAGGCCATGCTATGCAAACTTCTAGGAATTACAGTAGAGAGTATAAATAGTGTAGATTGGTGGAAAAAGCAGATACTGAATAATAAAATTAAATTATATATTCCAACTAGAAAAAAGAATATAACGGTGAGAGATATTTTAAATGAGAATAAAAACAATAAAACAGATTTTATGTATTCGATAATTTTATCGGAATTACATTTAAAAGCTTTGCCAAATTATATACGGGAGGGATTGATGTGGCTGATGTAAAGAAAATAAATAATATGTTTTTGGTTAACGCACCAGCAGGTAGTGGAAAAACGACATACATTGAAAATTCGATTGTTAATCTGCTCGCCCAATATCCTAATCGTAGAATACTGAGCATTACTTACACAAATAGAGCAAAGGATGAATTGAATACTAGAATTGATAGTAAAAATGTGACAATAGATACCATTCATTCGTTTCTTTCCAAATTCGTTGGTCTTTATCTTTCAAAACCTGAGGTGATTGATTTATATATTCAGGTATTTGAAAATAAGATAAAGTCACAGATTGATAATGGTGAAAAAGACTCCAAAAATGTAAGATATATTGATAAGTTTGGAAAACTAGATTTTGAAACTATTAAAAATAATGTACATAAAATTTTTTATAATGAGCAGGCCTATAGTAGCTATTATTATGGAGGGCTTTCTCATGATGATATATTGTTTTTCTGCCGCAAGATGTTTGAAAAATTTGCGATGTTAAAAAAACGTTTATCTAATAAATATGCATATATTTTTATTGATGAATATCAAGATACATCTGCAGATGTGTTATATATTTTTTATCAATCAGTGCTGAATACAAGCAGTAACTTATACTTGCTTGGAGACAAAATGCAAGAGATATACAATAATTATGATGGTTCTTTTAATTCTATACTTAGTGAGTTTAACCAAAATGAGGATTTGAGTATTAATTATCGCTGTTCTTCAAATATTGTGGGAATACTCAACAACTTATATAATGACGAGAAATTTTACCAGCAACCTAACAATTCTTGTGGGAAGGTTAATCCTACGGTCATGATAACAAATGTTTTTTCGGAATCTTTTGTTGAACAATTTAAAGATTATATGCAGTTATATCTTTTTAATCGAGAACGCTTTGAAAAGATTGGAGCAGGCGATTTATTTAGGGCATTATCAGATATGAAAGCATATAAATTTCCTTCACAATATACGCCTGTTGATGCGTTGACGGATACGACAAATGATAATCCAGACAAATTATTTCGGATATTGTTTTGTATTTGTGATTTTATCAAAATGGTAAGTATGGCTGCATATGGTAAAAGCATTCAATTTGCCAGAGAAAAAAAGCAAATATTTAACAGCGAATTTACTAATATTGAATTTCATAATGATAAAATTATTTTCTCAGATAAAGTTCAATGGTTAGAGGAAATATATGAGTCTTCAACGATGACCATACAAGAATTTTGTGAATTTTTAATTGATAATGAATATTGCAATAAGGATGTTTTTCGCCCATTGCTGGAAGCTATAGAATATGAAGAAGTGTTGAAAGTTTCGTTGTCTCAATTGCATGCACTATATGCATATTTAGGTGCTCCTAGTGTTTCTACACAGCATGGAGTAAAAGGAGAAGGTCATAATAATGTTTGTTTTATTGCTGAAGATTCAACTCGAAATCCAATTGTTTATATGTATGAGTTTTTTCGCTTGCTATGTGTTGAGGATGTTAATCTGACGGATTTTCAAAATTTCTATTATGATTATGTATCTGAAATAAAATCAATTGATTTAACGCATTTAAAACCAGCTAAAACCTATAGTGTTCATGAGGGTGAGTATTTAAAGTACGCTCAGTATATAAAAAATAGGTATAAGGATAATAAATATTTTTCGTTTTGCCAACAAAAATATTATGATAAGTATTTAAGTAATCCTAATTCAACTAATGCAAAAGAGTGCTTTAAATCAACAAAAATTCGGGGGACTTTATGGGCATATAAATTATTTTATGTGGGCTGCTCTCGTGCAAAAGAAAATTTAGTTATTGTAATAGATGAGAATAAAATAGCTTCATTTAGAGATGAATTTATAGAAAGAATGAAAGCAATAGGATTTGACGTGATTATTACGGTGCGATGAAATCGCTGTTCCGGAGGACAGGAAATCAGTAGTCCGGAACAGGAAATCATCTGTGTCATGTTACATGCGAGTTTACTCGCTTAAGGACTGATCCAGTCCATATACTTCCCTCATGGACCTGTAGTTCGTAGGATCTGTGGGAATAATATTGATTTTATAAGCATCATGTTTGATCCTATCCAGGATAGCTTCCGCCAGAGGGCTATCATCACCGCCTAACTGGTCATACCATCCACTTTGATCATACTGTGAGCAAAAGATGGTAGATGATTTACGGCGACGTCTGTGAAGCAGTTCAAGGATATCCTGCTTTTCGGATTCCGTTGGCTTCAGAAGGAGCCATTCATCAATGATGAGCAGAATCGGGTTGGCATACTTAGCTAGAATCTTTTTATAAGTACCTTCGTTTCTGGACATCTCCAAATCGAGCAGAAGATCCGGGAGCCTGACATATTTGGTCTTATATCGTTGTTTGCATGCTTCCATACCAAATGCACAGGCCATGTAGGTCTTTCCACTGCCTGTAGCACCTGTAATAAAGAGATTACGGTGTTCAGTGATATATTCGCAGGTTGCAAGCCTTCTGATGAGGTCTCGATTAAGCTTGCGACCTGAAGTGTAGTTGATATCTTCAATGTACGCCTCAGGCTGATCGAATCCGGCATTCCTGATCAGTCTTTTCAGACTGTTGCTTTTTCGGTTGCTGTATTCGATGTCTACCAGCATTCCAAATCGATCTTCAAAAGAGATTTCTTTCATCTTGAAATCATTCCGCTGGTGGAGGAATGCATCTGACATAGCTGTCAGTCGCATTTCTATTAACTTATCAATCGTACTTTGGTTGGTCATGGTTCTTACCTCCTGTAATAGTCAGCACCTCGGGTGAGGGCGTGTTTATTCTGTGTGGTGACGGATTCGGATGCTTGTGTCGCATCTGCTTCTGGTATGAGCTTGTCTTGTTGTCCCGCTGCAAGGATGTTCTTGATGCTCTTGTAGCTGGGACTCGCTGTATAGCTGAGAGCCTTTTTACAGGCCTTCTCCAACCGGTCGACAGAATACTTGTCGGCCAGCTTTAAAAGCCCCATACAGCTGCGATAGGACTGCTGCTCCACACGTTGGGAGGAAAGAATCGCATTTACAACCTGGAACGTATTGCTGCCAATCCGTTCAGCCCATTTACGGAAACGATCACCATTCCATTCAAGGTACTCCTGATGGTCTTTGGGCATATGCTCCGTAACTGTACTGTATTGTCCCTTGCGTCCGTACAGACGGCGATGGGAGGCAATACGATTGTGGTTATAAAAGATTTCAATAGTGCCGTCTGTAACCCTGATATCTACCTTGCGTTTTATATATTCATACGGAACTGAGTATAGCATTCCGGCGCAAGATATGTGATAATTGAACTGAACGGTGGCTTGTTTCCATTCCGCCAGTTCGTATGGGGTAGCCGGTAGTGGTGCCAGCAATGGCAGTTCTTCGTCGTGGAAGATTTCATACCGGCTGCCCTCTTTCTTTTGGAATGGCCGATGTGTAAAAGCTTCCAGCTTTTCTCGAATGGCATGGTTTAATTCTGCTAAAGAGAAGAACTGTTCATCGCGTAATGCTGCAGTGATCCAAGTCGATATATTTCCAACGGATCCTTCTGCATTTGGTTTATCCTTTGGTGCCCTTACACGGGCAGGGATAATGGCAGTTCCATAGTGCTCAGCCATCTCGTGATAAACAGTATTGACTTGCTGGTCATACCAGCTTTTGTTATGGATCACTGCGGTTTTGCAGTTATCCGGAACAAGGATTCTTGCCACACCTCCAAAGTATTCATACATGTGGATATGGGCTGTGATCCAAGCGTTCTGTTTCTCATTGATAAAAGCTTCAACGTATGGATACTGGCTATAAGTCATGACTCCGACAAACAGGAAAGCATCAGTAATTTCTCCTGTATCAGGGTCAATGATTCGGGCTGGATCTCCAGCCCAGTCAACCTCGACCTGCTCTCCAGGCTTGCGGTTGATGTGCATGGTAGCACGGCGTTTCTGTTCATCCTGCTGGATGTGGAAGCAGAACTGAGAATACATAAGAGGCTCATCACCGCTGAGGCGACAGTCTTCTAAGTATTCTGTCCACAGGAGCTTTTTGTTTACTCCGTTGCGGAGAAGTTCTTTGCGGATGTGCTCGTAGTCCGGCATGCGCTTTGGTCTAACTGCCTGACTTCCTTTGGGAAACATTAGTTTCTCAAGCGCTTCATCTGTGAGAGTAGCATTTAACGGCCATTGAAGCTTCAATTCTCTGGCACGATGCTGAACTTTCACAATTGTTTTTTGAGAAACACCACAGCTTTGTATGATGTTCCTTTGCGACAATCCTAAAGCTGTAAGCCTTAGGATTTCACGGTATTTGGTCATAAAATACAGACCTCCTTATAATGGATTTACATCGGCGGAACCAATGCATATCTCCATTATAAAGCTAGTGGAATGCTGATTTCCATGCCCGGTATTATGATTTCCTATAAAACGGAATAGTGATTTCCGGAAACCGGACAGGTGATGGAAATCACCCCGGAATACTCAATATCTCCAAATCAAGACTTTCAATTCTTCGATGGTCATTTTTTCGGTATCATAGCGGTTATACAAAAGTTCGGATTTCATTCGTGCCCACACGCTTTCGCACCTGGCGTTATCGTGGCAACGACCACCGGCACTGTTCATGCTCTGCGTGATATGGTATTTCTTGAGTGCGTTGCGATAGCAGTTACTGGTGTATTGCGTTCCCCTGTCACTGTGACAGATAGCACCTTCAAGCCCTGGATAGGCCTTATAGGCGTTTTCCAGCGTTCTTTCGCATAGGGGGGCCTTCATGTTGTTGTCCATGGCGAGGCCAAGGACACTCAAATCGAAACAGTCGAAAATGGCGGAGATGTAAAGTTTGCCATCCTTTGCCTTGATCTGTGTTATGTCCGTGACGCACTTCGTAAGCGGTTCATCAGATTTCTGGGCTTCTTTATCGGCTTTGGTGATTCCGTTCGGCCTGCGTTTAGGACGGTGGCTTATTCCGACTTCCTCCATCACACGGTAGACCGTCCTTTCACTGGGTATATCGATATTCTCTGGCTGCTTCAGGAGAAGCGCATCGCGCATCCGGATACGGCCGTAGGTATCGTTGCACTCATCCTCCTTGAGAATCGCCATCATCGCATCAACAAGGGGCTGGTATTTCCAGGGGTGGTCTTTTACCTGAAGGTATTGATAAAATCCCTGTCGACTGATATGGAGAATGCGGCAATAAAGGGAGAGTTTTCCTTTGTTCGAGCCGTCAGCTATCTTCGATGCAATGAACTTCATTCTTTCGTTCTTGCTGATTTCCGACGGCTCGCGGCGAAAAAAGCGCTGGCTTCCTCCAGAATTCTTTAAGACGACGAATCTCTTTATCCTGTACCTTAACGTGCTGGCGCAGGCTGATGAGCTCCTCGGTCAATGACATAGCGCTTGTTGGCGTCTGTGAACCTGGCCCCAGGTCTAACTTGCCGAGTCGGCAGGATCTCATCCAGGAATACAGTGTATTCTTGGGAATGCCGAGTTCCTTAGCTGCCGTTGATTGACTAATTTCTTTTGCTAGCTTCACGGCCTGTATCTTATATTCTGAATCATATTGTCTATTCTTTGCCATTTTATCGTCTCCTTCTGATTCTTTAATTAGCTTAAATCCTTGTGAATCAGATGTCAACTAAAATTATACAACATCAAAGATACTTTGCTGCTCTTCCTTGGCGGTTTAGCAAAAAACCTTGAGGCAAATATATCAACTTTTTTAGACAATATCGTTTTAGCTTTTCCTTGGGGTTTCGACTGTGCGTTTATGATAATACGCTACTATTCATTGTCAAAAGAACAATCTTTCTTTTCATCAAGTAGAACATCCACGACCTTTATTGTAGATAAATCATTCCTACTTGGGTTTGCAACATTATCTAATCTTCTCGCATGATTCATAACCAAATTATCATAGATATTTCTAGCTAATCTTCCATTAGAAAAATTCTCATCTTTTTTAGAGATTTGTTTTTCAAAATATGAATGTACTAACTCTTTTGCATCATCATCCAAGCGATAATCGTTTTTCTGACACATAGAAAAAAGAATCGCATCTAATTCGTCAGAATCATAATCATTAAATTCTATATACGTATTGAATCGAGATTTTAAGCCAGGGTTAGATTCGAAAAATTTCCTCATTGGCTCTGTGTATCCTGCTACAATGACAACCAAATCGTCTCTGTAATCTTCCAATGCCTTCGTAAGTTCAGTAAGGCACTCTTTTCCGTACGAATCAGAATTTTCATTTTCAGTAATGCTATATGCCTCATCGATAAACAGAACTCCACCTTTTGCTTTCTCTATAACTGATTTGACTTTTAATGCGGTTTGACCTTGATAACCCGCAATTAAATCTGTTCTAGAGACCTCAACAAAATGCCCCATAGATAATAAGCCTATTTCCTTATAGATTCTTCCCACTATTCTTGCTACAGTTGTTTTGCCAGTGCCTGGATTTCCTGTAAAAGCCAGGTGCAATGTGTTTTTTGATGAATACAAGTTGTTCTCGCTACGAAGTTTTTGCACTTTTTGATAAGCTATTAAATCATCAACTTTTCCTTTAACAGTAGCCAGACCAACAAGTGAATTTAATTCTTCTAACAATTCTTGTAAGGTGCGTTTGTCTTCTGTTTCTCGGCTTTTCTTTTCATTACTACAGATATCTAAAAGTTTCCTATAGCCATAAAAGTCAATTATGCAATTTCTAAGAGATGCTGCAACCTGCTTTGTTTCTTTAGAGTACTTGTTGGAATCAATTATTCGATTAATTCGTTTCAGCAGTTCAATCGTTGATTTTTCATCATCATTTTCTTCCGTTATCACATTTGCATATCGTGTTACTTCTCCTCCAGCAGATATTAGTGCATCAAGTGTAGAGGCAGTGGTATTCATTGCATTAATATATTTTTCCATCAGATTAAATAACCCCAGTCAATGCAAGCACTAACTCAACAATAACAAGTCCCAAAGCACCACCTGCAATGTAATAAGAATATTTTAGTCTTGTCCCCAATGATGCAACTTGGTCTTGCATTTTTGCAGTATTATCTGCAATCTCTTTATCTATTTCTGTTGTTTTTTCTTGCAAAGAAACAATACGATTATCAGCCTCTGCTAGGTTAATTCTCACATTTTTTTCTTGTTCCCACATAAAATCGATATCGGTAATATGCTCTATAGAATCAACTTTACATTTAAATGCTTGTAATTCAGTAATTGATTTTCTGTTACCCTCTGCATATTTTTTTGCTTCATCTTGATTCTGCGATATTTTATTGAGTTCATCTTGCTGACTCTCGCTGGAGTAGCATAATCTTTCCAAATTATTCTGATGCACTTGAAGCACTTTGTTGCTGTCATCAATAACATTAAACAAACCTGCTACCTCTTTTTTTACGGTAGACAAATTTTCCCACATGCTATCAATATCTTTCAAGTGTGTATAGCCATTTAGAACCGCAATAAATTCATCAACTTGGTTAAGGTGATTTTGGATTTGACGAATATTGACATCTACGGTTTGTAATTCAGTTTCAATTTTGCTAATGGATTCCTTTGATTTAGTAACATCCTCCCAAATAAAATCCACCTCATTCAAATGAGTAATGCTGTTCATCTGGCTGGCAAATTCTGAATTGTATTCAATGATAGGTATTTGCTCGTCTAAGCGATTAGCTGTACCATCAAGCTTTTCAGATAAATCAGAGAAGAAATCCATATATGTTTTTGCTTCTTTTCGAAGTGTAAAAATTTCGTTGTTCACTTGCTCTAATAAATTCTTGTTTTTCGAATTAGCAGTTGCGATATCATTCGTGGTTCTCGTGGATAAAGCAGTTATGCTATCAGAAATCACCTGAATGTTCTTACGAATAGTATTACAATCAGACCATATTTTATCAATATCGGTAAGATGCCTATATCCATCTAGCTTTTCTTTGAAAGCTTTTAATGTTGTAATGATTTTTTTCATGTTATCAACATTTTTATCAATCTCAACTTGGTGAAAATCCAACTTGTTCTGCTGATTAACAATTTTATCATGATGCTGTTTAAGTACTTCTTGCTGCGCTTTGACATCATTACTGGTTTTTTCAATAGCCTTTACACTGGCAACGATGCTCGTTATATAATCCTTATCTAGAGCATTCAAAGCATTATATATTTCTCTAAACTCTTTTATTGTTTTATTGTTTGTCGAGTTAATATCAATCAAATGACCTTGAATGGATTCCAATCGATTATTTAGCTCATATCCAGTGACCTTGTGGTCTCCTAGTCCAAAAAAATCGCCATCAGTTTTCACTCTATCAATTGCTAATTCTGCCATATTTTTTTCTGAAAACTCCTTAAGGCGCTTTTTAGCCAAATCAAAACTATGTCTTTTTATATCCAACTCATTCATTATCTAACAGATCTCCTATTTTTCAAGTTCATCAAGTTCATTAGACAACAAATCTAATTTATTAATAGTATCTATATCCTTGGTATCAACAACTGTATCTTCAAATTTTTCGTCAAATTCAACTGGTTCTATCTCTCTCATTATATTTGAAAATGCATCAGCCATAATTCCAGCAGCCACAGTATGTCTTTCTCCTACAGATTGAGCACTATTTTCCTTTGCAACATACATTTCTTGAATCGCATCCTGTTTTTCAGCTGAAGGATCTTCCTTAATTTCTAATTCAGATTCTATTACCTCTTCCATTGACTTCAAGGATATATTTTTTTCCTTTTTGCTTTTGCAAAGCAAGTAAATCGTACCTACAGCTACTCCTGCGACTACAGCACATACTAATTGTTTTTTCATCATTAACATCTCCCTTTTAATCTAAACTATTAAGTAAATCATCTAAATCATCACTTATCCGATTAATTTCGCTAGTTGTTTTGATATCTTCTTCTATTACGATTAATCCATCACTATCGGAAAAGTCAGTAATAAAGTCTTCCATTATGTTGCTATATGCATCTTTCATAATATTACCAGCATCTTTATGTCTATCAGAAATAATTGAACTGATCTTGACCTTTTCATTTTTTAATTGTGTTTCATTTATAACTTGAAGTACCTGTTGCGTCTTTAAGACTTCATTCTTTTTTTCAACTTGATATTCTGAATTTAAGTGTTTCCTTTTCTTTTCTGTTGCTTTTTCAATCAAATTTATTACAATTGCCCCGGTAATTCCTGCAACAACTGCTCCCATGAAAATGCCAACGATATTGGCTAAACTACCCAATAATGGTATTTCTACAGCAAAGACTGGTATAGTTAGCAGCCCTTTCTCGATAGCTTCTCCCAAGGCTAATGCACCTACACCACTTAATCCAACCATCACAATTTTACCAACTTCAAGTAGCTTAAGGCTCATCGGCATGCTCTTGTTTTTAGGGTCTAGTAGAAACGCAGCAGCATTTTTTAGAGATTTCCATCCTTGCTTAAGCATCATCCAAACTTTTTTTATTGTTCCCACAACAGGACCAATGATTGCCGTTGCAACAGTAGTCAATAATGTATTACCCGCATTTACCATGTGCGTTTTTAGTTTGCTTACAAAAGATTTTATAGCTATTTTTATGCTATCAATTAAAGAGTCAATATTTCTTTTAGCCATCTTAAACCAGTTGATTAGTTTTTCAATCATTTCTTTAACTAATTCAGCTAACAGTTGCATTGCAACAGCACGAAGGGCATTTCCTCCAATACGAAAAGCCTCTTCTTTCTGTGATTTCTTTCCAGCTTTAATAGAGCGATCTTCCCCTTCTTTTTTCTGTTTTTCATATTCTTTACGGGCCTCAACTTCTTTTTTTCGAAGCGCCTCCTCATCTATATCAAAACGTTCTGCAGCTTTTTGACCATTTCTTTCACTATCAAGGAATTCTGACATTGTAGAATCACCTTTAGACTGATTTGCTGCAGAGTCCATCAAGTTTAGATTTTTCTCACTATTCGCAAATAATATTTGTTCTTCACGTGTCATATGGGCATTGGCACCTGGATCACGAATTATTTCTCCCGCTGACACTGTATGATCCATATTAGTATTTGCAGTATTACTTCCTGTAGGTCTATTTTTGTCGAAATCAGCACGAGCATCTTTGTTTAATACCTTTTTCCAAGAATCACTTCTTGGATCATGCTTTTCCCATACCTTCTCATCTTCATCATATTTATAATTAGCCGTTTTGTGTTCAGTTTTAGGATCTTTTTGAAAATTGCTTTGCCAATCATCATGACGTTTTTGATAGTCAATCTCCGTATTATGAGATGCTATTTTTCCAGCGGCAAAATTCTCTGTTGTTTGAATGTGGGCCTCCGAACGCAAATCTAGTGTTAACCCTCTATTTTCCTCAATAAAATCTTCACCTGCGGTTACACCCACTTGATTCAAGAATTGCTCCCACACAATATTTTTAATTGTTTCACCTAGAGCATCGGGACTTCCTATCTGTTCTTTTTCCTCCTTAAGGAACTCCAAATCTGATAATTCTTTTTCGAGATCATTTTGCAATATCTCCTCTAATTCGTTAAGATCATACGATTTAATTAGTTCATCTTCAAGAGTGTCACTCTTAGATAAAACAGCATTTTCTTTTGACACGATTTATTCCTCCGTATTGTATTTAGGTTAATATAATGAGTTCAAAAATCAGCGCATTGATGAAACTTTGGAAGTTTTTGATATAACCAAATCCTTAAGCCATAAAGGGTGTCCTTTTGACAATGCTGTTGCGGAAGCAACGTTCAAAATCATCAAGACCGAATTCGTTAGAAATCAAACCTTCAAGAATTTAGATAGACTCAAGTTGCTGATTATGTGAATTGGTTCAATAAACACAGAATTCATTTCTCTCTTGACTATCTCACCCCAGTTGAGTACCGGTTGAATAACCTTAAAAAAGTTGTTTAGTTTTCTGTTGACAATCCATGATGCCTTCTTTTCTATTTTTATCTATTACCTTCTGCTCATCTTTTTTGAAGATAGGTTGATTTTTTTAGTTGGTCTATCTATACACTGTAATGTTCATTTATGAAATATCGAGATAAATTTGTATTATCAATTATAGCTTAATTGATAAAGGTTTACAATCACTTATACATACTAAACTAAAAAACTATAAACTCAATATTGTTTATCACCAGCTCAAAAAATCAGATTCTAACAAAAAAATCTGGATTAGGAGAGTCCTTTTTGCTCAAGTCCAATCATTTTAAACTCCTGTTTTTACATAAGAAAATACATATAATAATATTAGTGATTGTATATGCTCAATGTATATGGGTATAATTCAAGTGATTGTTTTGTGAGAGGAGATGGGCTTTAGTGATATAATCTACAGCTCAATATTTCTAAAATTGATTAAAAGAGTATAAAGTTGCCAGAAATAAGCACGATGCCAGTTGTGCTATGCGTCTCGATTAGTTCCGGTGTTTTTCGTCAAATGCTTTCTTTCGATTGCGTAAATCTTGCGTGACATATTCGAATTCGTCTAATTTATTCTCATAATCATCTAAACAATCGCGGTCACTATCGGACAGATCCTTTTTCGATTGTTTCTTTAATTCGTTTTTTATTGTTTGATTGTTTTGTTCAAATCCACTAACAATAAATCGGAAAAGACCACTGACTACCTTATTTAAAAAACTCATGTAATCATTTCTCCAATCGTTTACTTTTCGGGTGTATTTCTTTTCTTTCCTGCATCATTCCTTTTTTTGCGCCACTGACCATTTTGAGCGCGTGAACGGTTTTGCCCTGCAGTAGGACCAGTTTTAACAGTAGGACCATGTGTATCTTTTGGTGATGCCATTTTGACCTCCATATGATTTAGGGTTAATGAAACATACTTTACCTTGATTCATCGAATTTCTGCACAACTTTACACTCTTTTAATCAATTTTATTGGAATCATTCTATAATTATAGGATGGACAATCCCTGTCCATTACGCTAAAATCAAAGGAAAGAATCAAAAAAACAAAATCCTGTCCACCTCCATTTATTACAATACCCTTATCATCCCACCAAAGGAGCAAGAAATGAAAAATAGTATTGGTGACAATAAAAGCTTCCGTTTGCTCAACCTATATGAACGGTTTCGCCGGGGAGAGAAGCTGACCAAGAAGCATCTGGCAGAGCTGTACGATGTGGATAAGCGGTCTATCCAGCGGGATATTGCGGATCTCAATGATTACCTCTTTAAAGAAGGGGGTGAGCAGGAAATCCGCTATAATACAGGGATGAAAGCCTATGAGCTTCGCCGCATCCGGGAAGGGGCTTTTTCCGATTATGATATTTATGCTATCAGCAAGGTTCTGCTGGAATCCCGGGCTTTTTCAAAGGAAGAGATGTCCCGTCTGTTAGACACCCTTTTAATGGGGGCGGAGGATCAGGCCACCATCAAATACTTATTGGAGAACGAGCGCTTCCACTACATCGAACCCCGTCATGGTAAAAAAATTATCGACTTTATCTGGGAAATTTCCCAGAGCATTAAAAACCATCAGGTTGCCAATGTTCGTTATATTCGTCAGGATGGAAAGGAACGCTGCTATGCCGTTGAACCCTTGGGGCTTATTTTTAGTGAATACTACTTTTATTTGATTGCCCATCGGGTAGGGGGTGCCCAGAAACAAACCACCATCTATCGTATTGACCGCTTTTGGGAGTATGTGTTGACGGAGGAAACCTTCCGTGTCCCTTATACCAATCGGTTCCAGGAAGGGGAATTCCGCAAGCGCATTCAATTCATGTACACAGGACCGCTTACCACCATTACTTTCGCTTTTTGGGGGGATAGCCTGGAGGCGGTCCTAGATCGGCTCCCTACGGCCCGGGTTATTGAGGAGGCTGAGGGTAAAGCCGTGATCAAAGCTGAGGTTTATGGTGAAGGGGTGAAGCGATGGCTTTTATCCCAAAAGGATTGCCTGGAAGTGTTGAGCCCCAAGGCTTACCGGGAGGAGATGGTGGAAACCATCCACATGATGTCGAGCTTATATGAAAATGAGTAATCTTCTTCGCTACTATTATATAATCTAATAACGATATACACAAGTGATTAAAATCCTAAAAAGATATAAAAAATTAAATAAATTGCCGGTTTAGATACTTGGTTAACCTTTAGACCACCTTCTGTTATTATAAAGTATAAAGGAAGGTGTTCCATGGATTTTCAACAGCGATTAAAGCAGCTTCGAAAAAAGAATAATCTAACTCAAAGCCAACTTGCAAAGCGCCTCGGGCTTCAGTCTGCGGCGGTTTCAAAGTATGAAACTGGTCAGACCGAACCCTCTCTTGCCATGCTTTGGGCAATGGCTGAGCTTTTCCAGGTGAGTATTGATTACCTCATTGGCTATTCTGATGTTGAAAATCCCATGGTGGATGAAACCCGCATCACCCATGAGGAGATGGAACTCATTAAACGATTTCGTATCCTTCCCAAGGATGACCAGATTCGTCTGGACGAACGGATGGCGACCTTATTGGATATCAAACGGATAAAAAAATAAAAAAGCAGACCCTCTGGCATCACCTTAACGGATACCAGAGGGTTTTTTGCATTATTCTTCGGCAGTGGCGATTTTCAAGCCGACCTGATGGCATAAGGTTTTGAGGTTTTTCATTAAGTCATCGAGACACGCTTGTTTTTCATCTGTTAACAGTGCTTTGGGCTGGTTATTGATGGTGTTGAAGATCCCCGTGGACTGAAAAACCAGAAAGCCGCTGACGATGAAATAGAATTGGACGATCAGCAGGGCGATGATTACGATGAAAAGGGCCAGAAGCTGATAATCAACGATGGGGTAGACATAGAAATGAGCCTTTTGGGCTAATACGCCGATGAGGAGGGTGATAAGGAGTGTTTCCGCGATGATGACGAATTTGATTTTCGTTGAATCCAGCAGGAACATTCGGATGACCTCATCTTCAATATAGGGCTTACATGCGGACAAGCTTTTGGGGACGTTACAAAAACAACGGTCAAATACTTTCATTTAGAATCCTCTCTTTGGATTTCCAATAATACCTGAATCCGTTCCTGGACACGGAGTTTGTTTTCATGGTTTAGCTGGCGATATTTACGGATTAGGTGTTTTTCGAATTGGGATAAACTTTTGACTTGAAGTACTCGTTTTTTCATCATCAACTGAACTTTTATTTATCAATGAGATACTCAATACTGCTATTATCCAGAAAATATAAATGATAAGAGCGTCCGTTGACGTTGGAAATATCAATTTGACCATCGCCCTTTGAACCCGGTTCGATTTGAATGGTGTCAAAGGAAAAATCTCCGTGGGTATCCACATTCTTGATTTCAATCATGGGATGGTAGGTATCATGGAAAACATACTCCACCGTCCCTTTGACGTATTGCGCCAACGCTCCATTGAAGTATTCGAAATAATTGTGTTGGGGATCCAGAAAGACTTGGGTTTCATAGACATAATCCGTATTCTTCTTTGAAATATAACGACCTGAGATATCACCAATATTTTCATAGGTTGTGGAGACTGCCGCTGTCGGTGTTTCCGGTGTCGGCTGCGGTGTCGCCACAGGGATGTTGATAACATAATCGGCCGTGGCCACTGCGCTTTGATTCCCTTTTTTGTCTTTGGCAATACTCTTTAGGGTAGTTGTCTTCTCGATGGGAATGGCTTTGCCATTGTACTGGGTGCTTTGATCCGTGGGATCAGAGCCATCCGTCGTATAATAGATGGTGATTTCCTCGCCCTCGGGCTTGTTCATAACCACTGATTGGGCAGCTGCATAGGTGCCGGCATTGACCGAATAGGAAGGGGGATTCAGGTTTGTGGTTGAATCCCCGCAGCCGGACAATACTCCGAGGATTGACAGACCAACACAAAAGAGCATAAATTTTTTCATGGATTCAGTCCTTTCTCATTAAAAACATAAAGTGATTTTGAATGGGTTATGATCGATAACCGTGTCGATATGAATTTGATGCATCACCTCCTTCCACCGCTCGATTTTTCCTTATTCAGCCGGTGTGACATTATTGTACGCTATTGAGGTAGACAGGAAGTGTCTCACTGCTTTGGAATTTGTATTAAACCAGATAGCTACCCTCCTTGGATTGTTTGTCGGGCGAGAAAAGACTAAGGTGTTATCAGAAATTGAATAATAATTGTAAAATGTTTAAGATTAATATCAAAAATATGCTATAATATTGATATTAAGTAAGGTGAGGAGGTGCCACTATGGCGACAATACGACCAAGTTCAGACTTGAGGAACAAATATAATGAGATATCTGCTTTCTGCCATACCTATAATGAGCCGGTATTCATAACTAAGAATGGTACCGGGGATCTCGTCGTTTTATCCAATGCGGAATATGAACGGTTAACGGCCAAAGAAAGCCTTCACCGTTTATTAAATGAGGGAATCGCAGATGTACAGGCGGGACGGGAACGCGATGCCGCCGATGTGTTTGATGCTTTATGGGAAAAATATGACCTCGGATCACTATAAGGTTTTAATCGAAGCCTCTGTAGAACGAGATTTAGATGAAATTTTCAACTATATCTGTAATGATCTCCATGCACCAGAAGCGGCGAAAGGGCTATTTATAAAGCTTAGGGAAAATATTTCAGCCTTATCAACTTTTCCATTTCGGCATACGCTTATAGCGGAAGAACCATTTAAAATGATAGGAATCCGTAAGATCCAGGTAGAGAATTATACTATATTTTATACTGTCAATGAAGAACCCAAAACCGTTAAAGTATTGCGTATACTTTATTATAGAAGGGAATGGCAGATGTTGATTTGATTAATAGCATTGGGTTTTTTAGCATGGGATACATGGGGTCTGAAAAATTGAAAAAAATGGAAAAGCTGAATGCGAGATGCTTTTATATGACGAACCTTCTCCGCCATCGTATATTACGCATCAACCTTTGGGTTGGTGTTTTTTTTGTCTTATAGTAAATATTGGGGTAGAACTACCCCAGCATCTATTATTTTTGAAAAAATGAGCATGAGTGGTTCACATCCATCTGCAAATGGAAAAAAACTCCATATCTGTCCCTCCTGGCATACCCAGACAACCTGTATCCATGATTATCGGACACAGAAGGTGCTAGCGGGCGTGATCCGTCATCAGGCGATTGTGCTGTTGGTCCGTAAACGCCGATCGTCTGACACATCTTTTTGACCATGGAGATTTTCCTAGAGCTCAAGCAACGGAGATTATGGACATTGACGAGTCCAAAGGCAAGCACTCTCTGTGCAAGGCCCAATATCCCAAGAACATTGTCTAAAATTGCCGCCAACAGGATTGCAGTTACAATCGTCGCGGAAACAGACTTGTTCATAAAACCAACTCTAGTGATGCTAGTATATAGGTATGGACATAAAAAGTTGAAATTCGGAACTATACATGAAAACGCTTGACGAATGAAGGAAATTGTTTTATAATTCTCTTAAGTTACAGGAGTACTTAAAGGGGAATGAAATGGAAAAGAAAATATGGCAGTCAAATCTGACTAAAAATCCAAGGGATGCAGATGATTATTATATCGAGCGTGTGGATGCCATTATAGAAAATGCCGTGTATCGAAGGGCTTCAGACATCCATCTGGAGCCCTTTTCTGTTGATCGAATGCGGATTCGGTACCGTATAGATGGGCAATTATATGTTGTAGAGGAAGAACCCCGTCAGTATTTTGATCGATTGATTACCCGTATAAAGATTCTTTCAAAGATGGATATTACGGAGTCCCGTTTACCCCAGGACGGTGCATTCCGTCACTGCTTTGGGGAGAAAAGAATTGATATCCGAGTCTCTACGATGCCAACAGAATATGGTGAAAACCTTGTTTTGCGTCTTTTGGGGTGTATGGAGGGTCTGGATACACTTTCGGGGATTGGAATGCTGGGGGCGGATCAGAGAAGGCTACGACGGATGCTGACCCATCAGTCTGGGCTCATTCTCTTCAATGGAATGACGGGGAGCGGGAAGACAACCACCTTATATGCGGTAATGTCCCAGCTTAATGATTCGGGCGTTCATATGCTATCCATTGAAGATCCTGTGGAGATGAATATCCCGGGGGTGACACAAATCCCAGTTAATCCTGAGATCGGCTTGACAATTCAGGAAGCCCTTAAGTCCGTACTGCGCCAGGACCCGGATATTATTTGCGTTGGAGAGCTTCGGGATGATGTCGTGGCCATGACCGCGGTGCGGGCAGCATTAACGGGTCATCGTGTGCTGGCGACACTCCACACCATGGATGCCCGGTCTTCCCGGGAACGGCTGCTTGATATGGGGGTTCCAGAGTATTTAATTCGGGCGGTTCTTCGGGGAGCGGTGGCCCAGCGCCTTGTAAGACGGCTGTGTCCTTACTGTAAGGAGTCCTATTTGGCATCAGAAAAAGAGTGCCACTACCTAAAGGGTAAGGGTCCCTTGTCTTTGTATCGTGCAAAGGGGTGTGAATGCTGTGGAGGGTCAGGCTATTTGGGACGCATTGGTATTTTTGAATTGCTGGTCATTGATCCAGGGTTTTGGGGGATTGGAGAAGACGGTCAAGGTGGTGTATCCAGGGGACACGGCGCCTTTCGACAGGGAGCACGATCACTGATTCTTCAAGGTGTCACCTCCCTGGAAGAGGGGGTGCGTTGCATTGCCGGATAAAGGGTCTGGCAAAGTTTTTTGGTCCCACACCTCTTCCCGTGCCCTCGGGCTTTTTTGTCAGCAGCTACAAATGCTTTTAGGTGCCGGGATTGCACCAGTGGATGCCTTTAACACCTTGGCGGCAGAACGGAGGGGACGCCAATTGGGAGAGGATGCAAGGCGGGTAGCGAATAAAATACGCCAGGGGAACAGTTTGTCCGACAGTGCGGCCTCCAGCCCTAAAAGCTTCCCGCCACTCGTTATCAATATGCTAAAGGCAGCCGAACGTGGTGGTGGATTAGATCGTGTTTTAGAGGGACTGACCGATTATTATGATCATCAGGCGGATCTCAAAAGTCGATTAATTCAGGCATTGCTTTATCCTGTTATTGTCATTGTTGTAGCAGTGGCGGTTGGGGTGTTTTTGCTGACGACGGTTTTCCCGGCGATTATCGGGACCATTGTTTCACTGGATGGGGAGGTTCCGGCACCAACGCGAATGCTTCTGGGGATGAGTGAATTTGTCTCCAGTGGATGGCCTGTTTTACTCTTATTAATGATCGTTTTAGTGGGTGGCATCCTTGCAGCGCGTCGCCACGAAGGCTTTCGGTTTTGGTGGGATCGATGGGTGCTTAAGGTACCTGTTATTGGGCGGCTGATCTATTATATGCAGGGTCTTCGGCTGGCAGAGTCCCTTGGGATTCTCTTAGGCAATGGGGTGGATATGTTAAGCAGTCTGGATACCGTGGCAGAGGTACTCACCAATCGTCTGTTTAAAGCAGAGCTTCAAGGGATTAAGGAGAAGGTTCGACGGGGGCATGCCCTGGGGAAATGCTTTGATGAATCCCCACTGTTTAAGGGAGCCCTCTGTCAAATGGTGGCAGTGGGGGAACGTGCGGGCACCCTGGAGGAA
Source organism: Eubacterium barkeri (assembly GCF_900107125.1). Lineage (GTDB taxonomy): Bacteria > Bacillota > Clostridia > Eubacteriales > Eubacteriaceae > Eubacterium_O > Eubacterium_O barkeri. The sequence continues at coordinate 35,905 of NZ_FNOU01000004.1, forward strand.
TCCCTTTATCGGGCGGCAGATTATTATACCCAGGAATCCAAACGCTGGATGAAGAATTTATCCACAGTGTTGGAGCCCGCCCTCATTTTATGTTTAGGGCTAATGGTGATGTTTTTTGCGGTTTCACTCATGGCACCAATTTATCAAGTGTATGAAGGCTACTTGGAGTTCATGTGAACAAGTGGCGTGTTTATCAATAAAAGCAGGAGGAAATATAATGAAAAGAGTTCAAGGTATTTTAAAGGAAAAGGGAGGATTCACCCTGGCCGAATTGGTGGTTGTCCTTGCCATTATCGGGCTGTTGGCGGGGATTGCGGTGCCGGTTTACAGCAAGGCCCTGGGCGCTGCCCAGCAGAAAACGGATGAAACCAATGCCGCCATGGTAGAAAGTGCGGTACAGGTGTATGTGGCGGATACGGGGGCAATGCCAGGTGTAACAGCTGCAAGTGGGACAAAAGAGGCTTTTGATGAAGTGGTAATAACGTTATCAACATCTGGGAAAGAGTATTTAAATATGTCTTCTATCACATCTAAAAACAACAATGTTTTTAAATATAATAGTCAAACAGGAAAAGTGACGGTGGAGAAAGCGGGTGCGAACCCAACTCCGACCGTTTAAAATGAGGCGTGACAATCACTCTGGCTACACCCTCTCCGAGGTCATTGTCACACTATCCATCCTCTCTCTGTTAACAGTGGGAACGGTGGGAATAGGTGTGGGTGTATGGAAGCATCTCACAAATCAGCAATTTGAGGCGGAGTGTGAGCAATTACTCAAAGAAATATTAGTCACGAAAGAGATGGGGATGATGTCTGGAGATGGAAAGGGAGCGACGGTGACGCTGTATACCAATAAAGTATATTTAGGCACCTATGAAAATGGCGTATTGAAGCAGCGGTCAATGGTCTTTAAACATCTGACTATAAAAGTAGCCGATGCGGTTAAAATTGCCTTTTCTCCCGATGGGACCAATAGTATCTCCAATTCCTATTGGCTTAAAGGAAGGGGAGGACAGAGTCGTTATCTGGTGGTGCAGCCTGGTGGCGGGAGGGTATACTTGTCCGATGAAAAGCCGCAGTAGAAGAGGGAGTACTTTAGTAGAGGCAGTGGTAGCCCTTGGAATTTTGTGCTGTGTCATAACGGTATTGTTAGCGTTCACCGGGGTACTTCTGGCCGGACGACGAGCTGGCCAGATCGTAATCCAGGAGGGAACCCAGCTCAATACCATTCGGGATGAGTCGGCGGCAGCCCTCCAGGAGTTAAGCACCAGGGATCAAACATTGATCGTGACCACCATCGCAACGGTAGTAGGCCGATATCCACCCTGGACCTATCGGGTAGAAGGGGTGGATCGTGGACTGGTTACCGTTGTGTTTATCTACCCCCATGAGGGAGGAGCGCACTGTTATCGTGGGAAAATATTCACGGATTAGGCAACGAAAAGCGAGTTCTGGATTTACCCTGGTGGAGCTAATGGTCAGCCTGGCCCTTATTGCAATGGTGATGCTCCTTTCACTGTCTACTCTGGCATTCTTTAATCAGATTGCCTCGGGACTACGATACGATGCAGAGACAGAAGTCACCTTTCGCCGAATTCATCTGGTTGTTCAAAAACAAATTGAGCGATCCGATGTCCTTTATATAAAGGGGGAACGGGTTTACCTCATGGATTTGGAGAATCCAACCCTTTATATGGATTATTATCGGCATGATCCCACCAGTGGGACACTCTACCGCTGCAAGGTCCACCGAAGTAATCTGGTGGATATCGGTCCAGGTCAATATAGCCAGCTCGCCCGGGACGTGGTCGATTTTACGTTACAGGCTCAAAGGGATAAGACCGGAGGATTTTCCGGTATCATTGAAATGCATTTGGTTTTGGAACAGGATGGGAAGGAGCAGGTCTATGACGCGGCCTTTGGGTATCCTGGAGGAGGAAAGGCCATCCTTCAAAAAGAATGAGGACGGCTATGTTCTGGTATTGGTGCTGGTAATCCTTGCTTTAGTGATGGGAACGGGTGTTGTTTTATTGACCAGGATGCAGGTGGATTTAAGGGACGGCATCGCCTATCAGGAGTATCAACACTGTGTTTTTCTTGGAAAAAGTGTGGCAGAGGAATGTCGCTGGGCCTTAGCGACGGACCCCGATTATCAAGGGACGGATGGGCTACAATCCGGTGAGGCGGGATCGACCTACCGTATCCTGGTTCAAAAAAATTCCGAAACCCAATGCGGCCTTATTATGGAGTGTCGTTATGGCCGATACCAGCGCTATTATACAGGGATAGCAGAAATTGACGGAAATACTGGTCAAATTAACAATTTTTCGCTACAATTAAACTATTAATTGATAAAGAGGAGACCAGAATGAGTAAGAGTAAGGTATATTTTACAGATTTACGTACCCGCGGCGGGGCAACCCTGCTGCAGAAGCTGGAAAAGCTGGTTAAAAAAGCCGGATTGATGGAAATGGATTTTGAAAACCGCTTTACGGCCATTAAAATTCATTTTGGGGAACCTGGCAACGTCGCCTATCTTCGTCCGAATTTCTCCCGGGTGATTGTTGATTTGGTGCGGGAAGCAGGGGGAAAGCCCTTTTTGACAGACTGCAACACCCTCTATGTCGGCCGTCGGAAGGATGCCTTGGAGCATTTGGATGCGGCCTATGAAAATGGTTACAATCCCTTTACCACCCATTGCCAGATGATCATTGCCGATGGACTAAAGGGGACGGATGATGTGGAGGTCCCCGTGGGCGGGGAATATGTCACCAAAGCTAAAATTGGCCGGGCCATTATGGATGCAGATATCCTGATTTCCATGACCCATTTCAAAGGTCACGAGAATACAGGTTTTGGCGGGACCATTAAAAACATTGGAATGGGCTCAGGCTCCCGTCGGGGAAAAATGGAAATGCACGCAGCCGGGAAGCCGTCGGTGCTGGCTAAACGCTGCCGGGATTGTAAGGCCTGTGGTAAAATTTGCGCTTTTGGGGCCATCAGCTATGACAATGGGTATGCCGCCATCAACCACGCTGTCTGTGTAGGTTGTGGCCGATGTATGGGGGTCTGTGCCTTCGATGCCATCGTACCGCCTTATGATGAAAGCTTTGATATTCTTAACAAAAAAATGGCTGAGTACACCCTGGCCGTGGTGAAGGATCGCCCTCAATTCCACATCAGCTTCGTCATGGATGTTTCTCCCTTCTGTGATTGTCATGCCGAAAATGATTTACCAATTATTCAGGATGTGGGGATCTTTGCATCCACCGATCCTGTGGCTCTGGACCAGGCCTGTGCTGATGCCTGTAATGCGGCACCGGTCATCTCTGGAAGCTATTTGGATGACCAGCTAAAAGAGCATGACCACAGTCATGATGTGACCGGTGATCGATTTTGTGCCACTCACCCGGATACTGATTGGCGGGTATGTCTGGCCCATGGGGAGGAAATTGGTCTGGGGAGTCAAAGCTATGAACTCATTACGGTGAAATGATGAAGGTGATAAAAAAAGATACCTTCGCACTTTGCGTTCCGATCACACCGAGGAATGCTGAAGAGTTGATGGAGCAGGTTCAGGTGGCCATAGCCGCTGAGCCCGACTTTATAGAATGGCGTCGGGATTATTTTGAACCGATTACCCTTAATGAAGAACAAGAATTATTGTCAAAAATAAAAGGGATGCGGGGAGGCGTGGGGTTGATTTATACCTACCGCAGTCCCTTAGAAGGGGGCGTCACCCAAGTGGATGAAGCCCATCGGCTGGCCTGTATTTTAGCTTGTATTGCCTGTGATGGAGCAGATTATATCGATGTTGAGCTGGATAGCTCTGCGGCTTTTAAGGCGGGGGTAAAAAAAGCTCTGGTTGAGAAAGAAGGTGGCCTGATTTTATCCCGGCATCACTTTGACGAATGTGTATCAGAGGAAGCTATTGAAGCGATTTTCAGCGATATGGTACAGGATGGTGCCGACATTCTGAAGCTGGCCATGATGCCAAAAACACAAAAGGATGTCCGACAGGCGATAGCAGCGATTATTCGGGGAGGAGCCTTCCACGATGCACCTATAATCAGTATTTTGATGGGGGCGATGGGGGGGATAACCCGGATCTTTCCAGACTATACCGGGGGATCGCTTAGCTTTGCCACTGTGGTGGATTCCACAGCGCCGGGTCAATTATCGGTGTCAGAGGTGCGCAGTATGCGTAAATCCATGGGCATTAATATGTAATACCATGAAGGGCGACCATAAAAAAATAAGATTTAGGGATTGAAATCCGAAATCACGTATGCTATTATTATGTTCGTAGCGTAAAGCATATGTGTTTCGCCGAAGTGATGGAATTGGCAGACGTGACGGACTCAAAATCCGTTGGTAGCAATACCGTGTGGGTTCGAGTCCCACCTTCGGCACCATACAAAGAATGAATGAAAGCCCCTAACCATAAGGATTTAGGGGATTTTTTATATGTTGGAATTATGGGAGGTTTACCCTTTAACGTACCATTTACAGATTCTTACCGAGGGTCGTATTTCGCTTTCTTTGGGAGGGTGTAACTTTCGGCCGGACTGGTGCGGATATATCCTAGGGTAAAGGCCTAGGCCATGGCCCGTTGGCTCGCTACCGGCGTTCTGTGCTGCCCTTCTTCTTGGAATTGTCCAAGGTTTTTCTTTTTGTCCACCACTTGATATAATACCCTTTAAGAGCAGTTCGCTGGGTAGCTGATCCAAAATTATAGAGGGTATTTTCATTCTACGCATTTCAATGTTTTTTCCTCTATATCTAGGACTGCACCGAATCAATGAATATTTGCTTTTGATTAATTGAAACCTGGGTGAAAATATCTACTGAGATAATACCTTTTGGTCGTCTATGGTGGAAAATTCAGCGATTACTAGAATGCTGCTGACTTACATGCGCTCAAGCAATAATTCGGAAAATTCGTCAATATCCTCAGGTGCTCCCTGCTTGAGTAATCCGCACTTTGCGCACAGCAGATAGGTACGAGTGGTGCGTTCACCACGCAGAAACATATTTTGAAACTCCCATAAAAGGGTACTATCCCAAACGCGTCGGGGTGATATGTATGCACCGAGTTCACGACCCAACAGCATGGAGTGGTTCCAATCAAAGCGACAAAGGCCATAAGACCCATCAGAGTTGATTGCCATTTCGTAAAACACATACGGGCAAACACGGACCTCCTTAATTTCATCGCCCAACAGCCCAACGGCTTTGTTGATCGCGACTTGCTCTTGCTCGAATTTTGGCCAATAGTCAATGATATGTTCCACAAAAATACCGTCGGTTATATTTCCGAAGGTAGCGTAAAATTGTTGCTCTTGTGCTTCAGTCAAAATATCCCCATTAATTTTAATATTCATTTCACATTGCTTGCGGTGTTCATAGAAAAAAGAAATATTATTCACAAAGGCGTTATAATCAAGTTTGTATCGTGAAAAATCCTCGTATTGTGCGGAATTGATTCCTTCTACTGAAATATTAATACGGTCAAGTCCTGCGTCAATTATCTTTAGACTTAAGGCTGGCGTAAGTAGCGATGCGTTGGTGGTAGTATCTACACGCTCGCAACAACCAGACTCCTTTGCATAGCGTACCATATCTGGGAAGTATGGATTGAGCAACGGCTCCCCATCTTTGTAGAGCCTGATAACCTGTATTTTATCTTTAAAATCGTGCATTGAATCGATCAAGGATTTGTATAAGTCAAAGTCCATTGGACCATGACCGCGTCCTGGTGTTTTTTTCAAAAGTGAAATGTTACCGGATGGGCAAAATTTGCAGTGAAAATTGCATGTATCACAGGGGTCAATATGGACGATGTAGGGTGTTCTAAGTGGAAGTACATTCTTGAGTTCCTCTCGGTTGTGTAGATCAATGCGAGGCTTCACTTGTGCGTTCATTTCCATAATGGATCAGTTCCTTCCCTAGTAAGTATTTTTATTTGCTTTTATTTTAGCAGCTAAATAATAAAACGTCAAGTTTTATTTAGCTGCTAAATAAAATACTAGAGGGAACGGTTAAAGTATTATTTATTTTCTGGGTAGGTTTTCTATATACACATCTAAAAATGCTAAAATAGCATCGCGGTGTTCTTGGGAAAGACTGCTTAAATATTTTATTACATTTTGGTAGGACTGTGCATGGAAGTGGTCGTGCGCCTGTTCTGCGGTTCTGCCAAGAGCTGTTAGTTTTAAATATACAGCTTTCTGATTGCCTTCTACTTTAAATTTTTCCACAAGTCCTTTTTGAAGGAGCTTGTTCGTGGTTTGTGTTACAGCTCCATTTGTAATGCCCAATAATTTGGCAAGCGCATTTGCATTGATAGATTCATGTGCTCCGATGGCTTCAATGGTGTGGATTTCAGCAGGATACAACAGTATCCCCACGCCAAAGTCTCGAGCACATTTGCTGGTTTTGTTCATAACGTTGGTAAGCTCTATTACCTTTTCTAAGATTTCATGGTATTGCTTCATTTTAATATCGCCTCCTGTATTTTAGCAACTAAAAAATATTGTCAATGAGTTTTTGTAGAATTTTTTCGAAGTTTGCAATGATAACAATTATTGCCTTTTGAGCCTGTATTAATTTATAGTACTCTGATAATACTATTTAATCAATTGATAAGTTGGAGAAAGAATGTTTCATAAGAACAAACGAGGGACATTATCTTATCAAAACCTGGAAGAACTCAAAAAGGATTTTGAGGCAGAGCGTAGATAAAATGGTATCATGGGGGCGGGGTAAGGAAAATTTAAAGTTTAAGAGGCTTTTTGCATATTAAAAATAGCATTTTTAGCCGCTATCAATACTATTTCGCACACCCATAAAACCCTTATAGGGGCATGTGCCCTAGCCTATTTTAAAAGGGTGTCACAGCGTGGGTAATCTAATACCACCACTTTAGCTTTTCGGGTTCGTGGGTTTCGTTATCGTCATAATATACAGCCAGCCGAAAAACATAGAGAAGGCATCGGTCCTCTTGAAAGCCCTTATAGGAACAATCCTGTTGAAATAATGTTTCGGGGTCTTTTCCCTTTAGGTCAGCGATGGTCTTAATCCCAATATTTAGTAAATGCTGTTCAATTTTTTTCCGATTCATGGAATAGCGGTTAAATTGCTGGTGCTTTTACGCGTGTTGTTTTTCATAGAATAGCCTCGATAGTGTGATTCAAACGATTGGTTTTTATTTCTGCATTGGGTCTGTTGATAAATAGGATAACACAGAAACACGACCCTTTAAAGCCGCATTGGTTTTTTAGAGGAAATATTATTTTTGTTGGCGGCGAAGGGCTGCTTTGTGGAAGGCAGTGGTAGGATTGTGGGACGGATTAGAGCCAGAAGATTATTGGATCGGTTTTGTATGCGGCGGGACGGAAAAAACGGGGGAATGGATAAAGAAGGGATAAAATTTTGTCATTTTTTTTTGTAAAAATAAAGGAGAACTAATGAATAAGCGGCTAAAACACAAGGTTTAACAAGAATTTTAAGATAAAAGAAATTCGTATTGTTTTTTGTGGGCAGGTCTTGTATTATACAAATGAATGAGATATAATGACATTGTCCCGGTGGGAACAAATTTGAACAGGCCTTTCACCTGAGGATGGGAAGTGGATGATCAGTGGAAGAAAATTTAAAAATCAGTAAAGATCTCGTGGATTTGCAGCGATTGGTCGTGCCTGAAATCGGTGCATTAATCGAGATGCGGTACAACATCCTGTCAACCATCAAGAGTGAGGAACCCATCGGTCGGCGGAATTTAGCTTTTGTTCTCGATATGAGTGAGCGTCAGGTGCGCAACGAAATAGAGTTCCTCCAAAACCAGAAGCTCTTAAATGTAGAGCGTCAGGGTGTCGTTCTGACGGATCTGGGGAAAAAGATTATTCTTCAGCTAAAACGAATGTTATACACGTATAATGGTTTGGAGCAGCTGGAGCATGAGCTGGAAGAAAAACTTCATCTTAAAAAGGTGGTCGTATCTCCTGGAGATATGGATATGAATTATCAGGTCCTTAAATTTATGGGCCGTTCAGCCGCCCAATACATTCTGTCCATTCTTAAGTACAGAGATACCTTGGCACTTACTGGCGGAGCCAGTGCAGCCGTGGTGGCTGAGCAGATGAAGGAATCCATTTATCCGGATGTCTATGTTATCCCGGCCCGGGGTGGGATTGGAAAGAGCCATTCGACCCAAGCCAATAATGTCGTAGCAGAAATGGGGCTTAAGCTCCATGCCAACTACGAGCTCCTTCACCTGCCGGATAATATTGATAATCGGCTGCTGGATGCGTTAAAGGACTATCCGGAAATCAAGCGTGTGTTTGATAAAATGAATGAGATTGATGTTTTTGTCTTTGGGATTGGTCGGGCGGATGTATTAGCCGATTGGCGAAACCTGAAATTAAAAGAAAAACAACGAATACTGGATATGGGTGCTGTGGGAGAGGCCTTCGGACACTATTTCGATGTCAATGGTAAGGTTATTTCACCATCCAGCTCCATTGGAATCAGTATTGAAAACTATAAACGGATCCCCCACGCCATTGCAGTGGCAGGTGGTGTGTCTAAGGCAGATGCCATTATCGGCGTCAGCCGGGTTAAACCGAATATGGTGTTAATGACGGATGAAAGTGCCGCAAAGGAAATCATCCGAAAATTATAAATGAAGCATTTTATGAATTGTGTTTTCAAAGTATTCTATTTTTAAGGAGGCAGATAAAATGTCTGTAAAAGTTGCAATTAATGGTTTTGGTAGAATTGGTCGTTTAGCATTTAGACAAATGTTTGGTGCTGAAGGATATGATGTTGTCGCAATCAATGATTTAACCAGCCCTAGAATGTTAGCACACCTGCTGAAATATGACTCTGCACAAGGAACCTACGCTTTAGCAAGTACTGTTGAAGCCAAAGAAGATTCCATCGTTGTGGATGGGAAGGAAATCAAAATCTATGCTCAGAAGAATCCTGCGGATTTACCCTGGGGTGAATTAGATGTTGATGTCGTTCTGGAATGTACCGGTTTCTTTGCATCAAAAGAAAAAGCATCTGCTCATTTGGCAGCTGGTGCCAAGAAGGTCGTTATTTCTGCACCTGCCGGCAACGATCTGCCGACGGTTGTCTTCGGTGTTAATGAAGATGTCCTGACTGCTGATGATACCGTCATCTCAGCTGCATCCTGTACCACAAACTGCTTAGCACCAATGGCCAATGCACTGAATAAATTAGCAAAGATTAAAAAAGGCTATATGACCACCATCCACGCATACACCGGTGATCAGATGACCCTTGATGGCCCTCATCCAAAGGGTGACTTAAGAAGAGCCCGTGCTGCTGCGGTTAACATTGTCCCCAATACCACTGGTGCTGCTAAGGCCATTGGTCTGGTTATCCCGGAATTAAACGGTGTATTAGACGGCTGTGCACAGCGTGTGCCCGTTCCCACTGGTTCCTTAACCCAGTTAGTTGCTGTCGTTGAAGGTACTGTGACAGCTGATCAGGTTAACGCTGCCATGAAAGCTGCTTCTGACGCTTCCTTCGGATACACTGAAGATGAACTGGTATCCTCAGATATCGTCGGCATTACCTTCGGTTCCTTATTCGATGGAACACAGACAACCACCATGGATATGGGCGATGGCACCACTTTAGTCAAGGCTGTTTCCTGGTACGATAATGAAAACTCCTACACCAGCCAGATGGTGCGTACCATTAAATACTTTGCTGAATTAGCATAATTTAGAAAGAACAATAGCACCAAATCTGCCCACCGGCGGATTTAACCGGGGGCTCCTTTGGAGCCCCTTTATTACTTTAAAAGCCCCAGAAACAAGAAAGAGGTTAGTTCAATATGAAGAAAACAGTAAAAGATATCGACTTAAAGGGTAAAAAGGTCCTGATGCGTGCTGATTTCAATGTGCCCTTCAACGAGGCCATGGAGATCACCGATGATACCAGAATCCAGGCAGCATTGCCCACCATCAAATATATTTTAGATCAAGGGGCATCTCTGATCCTCATGTCCCATTTAGGACGCCCTAAAAATGAGCCCGATCCTAAGTTTTCCCTGGAGCCAGTAGCCAAGCGTTTATCAGAAGTACTGGGTAAGCAGGTTATTTTTAGCGATGACGGAGAAGTGGTTGGTGAAGTGACCAAGGACGCCGCAGCAAAGCTGCAGCCCGGTCAAATTTTACTGCTCCAGAACACCCGCTTCAGACCAGAGGAAAAGAAAAATGATGCCGTCTTTGCAAAGGAACTGGCCAGCCTGGCCGATGTCTTTGTGGATGATGCCTTTGGTTCCTGTCACCGTGCCCATGCATCCACCGCAGGCGTTGCCGATTATCTTCCCGCAGTATCGGGATTCCTCATTCAGAAGGAGCTCGACTTCATCGGTGGGGCTTTAGAAGATCCCAAGCGTCCCTTTGTGGCCATCCTCGGAGGGTCTAAGGTATCCGATAAAATCGGCGTGATCAATAATCTCCTGGAAAAGGTGGATACCCTCATCATCGGTGGTGGGATGGCCTTTACTTTCTTAAAAGCACAGGGTTATGAAATTGGAACATCCTTATTGGAAGAGGATAAGGTGGAATTAGCTAAAGAGCTGATCCGTAAGGCCGAAGGCCGTGGTGTGAAGCTCTTGTTGCCGGTGGATGTTGTGGTTGCACCGAAATTCGCAGCCGATGCGCCTGCCACCAATGTTAAAGCCGACGCCATCCCCGCCGATCAGATGGGCCTGGATATTGGAGTGGAAACCCAGAAAATCTTTGCCGATGCCATTGTTGATGCAGCCACCGTCATTTGGAACGGACCCATGGGTGTCTTTGAATTCCCGGCCTTTGCCAAGGGAACCATTGCAGTGGCTCAGGCTATGGCAGATTCCAATGCTGTTACCATCATTGGCGGTGGCGACTCCGCAGCAGCTGTGAAGCAGCTCGGTTTTGAAGCGGGCATGAGCCATATTTCCACCGGTGGTGGTGCCTCCTTGGAATTCATGGAAGGCAAGGTCCTCCCTGGAATCGCTGTTCTGGAAGATAAATAAGCAGTTTTTATATAATAGGAGAGAAAAAATGTCAAGAAGACCAATTATTGCAGGTAACTGGAAGATGAACAAGGATATAACAGGTGCCAAGGCGTTAATCGAAGAATTAAAGCCGTTGGTGGCCGGTGCAGAGGCAGAAGTTGTTTTCTGCCCCCCCTATGTCGATCTGCCGGAAGCCGTCGCACTGACCGAAGGAACGAATATCGGTATTGGTGCCCAGAATATGCACTATGCCGAAAGTGGTGCCTACACTGGTGAAATTGCCGGTGAAATGCTGACTGCCATTGGGGTGAAGTATGTGGTTATCGGCCATTCCGAACGCCGTGAATACTACAACGAAACGGATGAAGCTGTGAATAAAAAGGCCATTAAGGCCTTGGAATTAGGACTCGTTCCCATCGTTTGCTGTGGCGAAACCCTGGACGAACGGGAAAGCGGACAGGCTGAAGCCAAGGTCGTGGGTCAGATTGAAAAGGGCCTTGCAGACATTGATGATATCGCCAAGGTGGTTGTTGCTTACGAACCGATTTGGGCCATTGGCACTGGCAAAACTGCCAGCAAAGAAGAAGCGGATGAAGCCTGTGGCTGGGTCCGAAAGACCATTGCAAAAATGTATGGTGAAGACGCTGCAGAAGCGGTTCGTGTTCAGTACGGTGGAAGCGTAAAGCCCGCCAACGCGGCAGAACTTATGGCGATGCCGAATATCGATGGTGCATTAGTCGGCGGCGCAAGCTTAACTGCGGATTTCTCCAAAATTGTTAAATACTAACTTAAAATCAATTCAAAGTAATTGAATGCGCAGAGCGATTAGCGTATAATTGAAAAAAAGAGTGCGGGGGATTGGCTCTGCACTCTTTTCATTAGAACGGTAATGATCATCAGTGGTGATCATTAAAGCATTAAGAAAAGGAGTATTATGAGAGGAAATTTAACAACGCTCATTATTTTAGATGGTTTTGGCTATACTCAAAATACTGAAGGGAATGCGGTGCTGGAAGCACTAACCCCTCATTTAGATGCGTTTTACGACAACAATCCCCACACCTTTATCGGTGCGTCCGGTATGGAGGTTGGGTTACCCGATGGGCAAATGGGAAATTCCGAAGTAGGGCATCTGAACCTGGGTGCAGGACGGATTGTATATCAGGAACTTACCCGTATTACCAAATCCACTCAGGATGGGGATTTTTTTGAAAATGAGGCTTTTTTAGCTGGAATCAAGAATTGCAAGGAACACGATTCTGCACTTCATCTCATGGGGCTGGTCTCCGATGGTGGTGTCCATAGCCATCTGAATCACCTCTTTGCACTGTTGGAACTGGCAAAGAAAGAGGGGCTCACAAAGGTTTATGTCCATTGCTTCATGGATGGCCGGGATACGGCACCCATGAGTGGCGCGGGGTTCATTGCTGCTCTGGAAGCCAAAATGGCAGAATTGGGTGTTGGTGAGATTGCGACCATCGATGGCCGTTATTACGCCATGGATCGTGATAATCGCTGGGAACGGGTTCAGAAGGCCTACGACGCCCTGGTCCTTGGAGAAGGAGATACCGCCAGTACCCCTGGGGCCTGTATGGAAAAATCCTATGCCGGCGATGTGACCGATGAATTCATCCTGCCCTGTGTGATTGCTCCGGAAAAAGATAAAACCATCAAAGCGAACGATACCCTGATCTTTTTCAACTTCCGCCCAGACCGTGCCAGGGAGCTGACCCGAACCTTCATCGATGCCGATTTTGATGGTTTTGAACGGGGGAAAGGCTTCTTCCCGGTATTTATGATTAGCATGACTCAGTACGATGCCAGCTTTGAGGGGGTTGAAATTGCCTTCAAGCCCCAAACCATTGAGAATACCCTGGGTGAGTACTTGAGCAAGAATGGGGTACCTCAGCTGCGGATTGCGGAAACGGAAAAATATGCCCATGTGACCTATTTCTTCAACGGTGGTGTCGAAAAGCAGTATGAAGGGGAAGAACGGACGCTGGTGCCATCCCCCAAGGTGGCCACTTATGATCTTCAGCCTGAAATGAGTGCCTACGAAGTAACGGATAAGGTGCTGGAAGCCATTGATTCCGATGCCTTTAAAGCCATTATCCTCAATTTTGCAAATTGCGATATGGTGGGACATACCGGTGTGATTCCTGCGGCAGAAAAAGCTGTGGAAGCGGTGGATACCTGTGCCGCTAAGGTCATCGATGCTGTTTTGGCAAAGGGCGGGAATGTGATTTTGACAGCCGACCATGGCAATGCAGAAAAAATGGTCGATTATGAAACCAAAGAGCCCTGGACAGCCCACACGACTAATCCAGTTGAATGTGTCATCGCTGGCCTGGGGGATGTTACCTTACGGGATGGGGGGCGTTTAGCAGACATCGCTCCGACAATTTTAGACCTGCTGGACATGCCTGTTCCCGCGGAAATGACCGGAAAAACGTTGATTGAGAAGTTGAACTAGGACTGCGGGTGAAACTCGATTACACATCAAAAATGCACTGAAAAATTACATTTTCAGTGCATTTTTATATTGAAAAGACAATGTCCCTGTGATAAAATAACAATCACGGTTAAAACGGAGGTGAGATAATGAAAACATTTTTAATCGTTCTGCTAATTATATCAAGTTTTGCACTGATCATCAGTATTGTACTGTCACCGGCTAAGTCAGCAGGGATGGGGACCATCGAAGGTGGTGCGGAAACACTATTTGGCAGAAAGAAAGCAAAGGGCATTTACGCCATTTTGGAAAAAGTGACCATTGGTTCAGCAATTGTATTTATGATATCCGCTTTCATTTACTCACTTTTTGCTTAATCGAGAAATTTTTATTCCGTAAAGGGGGAAAAAAATCAGATGAATTTATGGATAGCTCCTGTTGTGGGAGTTGTAGCTTTATTGGTAGCGCTTTTTTATGCCAATCGGGTCAACAAAGTTGAAGTTGGTACCGAACGCATGAAAGAAATTGCTTCCTTCATCCACGAAGGAGCAATGGCCTTCCTGACCCGCGAATATAAGATGCTAGTTGTATTCGTTGCTGTTTTATTTGTCGTCTTATGTGTCACACCAGGCTTAGGCTGGCAGACTGCTGTCGCCTTTTTAGTCGGTGCGATTTTCTCTGTTTTGGCTGGTTTCTTTGGAATGCAGGTTGCAACCCGGGCTAATGTCAGAACGGCCAATGCGGCTCAGAAGGATGGCATGAACAAAGCCCTGGCGACCGCTTTTTCCGGTGGTGCTGTTATGGGGATGTGTGTTGTCGGCCTTGGTCTTTTCGGCCTGAGCATCGTGTATATGATTTTCCAGAGTACTGCTATTATTACTGGTTTCGGTTTAGGGGCTTCCTCCATCGCGCTTTTTGGTCGTGTGGGTGGTGGGATCTACACCAAAGCAGCTGATGTTGGGGCTGACCTTGTCGGTAAGGTTGAAGCTGGTATTCCGGAAGATGACCCCCGTAACCCTGCTGTTATCGCCGATAACGTTGGGGATAACGTTGGGGATGTCGCGGGGATGGGCGCTGACCTCTTTGAATCCTACGTGGGCTCGATCATCTCTGCCATGACCCTGGGCGTTGTACTCCTGGGTGGCACCGATGGGGTGCTCTTCCCAATGTTCATTGCTGCCATCGGGATTGTTGCTTCCATTATTGGGACCTTCTTCGTTCGCGGCAAAGAAGGTGGGAATCCTCAGAAAGCCCTCAACATGGGGACTTATGTGTCTGGGATTATCCTGATTATCGCTGCTTACTTCCTTTCAACCTATATGTTAGGCAGTATTTATCCATTTGTAACCATCGTGGCTGGTTTAGTGGTTGGTTTAGCCATCGGTCAGCTGACTGAATATTACACCTCTGAAAAATACAAGCCAGTTCAGCATATTGCCCAGCAATCTGAAACGGGTTCTGCAACGACGATTATCTCTGGTTTAGCGGTTGGGATGCGTTCCACTGCCTTCCCGGTACTGTGTATTGCTTTAGCAATTTTCCTGGCCTATTGGGCAGGAAACATGTTCATGGCTGATGGTGGTCTCTTTGGGATTGCTATGGCAGCCGTTGGGATGCTCTCCACCTGTGGGATGACCATCGCAGTCGATGCTTATGGCCCCATCGCTGATAATGCTGGTGGGATTGCTGAAATGTCGGAACTGCCAGAAAACGTTCGGGAGATTACCGACCAGTTGGATGCCGTGGGGAATACCACTGCTGCCATTGGTAAAGGTTTTGCCATCGGGTCTGCCGCTTTGACGGCATTGGCACTCTTTGCCTCCTATGCACAGGCTGTGAGCCTGAGCAACATCAGTCTTTTGGATCCAATGGTTATCATTGGCTTACTCATCGGTGGGATGCTGCCCTTCCTGTTCTCCGCAATGACCATGGAAGCTGTGGGCGATGCTGCCAACGATATGATTGAAGAAGTTCGTCGCCAGTTTAAGGCCATTCCTGGGATTATGGAAGGAACCGCAAAGCCTGATTACAAGAGCTGCGTGGATATTTCCACTGGTGCTGCCCTGAAAAAGATGATCATGCCTGGAGTTATGGCGATCGTTGCACCTTTAGCCGTTGGGATTCTCTTAGGACCTGAAGCTTTAGGTGGTTTATTGGCTGGGTCTTTGGTTACGGGTGTCGTTTTAGCCGTTATGATGGCTAACTCTGGTGGTGCCTGGGATAACGCTAAAAAATACATCGAATCCGGTGTTCATGGCGGTAAAGGCTCTGATGCTCATAAAGCGGCTGTTGTTGGGGATACCGTTGGTGACCCCTTCAAGGATACCTCTGGACCGTCCATCAACATTTTAATCAAGCTGATGACCATCGTTTCTCTGGTGTTCGCACCGCTGTTCATCAATTTATTCTCTTAAGAATATCAAGCTGTAGCCTTCGGGTTACAGCTTTTTTCATTTTTTGGCTTAAACGCATTATAATATAAAGGGCATATGGTATAATAATAATCTTAAAAGTAAACTCATAAGGAGCAAGCATTCTTTGGATAAGAATGGGATTAATAATGCAAAAAACCTTTTTTGATATGAATTTTGAAAATACCGTTGAGGATAACGCTCCCCTGGCGGTACGGATGCGCCCCCGGACCCTGGATGATTTTGTTGGTCAGCAGCAAATCATCGGAAAGGGAAAACTGCTCTACCGACTGATTATGGCTGATAAGCTATCATCCGTGGTGTTCTACGGCCCTCCGGGGACAGGAAAAACTACCCTGGCGCAGATCATCGCCAAGCATACTAAGGCAGCCTTCTTTGAACTAAACGCCGTCACCTCAGGAAAGAAAGAAATCATTGAGGTGTTGGATAAGGCAAAGGATAACCTGGGGATTTATGGCCGAAAGACCATTTTGTTTATCGATGAAATCCATCGCTTTAACAAGGCCCAGCAGGACGCGCTGCTGCCCAGTGTGGAGCAGGGATTAGTTACCCTAATCGGTGCGACCACAGAGAATCCCTATTTTGAAATCAATTCACCCCTGCTGTCCCGGTCTACGGTGTTCGAGTTTAAAAAGCTGTCGGCGGAGGATATCATTTCCCTTCTTCGCCGGGCCATCACCGACGTGGAATACGGCTACGGGCGCATGAAAGTGTCCGTTGAGGAGGATGCGCTGCTGCATCTGACCAATGCCTCTGGGGGCGATGTGCGCAAGGCCCTGGGGGCCCTTGAACTTGGGGTTCTCACTGCGGACAAGGATGAATCCGGGACCATCTACATTGATTTGGAGACAGCCCAGGAGTGTATCCAGGTCCGGGCAATACAGTACGATAAGAAGGGCGATAATCATTACGATACCATTTCAGCTTTTATTAAAAGCCTTCGGGGTTCAGACCCTGACGCCGCACTATTTTGGTTGGCGAAAATGCTGGGAGCCGGGGAAGACCCAAAGTTTATTGCCCGGCGTCTGGTGATTTCCGCATCGGAGGATGTGGGAAATGCCAATCCCATGGCCCTTCTGGTGGCGACGGCAGCAGCCCGGGCTGTAGAAATGATCGGCCTGCCCGAGGCAAGAATCAATTTGGCCCAGGCGACCACCTATATAGCGGCTTCGCCAAAGAGCAATGCCAGCTACGCCGGCTTGGATGCCGCCGCCCAGGCTGCCCGCCATCAATCGGATGGTGAGGTGCCCATGCATCTCCGGGACAGTCATTACTCCGGAAGCGAAAAACTGGGTCGGGGGATTAGCTATAAATATCCCCATGATTACCCGGGGCACTATACTCCCCAGCAATACCTGCCCACCGATTTGTTGGGTACCCAATTTTATAATCCCACGGATTTGGGAGATGAAGCCCGGATTCGTGCTTATTTAGAAAGCCTTGATGATTCGCATCACGAAAATTAATACATTTGGAGGATACGTTGAAAAAGAATGAAATAATCCACGGATTCCGTTTGGACCGTGAAGAAGAGATAAGGGAAGTGGGTGGTACCGCCCGGGTTTTTACCCATGTGCAAACCGGAGCGGTACTGATTTATATTTCCAATGGCGATGATAATAAGGTGTTCCAAATCGGGTTTAAAACCCCATCAGGAGATAGCACTGGGGTGGCACATATTATGGAGCATTCTGTTTTGTGCGGCTCAAAGAAGTACCCGGTGAAGGAACCCTTTGTGGAGCTGGCCAAGGGCTCCCTGAACACCTTCCTCAATGCCATGACCTACCCGGATAAAACCGTTTATCCCATTGCAAGCACCAACGAGAAGGATTTTATGAACCTCATGGATGTGTATTTGGATGCGGTCTTTAATCCTGCCATTTACGATAGCCCCCGGACCTTTATGCAGGAGGGCTGGCATTATCATCTTGAAAACCCAGAGGATCCCATTACCTACAATGGGGTGGTCTATAATGAGATGAAGGGTGTTTATTCCAGCCCCGAGGAAATTCTCCACTATGAGCTGTTTAAGGCTCTTTATCCCGATACCATTTACAGTGGGGAGTCCGGGGGACATCCGGATTGTATCCCACAGTTAAGCTATGAGGATTTTAAGGCCTTTCATCAGACCTTCTATCATCCCTCCAATGCCTACATCTATCTGTATGGAGATGGGGATATGGAGAAACATCTGAAATATCTGGATGAGGAATACCTTTCCAAATATAAAAAGCAGGTGGTGGATAATCACATTCCGATCCAGCCGCCCTTTAAAGATATGGTTCGGACAGAGGCCCTTTACCCCATTGCCGCAGAAGAAGAGGGGGCAGATAAGGACTATCTGGCCCTTGGATTCGTTATGGATGCAGCCACCGCTTTTGATGATCTCTTAGCCATGGACATCCTCGGACATATTCTCCTGGGACATAATGGTGCACCCCTTAAAAAGGCATTACTTCAGCTGGATATTTGTAAAGAAGTGGACTATTCCTTTGCCAGCTCCATGAAGCAGCCTTATTTTGCCATTGTATTAAAAAACACAAATAAATCCCAGGGGGATCTTTTTGTAAAAACGGTGAGGGAAACCCTGGAAGCTCTGGTAAAGGAGGGACTCAATCCCAGGGATGTGGAGGCTGGGATTAACAGCGCTGAATTCACCTTGAAGGAAGGGGAATTCGGAACCTATCCCAGGGGTCTGATGTATGGCCTGGAAATGATGGAAACCTGGCCATATGGCTGTGATCCCTTGTCTCATCTTAAATATACCGAGGTGGTGGAGCGTCTGCGTCAGAGCAGCTTGAACCGGGGATTTGAAGGTATGATCAGCCGGTATTTGCTGATGAATGAGCATCAGGCATTGGTGGCCATTACCCCGGATCCTGAGCTTTCTGAGCGCAATGAGCAGGCGATGGCTAAGGCGTTGGCAGAACTCAAGGCAAGCCTCAATGAAGAGGAGCTTGGGCATTTAGTGAAAGCATCCCAGGATCTTTTAGAACATCAGAATGCCGAGGATTCTCCAGAAGCCCTTGCCACCATTCCCAAGCTGGGCATTGATGAAATCAAGTCAGAGGCCCGGAAGATTGTCCTGGAGGAGGAAACTTACGAAGGGGTACCCCTGCTTTGGCATCCGGGAGAAACCAATGGAATTGTCTATATTAAGCTGATTTTCGATATCCACAGTATTCCCCAGGAGGATTTAAAATACCTCTCTGTGCTCAATAAATTTCTGAGTCATCTTGGAACAGCGGATTATACAGAAGATGCCCTTAATCAGGAAATTGAGATTTACACCGGGGGGATTGCCACCAACATTGAGACCTTTGACAGCACTAAGGGCTTGGGTGAGTACGCGGCAAAATTTACCATCAAAGGAAAGGCAACCGCCGCCAATGTACCGAAGCTGTTAGCCTTAATGGAAAATATCAGCCTGAAAACCCGCTTTGACGATTATAAGCTGATGTCTGATATTATTGGAGAAATCCGGATGGCCAAGGAGCAGCGCTTCCTGACCGCAGGGCATGTCATCAGTACCCAGCGCCTTCAATCCTATTACTCCCAGTCCGCCCGTCTCTTCGAGGAAATCGGCGGGATCGAGTTCTATCATTTTCTGGCAGAACTGGATGATCACTTTAAGGCAGAGGCCCAGGGGCTGTCAGCCAAGTTGTCCACTATCATGGAGCAGATCTTTAATCGGACCCAGGTTACGATCAGTCTAACCTGTGAAGAAAAACATAAAAACCAGGCGTTAAAGGCGGTGGGAAACTACTTAGGAGCCCTTCGGGATGCCCCGGCAACACTGTACGATTATCACTTTCCAGTGGCCATCCAGAATGAGGGTTTTAAAACTGCGGCCAAGGTCCAATATGTTTCCAAGGGATTTAATATTCGAAATCTGGGCTACGATTATAGTGGCAGCATGCTGGTGCTGAAGTCTGTTTTGTCCATGGATTATCTATGGAATAAGGTACGGGTTCAAGGTGGGGCCTATGGGGCATCCTTTGGGGTGAATAAATCAGGAGAGCTTTACTTTGCCTCCTATAGAGATCCTAATATTGGAAAAACCTTCGATGCCTATAACGGTGCCTGGGAGTACATTCAATCCCTGGATATCTCTAACCGGGAAATGGAAAAATATATTATTGGCACCATCAGTGGGCGGGATACGCCTTTATCGGCAGCACTATGGGCGGATGCCTGTGATACCATGTACTTCAACCAAACGGATCAGGAAGACCTCCAGCAGGAACGGGATGAAATTTTGGCGACGACAATGGAGGATTTACGTCATTTTAGCCAAATGGTCAAATCAGCCATGGATAAAGAAATCCTCTGTGTTATTGGTGGAGAAGAAATGGTCGAGGCCAATGCCCAGTATTTCAATGAGGTAAAATATATTAAATGATTAAACGACAAAATCGGGTGGCGTTGGCCACCCTCCTGCTTTTTTTAATTCTTTTTATATCGACGGGTAGTGTTCTGGCTGCAATGCCCAGCTTCGGCTCTGGTGAAGGGGTTTATCTTTTAGACCCCGATACCGGGGATGCCTTTGCCAAGCAAAATGAAGATTCCAGGTACAATCCGGCCAGCACCACTAAGTTGATGACCGCTTTAGTGGCCATGGATTATATTAAGGACCGACTGAATGAAAGGGTCACGGTGGGGGAAGAAATTACCCAAATCGATGCTGATAGCAGCGTTGCGGATTTGGCCCCGGGAGATACCTACACCTGGGAGCAGCTTCTATACGGACTGCTTTTACCATCGGGGAATGACGCTGCAATGACCATGGCCGTCAATATTGGGCGTTTGGCCCAAAATGACCCAGCTCTGGGGACGAATGCGGCCTTGGATGTTTTCATTGGATTAATGAATAAAAAGGCAGAGGATTTAGGATTGACAAAAACGCATTTTGCCAATCCCCACGGATTGGTGGATGCCAATCACTATACGACACCCAGGGAAATGGCACAAATTGCAAAGGCGGCCTTTGGGGTGTCGACCATCAATGCAGTGGCCAGCACCCCCTCCTACACCTGTGTCAGCAGCAATGGACAGGCCCATGAATGGGAGAATAGCAATATCCTGATCCACCCAACCGTTTCAGAAATCAGTCGCAGCCAGGTAGAAGCCATGAACTTGACCGGAACAGAGAATCCTTACTACAATCCCAATGCAAAGGGGGGGAAAACAGGATACGATGAAGCTGCTGGCCGTTGCTTAGTCTTTTCAGGACAAAATGGGGAAATGCACTTGGTGGGCGTGATCTTTAAAGCCAGTGACCAAAGGGACATTTACGCCCAGGCCGATGGAGCACTGGACACCGCATTGAAGGATTATTCCCATATCCTCTGGAGTGACGGGCAGAGTCCTTATGTGAAAACCATGGTGAGCTTTGCCAGTGTTTTAGATGGTTTTAGCATCAGTGCATCCACAAAGGGCGATGCAGCATCCACAGTACTGACCACCGAAAAGGATAGCTATTCGGTCCAGGTAAAGTGGGACGACCGTTTGCTGGCGGAAAAGGGTAACCATGTCCGGATTTTAGCCCCCATTACAGAGGGTCAGCAAATTGGAACTCTGGATGTGTATTCGGGCAGTACCTATATCAAGGGGATTCCCCTTTACGCAGACCAGGCAATGTCACCCCTTGGATGGGTGGATTATCTAATTATGGGCGGCGTTCTTTTGCTGGTAGTCCTTCTGGTTGTTGTGTTGGTCCGTTACCGTCGCAGGAAGCGGAACCAGGCTGTGTACAATCTGCGGCGTGCAGAGGCAGGATACCACTTCGAAGGAATAAAGGAAGCTGAGATGGGAGCTTTTGAGGAACCACGCACAGAGGATGAAGGGCAGACGCCATTGCCAAAATCCTTTTTGGACATGGAAGCAGCAGAATCTGAGGATCAGCCATCCATGCCGATGAGGGCCCGTTTGGGGGGGAAGACCCGCTATCGATTAAAGCGTATTCGGAGGCAATAAGATGGAGCATCATATGGAAATTCTGGCGCCTGCCGGGGATGTTCAGGGTGTCATCGCCGCCATTAATGGCGGTGCAGATGCCGTTTATTTCGGAGGGAAACATTTCAACGCCCGACAGCGGGCAGATAATTTTGATGAACAGGAAATGGGTGAGATGGTTGATTTATGCCATCGACATGGACTAAAGGTGTATATCACCCTTAATATTCTCATTAAGGACAGTGAGTGGCCCAGGGTCCTTGAGTACCTGGCCTTTCTCAGGGCCCTTTCGCCAGACGGTATTATCGTTCAGGATCCGGGATTAATGCTTATCCTCAGGGAGTATTACCCGGAATTGCCCCTTCAAACCAGTACTCAGGGTTCTGTCTATGGCACAGAAGGGGCCCTGTTCTTCCAGGAGATTGGCTTTAAGCGGGTGGTCCTTCCCCGGGAAATAACCCTTCCGGAGATCCGCCGCATTCGCCAGAAGGTGGCGGTTGAGCTAAAGGTATTCTGTCACGGAGCGCTGTGTTATGCGTATTCGGGACAATGTCTCTTTAGCAGCCTGGTGGGGGGGCGCAGTGGCAACCGGGGATTATGTGCCCAGCCCTGTCGAAAGCCCTATACCCTGTGGGACGATGGGAACCAACGGGTTAAGCAGGGCTATCTGATGAGTATGAGGGACCTGAATACCCGGGCACATCTTTTGGAGCTGGCAGAAGCCGGGGTGGATTCCCTTAAGATTGAAGGGCGCATGAAAAGCCCTGAGTACATTTATGCGGCTTCCCGTGCTTATCGGGATGCGGCCTCTGGTTGTGGGGATACCATTGATGGACAGACCCTTGCCCAGGTCTTTAACCGCGGTTTTACCACGGGATGGATCATGGAAAGTCCGGAGAACCTAAACCCTGAAATGGGG
Organism: Eubacterium barkeri; assembly: GCF_900107125.1. Taxonomy (GTDB): domain Bacteria; phylum Bacillota; class Clostridia; order Eubacteriales; family Eubacteriaceae; genus Eubacterium_O; species Eubacterium_O barkeri. The sequence continues at coordinate 58,701 of NZ_FNOU01000004.1, forward strand.
AAAAATCGAGGGACTCCAGTGGGGGTGGTCAAAAAAGTTCGGGGACGAACGGCCATTATTACCCTGTTGCCCGGGGCAACCCTTCATCTTGGTGATGGCTTAGCCTTTGGCGAGGAGGGGCACATCGGTCAGAAAATCACCCGGATGGAAACCGGTGGGGGCACCGCCAGACTACCCATTCCCCGGGGTGTGGTGGATGGTATGCCCGTCTTCCGGACCCTGGATGCCCGGTTGATGGCGGGCCTTCGGGAAAAGGCTCTGGCCAAGCTGTCCGAAGAAAAAAAACCACTCCGCTTATCCTTGACCCTTGCTTATCAAAAGCCCATCCAGGTGGAGGTCCTGGCCCAGGGAGAAGCCCATCACCTGGAGATTGATATCCTCCCTGGTCTAGCCCAAAATCGTCCATTGGATGAAGATATTATAACCGAACAACTTTCAAAGCTGGGGGATACCGACTATTTTCTCACGGAGCTGACCCTCCAAATGGCACCGGATTTGTTTTTACCCAAAAGCAGCTTAAATGCCCTGCGCCGAAGCATTATAGAGGAGATCGATGCCAAAAAACCAGTGGAAGCACTCCATAACGAAGCCCCTGTTTTGGAAATAGGGAAGATTCTCCCGGAAAGTAAATCGGTGAAGCGAAAGCCGCGCCTTTCTCTGGCACTTAGTCAGCTTAGCCAGCTGGAGGCGGTTTTAAATTTGGAGGTAGATGAAATCGTCCTGCCATACGAAGCCTTTGAAAGGCCAGAGGACATGGCAGAGGCCATCTGCCGGGTAGACGCCTGTGGAAAGGCGGCGCGCCTGGCACTGCCCAAGGTGATGCATGATGGCGTGACGGATAAAATCAAATCCCAGATGGACCTTCTGAAGGGATTACCCTTAGTGGGGGTACTCGTGCGTAATTATGAGGCACTCCATTTGTTAAGGGATACGGACTTTTCCCTGGAAGCGGACAGCAGCCTCCATATCTTTAATCGGATGGGGGCTGAAGCATTGTACCGATGGGGATGCCGCTCCGGTGTCATCTCCCCAGAGCTGGATGGGCGGGCGGTTGAGACCATTGCCCGGGGAACCCGGTTAGAGTGTACCCTGACGGTTTATGGGCATCAGGAAATGATGGTCAGTGCCAATTGTTTGCTGGATTGTGGGAATAAGCATTGCAACGAATGTACCGAGGGGCGCTTCTTTTACTTAGAGGATAGCCGTGGAATGCGCTTTCCCCTGCGCCGGGATGCCCTTGGTATAACCCATATTTACAATGGGGATAAATTGTTTTTAAAAAAAGAACTGATGAACGCCCCCCATCTGACCACTTGGCGGATTGAGGTGCTGGATGAAGGCATTGCCGAATTATCATATGTGGTGGCCTCCTACCGCAGTGGCTTTGGAGAAGATGCTCCCGATCCTGGGGACTATTACACCGGGCGTTATACAAAGGGGAACTTTAAAAGAGGAGTCGAATAATATAGAATGAATGAAAGAAGCTTGAAGGTTCTGGAATATCCTAAGATCATCACCGCCTTACAGGAAAATTGCATTACCCAGGGCGGAAAAATGATGGCAAAGGCCCTGGTGCCCATGACCTGTATCGGGGAGGTACAGCAGAGCCTGGATTTGACCGAAGAAGCCGTTGGCATGGTGCTTCGAAACGGTCGGCCTCCACTGGCGGAGCTGGCAGACACGGACGATTATGTCCACCGTGCAGCCATTGGAGCCATGCTGTCCATGGGAGAGCTCTTACGCATTGCCTCCCTCCTGCGTGTGGCCCGGGATATGGATAACTACTATTATACCGATACACAGATGGACGTGTTGGTGGGGTTGAAGGCTTTATTTGAAGCCCTGGACCCCTGTGAAATGTTAGAATCAGAAATTAGCCGAAAAATCCTGACCGAGGATGAAATGGCGGATAATGCCTCCCAGGAGCTGTCCCGGATTCGCCGGGAAATCCTTATTAAAAACGGCCGAATTACGGAAAAACTCAATGGGATTATTTCTTCGACCGCCAATGAAAAATACCTCCAGGAACGGCTGGTCACCATTCGTAATAACCGTTATGTGGTTCCGGTGAAACAGGAATACCGGAATATGATCCCTGGGGTAGTACTGGATAAATCGACCAGTGGGGCGACCCTGTTTATCGAGCCTCTATCGGTGGTGGAACTCAACAATGATTTAAAGGAGCTGGCCATTGAAGAGGAAAAGGAAATGGTCCGGATTTTAAAACTCCTTTCCCAAAAGGTGGCCATGATGCAGGCCGTCCTCACCGAGGACCACGCTGTGCTCACAGAATTGGATTTTATTTATGCCAAGGCGAAGTATGCCCTGGCCATTGGCGGAGAACGGGTCTCGGTAGCAGAGGACGGAGAATATCGCCTGCTCCGGGCCCGACACCCCCTGCTGGATCCTAAAAAGGCCGTGGCCTCGGATATCGTGTTGGACGAGGCGATCCATACCATGATTATCACAGGCCCGAACACAGGGGGAAAGACCGTTACCTTGAAAACCATGGGGCTCTTAAGTCTTATGGTGCAGTCCGGCTTATTTATCCCGGTGCGGGAGGGCAGCAGCCTGCGTCTCTTCCAGGAGGTTTATGCGGACATCGGGGACGAGCAGAGCATTGAGCAAAGCCTGTCCACCTTCTCCTCCCATATGACGAATATCGTCAGTATTATGAAAACCGCTGATGCTAAGTCTCTGGTACTTTTTGATGAATTGGGGGCAGGGACAGACCCCACCGAGGGGGCGGCCCTGGCCATTGCCATTTTAGATACCCTGCATCAGCGAGGGGGGCTGACAGCAGCCACGACCCACTACAGCGAGCTGAAGGAATACGCCCTGGTCACACCGGGGATTACCAATGCCTCGGTGGAGTTTGATGTGGCTACCCTGGGGCCAACCTATCGCCTGCTCATTGGCGTTCCGGGGAAATCCAATGCCTTTCAAATTGCCAGTCGCCTGGGCCTTGAGGATAATATCATTGATGCCGCCCGGAGTACCATGGCGGTCGGCTCCATTCAGTTTGAAGAAACCCTGGAAAAATTAGAAGAAAATCGCCATCGGGTAGAGGCAGAAGCCCGGGAGATGCGACTGCTCCGGGAGGAAGCTGAAGCCTTGAGGGAAAAGGCCCAGAGAGCACAGGAATCCGCCCGGCGCCAGAGTGAGGCACTCTTAACCCAGGCCCGGGAGGAATCCGCCCGGATTGTCGCAGAAACCAAGGAAAAAACCGATGAAATTTACAAGGAGATTCGGTATATCCAGGAAAACATGGAAGCCGGCCTGGGGGACAATAAGAAGCTGGAGGCCCTGCGCAAGGACATTTCTGACCAGGAAAAGGGGCTCTATGCCACCTATAAGAAAAAGATCAAGAGTGAGAAGAAGAAAAAGCCCGCCCGGGCCGTGTCCACCCAGATTGACAAGGGAACCCCGGTTCATATCTACAGCCTTCACCAAGACGGTGAGGTCCTGGAGGTCCTTAAAAAAGAGAAGAAGTATTTTGTCCAGGTGGGCATGCTGAAGATGAAGATTAACATGGACGATGCCGTAGCCATAAAGAAGGAAGCTCCAAAGACGGTGAGACGGCAAAAACCCATTACTTCAGCAGATCGCCACGCCATGGAAACCCGTCTGGATTTACGGGGACGTAACGGGGAAGAATCCTTGTTTCTGGTGGAAAAAATGATTTCCGATGCCCTGGTATCCGGGACCCATCAGCTGGTCATTCTCCACGGTAAGGGGACAGGGAAGCTGCGTCAGGTCATTCAGGCCTACTTAAAGGATAATCCCTATGTGGAGGATTTTCGGATGGGGGCACCCCATGAAGGGGGAGACGGCGTCACCATTGTTACGCTTTAAATGGTCCTTTAGAGGCGCGTCCTCCCTTGACATTTTGTAAGGTTTAAATTATAATCTTTATAAGAAACTATGGTCTAAAAGCACGGGAAGGAGATCCACATGAAGGTAAGTGAGGAGCAAGTTAAAAAACGCATTCGGGATGCTGGTTTACGGGCTACCCCTCAGCGCATCCATCTGCTCCGTATTTTGATGGAAACACCGACCCATCCATCCGCAGAAATGTTGATGACGATGTCCAAGGAGGCTGGGTTTGAACTGTCTATTGGAACGGTGTACAACACCCTGGAGTGTTTTGAGGATAAGGGGCTGGTTATTCGGGTTCACGATGCCAGCGAGGTGATGCGCTACGATGCAAAAACAGACTTCCATGTCCATTTAGTGGACCGGGAGCACAATGTCATCATGGACTTTTTTGATGACGAATTAGAAGGGATCATCAAGGGCCACCTTAAAGGAAAAGTTCCAGCGGAATTTTCTGCTAAACATATTGACATTTCGCTTTATGCTTGAGATAGTGTAAAAGCAAAAGAAGCTTTCGCCACAGAGTATCCTCTGGGAGAAAGCTTCTTTTTTTCGTGGTGTTAGAGGGATTTTTGTAAATCCAGGTAGCATTCGTAGCCCTGGGCACCGGTGGCACCGTGATGGACGACCTGGCGGATGGCTTTAATCATGGCCTGGGGATGATCGGCCTGGAAAACATTTCGACCCATATCCACCCCGTGGGCACCGCGTTTAATGGCCTGATATGCCATTTCCAGGGCGTCGGACTCTGGAATCTTCTTTCCGCCGGCAATGACCAGGGGAACGGGACAGGCGGCAGCCACTTCTTCAAAATCCTCACAATAGTATACCTTGACGATTTGACAGCCAAACTCTGCCAGCATCCGGGTAGCCAGGGAAAAATATTTCTTGTTTCGTTCCATCTGCTTGCCAACAGCCACAACCCCCAGGGTGGGGATGCCATAGCGGTTGCCCGCGTCGATGGTTCTGACGATGTTATGAATACTCTGACACTCACCGGTATCTCCAATGAAGGTCTGGATGGCCATACAGGTGGCATTCATTCGGATGGCGTCTTCAATGTCCACGCCGATGACCTCGTGGCTCATGTCATCCCCCACAGAAACAACAGAGCTGCCGGCAGAGCAGCGCAGGGCGGTGGCTTTTTTACAATCCGGTGGGATACAGGTCCGCAGAGCACCCCGGGTCCCCATGAGGACATCTGCATCAGCCATGAGTGGCGGAATGGCTAAGTCCAAACGCTCCAGGCCCTGGGTGGGTCCCATGATATAGCCGTGGTCAAAGGCCAGCATGATGGTATTCCCACTTTGGGGATCGAAGATCTGGGATAATCGGGATTTCATACCCCAGTCGACATTTTCCATACCTTTAACGTGGAAGGACGTGTTCGCCTGGGGGCGGTCAAATCCAAAATCTTTAGCTTTTTTATTACCAATATTATCTGCCATATGTGTTTTCCTCCATGAATAAAGGGCGGTGTTGGCCGCCCTTGTTTTTTAAAATTCGCGTGCTACTGGACAACCTTATAGGGGGTGTTGCAGGGAGCGTTCCAGTATTTTAATTCCTGCTCGTCGCAGCGGGCCATAAACATTTGGAAGCCTGCGGTTTCCTGGACGGTGAGGATTTCACCGACCCAGCTGGCTACAACGTTGATTCCCTTGTCCGCCAGATGTTTATAGGTTTTACGGAACACGATGAGCTGCTCCATAAGGGTGGTGGCACCAGAACCATTGATAAAGACTAAAACATCTTCTCCGGCTTTTAAGTCGAGATCAGAAATGAGGGCATCGGCCATGATCACAGCGGTTTCATCGGCGGTTTTCATGGTCTGACGGCCACCGCCGCCTTCACCATGCTGTCCCATGCCGACTTCCATTTCATCATCCCCTAAGGAAGAAATGACTTCACCATTGGCCGGGTGGGTCGCTCCTTTGGCTGCCACGGCGATGGTCGCCATATTATCGGCAAATTTCTGGGCAATGGCAGCAACCTCGTCCAGGGATTTGCCCTGGGCAGCAGCGGCAGCGGCAATCTTATAAACAGCGATGCAACCCACTAAGCCCCGGCGATCATCGGAATTGGAGCGGGGTGCGTTGGAGATATCCTCCTGAGTCACCACCTTGGCCACGTTGAGGCCAAGCTTTTCCACTTCCTTCATGGTTTTTTTACCGGTGAGCATATCCCCGGCGTGGTTCAGGACGACGAAGAGGACACCGTGGCCCTTATCGGCCATTTTGATGGCTTCAATACAGGCCTTGTAGCCTGGAGCAGCAAAGACATCGCCAACGACGGAGATATCGACCATCCCTTCACCGACAAAACCTTCGATGGCGGGTTCGTGTCCGGAGCCACCAAGGGTGACGATGGTGACACGGTCAGCATCGGCCAGCTTTTTGCTGACGACTAAATTGTTCCCCATAACTTCCACTAAATCGGGATTGGACAGAGCCAAGCCTTCCAGTAATTCAGCAGTAATGTTTTCAGGTTGATTCAAGAATTTTTTCATAACCATAATATTTCCCTCCCAGTTTGCAATACGATTTAAATACGATTCGATTAGTTTTTAAATTCCATTAATTCCAGACAGGTACCATTGACATCGACAAAGGCGATATCCAGGGTATCATCCACGGCCATACGGCCATTTAAAACAGTGGCCCCTTCGTCTTCAACAAATTTGTCGATATTGGGAACCTTATAAGCCACATGGGTTTTATTCACCACATCGGGGTGAAGGGGCGTGCCCTCTTCAAAACGTAAATACTCGAACTTTAAAGGATTATTATCCGGACCAGAGATATAAACCTTTAAGCCCTCGGCATAATCCTCGGGGAGCACCGTTTCCTTTACAGGGACTCCAACATGCATGATTTCGTACATCATCGTACCTCCTTAAACACCTTATATTTGATAGCCTTTGGCTAATCCTTCAAAAAACAGAGCGAATGTCACAGATCCAGGATCGATATGCCCCAGGGCCCGTTCCCCAATATAGCGGCCCCGGCCGAATTTAGCCAGCATATCAGCAGTGGCATCAGAACCGGCTTTGGCGGCGGCAGCGGCGGATTCCAGCACCTGGGCTGAAAGTGTATCACTGGAGCGAATAATCTGGATGGCAGGGTAGATGGCATCCATCATGGTCTTTCCACCAACCTCTGCACCGGACATATCGTAGAATTCATCGTAGCCACCCAGGAGGATCCTTTTGATAAAGGAATCCGTATCCTCTGTGTTATCAGCTGCTTCGGCCATACCACAGAAATAGGACCCGACAAGGGGTGCTGCAGAGCCACCGCTGACATCCTCCAGGACATCATTGAGGGACTCCAGGCCTTCCTTCACATCTGTTTTTTCATCCCAGGAATTGACCTGGGACTGGATGGTTTTAGCGATTTTTTCCATGGTGGTGCCATGGTCTCCGTCGCCCAGGTCACAGTCTAACCGGGTGAGCTCTGGGATGTGATCCAGGATGGTCTGTGCTGAGGTGAGCAGCATGTTCTTAATTTTAATGGGATCGACAGACATATGTATACCTCCATAGGTCATTTTCTTGCCATCAGTATATCAGCGAAAATAACATTGGTCAAATCATAAAAGCCAATGGAATAAAATTAAACGTAAAAATGCCTATATTTAGTATATTATATAGCATATGTCAGAATAATGATGGGATAATCCTTATAATTTAAATTGACATATGTTAATTAAATGCTATAATGATTTTTGATTCTGACTTTTGTCAGAAATAGTGGATATAACATGGAGGACCCTAAGTGAAAGAAAAAGAGTTAATCCGATTAATTAAAGCATCCCAGCTTTATTATGAACAGAATATGACCCAAGCTGAAATTGCCAAGGAAATGGAGATTTCCAGGCCATCGGTGAGTAATCTTTTAGCCCGGGCCAGAAAAGAGGGATTGGTCACTATTACGGTAAAACCCTTTGAAAGCACCACCTTTGGAAAGGCCCAGGTCCTTAGGAATTATTTTGATTTAAAAAGCTGCCAGGTGGTTTCCGTTGGAAGGACGAAGAAGGAAACGGAGCAGAATATCTCCAATCAGGTGGTGGATACCCTTTTGAGTGTTTTACCCCGAACCCGGGTTTTGGGGTTGGGCTGGGGCTATAATATGGGACAGGTTGTCGGAGCGCTTTGTCAGCGGGGGATAAAGGATAAGCCATCCGCAACATTGTGCCCCATGATTGGGACAGCAACCATTCCCCATAAAGGTTATCACCCCAATGAGCTGTGTACCGATGCATCACAAAAGCTGGGTATTCCGGCAGAATTCTTAATCTCACCCGCCTTCCCAACCACCAGGCAAGAATACCGATTATTCATTAATACAGAAAACTATGCTAATATTTATACCCTATGGAAACGCATGGATACCTGTATGGTCACCCTAGGAGGATATCCCTGTGTACCGGACCACGCCACTGCCTCCCGTTTTGGACGGCGGCTGGTGTCTGAACGGGCGGTGGGCAATATGCTATCCTTCTTTTTTGATATCCATGGCAATGCCATACGGGGAGAAGATGATTGTGCGATTCAAATGCCATTAAAACAACTGGGACGCATCCGGAATTTCATTGGCGTTGCGCCCGCTGGAGGCAGTGCCTCCGCTGTCATTGGATGTCTGAATACCCATGTGGTTAAGCATTTAGTCATCGATGAAGGTATTGCAGGTGAAGTGGTGAAGTATTTGTATGAAACTGAAAAATTGGGAAAATTTGATGAGGGTGGGGCAATCCTTTAAGGCTTTTCTTTAGGATATTGATTTTTTGTAAATAATAAGTTATAATTGTTACAAGTTCGAAACAAATAGGGAAAGACGAAAACGAAGGAAGGCGGTGGATCCGTATTAAAGTGAGAAAGAGTGTCACAGACCAGAAGGTCTGTGGGTTGTTGGAGAAAAGAGAATGGGTACTCATTGTGGGTGCTGTTTTAGTCCTGTTCATTGGACTGTTTTCTACTTTTGGAATGGGTTATCAGATTAGCATGGATGGTCGAATCATTGGCTATACTAAGGACACCCAGGCATTTACAGACAGCTTGACCCGAATTGATGATATTATGAAGGCGGCATATGGTGTTGATACCGCCAAGGTTTCCGACGAATTTCAAATCCAGCATGTTCCAGTGTTTGACAAGGTGGAAAGCAGTGAGTCGGATTTTACCAGGGAACTCGTTGCAAAGGATCATGATGTGAGTGTTTCTGGTGTTGCCATGTCCATTGATGGAAAAGCAGCGGGTAATTTTGTTTCAGAAAAACAGGCCCAGGAAGCCCTGGAGGCAGCGGTTAAGACGAGTGCTGTAGTGGGTGAAAATGACCGAGTCGTCAATTATCAGATACACTCAAACATTACTTATCAGGATAAAACCTTCGATGTGACGGAAGTCAGACCCACAAAGGAATGGGGGACGCTTTTGGCAGCTGGACCGTCAGCGTCAGAAGCCACCACTGTTCAGACCGTGGCTTCTGCAGGAGTTGGTCAACAGGTCAATCGTGGCGCGGTGACAGCACTGGATAAGGTGGTCGAAGCTGAATCAGTACAGTCTGAAGCAGAAGAAACGCCTGTACTGAAGATGGATGTCACAAAGCAGTCGGTGATTAAAGAGGCCATTCCCTACGATGTTGTACGGCAGGAAGATTCCAGTCTTTATGTCGGGCAGATCCAAATCCGTCAGCCTGGTCAGGCTGGGGTTCGGGAGCATGTGGTGGAATCCCAGTATGTCGACGGCGTTGTCACGACTCAGACCCAATTGTCTGAGACCGTGACCAAGGAACCCGTTGCCCAGATTATTGCTGTTGGAAATAATACCTATCCCACTATGGGGGCAAAAAAGGGAGATTTCATTCTCCCCGCGTCGGGAGATGTTACCTCAACGGATAAAAGCGGCAGTCATGCCGGCTACAAGGCCATTGATATTGCCGCCGCCCAGGGAACCCCGATTTACGCACCAAAGGATGGAACAGTGACCATGGCCCAGGAATACGGCAGTTACGGTTTAACCGTCCAGGTTGAGGCGGATGACGGGACCGTTTTCCTCATGGCCCATAACTCCGAGTTTAAATGCAGCGCAGGTGATCGCGTGAGTAAAGGTCAGGTTATAGCCCTTATGGGCAGCACCGGAAATTCATCCGGGCCCCATTGTCATTTTGAAATCCGAATTGGGGGAACCCAGCAATGTATTACGGATTATTTTGATTTAGGCCTGGGGGATATTGTATAAAAAGAAGGAAAGAACGCTAAAGTGGCCTTGGCCCAAGGCGTTCTTTTTCGTAAAAAGGCTAACAAAATTGTGACACTTATGTTACAATGAAAAAGAATCACTGAAAAGTAGAGGATTGGAAAACAATGAAAAATATTTATGATGAAGCACATAACCTGGCACAAGCCATCAAAGAATCACCCGAGGGACAACGTTTCCGGGAAGCACAAGACCGTTTGAAAGCTAGTCCGGACAGCGAACGGATGGCCAAGGATTTTTTTGCAAAGCAGATGATGGTACAGACCAGACAGATGATGGGACAGGAATTATCCCAGGAAGAAATTGCGGATTTTAACATTCAGGCAACGGCGGTTATGGGGAATCCCGATGTGGCCCAATATATTCAGGCACAAATGGCCTTTATCACCATTTATCAGGACGTCCTTAAAATCGTTAACGATGCCGCCGGAATCGATATGGATTTCTTTGGAAATGCCGGTGCTTAGAGGATAACGCTAATGGAGAATGAGAAAAAAAAGAATACGAAGAAATCATCCATACCCAGTGCAAATCGAAAACGTGAGCTAGGAACCCGGGCAAAGAGTACTACCGGGACAAAGCCTAAAGTACAGGTAAGGACAGGATCACCGGCCGCTGCACCTAGAAAGCCCCAAGCTGGAGCAGGCGGGGGAAATCGTCGCTCGGTCCAGACTGGAAAACCAGGGAACTCACCAGTAAAGCGGATGATTATCGGGCTGATTGCTCTGGTTCTTTTTGCCGCCCTTCTCATTGGGGGCTGGATGGTGTTTTACAATATGAATTTACAGCCAGTGGGGACCAACACTGAGAATGTGGTGGTCGATATCCCCGATGGTTCAACTATCGATGAAATTGCCCGGATCTTACAGGATAAGAACCTCATCCGGAATACCCTTGTTTTTGAAAGCTATGCCGGCCGGCACAGCCGTGGGTCCAAGCAAATTCAGGCGGCCAACTACGAATTTAACCAGGCCATGTCGGTCCCCCAGATTTTTAACAAGATGCTTAATGGTGAGGCTTATACTGGTGCTGTGGCCATCACTCTGCCAGAGGGACGGAATATTAAGGAAATGGCTGAAATTCTGGAAAAAAACCATGTCTGTACGGCGGCAGATTTTATTGCAGAAACGAAGAAGGTTACCGAGTATAAGGCGAAGTATCCCATATTAGGCAGTATTCCCGATGGGAAGGATCGAACTTTGGAAGGTTATCTCTTTGCAGATACCTATAATTGGGGAACAGGAACGGAGCCATCGGTTATCGTCACCAATATGTTGGATCGTTTTGTGGATGTTTATAATGCCTCCATGGAGCAGCGAACCCAGGAAATGGGAAAGACGGTGGATGAAATTGTCATTATGGGGTCCATTGTTGAGCTGGAAACGAAGTTGGCAGAGGATAAGGCTAATTGTGCCAGCGTATTCTACAATCGGATTGCAGCGGGAATGCCCCTTCAATCGGATATTACAGTAGACTATGCTCTGGGAACGAAAAACGCTGTGCTGACAGAAGCACAAACCCAGGTGGATTCCCCCTATAACACCTATAAAAATCTGGGGTTACCCGTGGGCCCAATATGCTCACCCAGTAAAACCTCTTTGGAAGCAGCCCTTTATCCGGCGACGACGACCTATCTTTTCTTTGTTGCAGATATGGACAGTGGGAAGCTGTATTTTAACGAGACCTTGGAAGGGCACAATGCTGATGTCCAGAAATATATGGGAGACTAGACAATCCAGATGATTACAAAAACGAAACCAGAATTGCTGGCACCAGCGGGTAATTTTGAAAAGCTGCGCTATGCCTTACATTATGGTGCGGATGCCGTCTATTGTGCTGGAAAGAAGTTTGGCCTGCGGGCCAGGGCGGATAATTTTACATCCGAAGAGCTGGAAAAAGCAGTAGCCTTTGTCCATGCCCGGGGAAAGCGCCTTTACGTTACCCTGAATATGATTCCCCACGATGCGGATCTGGTGGCATTGCCGGAATATGTTCGCTTTTTAGAATCTATTGGCGTGGATGCGGTCTTGGTCGCAGACCCTGGGGTCTTTAATATTGTTCGGCACCATGCCCCGAATTTGAAGATTACGGTGAGTACCCAAGCCAATAATACGAATTCAGAGACGGTGTCATTTTGGCATATGCTGGGGGCAAGCCGCATTGTGTTGGCCCGGGAGCTCTCCGGAGAAGAAATTCAGAATATTGTGGCCCAGGCCCCTGAGGGCATGGAGATTGAAACCTTTGTCCACGGAGCCATGTGTATTTCATACTCTGGGCGTTGCCTTTTAAGCCATTATCTCACGGGGCGGAACTCGAACCAAGGGGATTGTGCCCAGCCCTGCCGATGGAATTATCAGCTGGTGGAAGCCACCCGCCCGGGAGAAGCTTTTACCCTGGAGGATGGAGAGGGCGGTGCCTTCCTTTTTAATTCAAAGGATTTATGCCTGGCCCGGGAAATACCCCAACTGATGGCCATGGGTGTGGCGAGTTTTAAAATTGAAGGACGGATGAAAAGTCCTTATTACGTGGCCACCGTTATTTCCATTTATCGCCGAATCATCGATGCCTGTTGGGCGAATCCGGATTTTGTGGTACCCAATACCTGGATCGAGGAATTGACCAAGGTCAGCCACCGGAATTACACCACGGCTTTCTATTATGGAAAGACCTCTGGTGAGGATCAAAATTACGGAACAAGCAGTTACACAAGACATTACGATTTTATCGGGGTGGTGCTGGATTACGAGGATGATACGGGTATGGCCACCATCGAACAGAGAAATAAGATGACGGTGGGAGATACTATTGAATTGATTTCGCCCATTGGTGATGCCCTTTATTACACTCAGAGGGTGGCGCTCATTATGGACGGGGAGGGAAATGCTTTGGAGTCCACGCCCCATCCCAAGATGATTTACCAAATGAAAATGGATCGTCCTGTGGCACCCATGGATTTAATACGCAAAGAAAAATAGCAATTGCAAAATAACCACTGTATTTATCATGAATACAGTGGTTATTTTAATGTTCTCTTGCTACAATATAATCAATAACAGTCATATCAAAGCTTAAAAACGACTGAATATGACTATAAATGATTAAAAATGATTGACTTTGAATGGAAATGGTGATATTCTGGGAACAAGAAAGGAGTAATGGATGCTGACAGAGGAGAGACAAGGAATTATACTTGAGGTTTTAAATGAACGGGGTGCCATTACAGTCGGGGAATTAACGGATATTTTAGAAACGTCGGAATCCACCATTCGCAGGGATTTGACCACCCTGGGCGAGAAGGGACTGCTTAAAAAGGTTCATGGTGGTGCGACGGCCCTGGAAAGCAGTGCCTATTCAGCGTCTGAGAAGGATGTGCATTTTAAACAAAGCCAGTTTGGTGAGGAAAAACACGCGATTGGCAGAAGGGCAGCGGATATTATAAAGCCCGAGGATTTTGTGTATATTGATGCTGGGACGACTACAGAAGCCCTGGTGGAAGCAATCACGGAGACCCAGGCGGTTTATGTGACCAATGGCCTTGTCCATGCGGAAAAGCTTCTTAGGAAGGGGTGCTCGGTTTATGTGCCCGGAGGGCGGCTGCGCCCGGAAACAGAAGCGATCGTTGGGGCAGAAGCTCTAGAGGCCATTGGAAAATATCATTTTACCATTGGCTTTTTCGGAACCAACGGCATCGATATTCGGGCTGGATATACCACACCGGATGTCGGCGAAGCCCGGATTAAACAGGAGGCCTTTGGTCGATGCCGATGTGCGTATGTGTTGGCGGATACATCCAAATTTAATCAAATTACACCGGTGACCTTTGGACCATTGGAAGGGGCCCGGATTATTACTAACGCTTTACCGGATCTTCGGTATAAGCAGGTAACGGAAATAGTTGAGGTGAAATAAATTGATTTATACCGTAACCTTTAATCCATCCCTGGATTATATTGCCTCGGTGGACGGCTTTAAACCAGGCATCATAAACCGGACGACGTCGGAGCTTCTTTTCCCAGGGGGAAAGGGCATTAATGTGTCCATTGTACTGAATAATCTTGGCATTGAAAGTACAGCACTGGGATTTATTGCTGGATTCACTGGGAAAGAAATTGCTGAAAGACTGATGGATTATGGCTGCCGCTCTGACTTTATAACCATAGCCGAGGGAATGTCCCGAATTAATGTTAAGCTGCGTTCCGATGAGGAAACAGAGATTAACGGGATGGGACCAGCTATTCGTCAGACAGATGTTGAACAGCTCTATGGAAAGCTTCATGAACTGAATGCCGGGGATTTTCTGGTGTTGGCTGGAAGTATTCCGGCCAGTATGCCCGCAGATGTGTATGAAAAAATTATGGCTCGTCTTGAAGGACGGGGTGTTCAGATTGTGGTAGATGCGACAAAGGATTTGCTTTTGAACGTTTTACCCTATCACCCCTTCCTCATCAAACCCAACAATCATGAGCTTGGGGAGATGTTTGGCGTTGTCTTAAAAAGTGAGGATGATATGATCACCTATGGCAAAAAGCTCCAGGAAATGGGGGCACGCCACGTACTGGTGTCCATGGCAGGTGATGGCGCCATTCTCCTCTCTGAGGATGGTGGGGTTTATCAAAGCCCGGCACCTAAAGGCGTGTTAAAGAATTCAGTGGGTGCAGGAGATTCTATGGTTGCTGGTTTCCTTACCGGTTATTTACAAACGGGCAATATGGAAACCGCATTTAAAATGGGCCTGGCCACAGGCAGTGCCAGTGCATTTTCAGATGAACTGGCCACGAAGGCAGACGTCATGGCATTATTCAATTCAATTTAATCTTTTAACGCAGGGGGAAAACATGCGGATTTCAGATTTATTAAAAAAAGAAGGTATCGATTTAAATGGTCCCTCCGCCTCTAAGGCGAAAACCATCGATATCCTGGTTGATTTGATGGCGGCTACGGGAAATTTAAAGGATAAAGAAGTCTATAAAAAGGCGGTTCTGGATCGGGAAGCCCAGGGAACTACTGGGGTTGGTGAAGGTATTGCCATTCCCCATGGGAAATCACCGGCGGTCTTGCGGGCAGGGCTCGCGGCCATGGTGTGCAAAAATGGGACGGACTACGATGCCATGGATGGGCAGCCCGTCTATTTGATCTTTATGATTGCGGTGCCGGATAACTCCGACGATACCCACCTGGAGCTCCTCAGCCGTTTGTCCATGATGCTCATGGATGAGGATTTTAGGAATACGCTCATTAACGCAGCAAATAAGGATGAATTCCTAAAGCTGATTGACACCAAGGAACGTGAAAAGTTCGCAGAGGATGAACGGGAGGCTGTGGCAGATGTGGATGCCGAAGTGGCAGCAGAAATTGACGCTGGGGGAGAATCTCCCAAAAGCGGACCCTACGATATCGTCGCAGTAACGGCCTGCCCCACGGGAATTGCCCATACCTATATGGCAGCCGAAGCCCTGGAGGAAAAAGCCAAAAAAATGGGGGTTCGCATTAAGGTCGAAACCAATGGCAGCGGGGGGGTAAAGAACGCCCTGACGCCTGAGGACATTGCAGGGGCTAAGGGTGTCATCGTCGCAGCCGATAAAAAGGTGGCCATGGCCCGATTTGCCGGTAAGCCAGTCCTTCAAACCAAGGTTTCCGACGGTATTAACAAAACCCAGGACCTCATTGAGAAGGCCATGGCAGGAGACCTTCCCATCTTTCAGGCGACTGGAGAGGATTCAGAGGAAATGGGCGGTGATGGCAAGGAAAGCATTGGCCGGCGTATTTATAAGGATCTGATGAATGGGGTTTCCCATATGCTGCCCTTTGTTATTGGCGGCGGGATTCTCATTGCCCTGGCCTTTCTCTTTGATGATTATTCCATCGATCCCTCAAACTTTGGGATGAACACCCCCTTTGCAGCCTTTCTTAAAACAGTGGGCGGGGCAGCCTTTGGCTTTATGCTGCCGGTGCTGGCGGGCTTTATCGCCATGAGTATTGCGGACCGGCCAGGCTTGGCTGTGGGCTTTGTGGGAGGATACCTTGCCAGTGAAGGCTACATCCTGACAACGGTGAATGGCAGCCTTACCATTGCCACCGGAGGAACCTCAGGTTTCCTTGGGGCTCTATTGGCTGGTTTTATCGCCGGGTATTTGGTCTTAGGTCTGAAAAAACTCTTTGATAAGCTGCCGGAAACCCTGGAAGGCATTAAGCCAACGCTGCTGTATCCCTTCTTTGGATTGTTACTCATCGGGGCCATTATGGTCTTTGTGGTCAATCCTCCGGTGGCCTGGCTGAATACAGCAATGACCAATGGCCTGAATAGCATGGGCGAAAGTTCCAAAGTCATTTTAGGCATCGTCCTTGGCGGGATGATGGCCATCGATATGGGTGGACCCTTTAACAAAGCGGCCTACGTCTTTGGTACGGCCTCCCTGGCCAGCGGGCAGTATGATATTATGGCGGCTGTTATGGTTGGTGGGATGGTTCCACCCCTTGCCATTGCTTTATGCAGTACCTTCTTTAAAAATCGGTTTACCAAAAAAGAACGGCAGTCAGCCTTAACCTGTTATGTGATGGGCCTATCCTTTATTACAGAGGGAGCCATTCCCTTTGCAGCTGCAGATCCGGCAAGGGTGATTCCATCTTGTATTGCAGGCTCAGCCGTTGCCGGTGGTCTGTCAATGTTCTTTGGATGCACCCTCATGGCTCCTCATGGAGGCATCTTCGTATTCCCTGTGGTGGGTAATCCGTTGTTCTATGTGGTCTCACTGGTGGTGGGAGCATTAGTGGGGATGGTTCTTCTTGCAATTTTAAAGAAACCTTTACCTGTAGATAAAGTTGATGATTGATTACAATTAAATTTTCATTGAATTTCAATGAATCAATGATAAAATGTAAACAGAAAATAAATTATCCGAAGGAGCGCATTGATGAAAGAATTTACGTATACCATTACGGATCCCGCTGGTATCCACGCAAGACCTGCAGGTCTTTTGGTTAAACAGGCACAGCCTTACGCATCGGAAGTCACCATCTGCAAAGAAGACAGACAAGCTAACGCAAAGAGCATGCTCAGCATTATGGGGCTTGGTGCTAAGAATGGTGAAGTTGTTACCGTTAGAGCAGAAGGTGCCGATGAAGACAGTGTTGTGGCTGAACTGGAAGCTTTCTTCAAAGAAAATCTCTAAAACGAACATCTGAGACGGACACCTTAGACAAATCACAATCGCTGTTTGCGATGGGCCGGAGGCCTTTCCATGGGAAAGGGCTTCGGCTTTTTTAGTGCTTCTGTTTCTACACGTCGCAGGCCGTAAATGAGTGCAGCGAAGGGGGTGAATTATAAGCTGTGACTCTTCGGGTCTGTTTTTTTTGAGCCATCCATGATACAATAATTAATATTGTAAAAAATGATGGAGAATGACAATGAGTGAATTAACCTTTGGACAAAATAATGAATGGACCCTTCAGAATGATTATGTGGCAACCTGTGTGACCAATGCACGGGTTTTTTCTGACGGCGAATTATACATTCCGGATGGGCTGCAGGATTTTTTTGGTACAGATGCCCGGGAGAAACGCATCGTTTTTCTATTTGAAGGCCGGGAGTACCCCTCTTATCTGGAATCAGAGGGGGGAGACGGTAACTATAAACTGAGTTGGAGTAAAGCCCTCAACAGCAAATTTATCGGGCTTTTTCCGGATTATGCGCATTTCTTTGAGAATGTCAATGAATATAATGAGGGCGAAACCCCAATTGTTTATTTTGAAAAAATGGAGGAAACCGAGTTTCTTTTAAAGCTCATTCTTCCGTCAGATGCTGCTCTGACCCTGAAGCAGTCCCTCTTTGATTTCCTGGGGCCAGGCAAATCCGTGGCCGCCTTTACCGATTCCTATGAGATGGTATTTTTAAAATACTATATGGAACAGGTGGATAATCGGTGGCGCTCGGATGTGTTTATGGTTTCAGCCCAGGTGCAAAAGTTTTATATGGCCCGGGTTAATGCGGGAAAGGACCAGGATCAAAATGCCGAGGCCATTATTGAGAATATTGCTACGGCAGGCCTTGATGATGTGTTATCCTTCTTGATGGAGCATCCCTACATGAGCTACGCCGAAAAGGGTCTAATGGCCATGGAAACCGTGGATGAGCACTTCTATTTTACGGTAGAAAGTGCATTAATCGATGAATTAAGCACCGATGACCGCCGCCTCATCATCGAAATGCTGGATCAGAAAATTGAATATTATTTTGAACGCTTAGATGGACCAGGTCTCCAGGAGAACCTGACCACCCTGATGAATGAGTACGCCAGCTTTTTTACCAAGGACTTCCGTTACTCCTTCAAGGATGTTCTAACCGAATCCATTCCTGCCTGTCTGGGGGGACTTCGAATTCTGCCGGGGAAGCGCTACAAGACCGTCGGCTTTGCCGGAGATGAAGAATGGGCCTTAGTGCCCTGGGTCAGCATCCTCGACAAAGAAGTGACCCGTTTTCCAGGAACTGGGGTTTATATTTCCTATTTACTCAATAAGGATACCCAGAAGCTTTATCTGGCCCTTTGTCAGGGGTATAAGGAAATCGAAACCCAGGTGCGTAAAAATGGCCTGGAAAATGATGCCACGGTTCGAGTGGCTGTTGAGGGGGCCCTGGAGCCACTGGTTGATGAAATCAAGACCATCGTCCGCCCGGGCAGCTTTGCATCGGATAATTCTGAGGTCGATTTACCCGACGATGCCCATCGAGCCAGTGTTATTTTCTTCCGGGAATACCAGTACACAGTACCTGGAAATGCCATTTTGGAAGAGGACCTCAAAGAAATGCTGGCCGTCTATAATGAGTATTATGAGCGCGTTATCCTCAAAGTGCCCTACGAAATAGAGGACGCTGCTGAGGAAACCGAAGGGGTTGAAGGGGAGTCCGAAGAGGATGAAATCCTGGATGATACAAAGGATGAAGGGGCGGAGGATGAAGATTGGACCGAAGAGGAAGAATGGCTGGAAACCGAAGATAACGAGAATGAAATAGAGGGAGAGCCAGTCCTTGGGACAGAAGCTTTGGCTGGGGATGAGGACGCTAAAGCGGCCCTGGATATGGCCATGACCATGGCCGAATCCCTTACCGAGGAAACACCAGAAACCAAGACTGGGGATAAAAAAACAAAGAAAAAACATCCGGGGAAAAAAGAGACAGCAGGGGGAGACGGTGGAGCGGCTCTGAACGCCGCAACCCTGAAGGCGCTCCAGCAGATCATGGCATCCACGCAAAAAGAAGCCACGCCTTCCCTCAACAAGCGAGATCGGTCTGAAAAAAGAACTGAGGAGGTAGCAGCTAAGGCGGTGGACTTACCCGGGACCCTCAGACGAATGACCGAGTATATCATCTCTGGAGGCTTTTCTTGTGAAGTGGATTTAGTCCAAAACTTTTATTTAAGTCTAAAGTCAACACCCTTCGTCCTCCTAACTGGTGGCTCTGGGGTGGGAAAAAGTCAGTTTGTCCGCCTGTTTGCCGAGGCCATGGGGGCCAATACGGATAATGAACGGTATTTGCAGATCCCGGTTCGGTCGGATTGGAAGGACTCCCGGGAGCTGCTGGGCTACTTAGATGCTAATGGGTGTTATATTCCAGGGTCGATGGTGGACTTTATCGCTGATGCCGTGGATAATCCGGAGCTTCCCTTCTTTCTGTGTCTGGATGAAATGGGGGTCGCCCCCTTAGAAGGGTATTTTGGCGAAATCCTATCTATTCTGGAAACCCGTCGGGAAAGGGAAAATCATATTATCACGGATTCCCTTTTGGGGAATGCTCTATTTGGCCGGGATGAAGAAGCCCGGAAATATTATGGGGATTTGTACCTGCCTGGCAATCTGATGTTGGTGGGGACGGTTACCAATGCGGAAGCGCGCAGTGGTCTGAGCCGTAAGGTATTAGACCGGGCCGGACAAATCGAAATCCGTCCGGCAGGGCTAAAGCTTCAAACCCTTCCGGCCACCGCACCCCAGGCCATTCCTTTAGGATCGGATTTTCTAAAAAGTGAGGTGTTGGTGCTGGAACGCTGTACCCATCATCGGGAAATGGTCCAGGAGGTGGTTACCCTGCTAGAGGCCATCAATGGGATCCTGGCTGGGGCTGATGCTGGAATCGGCTATCGTGTTCGAGATCAAATCTGCTTCTATCTGCTGTACAATGCGGAATATGGCCTGATGACCCAGGAAAATGCCCTGGACCATGCGCTACTGCAAAATATCCTGCCCCGTATTATGGGTGGGGGAGCCGCCGTGGAATCGGTGATGACGGACCTGTTTAAAATCTGTGCAGGGACCCGGGCGGAAAATGCGGTCCGTAATTATCCCGGTGGGGGACTCTTCCCTAAAAGTGCGGAAAAACTGAGCCAAATGGTGATGGGGTTTGACCGGGATGGCCGTGCAAGCTTTTGGAAGTAACAGCTTGCAAAAACCTTAAATTTTCACAAAACGATCACTTTTTTAACAAAAGGCTTTCACTTTTAAGGGTTATTATATACACTTAATAGTGCAATTATTCTATAAAGACGAAGGAGAATTTTATGGAACGACAAAAAATCAACTGGATACCGGTTGTACTGTATGTTTTTGCAGTTATCTTTGGGCTATACGCTATTTATGCATTGGTGAACACCTCCCAATATATTGGGCAGATGCTGGCCTCTGGTTATATTACCATGGCAGATAGCTTCACAGATATTATTGCATATTTCGTGACCAATGTGGCGGTCTATGTGTTTTACACATTGGTACTGGGGAGCTTTGGATATGTGGTCGATGTCCTCCAGCGTGGTGTGAAGGTTAAGCCTGAAACACCGGCAAGAGAAAAGGCTCATACACCGGAAGCTAAAGATGCTTCAGACGAAGAAGCTGACGTTCTCATAGTTGATGAAGAAATCGAAGCTGCTGGGAATGAGGAAGCGGATACCGCAGAAGATGTCATTGAAGAAATAGTAGAAGTCACCGAAGCTGAAGAAGAATCGAAAAAAAATAGCTAAGAATCTCCGTGTGATTATGAAAATGCGCAAAACGGCCTGGTGCACAGGCCGTTTTTTATATCCCTTAATAAAGGGCGTTGTCCTCTGGGGAAAGCAGGGTCTTTTTTCGGATAATATAATAAAGAATACCAACGAAATCGGCAAGGAACCAGCCAATGGGGACAGACCACCAAATGCCGCTAACGCCCAGGGCGGGAAGAGTCGATAGCCCATAGGCCAGGGCAACCCGGGACCCCAAAGAGATAATGGTGAGAGTCACGGACATCCCAGGCTTTCCCAGGGCCCGGTACAGGCCGTAGAGCAGGAATAGCGTGCTGATTCCGCAGTAAAAGGCACTTTCAATATGGAGATATCGAACCCCCTCCAGGATGATTTCAGTCTCCCCCGGGGGAACAAAAAGTGTCATGAGCGGGGAAGCAAACACCCACACCACAATGGATACCCCAATGCTAAAGACCAGAGAAACGAAGACCGCCGCTTTGAGCCCCGCGCCAATGCGGTCTTTCTTTTTGGCACCGTAATTTTGGGCAATAAAGGTGGAGAAGGCATTGCCAAAATCCTGGACGGGCATATAGGCGAAGGCATCGATCTTAACCGCCGCCGCAAAGGCCGCCATGATGGTGGGACCAAAGCTGTTGACCAGCCCCTGTACCGCCAGGATGCCCAGATTCATAATGGACTGTTGGATGCAGGTTAAGAAGGAAAAGCTGGCAATTTCCCGGACACATCCCCAGCGAATGGTACAGCCCCTGGTGAGAATCCGAAGGGCTGGGCATCGAATCAGCGCGTACACCGTAATCCCAATACCCGAAGCATATTGGGCAATCACCGTCGCCTCTGCTGCCCCGGATACACCCCGCCCAAGCCCCAGGACAAACCATAGGTCTAAGATGATGTTCAGTGCGGCAGAGATTGCCAGAAAAATAAGGGGTACGACGGAGTTCCCCATGGCCCGGAGGAATGAAGCAAAATAATTGTAGAGGAAGGTCGCCGTAATGCCATAAAAAATGATGATAAGGTATTGGCGCAAAAGATCCCAGACCTCCCCAGGCACCCGAAGGAGCGTGGGGATAAAATCCAGGGAGAAAAAGGCCAGACCATTAAGCAGAAGGGTCATACCGGCAATCATGACAAAGGAAACAAAGATGCTTTCACCCAGTCCTTTTTCATCGCCCTGACCAAACTTGATGGAAAACAACGCTCCGCTGCCCATACAAAGCCCCAACAGGATGGAAGTCAAAAAAGTCATCAATGTAAAAGCAGAGCCCACAGCAGCCAGGGCGTTTTTTCCAAGAAATTGCCCCACAATGAGGGTATCGGCGATGTTATAGCATTGCTGCAGCAGGTTCCCTACAATCATGGGGACGGCAAAAAGCAGCATTGAGCGTATTACAGGTCCTTGGGTCAAATCTTTATTCATCGTCTCACATCCCGGTAGAAAGTTTATTGCTTCCATTTTACTATCATTATAGCAGTAAAGATCTCTAAATGGAAGTGGCCCCTTTCTGGGAGTAAGCATAAATGGCAATGACCTGAATGGCCCAGATCATGGCCAGGAGAAGAACAGGGAAGACCCCGGTGTCAAAGTAGAGGTTACCCATCAGGGCGAGCAAAATGAGGCCGATAATGACATTCTGGACCAAACGGTAGGTTTTATAGGCTGCCTGGTAAAGGGTGAACTTTTCGCCCTCATCCGAGGTAGCCAGCCAAATCTTTTGGAAAGAAAAATCCAGGGGATTCCCCCGCTTTTCAGGATTGATTTTTTTAAGCAGATTAATGGGCAGGACCTGCATTGTGGTGGCGAGAATAGTAACCAGGATAAAAAAGCCAACACCAGCCAGGGCGACGTAATTCTCATGGACTTCCAGGATGGCCAGAAAGACAAAAGCGGCAATAAGGGAGAGACTGGCGAAGACCACAGAACGGTTAATCATTCCATCGGCCCGGGCTAGCTGCCCTTCGTCCCCAGGGGATAAATCTGCCTCAGGGTTAATTCCCTGGATGCACTTACGGGCCTGCCAGTATTGGATCAAAGAGACTAAAAGCAGACCCCCGCAAACCAGGATAAACAAAGGCAGCTGCAGGGGAATAAAGGCTTCCCCAAGGGCCGCACCATCCTGGTTCATATAATCACTGATGCGGAAGCAGAAAAACCCCAGCAGCCCCCCGCAAAAGCCTGCGGCAATGAGAATACCGAAAAATTTAGAATAGACATGCTTACTTTCTTGAACTTTCATCTGACTTAGACCTCCTCGTCTTCTTCATATTTGAAAATCGCTTCCACGGGTACTTGGAATACCTTGGCAATTTTAAGGGCCAGTGTTACCGATGGGGAATAATCCCCCCGTTCAATTAAGCTGATGGTTTGCCGGGAAACCCCCACCAGCTTTCCAAGGGCCTGTTGGTTGAGCTGATCCCGAGCCCGATACATTTTGAGTTGGTTGAGTAAGGGCATAACAATTCCTCCTTTGAATCGACAATAAAACGAGTCAATACGACAAATATCCTTGTCATAATGAGTGTAATACTGACAAGGATATTTGTCAAGGTGTTTGATGAAATAATTAAGACAATGTGTCAATCAAAATAAAAAACAGGAACCAAAGGTGCAGGGATAACACCTTTGGTTCCTGTTTTTGAGGGAAAGAAAATTATCAACACTCCAGAGCGTTTTCTAAGTGTTCAAGTCCGGTCACCATAAGTTCCCGGAGGCGACGCTGGTTCCCCGTGAGCTCCAAATATCCCACCAAGGCCTCTAATCCCGTGGCATAGCGATAGTCCATTTTATCCGCATTTTTGGGCGGTGTACTCCGGGTATTACGGCCCCTGCGGACAATGGATTGCTCCTCATCGGTCAGCTGATCCATCAGGGTGTGGACCATCCGGGCCTGGGCATCGGCCTTGACATAGCTAATGGATGCTTTGGTTAGATGGTTGACATTGGCCATGCCCTGGGCCACCAGATATTTCCGAATATAGTCCGAAAAAACACCATCTCCAATGTAAGCCAGGGTCAGTGGGTTCATGGCCCTGGCTTCTGCCTCGGTGTAGGTGCGGTCCAAAAAATCCGCGATTACGCTTTTTTCCATTTGACCCCTTCGCGTGTATCCTCTAACACGATGCCCCGGGCTAATAAATCATCCCGGATTTGATCCGCCATGGCGAAGTCTTTATTCTTACGGGCCTGCTGCCGTTTTTCAATGAGGGCCTCCACCTCGGTGCTGAGGTCCTCCGTTTTCTCCTGAACAGCGATGCCGATGACCCTGGTGAGTTCTGTAAAAAGGGTCAGAGCCGCGGCGATGCATTCCTTTGAAGAGGCATCATCTAAGGTGGAATTGATCTCCCGAACCAGTTCGAAGATAGCGGCGATGCCGTCCGCTGTATTCAGGTCGTCTTCCATGGCGGCAACAAAGCTGTTCTTATACTGGGAGAGGGTGTCCATCCATTCCCTTTCTGCTGGCGTGGCCGCCTCGGCCTTGGCATGATCCAAAAGGTATTCCATCTGGTACTTGGCGTTATACAGTCTGTCCAGGGCGTTTTTGGCCTGCTCTAATAATTCGTCAGAGAAATTGACGGGGCTTCTGTAGTGGGCCATCAGCATAAACATCCGGACGACTTCCAAATCGAAGTGTTTGGCAATATCCCGAACGGTAAAAAAGTTCCCCTTGGATTTGGACATCTTT
Source organism: Eubacterium barkeri (assembly GCF_900107125.1). GTDB lineage: Bacteria > Bacillota > Clostridia > Eubacteriales > Eubacteriaceae > Eubacterium_O > Eubacterium_O barkeri. Next base: position 83,513 of record NZ_FNOU01000004.1, read on the forward strand.
TCGTTGTTAATGTTGATATAGCCATTGTGGACCCAGTAATTGGAGAATTTGCACCCGCAGGAGCCTTCAGACTGGGCGATTTCGTTTTCGTGATGGGGGAAGATGAGGTCCTGGCCACCACCGTGGATATCGATGCGCTCTCCTAAATGCTTGCGGCTCATGGCAGAGCATTCAATATGCCAGCCTGGCCGGCCGTTACCCCAGGGACTGTCCCAGAAGGGCTCCCCTGGCTTGGCCTTTTTCCACAGGGCGAAGTCCAAAGGACTGCGTTTTTCGTCGCTGACTTCAATGCGGGCACCGCTTTTTAAATCATCGATGTTTTGGTGGGAAAGCTTGCCATAGTCATGGAAATGCTCCACCTGATAATAGACGTTACCGTCCACATTATAAGCCAAACCGTTCTTTTCCAGGTCTGAAATCATCTGGATGATCTCCGGCATATGGTCAGACACCCGGGGATGGACATCGGCCCGCTCAATCCCCAGGGCATCGGCATCCTTAAAATATTCTGCAATATACTTATCGGCGACTTCTTTGGCAGTAATACCTTCTTCAAGGCTGCGATTGATGATTTTATCGTCCACATCGGTGAAATTCTGGACAAATTTGACATCATAGCCGATGTACTTTAAAAACCGCCGTAATACATCGAAAACGATGAAGGGACGGGCGTTGCCAATGTGGAAATAGTTGTAAACTGTGGGCCCACAGGAATACATGCGGACCTTACCCTCGGTAAGAGGAACAAAGGTTTCTTTTTGCTGGGTTAAGGTATTATATAATTTCATTTGATTGTTTTCCTCCATAAAAGCTAATTGTATTATAACATACTCGTTTTTTTTTTTCGACTGGGAAACATAGGTATTTTACTTTAGTTCGGTGCGTGGTATAATGATTTCTAATCACTTAAAAGAGGTAAATCATGGATACGAAATTAAAAGATTTAGCGACGGCGATCATGGCCATCGAGGATGAGCAGGAGTGCTTAAGCCTTCTAGAGGATATGTGCACCATTAAAGAAGTCGATGATATGGCCAACCGCTTCCATATTGCCTTGCTGCTTTATGCAGGCAAGACCTTTATTGATGTTGAAAATACGACCGGTGCCAGCTCCGCGACCATTAGCCGCGTGAATCGGTGCCTGAAGCATGGTACGGGCTACCGCACCATCATTGAACGAATGACAGGGGAGGCGTACAAGAAATGAGGAAGTTCAGAAAATCCCAAAAGCTGGACAATGTATGCTATGACATCCGGGGACCTGTCGTCCAGGAGGCCAGCCGGATGCAGGATGAAGGAATGGATATCATCATGCTTAATACGGGAAATCCACCCACCTTCAATGTTAATGCCCCGGATGAGGTCATCCACGATGTGCGGGCCAATCTGAGAAATTCCGAAGGATATTGTGATTCAAAGGGTATTTTCTCGGCACGTAAAGCCATTATGCAATACTATCAGACCCGGGGGCTTATGGGAATCACGGTGAATGATGTCTATATCGGGAACGGTGCCAGCGAACTCATCCAATTGTGTACCCAGGCTTTGATGGATAGCGGGGATGAGATTCTCATCCCCATGCCAGATTATCCCCTGTGGACGGCAGCAGCCACCCTGGCCGGGGGCAAGGTGGTCCATTACCTGTGTGATGAGTCGTCAAACTGGTATCCGGATTTGGAAGACATCCGTAACAAGATCAATAGCAACACCAAAGGAATCGTGCTTATCAACCCCAATAATCCCACCGGTGCAGTTTATCCCAGAGAGCTGCTGGAAGAGATTGCGAAAATTGCGGTGGAAAATAATTTGATTATTTTTGCAGATGAAATTTATGATCGAATCATCTATGATGAGATCCCCTTCCATCCCATGGCGACGATTACGGATGAAACTTTGGTGGTTACCATTAATGGGCTGTCTAAATCCCATCGGGTTCCGGGGTTCCGGGTAGGATGGATGGTGCTTTCTGGAAATCGGGCCTGTGCCCAGGATTATATAGAGGGAATCGATATTCTCTCCACCATGCGCTTGTGTGCCAATGTCCCGGCTCAGCATGCCATTCAGACCTCCCTTGGGGGGTACCAAAGCATCGACGATTTGATTGCGCCCACCGGACGCCTCTATGAGCAGCGGAATATTGTTTACAAACGGCTCAATGAAATTCCGGGAATATCCTGTGTGAAGCCCGATGGCGCATTATACGCTTTTCCGAAGATCGACACGCAGCGTTTTAATATTACGGATGACACCCAATTCGCATTGGATTTGCTCAAGCGGGAGAAGGTGCTTTTGGTCCAGGGGACTGGTTTCAATTGGTCGGAGCCTGATCATTTTCGAGTGGTTTTTTTGCCGGATCCCATCAAGCTGGCAGAGACCATGGATCGTTTAGAGCGGTTTATGGCGAATTATATTCAGGCGTGAGCACGATGAAAAAGCGACTGATGCGGGATAAGGAAGCGGGCATTTTTTCTGGCCTGTGCCAGGGGCTGGGAGAACGGTTTGAGCTAAGTCCGTGGATATTTCGGGCATTGTTTGTCATTCCGGCCTTACCCTTTGTGCTGACCTGGGTGTCCACTGTGGCCAGTATTGGGGTGTACATCATCCTGTCTATCCTCATTAAGGATAAGCAAAAAATCGTAAGCCATAACGTATCAGTGGAGTATGAAATAGTAGAGGACGAAGAAGGAAAGGAAGAAGACGATGCAGATGATTGTAATCAGTGATGGCCCTGAAACCACCGAAATCGTCGGAAGGGCTATGGGCGGCCTCTTGGCAAAATGCCCGGCGACCCTTCTTTTAATTGGAGATTTAGGGGCGGGTAAAACCACCCTTACAAAAGCCATTGTCGCAGGGATGGGATTGCCGGATTTAGTGGTCAGCCCGACCTATACCCTGGTGAATACCTATGGTACAGAGACACATAAAGCCTATCATTTTGATTTATACCGCCTGGAAGACTTTGACGAATTGCTGGAAATTGGCTTTGATGAGTTTGTGACGGAAGGCGTGCCAGTGATGATTGAATGGCCTCAGATTTTAGGGGATTATCCCTTTGATCGCTCGGCTGTGGTTACCCTGGAATATACGGGTCACGCTGATGAACGACGGATTACCATCGAAACAACCGATGAACAATTGGCGAAGGGACTTGAGTGTATTGGATGAAAAGCAGATAAAAAAAGCCTTTACCAGTGTTGTCATCCCCGCTGCCGGACAGGGGAGTCGGATGAATGCTCCCATTAATAAGCAATATCTTACCCTTCGGGGAAAGCCGATTTTATCCTACACCCTGGAAGTTTTTGAAAAGTGTCCCCTCATTGATGAAATTATTTTGGTGATTAATAAGGATGAATTTAAAATCTGTAAGCATCAGGTGTTAGGGCCCGGCAAGTTTAAAAAGGTTCGAATTACCCAAGGGGGAGCAACCCGCCAGCAGTCGGTTTATGAGGGATTAAAGGCCGTAAGCCCGGCCTGTGATATCGTCATGATCCACGACGGTGCCCGCCCGCTGATTAGTGAAGAGATCTTGGTGCGCTGTATTTACGAAACCATCCAGAGTCAGGCGACCATCGTGGCCGTCCCTGCCAAAAATACCATTAAGGTGGTTAAAAAAGCTGGTATTGTGGAATATACTCCGAACCGGGACTTTTTGTACGAGGTACAAACCCCCCAAACCTTTTCCTATCCGCTGATTATGGATGCTCATGAACGGGCCATTGAGGACGAGGTGGAGGGGACGGATGATGCTTCTTTGGTGGAACGTTTATGTGTCCCGGTCAAGATTGTTCGGGGGCATTATAATAATATTAAAATCACGACACCCGAGGATCTCATTATCGCAGAATCCATCATTGCGGTGAGTCGGTAGAGTCTGGTGTAAGAGAGGCATATCCTCTCTCAAAGCGTAGACAAAGTGGTGTAGCGCGGTCAAGGAGAGGATAAAAAAGATTCACCCCGGACCCCAGGCGCTGATGAACAAAGGGAAAGTCCTCAGTCGTCAGTGCGCAAAACCTTCGGTTTTGATAAGGTTTAGGGCGGGTTTGCTTTCTTAATTTGATGAAAGCCCAAAACGCCAGCCCGCAGGGGCGCCGGGGTTCTCGTATTTTTATCATCACCCTGACCTGGGTTTGTCGACAGTCTGAGAGAGGCATATCCTCTCTTTCTTTTTAAGTAAAAAAGGGATATAATAACGTATAATAGGTTAATGTGAAATACAATCAAGGGGAGGAAAATCACCCATGGTATTAAACGAAGAATTATTAGGTAATCTTTATTATCGGATGAACCAAGCCCGGGACTTTGAGGAAAAGGTAGCATGGATGCTTTCCCATGGACTCATCCATGGAACCAGCCATATGGCCATGGGTCAGGAAGCATCGGCGGTGGCATCCTGCATGGCATTGTCCGAGGGGGATTTAGTGAGCTTGACCCATCGGGGGCATGCCCAGGCCATTGGCTTTGGTTTAGATGTTTCCCGGATGATGGCCGAAATCATGGGGAAGGCGGACGGTTACTGTAAGGGGAAGGGGGGCTCCATGCATATTGCCGACCTGCACTCCGGTAATATTGGGGCCAATGGCGTCGTGGCCGGAGGCTATCCCCTGTCCTGTGGAGCGGCCCTTACCCAGAAGCTTAAGAAAACGGAGAAGGTTGTCCTGTGCTTTGGTGGGGATGGCTCCACCAACGAGGGGAACTTTCACGAAGCCTTGAATTTAGCCTCTATCTGGAAGCTGCCCGTGGTTTTCTTCATTGAAAATAATTTTTACGGCCTCTCCACCCCCATTGAGATGCATATGAACATTGAGAATATTGCCGATCGGGCCGTGTCCTACGGCATTCCAGGGATGACCATTGATGGTAATGATGCCATTGAAGTTTATGAAGCGACAAAGAAAGCCCTGGAATACGCCCGCTCTGGGGAGGGCCCCTTCCTGATCGAAGCGAAAACCTATCGCTACAATGGTCACTCCAAAAGCGATCCCCAGGTGTATCGAAGCAAGGAAGAGGTTGATGAATGGCGGGCCTATGACCCCATTTTGAATATGCGCACCTATCTATTGGAATCCGGTACCATTGAGGAATCCGTGCTTGATCAGTTGGAAGAAAAGGCCCAGGCAAGTATTGATGCGGCCTTAGAATTCGCTAAAGCTAGCCCGGAACCGGAGATACTCACGGTTTTGGATGATGTGTACGCATAGAGGAGGATGAGCAATGGAAATCAAAGAAATGAGCTACCGGGAAGCCTTGCGGCTGGCCATGTCCGAGGAAATGCGCCGGGATGAGGATGTTATTTTTCTGGGAGAAGATATTGGTGTCTACGGCGGCACCTTCCATGTATCCACCGGGATGCTGGATGAGTTTGGCGAAGAGCGTGTCTTAGATACCCCTATTTCAGAATCCACCATCGTAGGGTGTGCGGCAGGGGCAGCTTTAACGGGGATGCGCCCCATCTGTGAAATGATGTTTATGGATTTTATTGCCTTTGGGATGGATTCCCTGGCCAATCAGGCGGCTAAGCTGCGCTATATGTTTGGTGGTGAAGCTCAGGTACCCATGGTCCTTCGCCTGCCATCAGGGTCAGGTACTGGAGCCGCAGCCCAGCATTCCCAGTCGTTGGAGGCCTGGCTTTGCCATGTGCCGGGCTTGAAGGTCGTGACAGCATCGACTCCGGCCCAGGCCAAGGGTCTTTTAAAAGCGGCCATCCGGGATAATAACCCGGTGTGCTTTGTTGAGCATAAAATGCTTTATGGCATGAAGGGTCCTGTACCAGTGGATGCGGATTACGCCATTGCTCTGGGGAAGAGCTTTGTGGAACGTAAGGGCAGCGATGTCACCGTGGTATCCTGGGGACGCTGTCTGGTCGATGTCATCGAAGTAGCCGGTGCCCTGGAAGAAGAAAGCATTGATATCGAAGTGATTAACCCCATGACCTTATATCCCATGGATATGGAACCCATCTATGACTCCGTCAAAAAAACAGGGCGGTTGCTGGTGGTTCACGAGGCTGCTAAAACCGGCGGCGTTGGGGGTGAGATTGTCTCTAAGGTCGTTGAAAGTGACTGCTTTGATTATATGCAGGCTCCTGTTATTCGTTTGGGGGGACTGGATGTGCCCATTCCTCATAGTGAAGGATTGGAACGCGCGGTCCTGCCCCAAAGGGAGGATATCGTAGATGCCGTCTATCGCCTGATGGGCATAGACGCCTAATGGAGGGGTGCCATGGAACGAGATGATCGTCAGATATCCCGAGAAGAACGAAGCCGGTTGCGCAGCATTGGTGAAGGGCGACCAGCAGAGCGTGTCATGGCCACGGGGGAACCCGTACGAGCGACACCAGTGGCGAGACGGTATGCAGTGGAGAAGGGCGTGGATTTAGCGGATGTCGCAGCGACCATACCCGGACGGCGCATTCAGCCTGAGGATATTGACCGTTACTTGGAGCAGCGTCAGATTTTTGCCAAGCAAAAGGCATACCGTAGTCGCATCGTCCCCGATGATGCGGGCTTTTTACCCGATGAACAGGAAGTCTTCAAGGCCGTCGAAGAGGAAATGGAAAAGGAAGAGATGATTGCCCAGGCTGAAGCCCTGGAGGAGAAACGCCTTCAGTCCACAGAGCCCATTCCAGAACCTGAAAAAAGGGAAGAGGAAGAGACTTCAGAAGAAGATGAGGCAGACGACCGTGTACAAGCTGTGGCAGTGGCCGCACCCTTGGCAGTTCCGGTTATTAAGGCGTCTCCCCTGGCCGAGGCCATGGCAGCGGCTGAAGGCATCGACCTCACCCTCATTGAAAAGGGAACGGGGCCGGATGGCTGCATTATTAAGGCGGATATTACCGCTTATTTAAATGGGCTTAAGCCCCCATATCCCGATGCCCATCTTGTTATTTTTGAGGCACCGGCTCTTCCAGCGGTTATTCCAGTTGAACCAGAATCTGACATGGCCGGGGAATTAGAGGACATCCTCCCCCAATCCGAGCCAGAAATGGAAGAATTGTTCCCAGGTTGTGTCGAAAGAAGGATTCAGTCTCCAAAGGTTTTAACCCTGACCATGGAAATTGATTTAACTGAACTGAAGGAAACCCGAAAGCGCATTGCCAAACGGGTAGAGATCCAAACGGGATGCCGCTGTACCTATACCGATTTTATCCTTATGGCGGTTGCAAAAGCATTGAAGCAGCATCCCCAATTAAACGGCCGATTCGAAGGTGATGCCTTTGTTTCTAAAAGCCAGGTGCATCTGGGGATTGGCATAAGCCATGGAGATGGGTTAGCCTTTCCCGTCATTGCCAACGTTCAAAATCAAAGCTTTGGCGAGGTTGTGAAGGCACGGAATGGTTTTCTTGGAGAAATTAAAGAACAGGGAAGGATCCCTGAGCAAAAAGAAGCCAGCACCTTTGATTTAGTCAATCTCGGTGTTTATGGGCTATTAACCGCCACCCTGCCCCTGGCAGAAGGCCTTGGGGCAATGCTCTGTGTCGGAGATGTGGTCGAGCGTTATCGTTATTATCAGGGTGTGGGCTCCAACCGTCCAGTGGTTCGGGCAACGCTGCTGTTAGACAGCCGGATTGCTGGCATTGGTACGGCAGCTGGTTTTTTACAGGACATGAAAAAGGAGCTTGAACATCCGGCGGCAATATCATTTTAGATTGAGGTAAGAATGGAAAACGAAGTACAACAGGAAATAAGGTCCTATGATGTGGTTGTCATCGGCGGTGGCGTCGGTGGCTATACCGCTGCCGTTCGAGCGGCCAATGCCGGTTTAAAAACGGCGTTGATTGAGCGTATACAACTGGGGGGGGCTGGGGTCAACCAGGGCTGCATCCCCATCCAGTATTTATATAAAAATGTTCAGTTTATCAAAGAATGTGCCCAGGCCAAAAAGCGAGGGTTGATTATTAAAGGCATTGAGCTGGATCTGCCCCGTATGATGCGGGATAAAAATCAGAAAATCAGAAAATACATCGCAGGGATGAAGGAACGCCTCGAGGACCGGGGCGTCGATATTTTTATGGGAACAGCGACCGTTAGTGCCGATAAAACCATAGAAATCGCCATGGGTAACGGAATCGAAGGTCGGATCAAGGCAGAAAATATCATTTTGGCCACCGGCTCTACCGGTCGTATTCCCAAGCAATATCAATCCATGCCAGAGGTTCTCACCGACGAGAACGCCCATGACCTTGAGGAAATTCCACCGGAATTGGTGATCATTGGCAGTGGGGGAAGGGCCTGTGAATATGCCACCTTGTTCAGCATGCTGGGGTCCAAGGTCATTCTTTTTGTTGAAGAAGACCATCTATTATCCCAGGAGATGGATGGTGCCATCCAGGAGGCCGTGGAACAGAACCTACTCGCCATGCAGGTGGATATCCACTACAATGTCACCGTTTCGGATGTCTTTGAGGATTCCTTGGGGGATATTCATCTGGATGTTAAATTAGGAAATCGGGATAAAATGATTATTTGTTCCGATATTTTAGTGGTAAAGGAACGGTGCCCCAATTTACTGGGACTATCCGGTCTGGATCTTAAGGTAAAAAATGATGGGGTCATTGCAGATTTCAGTGGGATTACCTCTGTACCCGGGGTGTATGCCATTGGTGATTTGGTATCTGGAATGGCATCAGCCAGTGCTGCCGTGGCCATGGCGATCCAGGTGGTGGATACCATCACAGGGAAACCGCAGACACTAAAAACCCATTGGATTCCAAAAGCCATCCACCTTCTTCCGGAAATCGCCGTGGTTGGAATGAGTGAGGCGGAAGCCCGGCGGAACGGTTATCCCGTCAAGGTGGATCGCATGGATTTAGCCACGAATCTTAAGCTCTATCTGGACGACGCGACCACTGGCTTTGTCAAAATTATTTCGGATGTAGACAGTGGCGAGCTGTTGGGGGTCTGTATTTATGGTGAGGGGGCAGCAGAGCTTATCTCCCAGGCCCATGCCATCCATGCCATGGGGGGCGGAATCGAGGACTTAAAACGGTCCCTTCACGCCTATCCGGCAGCATCCTCTGTATTATCTGAAGCAACGTTGGCATTTTTGAAATGAATCTGTTACAATAACCCTATAAAACTTGAAGGAGTACCAATGTCAGAGCAAGAAAAAATTATAATCATTGACTTTGGAGCACAATACAATCAGCTCATTGCCCGCCGTGTTCGGGAAGAGCGGGTATATTCTGAAGTCGTCCCCTACGATGTATCCATCGAGCGGATTAAGGAAATGGCGCCCAAGGGCATTATCTTTACCGGCGGTCCCTCCAGTGTTCACCAGGAAGGTGCCCCACGCTGTAATCCGGAAATCTATACACTGGGTATCCCTGTTTTAGGCATTTGCTACGGCGCCCAGCTGATGGCGGAACAAAATGGTGGGAAAACCGATTCCGCTGAAATTCGGGAATACGGAAAAAAAGCCCTGAACATAAAAAAGGACAGCCAATTGCTGGAATCCGTTCGGGATGGCTCCGTCTGTTGGATGAGCCACACCAATTATATTGACCAAATTCCAGAGGGATTTACCATAACCGCCACTACCGAAACCTGTCCGGTGGCTGCCATGGAAAATCCGGAAGCCGGATTATACGCCGTGCAATACCACCCGGAGGTCGAGCATACGGAGTGTGGCAGAGAAGTGCTGCACAACTTCATCTACAATATCTGCCAGTGTGAAGGCACCTGGACCATGGCCAACTTTGTAGAGGAACAAATTGCCGCCATCCGGGAACGGGTGGGGGACAAGAAGGTGCTGTGCGCACTAAGCGGCGGCGTCGATTCTTCCGTCGCATCAACCCTGGTCTTTCGGGCCATCGGCGATCAGCTGACCTGTATCTTTGTGGATCACGGCCTGCTGCGAAAGGACGAAGGGGATCAGGTTGAGGCCATTTTTAAGGATCGCTTTAAGATGAATTTCATCCGTGCCAATTGCCAGGATCGTTTCCTGTCCAAGCTGGCCGGAGTAACGGATCCGGAACGCAAGCGGAAGATTATCGGAGAGGAATTTATCCGGGTCTTCGAGGAAGAATCCGGTAAACTAAAGGGGATGGAATACCTGCTCCAGGGGACCATTTACCCCGATGTCATCGAAAGTGGCACCAAGGATGCAGCGGTCATTAAAAGCCATCACAACGTTGGCGGTCTTCCCGAGGATGTGGATTTTGAACTCATCGAGCCCCTGCGTAACCTCTTTAAAGATGAAGTCCGTGCCTTAGGTGAAGAGCTGGGCTTAGACCATGATTTGGTTTGGCGTCAACCCTTTCCAGGGCCAGGACTGGCCATCCGTGTTATGGGTGAGGTCACCGGTGAAAAGCTGGATATCCTTCGGGAAGCCGACTATGTCTTCCGGGATGAAATTGCCAAAGCAGGATTGGATCAGGAAATCTGGCAGTACTTTGCCGTCCTCCCGGGTAACCGCAGCGTTGGGGTCATGGGGGATGAACGGACCTATGATTACACCATCGGCCTGCGTGCTGTGACATCCGTGGATGGCATGACCTCCGACTGGGCCCGGATTCCCTTTGATGTGCTGGAATCCATCTCCACCCGCATCGTCAATGAGGTGCCCCACGTCAACCGGATTGTTTATGATATTACGAGTAAGCCACCATCTACGATTGAGTGGGAATAAATGAAAGAACCCCGCAATGCCTTTATTTTTAAAAGGGTTGCGGGTTATTTTTATACGCCGTGGCTCTGGTTTGGCTCTAAAAACCATGGCTTTCTAATCTTTCAAGTACTTTTTTAAGCGAACTGGCAAGAGCGTATAATGCCAATGGGAAACATGCGCTTTATCATTTGATGAGAACGCAGTACACTATAAAAAATCCAACAAATCTATTTAAACGGATGGTCGCTGATTCAACCTTATCTTGTGACAAAGAAAAAGATTGTTTTGCGATTGAAGGGATGCCCTCCTCAGAAGCTGTCTTTTTAAGCATGGAAGAACTCTGTGCGCCAATTTTTCCCCAGCATGTTACAACCCAAGCGCAACAAGAAGTGGACAGTCGACCGGCGGCGATGGATAAACTGATTTGGGAACTCATTGGTAATCGGTTATTAGAACTAAGTAAATATGTCACGATGGATTCACTATCGAAACGGGTCATCGTAGATAAAACTACTTTGATTCAAGATGGCTATCATTTAATTACACACTAATCAGGTGGGTCAATTTTACTTGGCAATTAATAATCACGGACACCCCATATTATGTAGTCAATCTTCTTAATTGGAGTAAGCCAACAATAGTTAGGCATTAGCATATCAAAGTGTTCAACGCAGGATTTTCCTTCATCGGTAGCGAGGAAATCATCATACCAAGCAATAATTTGATTATACAACTTTACACGATTTTCTAGTTGCTCATCTTTGCTTTTACCACTTAATTCTAGCCCTATATGATTCAAGATATAAACATCCCATATAGGCATGTTGGGGTCAATGGTAGAAAGCATTTTGCTTGAAAAAGAGTGCTCAATTTGCCCTGTGTGTTTAAATATGGCATATAAAATCTCTTTAAAAGTGATGTCTTTCCGATGCTTTTGTTGCTCAAAGAATTCATAATAAAATCTACGCCACGTTTCGTTACGTCTTACAACATAGAAACGATTAAAAGTTTTCTGAAAATCTTGGTCTGTAGAAAGGTTTCTTTTATTCAATGTTGTTATGATTTCCGTGTAATCTTTAATGTTAAGCGCTTTGGAAATAAGATTTTCTGTTAGATTTTCTCTATCAATCTTCATGATTTACCCTTCCTCTCTAAAGTTTAAATCAGGTGGCATTTTCACCCACAGGGTAGATGCAGTAACACTTTTCATCTTTTCAATTTTTGAGATACTTAGTTTCAAGCAGATAGCATATCAAACATAGCATAATACTTCGCTTTATCAGCCTTACTCAAGCGCAGACAAATTTCACCGTCAATCTCGACAATACGCAGACCATAAATATCTTCCTGGGCAAAAAAAGTGTGCATCAGCCCAGTGTGGCTATCAATATTAGGCCCATCTAAAGCTTCTGTGGAAACATTTAAAGACTGTGCTATATCTGCAATGATATTCTCTTTGCCATAATGTTTCACATCGTATCATATTTGTTGTAGCTTACCGAAATATAACATATAAGTTTTGATAAAACAAGGTATGTAAAATAAAAAAGTATAGAGATCTATTGACAAAGATTACGCTATACAGTATTACAACCTTATACTATACAAATTAGTATAGTATCTGAATTGTATTGCAGGAAGGCGGTTTATATGGATAACAATTTTATGAGAGCAAAAGATGTGGCAGAGGTTTTAGGGGGATAAAATCATTCGCCTGTAAGATGATGAAAAAACTTAATGCTGAACTCAAAGCACAAGAATATGTCACCATTGCAGGACGAGTAAATAAGAAATTTTTTATGGAAAAGCTATGCTACATCAGAAAGGACGGTCAATAAATGGTAGTTTATAAAGAAGATAAGGGCACTTGGTGAGTGATTTATCGCTATATCTAACTATTCCTTTATCGGATAGTAAGCGAAGCTGCTATCAGCGTTGATAAATGAAAGAAACCCGCAATACCTTTATTTAAAAGGATTGCGGGTTTTTATGTTGATCATATTATTTTCCAAGTTCAAGCTGGGACATGCTGATGCTCTGGGTATGCTCAATGGGTTCCCAGGTCTCAATGGGCTTCACCACACAGACGATGTTGATGAAGATCCAGGAGAAGAAGAAAAACCAGAAGGAGAAGAAGGAATAATTCTTAACCTGCTTAAGTTGATGATGCTCCAGCTTTACCACCATGGCCGTGAAGAGGAAGCTGATAAAGATCCCGCCGACGCTGAAAATAATCGCGAAGGTCAAGGCATCAGACCACACCTGGGTATTCACAAACAAAAGGCTTAGGATGATAAAGGAGCATACGCTGTAAATCGCCGTTAAAACCTGAACCAGTGGAGCACTTAAGTACAAAATCATATCGGCACAGCCCCAATTCTTCGTTTCTTTAAAAGCCTTCCACAGCAGCGGCGAGTAATGGACGAAGCACTGGATGGTTCCTGTGGACCAGCGCTTACGCTGCTTCCAGGAGGTTTCAAAGGTCAGGGGATGCTCATCGTAGGTCAGAGCCTCTGGGACCCAGGCAACCCGGCGCCCCTTCATAATGGACTGGGTGGTAAATTCAATATCCTCGGTCATGCTGAAGGTTCGAAAGCCACCATCCCGAAGGACATCCGCGGCAACCATGAAGCCTGTACCGTTTAAAGCAGCAGACATCCCGATGGAGTAACGAGCCAGGTTCATAAAACGGTTGAGGGTCCAATAAAAGATGGACTGACAGCCAGAAATCCAGGAATCCTTGGGGTTTTTGGCATCCCGATAGCCCTGGGCAATGGTTTCACCAGCGCACAGCGCATTATTCATGGCACCGAAGAAACCAGGGTCCACTAAATTATCGGCATCAAAGACACAAAAGGCATCGTAAATATCATTTTCTGCAAAGGTGGCATCAAAGAATTGTTCGAGTGCAGCCCCCTTCGAGCGGACTTCTTGGGTACAATGGAAAACTTTAGCACCATGGGCCAAGGCAACAGCTTCGGTATCATCGGTACAATTATTCGGCAGAACGTAGACATCCAACAGCTCGGTGGGATAATCCTGCTTTTTCAAGGTATCAATCAGGTTTCCAATAACCTGTCCCTCATTCCGTGCGGCGATGACGGCAGCAAACCGATTGGTGGGGGGTGCCACCTCAAATTGATTGTGCTTTCGATAGCCCACTAGCCCGATGACCATATAATAGATCCCATAGGCGAAGAATGGAGCGCCCAGTACAAATAAGGCGACATAGATGAAATTGACCATTAATCGAACCTCTTTCTTTCTTAATTAGTGCTTTAGGGTAACCTTTAAATTAGCTTATAATGTAACTTACATCATTTTAGCATCATCCCCTGACAAGCGCAAGGTGATTCTTTAAAAAGTTTGAAAATTTAAAGGAAACAGAAAGGTTCGGTCATTATAATATTTTGTTTTCACATGATAAAGTTTTCATTAAGAAAAGAGCCATTGCCGAAGCAATGGCTCTTCAAGAAACGCTTTACGCTTCCTCAAACTGCGAATTATACAAATCAGCATAGAATCCACTTTGGGCTAAAAGCTCCGTATGGGTGCCCTGCTCCACAATATCCCCATCCTTAAGGACAAGGATCAAATCGGCATTTTTAATGGTGGACAGCCGATGGGCGATGACAAAGCTGGTCCGGCCCACCATGAGGTTATCCATGGCTTTTTGAATAAGGGACTCGGTCCGGGTATCCACAGAGCTGGTGGCTTCATCCAGAATTAAAATCTTGGGATCGGCCAGAACCGCCCGGGCGATAGTCAGCAGCTGTTTTTGACCCTGGGAGACATTATTGGCGTCTTCACCTAACACCATGTTGTAGCCATCGGGCAGGGTGTGGACGAAGTGGTCCACCTGGGCAATTTTGGCGGCCCGTTCCACCTCGGCATCCGAGGCACCCAGCTTGCCGTAGCGGATATTATCGGCGATGGTGCCGTTGTACAGCCAGGTATCCTGAAGGACCATACCAAAGAGATGGCGGAGGTCATTTCGGCGGAAATCCATAATATTATGGCCATCAATTTTGATGGTACCGGCATCCACATCATAAAATCGCATGAGCAGCTTAACCAAAGTCGTTTTGCCTGCTCCAGTGGGCCCAACAATGGCAATTTTCTTGCCCTGTTCCACCTGGGCTGAGAAATCCTTGATGATGGTTTTATCAGGAGTATAGCCAAAGCGAACATGGTCAAAGGAGACGGAGCCCTCAATACCCTCGGGATTCACAGGATCCAGGGAATCGGGAACCTCTTCTTCCTCCTCAAGGAAGGTAAAGACCCGCTCTGCTGCCGCCATGGTCATTTGCAGAATATTGGAAATATTGGCAATTTGGGTGATGGGCTGGTTAAACTGGCGGACATATTGGATGAAGGCCTGAATATCCCCCACGGTCAGCGCACTGTTCACCGCCAGCCATCCCCCTAAAATACACACGGCCACATAGCCCAGATTCCCGATAAAGGTCATGACCGGCATCATCAGGCCGGATAAAAACTGAGATTTCCAGGCTGAGGTGTACAGGGTATTATTGTAGTGGTCGAAGGTTTCAAAGGCCGCTTCTTCATTATTAAAGGCCTGGACCACGGTGTGGCCGCCATAGGTTTCTTCGATGGTCCCGTTGATATGTCCCAGATATTCCTGCTGACGGCCAAAGTGGACCTGGGATTTTTTAACCACCATAATAATGAAGATAAAGGATAAGGGGATGATGCACAGAGCCACCAGGGTCATTTGCCAGCTAATGGAGATCATCATCACCAGAATACCGATGAGGGTGGTCACCGAGGTGATAATCTGGGTGAGACTTTGGTTTAAAGTCTGGTTGATGGTTTCAATATCGTTGGTCAGGAAGGAGAGCACTTCCCCATAGGTCGTTTTGTCAAAATATTTAAAGGGTAAGCGGTTAATCTTAGCGAAAACATCCTCCCGAAGGCGATAGGTCACCTTCATGGAGATACCGGTCATAATGTATCCCTGGATGTAAGAAAACAGGGCGGAGATCAGGTAAAGTCCCACTAAAATCAGGATGATTTTTCCGATATAGTTAAAATCGATACCGGAGCCAGTATTGGCGATGATATTCATGACCCCTTCAAAAATCTTTGTGGTAGCCTGTCCTAAAATCTTAGGCCCGACGATGGTGAAGACGGTGGAGGCGATGGCGAAGATCAGAACCAAGGCCACTGCAAATTTATACCGTCCAAGATAGGCCACCAGCTTTTTGAAGGTACCCTTAAAGTCCTTCGCCTTTTCACCGGGTACCATGGCACCTGGGCCATGGCCACCACCCATGGGGCCTCTGCGGCGAGGACCGCGTGGTGTCGCATCTTTAGTAATTTTCTTAGGCATTGGCGAGTTCCTCCTCTGATAATTGTGAATAGGCAATTTCCCGATAGGTTTCACAGGTTTTTAAAAGCTGGGCATGGGTTCCTTTGCCCACCATTCGGCCTTCATCCAAAACGATGATTTGTTCGGCATTCATAATGGTGTTGATTCGTTGGGCTACAATGAGTACTGTCGCATTTTCGGTATACTCCTTTAGCGCGGAACGCAGGGCCACATCTGTTTTAAAATCCAGGGCAGAAAAGCTGTCATCAAAGATATAGACATCTGGTTTTTTTGTGAGGGCTCTGGCAATGGACAGCCGCTGCTTTTGTCCGCCGGAGACATTGGCGCCGCCCTGGGCGATTTCCCGGGCGTACCCGTCCTCCTCGGATTCAATGAAACCCGCTGCCTGGGCAATATCTGCGGCCACCCGAATATCTGCGTTCGAAGCATCAGGTCTTCCATAACGCAGGTTAGAGTCAATGGTGCCGGAGAACAGCACCCCTTTTTGAGGAACGTAACCGATGTGATCCCGGAGCTCATGGAGGGTTACGTCCCGGATGTCCGTGCCGTCCAAGGTAATGCGGCCAGCGGTCACATCATAAAACCGGGGAATCAGATTGATGAGGGTTGATTTACCGGAACCTGTCGAGCCAATGAAGGCAGTGGTCTGTCCGGGGACAGCCTCAAAGCTAATGGCGTAGAGAACATCTTCATCGGCACCGTCGTAACGGAAGCTGACATCGTCAAAGACCATTTTCCCAGGGTTCTTTCCCGGGAAGTGGACCGGTGTGACGGGGTCCTTGATGGCGGGTTCCACATCCAGGACTTCTGCGATACGATCACCCGAGACAGAGGCCCGGGGAATCATAATGAACATCATGGAAATCATGAGGAAAGACATGATAATCTGCATGGCGTACTGCATAAAGGCCATCATATCACCGACCTGCATGGTGGATGCTGCAATCTGATGGGCACCAACCCAGACAATGACAAGGGTAATACCGTTCATAATCAGCATCATGGCAGGCATCATAAAGACCATGGCCCGATTGACAAAGAGGTTATTCTGGGTAACCCGGGTGTTCTCTTCCTTAAAACGATCCTTTTCAAAGGCTTGATTGCCAAAGGCCCGGATAACGGACATACCGTTTAAGTTTTCCCGCATGACCAGATTCAGGCGGTCCACCAGTTTTTGGATAATCTTAAATCGAGGCATGACCAATGAGAAGACGATACTGATCATTCCAATAAGCACAAGGACGGCTACGGCGATAATCCAGCTCATGGAGGAGCTTTGACGGATAGCCATGATGATGCCGCCGATTCCCATAATGGGGGCATAGCAAAGCAGCCGAATCCCCATGATCAGCATGGTCTGGAGCTGGGTGATGTCATTGGTGCTCCGGGTAATCAGAGAAGCCGTAGAGAAACGGTTGAATTCAGAATTGGAGAAGGATTCCACCTTCTTAAAGATATCCCGCCGGAGGGTTTGGGAGGCACCTGCCGCAATTTTAGCGGAGAACAAACCGACAATGATGGCAGCGGTGATACCCAAAAGGGATAAGCCTAGCATGTACAGACCGATTCTGAGGATATACATGGTCTGAATATGCCCGGTATTCATCCCCAGTTCGGAGTAGAACATCTTGGTGAGCATGGCTCCGGTCTGATTCCGGGTGGATTCCGGTGTGTTTAAGGCCTTAGTTCGAGCCGCATCAAAGGCATCCTGGGGCAGTGTTTTAAGCATTGGGGTTAGCGGGTAAATTTGGGAAATGTCCATTTCGTCCAGATTTCCGCTCATGTTTGCGGCGCTAAAATCCATGGTATCCATTTTAGGGGTGTCCTGACTTTGGGCAGCCAGGCCACTGGGGGCCATGCCCATGGCAGCGGTTTTAAGCTGCTCCTGACTATCCTTATCCTGGATGAAATTGATAAAGGTCCAGTCCGCTTCACCGAAAATAGTATCTAAGGTGGACCAGCTACCCTTTGAGGTGTTGGTCAAAAGATAAACCGAATGATCATTGAGCAGCGGATAGTCCTTCTTCTGGGATTCAGTGGCATCCTCTGGTGTGATGGATTCATAGGCCTCAGATACGGTTTTTTGCTGATCTTCGGTCATAAAAGTGGTTATAAAATCATAACCATCGGCACTGATTGCCTCCGGTGCGGCATGCTCGATGCCCCCCTGTTGAATCCCGACATTGATAATATCAGACATGAAATTAGGCAGGTTAAGATCGGACATGGCCTGGATGAATAACAAAATGACGCACATGATGAGTAGGCCAGTAAAGGGTTTAAGATATTTCTTAAGCTTTGTCATTGATGTCTCCTTCTTTTGAATGGGATGTAATATGCTCGATGCCTTCATTATAGGCTTCCAATAATTCTAACAAAAGCCTTGACCTTTCAGATCCCATATATTGGGCAGCATCGTTTAAGACATCGATACCGGGAAAGCGGCTGTTGGCTACAACAGCCATTCCGGTATCGGTAGGCTGTACCAGGATAAGTCGCCGATCCTCGGGGGAGGTGAGGCGTTGGATGAATGCTCTCTCCTCCAGTGCTCTTAAAATCTGGGAGATATTTGATTTAGAGGTATGGCTCATTTGGCAAAGGGTAGAAACGGGAATGCCGGTGCTTTTGGGATCTGCGGCCATCCAGGATCGGGAGAGCTGCCAGAGCAGGGTGAATTCGCTTAAGCGCAGTCCATGGTACTGGTCATCATCCTTTAAAGTATAGGAAAAAACCGTTTTTTTGATTTGGTGGAGGATATGGAAAAGCTGTTCACCAAAACTGAGTTGTGATTGCATAGGGCTCCTTTCATTGATACGGATTAATATTTAAGTTACTAAAATATTTAGATGCTTAAAAATTATACGCCTAAGAGAATATTTGTCAAGGACTATAAAAAATAGTGTATAATAGACTTAAGAAATCAAATGGAGGTAAGGACCGTGGAGAGAATAAGCATCAGTGAAATTGAAGGCTTTCGGATTGGAAATGCCCAGGACCTGGAGGGTGGAACGGGTTGTACTGTTATCCTGTGTGATGAAGGAATGGCGGCGGGATTAGATATCCGGGGTGGTGGTCCGGCCTCCCGGGAAAGTGGATTACTTGAACCCCGGGCAGCCGCCCAGGCCATTCATGGCCTGGTTCTCTCTGGTGGTTCTGCCTTTGGCCTGGGGGCGGCTGGGGGTGTGATGGATTATTTTAAGGAACGGGGGATAGGTTTTGATACGGGGATTGCTCGAATTCCCCTGGTGTGTCAATCGGATATCTTCGATCTTGGGGTCGGCAGCCCCGAGGCTTACCCGGATCCAGGGATGGCTTATGCGGCTTGTTTAGATGCCGAAAAAAATGAACCCGCAAGGGGCAATGCTGGGGCCGGAATCGGGGCAACCGTTGGAAAAATCAAGGGACCATCCCGGATGATGAAAAGTGGCTTGGGAATCTATGCCGTTTCCCTGGGGAAATTGAAGCTGGGGGCCATCGTCTCTGTCAATGCCCTGGGGGATATCTACGACGCAGACACAGGGAGGAAGCTGGCCGGACTTCTTAATGCAGACCACACGGGCTTTGAGGATTCCTGCCAGGCCATGTACACTTTAACCGAGGCGACCCATGGGATGCCCATGGGGAATACCACCATTGGCGCCATCATCACCAATGGCCGGTTTAATAAGGTCCAGCTCGGAAAGATCGCAAGTATGGCTCACAACGGCATGGCCCGGGCGATCCGTCCCGTCCATACCTCCATGGATGGGGACAGCATCTATGCCCTATCCCGGGGAGAGGTGTCGGTGGATGAGGATGTTGCCGGAACCCTGGCAGCTGATGTCATGGCAAGGGCTATTGCAGATGCCGTTTTAAGTGCTACGCCTCTTTATGGACTGAAAACGGCAAAGGAGATACTTTGAAATTAAACTTGACAGATTGTAATAACCAGATTAAAATAATAAATTAGACTATTATGTAAAATTTGCAATTAGTAAAACAGATAAGAACAGGAGAATTATGAAGTTTACAGAACTCAATATAGACGAGGCCTTAAAAAAATCCATCGAAGAGATGGGATTTGAAGAAATGACCGAAATCCAGGAACGGGCAATTCCGTTACTCATGGAAGGGGGCGACCTCATTGGGAAATCCCAGACTGGAACGGGGAAGACCATGGCCTTTGCCATCCCGGCCATCGAAAAAATCGATGGGACCATGAAGCAGCCCCAGGTGCTGGTACTGCTCCCCACCCGGGAGCTGGCCCTTCAGGTTGCCCAGGAATTTGAAAAGGTCCTTTCCCATAAACCCCAGGTTCGTGTCGTGGCAGTTTTTGGCGGATCCTCCATGGAAAAGCAAATCCGGGAATTACGGGGCGGAGCACAGATCGTTGTGGGAACCCCTGGCCGAATTATGGACCATATGCGCAGAAAAACCTTGAAATTAGCAGAATTACAGCTGGTGGTGCTGGATGAAGCAGACGAAATGCTCAACATGGGCTTTAGAGAGGATATCGAGCTGATTTTGGATCAAATCGATCATCCCGTCCAGACCGTTTTATTCTCGGCCACCATGCCAGCACCGATTTTAAAGATAGCGAAGCTTTACCAGAAAAATCCGGAAAAAGTGGAAATTGCCCCCAAGGATATGGTGGCTTCTGGCATCGAGCAGAAATATTTCAATATTTCAGATCATCAGAAATTTGAAGCTTTAACCCGTCTGTTGGACGTGTATAAACCGAGTCGTGCCATGATTTTCTGCAATACCAAGCATTTTGTGGATGAAATTACCAATGATCTCCAGGAACGGGGCTACTCCGTGGATAAAATCCATGGGGATATGCGTCAGGAATCCCGTCATGCGGTTCTGCGCCGCTTCAGTCAGGGCAAGCTCAATATCTTAGTGGCAACGGATGTCGCCGCCCGGGGGATTGATGTGGATGATGTGGATATTGTTTTCAATTATGATGTTCCTGATAATGAAGAATATTACGTTCATCGTATCGGCCGGACCGGTCGTGCCGGTAAAAGTGGCCTCTCCCTGACCCTGGCCAGACGTCGGGATCAGTTTAAGCTGCGTAAAATTACCGATTATACGAAAAAGAGTATTGAACGGGACCTCATTCCTACCAGTGAAGCCATTAACGATATTAAGGTCGCACATTTTAAAGAGCGGTTTGCCCTGCGGGCTGAGGATGAATCGGATATGGTCCGTTATTTATCCATTGTGGATGAGCTGATGGATCGAGGCTATGACCCCCGGTATATTTCGGCGGTGCTATTACGCTCCAGACTTCCGTTAACGGATGCAGAGGATTTGAACGTTACCTTTGAAAATGCCAGAAAGCGTCGAAACCGTGACGATAAGGGCGAGCGCAAGGGGAAGGGCCGCAAGAATACCTTCGCACCAGAAAAAACCAAACGCCTGTTCATTTCAGTTGGGGCCAAGGATGGGGCGAAGAAACGGGATGTCTTAGGCGCAATTTGTGGAGAAGCGGGAATTCCTTCTTCAGCAGTGGGGGATATCGAAATGTATTCGAAATTTACCTTTGTGGATGTGGCCGATGAAGTTGCCAAAAAAGTTGAAAAACGGTTAACGGGTAAGAGTATTAAGGGACGCAAAGTTAAGGCGGAAATTACTAAAAAGAAAAAGAGTAAATAGTAGGAGGAATTGGATGGAAAAAGGGTATAGTCGGGAAACTAAGATGGGTGAAATGCCCATCCCCAAGCTTTTAGTATCAATGGCATTGCCGGCCATCATTTCGATGTTCGTACAGGCCATGTATAATGTAGTGGACTCCATTTTCGTAGCCCAGGTGAGCGAGAATGCCCTGACGGCGGTATCCTTGGCCTTCCCGGTACAGATGGTGATTGTATCCTGTTTTGTTGGGATGGGTGTTGGGATAAACTCCGGTATTTCCAGGCGGCTGGGAGAAGGCCGTCATAAGGATGCTGAGCAGGTCGCGGAGCACGGATTTTTAATCGCGATTATCCTTTCAGTTATTCTGGCTGTTCTCGGGGGATTGTTTTCCCATGGGTTTGTGACCCTTTTTACCGATAATCAAGAAATCATCGCGGGCTGTACCAGCTATTTAATGATTTGCTGTGTGTTTTGTTTTGGCAGTATCATTACCCAGGCGGGCTTTTCCATGCTCCAGGGATCAGGGGATATGATTCAGCCGATGATTGGCCAATTGATTGGGGCGGTGGTTAATATCGTTCTGGACCCCATCATGATCTTTGGGCTCCTGGGTTTTCCGGCCATGGGCGTAACCGGTGCGGCTGTTGCAACGGTTGCCGGGCAAATCGTCGCCATGATTTATGTCCTGTGTGTCGTGGCCTTTCGGAAGAAGAATATCTTAAAGGTCCATATCCATGGGTTTAAATTTGACGGAACCATCATGAAGGATATTATAGCAGTTGGCCTTCCTGCTGCTGTTATGCAGGGGATTGCCTCCTTTATGGTCACCTTCTATAACCTCATCCTCACCCAGTACGGCACCACGGCCATTGCGGTGTTCGGCGTATTCTTTAAGGTACAGTCCTTCATCTTTATGCCGGTTTTTGGCCTGTGCCAGGGAGCCATGCCCATTTATGGGTATAACTATGGAGCCCGGAAAGCTGACCGGTTTTTACAAAATGCCAAGGTAGCCTGCATTATCTCAGAGTGTATCATGATTTTGGGCGTCGTGCTGTTCCAGTTCTTCCCAGAGCAGATTTTTAGAATGTTCAACGCCTCTGACGACATGATGGTCCTGGGGGTACAATGCTTCCGCGTCATCAGCTGGTCCTTTGTGACCGCAGGAATCTCCATTCCCCTGTCCAATGCCTTCCAGGCGGTGGGGAAAGCATATATCTCCATGTTCTCCTCCTTCCTGCGTCAGATGATTCTGTTACTGCCCTTTTCCTGGCTGTTCTCCTATCTGTGGGGAGTGGATTGGATTTGGCTGGGCTTCGTGGTTTCGGATGTCCTGAATCTGATTTACGTCGGCGTGATGTTTGTTCGTCTGAAGCGTAAGGAGTTGGATACCTGGGGACAGCATAAAGGAATGCTATCGGCACAAGGGTGATAAAAATAGGATACAATAAACTAATGATAAAATTAAAAGCCCTGGCGAAAACACCAGGGCTTTAATTTTTAGATTTATTCTTTACTACTCAATGGTCTTCAATTCCATATTAATGTTCTTCGTGACATCCTTACCGAACCATTTGTTGGATAATTCGGCCATAGTGCCGTTATCCTGGAGCTTTTTCAAGGTTTCGTTAATCTTGGTGGCAAATTCGGTATCGGCTTTACGGGAGGTAACGCCGATGGGTTCGTTGGACAGGATATCCGAGGTCACGGAGTAAACGTCCGGCTTCAATGCGGTGTAGAAGGAGCCGACAGGTTCATCGGTTAAGATATAATCGATGGTTTTACCTTCCAGTGCGGCGAAGGCATCCAGCATACCGTCGAATTGGGACAGCTGCATGGTGTTGCCATCTTTATTAATCATGGCTTGTGCCGCGATGTCTGCGGTGGTTTCCAACTGCACGCCCACTTTTTTGCCGTTGAGATCGGTGGCCTTGGTTGCCTTGGTGGGGTCATCGTTACGAGAGACGATGATAATGCCGTTGGTCAGATAGGGATCTGACATGTTGTAGCTTTTCTGACGTTCTTCGGTGATGCTGGTACCGCTGATGATGCAGTCGTACTGACCAGCGTCCAGACCGGTGAAGATACCATCCCAGGCGGTGGAGACCCATTCGGATTTTACGCCCAATTCTTTAGCGATAGCATCTCCCAGATCGATATCAAAGCCGACGATTTTATTTTCTTCATCCCGGTATTCCAAAGGGACGTAGGTGTCGTTCGTTCCAATCTTGAGCACACCATCTTCCAGGGGATCCGTACTCTTGGCTGTATTCCCCCCTCCGCAGCCAGCAAAGGTGAATACGGCAATCAAGACAAGCAGAACGGACAAACTAAATACTCTTTTTTTCATAAATTCCCTCCATTGTGTTTTCTTAATTATAACTTTAACGGCGCAAAAAGCCAAATAAAAAAACACCTTTGTGCAAGTTTATTCAAAGGTGTTTGAAACACTTAAGCTTTTGGCTCTAACATAACCCTTCGGATTTGCTCTAAATCATCGGAGGTCAGATCGGTTTTATCGAGGAGATAGGCATCGACATTGCCGTAATGTTCCTTAATATAATTGAGTTGTATTTTAAGCCATTCAGGCTTAACGCCAAAGAAATCCCGGATTTGATTCTTATCGAAATCGTCTCGCTCGTCTTCCAGCTCATCGGCCATAATGGAGCCAAGGGTTTGGAAGGCCTCGTCAAAGGTGAGGTTGGATAGGGTGTAATCCGAGAGGATGGTTTCCTCCGGAACGCCACAGATTAGCAGAATGAGGGCGGTCATGAAGCCGGTGCGGTCTTTCCCGTTGGTGCAGTGGTATAAAATGGGAGTTTCCCTCTCGGTTGCCAGCATCTTAAGGACTTTGGCAAATTCCGGGGCTTTGTTTTCCACCTGATAGGTGTAAATTTTACGCATAAAGCCGTCGATGGCATCGGGCTGGGTGAAATCCAGCTCGTGATGGCTAAAGGGAATACCCTTTAAGGTAGGGAGGTTGGTATAATCTGCGGAATCTGGCAGGCGGTCTGGTGTGCCTTTAGCCTTGCCCTCATCCCGGAAATCATAGACGTGCTTGACGCCCAGGTCATTTAAATACTCGACATCTGCATCGCTTAAATGGGCCAGCTCTTCACTGCGGATGACCTTGCCCCACTGGGTTTTACGGCCGTCTAATCCGGTGTAACCGCCGATATCCCGCATGTTGATGGTTTTTTCCAGCTGAATCAAACGACGCCCTAATTGGGATTCATCGCAAAAGATCAGATGGTCCTGATCTTTAAAATCTGTATGGTGAGATGGAAGGGCTGGGGTAGGAGCCTGGGAATCCATCATGCCCTCTTCCACACGACGTTGTCGTTTTTTGTGGATGAGATAGGGAACAGCAGCAGCGGCGGCAACCAGGGCGCCAAGACCGACAAATTGGAATTTTTTCATATCTGTCACTATACCTCGCTTCTTTATAATTAATAATGTGATAAAATTATTCTATCATAACTTGCAGGAAATGTCCTGCTTTTATATTTGAGAAAAACGGAGGTGGTATCGTGGAACCATTGGGACTCTATATCCATATTCCTTTTTGTGTCAAGAAGTGTCATTATTGTTCCTTTACTTCCTGGTGCCCAAGGGATGGGCAGCAGGTCCAGGATTATTTTAAGGATTTAAGAGAAGAAATTAAAAGCTACGCGGGAAGAACGAAGGAATATGAGGTGCGGACGGTTTATTTTGGCGGCGGGACACCGTCGGCCGTACCTGCAGATGCGATCAAAGAGACCATGGAAGCTCTGGGAAAAGCTTTTTCCTTCGATCCCCAGGACCCCCTTCTGGAGAAAACCATTGAAGTTAATCCTGGGAGTGGAACGGCAGAAAAGATAGAGGCCTACCGCAAAATGGGATTCAACCGGCTGAGCATCGGTTTACAAAGTGCCCAGGATCATTTATTAAAGGTTCTGGGGCGTGTCCACAACCTGGAGGATTTTAAGCTGGCTTACGGTGCGGCAGAGGCGGCAGGCTTTGATAATGTGTCGGCGGATGTGATGTTTGGGCTGCCGGGCCAGGGCCTCCAGGATGTTCTGGAAACCGTTCAGATGCTGGTAGGGCTTCCGATGATTAAACATCTATCCTGCTATAGTTTAAAAGTAGAAGAGGGAACCGCCTTTGATCTCTGGGAACGCCAGGGCCGATTGGCCCTGCCTGGGGAAGAACTGGAGCGGGAAATGTATCATCGTTTGATCGATTATCTTAGGTTACACGGGTTTGAGCAATATGAAATTTCCAACTTTTCGAAGCCAGGCGTTGAAAGCCGGCACAACAGCTCATACTGGGATTTAACGGATTATATTGGCTTAGGGTTAGGGGCGTCTTCCTTTTTTTGCCATAAACGCTGGTCAAATACAGCTGATTTTAATAAATATCATGTAGGGTTAGAGCAAGGATATCCGATTACTGAAGGGGAACACAGACTCTCGGATCGAGAAGCCCGGGGAGATTTTATGTTCCTGGGGCTAAGACGAAATAGAGGTGTGGATGATTTGGATTATCAGCAACGATTCGGCCGACATTTTTTTGATGATTATGCGAAGGAAATTCAGAGGTTGCTGGCGTCTGGACTCATTGTCCGGGAGGACACCCGAATTCGCCTGAGTTCACGGGGAATGGATCTGGCCAATCAGGTCTTTATGGCGTTTGTCTGACCTTAAAAGTTATTTAAAACTTGATGCTATTCTTATAGAAATCTGTTGACAAAGGTTTGAGCAGGTGTTATATTATAGTCAAGATATTAGCACTCACAAATGACGAGTGCTAATAACGGGGTGTAAGATGAAACTGAAAGACCGAAAACAGAAGATTTTAGAAGCAATCGTTAAAGATTATATCAATACCGCTGAGCCTGTTGGATCGCGGACCTTATCGAAACGGTATGATTTGGGCATCAGTCCGGCGACCATCCGGAATGAGATGTCAGATTTGGAAGAGTTGGGCTTTTTAGCACAGCCCCATACGTCCTCGGGGCGGATTCCAACCCAGAAGGCCTACCGTTATTATGTGGATGAGATCATGCAGATCCAAAAGCTGGCCAAGGTGCTGCGTAATGATATCCATCGGGGGTATTTGGATTATTCCCGGGAAATAGACAATACGATGCACCATACGGCTGAGGTGCTGTCCAGCCTGACGAACTATACGTCGGTTGTGTTAGCGCCAAGGGTATCGCGATTTAATTGTAAGCACGTACAGATCATTCCTTTGATCCGGGAACGGGTGTTAATGATTGTGGTAACGGTGGAGGGCATTGCGAAAAATATCGAAATGACCCTGAGCCGGGAAATTGATACTGGAGAAGCACTGAAGCTGAGTAACGTCCTGAACAGCATCCTAAAAAATATTGCCTTTCAGGAAATGGGAACGGAGCTGATCGATGAAATACAAGAGCTAAATGAAGAAGAAGGTGTTCTGTTAAGGGAAATCATGCCCGTCCTACGGGAAGAGCTTTTAGCGGAGGCTTCGAATGTTCATGCTGGTGGGTTGACCAATCTCTTTAGCTATCCCGAGTTCAATGATGTTGACCGTATCAAGAATCTAGTCAATATTATTGAGGAAAAACCACTTCTTGCCAATGTGCTTTCACAGCAAAATGGTCAACAGAAGGCTCTGCGTGTGACCATCGGTGAAGAAAACAGCGATGAAAACATGAAGGAGTTCAGTGTCATTACCACGACCTATGAGGTTGATGGTCATCCCTTGGGGGCCTTTGGCGTCATTGGGCCAACCCGTATGAATTATGATAAAGTCAGTTCTGTGTTGGAAACCATCCGGAACGAGCTTAATAGCAATATTACAAAATTATTAACGGAATAGGTGGTAAAATGCCAGAAAACAAAAATGAAGAAATCCAGGAAGAGATCAATCCGGAAGAGACTGTGAATCCAGAAGCTGACAGTACCCAGGCCGAAAGCGATACTGAGGAAACCTGTAAAGCGGAAGCTGCTGGTGAGGATATTGAGCTTGAGAGTGCCATCGCAGCGGCTGAAAAGGCCGAGGCTGAGGTCAAAAGCAGACTGGTTCGTCTTCAGGCCGATTTTGAGAATTATAAAAAACGGACCCAGAAGGAAAAATCAGAGGTTTATACCTTTGCCATGGAATCCTTAATGACGAAGCTGTTACCAGTGATCGATAATCTGGAGCGTGCAGAAGCCGCGGCAGACGATGACTCTAAAGATAGCTATCGGGAAGGGGTTCAGATGGTCTTCAAGGAATTAATGAATGTGTTAAATGGTGAAGGCCTACAGGAAATTGATGCATTGGGCCAAGCCTTTGATCCTAACTTCCACCATGGTGTGGCAGTGGGAGAAGATGTGGACAAGCCGGATCAGGAGATCCTGGAGGTGTTCCAAAAAGGCTACCTATTCAAAGAAAAGGTCATTCGCGCAGCGATGGTCAAAGTGAATCAAAAGTAAAAAAGAAAATAACATTAAATTTGAATATTAACGATAATCAGGAGGATTAGAGATTATGAGTAAAGAAAAAATCATCGGGATCGATTTAGGAACAACGAATTCTTGTGTTGCTGTATTAGAAGGTGGGGAACCAGTTGTCATCCCCAATGCTGAAGGAAACCGGACAACCCCCTCTGTCGTCGCCTTTACCAAGGACGGTGAACGTCTGGTGGGCCAGGTGGCCAAGCGTCAGGCAGTAACCAACCCGGACCGGACCATTTCGTCTATTAAACGTCATATGGGTACAGATTACAAAGTCACCGTGGACGATAAGAGCTATACCCCTCAGGAAATCTCAGCAATGATTCTGCAAAAGCTGAAGGCAGATGCAGAAGCTTACCTTGGAGAAACCGTTGAAAAAGCAGTCATTACCGTACCCGCTTATTTTAACGATTCCCAGCGTCAGGCAACCAAGGATGCCGGTAAGATTGCCGGATTGGAAGTTTTACGGATCATCAACGAACCGACCGCTGCATCCCTGGCCTATGGTCTGGAAAAGGACGATGCCCAGAAGATCATGGTTTATGACTTAGGTGGTGGGACCTTCGACGTTTCTGTTCTGGAATTAGGGGACGGCGTCTTTGAGGTCAAGGCAACCAGCGGGAATAACCACTTAGGTGGGGATGACTTTGATAATAAGGTCATCGACTGGATGGCTGCTGAGTTCAAGAAATCCCACGGTATCGACTTAAAGGCTGATAAAATGGCCCTCCAGCGTTTGAAAGAAGCCGCTGAAAAGGCAAAAATTGAATTGTCCTCTGTGATGAAGACCGACATCAACCTGCCCTTTATTACCGCAACGGCAGAAGGTCCTCAGCATCTTGAGCTGACCCTGACCCGTGCGAAGTTTGATGAATTAACCAAGGGCTTGGTCAATGACACCATTACACCGGTTGAAAAATCCATGAAGGATGCGGGTGTTGGTAAGAACGAACTCCACAAGGTGATTCTTGTCGGGGGCTCCACCAGAATTCCTGCGGTTCAGGATGAAGTCAAGACCTTAACCGGAGAAGATCCCTACAAGGGCATCAACCCGGATGAATGTGTGGCCATTGGTGCAGCCATCCAGGGTGGTGTTTTAGCTGGTGAAGTGAACGATGTTCTGCTTTTGGATGTCACACCCTTATCTCTGGGGATTGAAACCCTGGGCGGCGTGTGCACCAAGCTCATCGAACGCAACACCACCATTCCGACCAAGAAGAGCCAGGTTTTCTCCACGGCTGCAGATAACCAAACCGCTGTGGACATCCATGTGCTCCAGGGCGAACGTGAAATGGCAAAGGACAATAAGACCTTAGGCCGTTTCCAGCTCGATGGCATTCCGGCAGCACGCCGTGGGGTGCCCCAGGTTGAAGTCACCTTCGACATCGATGCCAACGGGATTGTTAATGTATCCGCCAAGGATTTAGGTACTGGGAAATCCCAGAATGTTGTAATCAAATCCACCACCAATATGAGCGAATCGGATATTGATAAGGCCGTTAAAGAAGCGGAACAGCACGCCGCTGAAGATAAAAAAATCAAAGATCTGATCGAAGCCAAGAATGCCGCAGACAGCACCGCTTATCAGGCAGAACAATCCTTAAAGGATATGGAAGGCAAGATTACGGATGATGAAAAGGCAAAGGTTGAAGGTGCCATTGCAGCCCTGAAAACCGCTGGTGAAGGGGAAGATGTAGAAGCCATTAAATCTGCAACCGAAGCCCTGAACGAAGCCCTTTATCCCCTGGCTCAGAAAATGTATGAACAAACCCAACAGGAACAGCCAGCCGATGGTGCAGCAGCAGAAGAAGCTGCCGACGATGGGGTTGAAGATGCAACCTACGAAGAAATCCACGACGATAAATAAATAAGACTTTCGCTTAGAAGTAAACCCGATTGTTAAGTAGAATGGCAGCTTTAACCGGCTGCCATTCTCTTTACAAACAACGGTTTTTTAGGTACAATGTTCAAGCGAGGTGAGAAAACAAAATGAGTGAAAAACGAGATTACTATGAGGTGCTGGGCGTTGATAAAGGTGCCAGTGCAGAGGACATAAAAAAAGCCTATCGTAAAATGGCCATGCAGTACCATCCAGATAAAAACCCCGGGGACAAAGAGGCTGAGGAGAAGTTTAAAGAAGCCAATGAAGCCTACGAGGTTTTAAGTGATGAAGAAAAACGGTCCACCTACGATCAATTCGGCCATGCCGGGATGGAAGGCGGTTTTGGTGGCGGCGGCTTTAGCGGCGGCGGCTTTAGCGGCGGTTTCAGTGGCGGTGGTTTTGAAGATATCTTTAGTGATATTTTCAGCTCCTTTGGCGGTGGCTTCAGCAGTGGCGGCGGCTTTGGTGGTTTCGGCGGCGGTTCTTCCCGCCGGCGTGGCCCAAGACGCGGCAGTGATATGAAGATCAATATGACCCTGTCCTTTAAAGAAGCTGTTTTCGGAACAGAAAAGAAAATTAAAATTAAACGCAAGGAAACCTGCGAAACCTGTGGTGGAAGCGGGGCAAAGCCAGGGAGCGAACCGGTAACCTGTGATAAATGTGGTGGTTCAGGTCAGATTACCGTGCGTCAGCAAACTCCCTTTGGAACCATTCAGCAGACAGCCGTTTGTGATAAATGCCATGGAGAGGGAACGATTATTTCGGATCCCTGCGAGACCTGTCATGGTTCCGGCGTTGTCGAAAAGGAACGGACCATCAATATCAAAATCCCTGCCGGGGTGGATGATAATTCAGTGCTGCCTCTCCGAGGGGAAGGTAACGCGGGACCCAATGGTGGACCCAGTGGCGATTTGCTTGTCTATATGAATGTGAAGGCTGATCCGGTGTTTAAACGCGAAGGGGACGATATCTATTTCGATATGCCCATTACCTTCAGCCAGGCAGTTCTTGGCGGTGATATTACGGTGCCCACAGTGGATGGTAAAGTTAAGCTGAAGGTACCGGAAGGAACCCAAAGCGGAAAGGTTTTCCGCCTGAAGAATAAAGGCGTTCCCAATGTCAACGGCTATGGCCGGGGTGACCAGTTTATCACGGTGAAAATTGAAACACCGCAGAAGCTGAATAAGAAACAAAAAGAGCTTCTTAAACAATTTGACGATGCCATGGGAAAAGGCCATCACCAGGCTGGAGAAAAATTCTGGGACAAGGTTAAGAACGCCTTTCAATAGGAGAGTGTAAGACATGTCTGATTCAACAACGACAAAGAAAGCCATTGCCAAGGGGTTTAAAGGACTGATGTTCGAAAAGCGGTTTGATAAGATCACGATATCGGATATTGCTAAATCCTGTGGCATTAATCGTCAAACCTTTTATTACCATTTTCGGGATAAGTACGATTTGTTGGATTGGATTTACTATAATGAAGCCATTCATTATCTGGTGGATGATCTCACGCTGGATAATTGGAGTGACAAAGTTTATGAAATGTTGAAAACCATGAAGGCGGAGAGTTATTTTTACATCAACGCCTTTAAAGCTTCGGGAAGCAAGGAGTTTGAAAGCTACTTGACCCATGCGGTCCAGGAAATGTTCCAATCGCTCATTGATCAATTGGCAAAGGGCGTTGAAATGGACTCCAGGGATCGGGAATTTATCGCTTCATTTTATGCCTTTGGATTGGTGGGGATTATTGTCTCATGGACCCATGCCCGTATGCCTGAGGACCCTGAAGATTTGAAACGTCGCTTTGAAAACCTGGTGTTAGGAACAAAGAAAGTATCCGCCGATCGATTATAAGAAGATCGTATAAAATGTGAATAAATGAATGAGCAGGCCAGAAGATGGTCTGCTTTTTCATTTTGTTACAAAGTTAATACATAAAGTTAAAAAAACGAAAGCAACTCCCAACACCCCCTTTGCTATAATGGTAAACAGAGGTAGAAAAATGAAAAAGATTGACCATCTTGGAATAAAGGATTTACCGGAGGACGATAAACCGAGGGAAAAAATGTGTCGCTTCGGAAGCCACTGCCTTACCGATGCGGAGCTTTTGGCCATTATCATCGGCACCGGTACCCCGGATTTAACAGCCATTGAGCTCAGTCAACAGATATTAAAAACCTTTGATAATCGATTAGAGGCTCTGTTAACGGCAAGCGTTGAGGAACTGATGGGAAACCCGGTGCTTAAAGGCATTGGACCAGCAAAGGCCGCTAAAATTAAGGCAGCTGTTGAACTGGGACGACGGATAAACCGTGGGAAGGTGGAATACCCCCAGGTGACCAATCCGAAGGAGGTGGCGGATTTTCTTTTAGAAGAGATGCGCCTTTATCAGCAGGAACATTTCGTCATTTTATTGCTGAACACCAAAAATCGCATCTACAAGGTTGAAGAGATTTCTGTCGGAACTGTCAATGCATCCCTGGTTCATCCCAGGGAGGTGTTTAGCGCTGCCATTCGCCAGCGTGCAGTATCCATCATTCTGGCGCATAATCATCCCTCAGGGGACCCTGCGCCGAGTCGTGAGGATCAGCGGATTACCGATCGTTTAAGGGCGACGGGAGAGCTGGTGGGGATTCCCGTGTTGGATCATATTATTGTAGGCAGTGACTCCTATCTGAGCTTTAAGGAAGACTCGCTCTTGTAATGATATAATAAATTCGAGTTTTTTGAAATAGCCATTGAAAATCAATG
Source organism: Eubacterium barkeri (assembly GCF_900107125.1). Classification (GTDB taxonomy): domain Bacteria; phylum Bacillota; class Clostridia; order Eubacteriales; family Eubacteriaceae; genus Eubacterium_O; species Eubacterium_O barkeri. Next base: position 116,187 of record NZ_FNOU01000004.1, read on the forward strand.
CTGTTTGAAATAAAATTGTAAAGATAAGCTTGGAAATGGAGGCGTGTCCCATCGAACCATCTGGAATCAATCATTATGAATATTGCATCGGAGAGATGGAGCCTGTTCCGTTAAATCGATTGTTGGTCAGGGATTTCGGTTATTCCAGTCGGCTTTTAAGGCGGATTAAGCGCCTTGGGGGCGTGACCATCAACGGTAAAGATTGCTGGTTGTGTGATACAGTGGCTGCTGGTGATCGTATCGAAGTCATGATGCCTGAAGAAGCGGTGGATGTTTTGCCTGTTTCAGGGGCCCTTGATATCATCTATGAGGATGATGAGGTGTTGGCGGTTAATAAAGATGCAGGATGTGTGACCCATCCTACGAAGCGGCATCAGGACGATACCCTCGGTAATTTTGTGGCCCATTATTTTAAATCAACGGGTCAAAACGCAAAGGTTCGCTTTATCAATCGCTTGGATATGGATACTTCCGGGATCGTTCTGATTGCGAAGAATAATTATGTCCATCATTTTGTTCAGTCTGAGAAAATGTGCCAGAAGGCCACAAAGATTTATATGGCCTTGGTACACGGACGGTTAAAAGAGAAGTGTGGAACCATTGCCTTCCCCATTGGGCGAATATCAGAGGAAAGCATTAAGCGTCAGGTTCTGGAAACCGGAAAGCCCTGCATCACCCATTATGAGGTGATTGAGGAATATAATGAAGCCAGTCTGTTAAGACTGCAGCTGGAGACGGGACGGACCCATCAAATCAGAGTTCACTTAACCCATGCTGGCCATCCAATTATTGGGGACAGCATGTATCGGGTGGAGGGACTACCAAATTATGGAATGGAGCGTCAGGCTCTCCATTCAACAGAAATGTGTGTAACACTGCCGAAGGCTGGGGTGGTCCATCTTCGGGCAGATTTTAAAAATGATATGCAGGAACTTTGGGAAAAGATACGAGAAAATTAAAAAAGGTGGAAACATGAGTAACGAAGAAAAGAAAAATGGTCTTCAGGAGAACGATTCCCCTAAGCAGGTTGAAGGTGGGACTGAAGAGAGTCAATCTAAGAAGATAGAGACGGAAAAAAAAGAAGGGGTGAAGGACATAATGGCAAAAGGATTGCCAAAAAGGAAAAAGACCACTGGGGGCAAAGGCTCACCACAACGCGGATTGCCCAAAAAGAATAAGGCAAAACTCAGACCCTGGCAGATTGTGTTGATCGTGTTAGGCATTCTTTTTATTGCAGGATGTGCTACTGTATTTGCATTATATCAGGCGAACCGTGTAGACATCTCAGGTGATACCTATACGACAAAAGAAAAAACCCAGATTATTTCTTCAGACAATGTGGTCATTGCGGAAATTTTCTCGAAAAATCAGAGCTATGTTAGCTTAGATCAAGTCCCCCAGGACTTAAGGAATGCGTTGGTTGCGACGGAGGATTCCCGTTTTTATACCCATAACGGAGTGGACTTCTTTGGAATTGCCCGTTCATTGGTGGGGAACCTTGTCAACAGAAGTGCCACTGGGCAGGGGGCGAGTACGATTACCCAGCAGCTTGCCAGACTTTTATATTTGCCGGATATTGGGTCAGAGCAAACCTTTTCCGATTCGATCAACCGAAAATTTAAAGAAATATCCATTGCCTGGCAATTGGAAGAAAAATATTCCAAGGATCAGATTATGGAAATGTATCTTAATGAATACTACTTTGGGTCTTCTGCCTACGGTGTAGAAGAAGCGGCTGAAACCTATTTCGGCAAGACGGTGGCTGAATGTAATTTAGCGGAATGTGCGATGCTGGCGGGATTACCCCAGGCACCATCTGCCTATGCACCAAATAGTGATTTTGAAGCAGCAAAAGCTCGACAGAAGGTCGTTCTTAATCGAATGGTGTCGGAAAAATATATTACCCAACAGCAGGCGGATGAAGCCTACGCAACTGAAATCACCATCGTGCCGTGGTCTGCAGATGAGCTGAACAATCAGATTACGCCGGGGTACGAGGCCTTTGTCAATAAAGCTCTTCAGGAGTATGCCTTGAGTCAGGCACCGAAGATCATGAAGGAGCAGGGTCTCAGTGAGGATGCAGCGGTTGAGTATATTCGGACGAATATTGCCAGTGGTGGCTATAAGATTTATACAACCATTGATACCCGTTATCAGAACTCCGCCATCAATGCGGTTACCTCTGGTTTATCTAATGCTGGTTATGGCGATGAATTTACGGGGGCTCTGGTTACCGTTGACCTCGATGGTTCTGTGCGTGCCTACTATGGTGGGAATACGGATGTAGATATGGCAAATTCTGCCCGTCAGCCTGGGTCAGGCATTAAGCCTCTTTATTATAGCGGCGCCTTTGAACAGGGTGTCATCACCCCGGATACGACGGTGATGGATGAACGGACCACCTTTGGTGGCTGGTCACCACAGAACTACGGTAACAGCTACAGCGGTGCAATGACCTACCGTCAGGCACTGATTCAATCAAAAAATATTCCGGCGGTTAAAGCCTTTGATGCCATGGGGGTTGATAATGCCATTCAATGGATTAAAGGGTTCGGAATCAATACGATTGTAGATGATGACTATAATCTATCCACAGCCCTGGGGGGGATGACCAATGGGATCAAGCCCCTTGAAATGGCAGCGGCCTTTAATGTGTTTAATAATAACGGTGTTTACAATGAACCTTATTTTGTGGTTCAGATTCAAAAGACAAATGGTGACCAGGTGTTTGATAAGAGCCAGTTCAAACTGGATACTCACCAGGTCATGAGTTCCAATACGGCCAGCACCATGTGGAGTATTCTCCAGCAGGTTGTTACCAGCGGGACGGGAACCAGTGCGGCAAATTCATTGCCCACCGCCGGTAAAACCGGGACAACGGATAACGAAGTCGATCTGTGGTTCAATGGGATGACGGCAAATATTTCAAGTTCGGTATGGTGCGGTGCACCGGACAATACCCCCATCGGAAGTGGGAGTTATATACCGGCAGGAATCTACGGGACCTATGTCCGAACTCTGATTAATGAGGATGTTCTTGTGGCACAGTAAAAAGATTAAATAAAGCCCCCGGTCTAAAAAGACCGGGGGCTTTATGTTATAATGGATTAAAACAACAGGAGGTTATTTCCATGATTATTCGAAAATCCGACAAAAAAATTGAAGAGCGACAGGAAATGCGCGGTGGTGTGGGTAATGTCGTTATTGAGCATGTACTGCCAGAAAATGAAATGTGTGGCGCCGGACGCCTGTACGCTAAAATGATTGTGCCGCCAGGCCATTCTGTGGGAAATCACGATCATATTCATGAACGGGAGATTTATTATATTTTAAAGGGAGACGCCCAGGGGATGGACGATGGGGTATCCTGTACCTTGTCTGAGGGAGATGTTATGATTACGAAAAATGGGGGCTCCCATTCCATCCAAAACATCGGTCAGGGGGACCTGGAGGTGATGGCCCTTATCCTGTTTGAGGCAGATAATGAATAAAGAAACACGAATGAAGGTCATCGAAGTTTTGGGAGAAGTTTATGGGGATCAGGTCTGTGGGTTGGATTATCAGACCCCCTTTGAACTCCTCATTGCCACCATGCTGTCTGCCCAATGTACGGATGTTCGGGTAAATCTGGTGACAGCCGAGCTTTTTAAAGAATACAATACCCCTGAAGCGTTGCTGACCTTAAATGAGGGACAATTGAAGGAAAAAATAAAAACCTGTGGATTGGCCAATACAAAGGCAAAAAATATTCTGCTGACCTGCCACCTCTTATTGGCGGAGCATGGAGGAATTGTTCCCTGCACCATGGAAGCGCTGACCGCCCTTCCGGGAGTTGGCAGGAAAACTGCCAATGTGGTGATGAGCAATGCCTTCGATATTCCAGCTATCGCGGTTGATACCCATGTTTTTCGGGTATCCCGGCGGATCGGCTTGGCCAAAGGGAATAATGTGCTGCAGGTGGAGCATTCTCTGATGAAGAATATTCCTAAGGCCTATTGGTCCCGGGCCCATCACTGGATTATTTGGCATGGACGGAAGGTATGTACGGCACGAAACCCTAAGTGTGAGAGTTGTGTTTTGAACCCTTATTGTGATACTTATAAACGTGAAAATAAAGAATTAAAAAAATAATGTATACAATTTGAAGATATTCCTTGATATTCCAGTGAGATTATATTAAAATTACCTTAAATTAACTTCATGGGAGGAAGGAATATATGAAAAAAAGAGTAATCAGCTTAGCTATGGTCGTGATGCTCTGTTTGTCCGTATTTGCTTTAAGTGGTTGCGGCGGCGGATCATCCAGTTCTGATGATGTCATCAAAATCGGAACACTTGGCCCTTATACTGGTGATACAGCCAGCTATGGGAATGCGGCTAAAAACGGGATTGAATTGGCAGTTGATCAAATCAACGAAGCTGGTGGTGTTTTAGGAAAGAAGATTGAATTAGTTTCCTATGATACCAAGGGTGATGCGACCGAAGCCGTCAATGCCTATAATCGACTGCGTGATAATGATGGTGTTGTTGCCATTGTTGGACCGGTTCTTTCGGGAGAAGCCCTTGCCATCAAGGATTTAGCGAAGGAAGATAATATGCCGATCCTATCACCGACAGCGACAGCTGACGATGTTACAGTCGGTGCAGATAACAGCTTTCGGGTTTGCTACCTTGATGCTTATCAGGGAAATGCCGGAGCCAACTATGCAGTGGATGTCTTAGGGGCTAAGAATGCCGCTATCCTGGTCTGTAAAGGGAATGCCTACTCCGAAGGTTTAGCTTCTGCCTTTACCAAGACCTTTGAAAGCAAGGGTGGCAAAATCCTCGGGACTGAATCTTATTCTGATAAGGACAATGACTACAGCGCACAGTTGACCAAGATCAAACAGCTGAATCCTGAAGTTGTGTACGTACCGGATTACTATTCAACCGTTGGTCCCATTCTCCAGAAAGCAAAGGAAATGGGAATTACCGCAACCTTTGTTGGTGGAGACGGTTGGGACAGTGTCCAGGAAGAATATGCTGAAGCAGCAGAAGGCCAATATTTTGCAAACCATTATGCGGCCGATTCTCCTAAAGAATCCGTTCAGAAATTTATTACGGCATACAAGGACAAATACAGTAAAGCTGCAAACTCCTTTGCTGCATTAGGCTACGATGCCATGGACTGCATGGCAAAAGCCATTGAAAATGCAGGCAGCACGGATAAGGAAGCCGTTATTAAAGCATTAAAAGAAATGACCTACGATGGTGTAACCGGGAAGTTCTCTTTTGATGAAAATGGTAACCCCAAGGGTAAAGAAATCACCATCATCAAAATTGAAAATGGCCAATTAAAATACGTCACCACTGTTACCGGCGACTGATTTTGCCCAAGAATTAAATGAGAAAAAGTCGGATATAGAAGGGCTTCGGCTCTTCTATATCTTTTTTTAGAAACAGGAGGTTATCCTATATGAATATGTTTTTGCAGCAATTCATCAATGGATTGAATTCAGGAAGTATTTACGCCCTTATTGCCATTGGCTATACACTGGTGTATGGTATCCTGAAACTCATTAACTTCGCCCATGGCGAAATCATGATGTTTGGTGCGTATTTTGCATTTATTGCTGCTGCAACCTTAAACTGGCCTTTTTGGGCGGTTATTCTATTCTCTATGGTATTAACGGCGGTGATGGGAGTCGCCATCGAATTCATCGCTTACCGACCTTTGCGGAATGCACCACGTTTATCCGCCTTGATTACAGCCATTGGTGTGAGTATGTTCCTCCAGAATCTGGCCCTTGCTATTTTTGGTGCCGATCCCAAGGTCATGCCCAAAATATTCCCCCAGGTTGTTTTTAATGTGGGCGGCGTGGAAATCAGCTCCATTACCCTGATTACCATCGGGCTTTCAGTGGTTTTTATGGTTTTACTTGAAATTTTTATTAATCAGACGAAGCAGGGACGTGCGATGCGTGCCGTTTCTGAAAACCAGGATGCGGCAGTGCTCATGGGGATTAATGTGGACCGGACCATTTCCATTACTTTCCTGATCGGTTCCGCTTTAGGGGCCCTTGGGGGGATTTTATACAGTACGGCTTACACGATTATCGAACCCACAATGGGGACCATGCCAGGGCTTAAAGCTTTTGTTGCCGCTGTTTTAGGGGGTATCGGGAGCGTACCCGGCGCTATGCTGGGTGGGTTTATCATTGGGATGGTGGAAACCATGACCAAAGCCTACTTATCCTCAACCTGGGCAGATGCCATTGTTTTTGGCGTGCTGATCCTGGTACTCCTGTTTAAGCCGACGGGAATCCTCGGTAAGAACATGAAAGAGAAGGTGTAAGAAATGTCAAAGAACATCAAGAAATCCTATATTGTCAATTCTATCGCCATTCTTGCTATTTTTGCTATTATTTATTCGCTGATTACTTTTAAAATTGTCTCTACTTATTTTAGTGGTATTGTTATTCTGACCTGCATTATGATTATTATGGCTCTGAGCCTGAATATTGTTGCGGGTTTTCTGGGTGAAATGGCCCTGGGTCATGCTGGGTTTATGGCCATTGGCGCCTATGTAGCGGCTAGTGTCAGTCTGGCTGTCACCGGGGCAATGCCAGAATTTCCGCGGCTTATTCTACTCATTATTTCGTCCCTGGTTGGAGGGATTGCAGCCGGTGCCGTGGGTATTCTCATTGGGACGCCCAGTTTGCGGCTTAGGGGAGACTATTTAGGGATCGTGACCATTGGCTTTGCCGAAATCATTCGAATTTTCTTTGTCAACTTCGAACCCACCGGTGGTGCCCAGGGCCTTAAAGGGATTCCTCGTTTAGCGGGTTTGGGTTCGGTATATTGGGTGATGATCATCGTTACAGTGCTCATTTTTACCTTGGGACGTTCCCGATACGGACGGGCCATCATGTCCATCCGGGAGGATGAAATTGCAGCGGAAGCTGCAGGGATTCCCACCACCAAAGTGAAGGTTCTGGCCTTTACCATTTCCTCCTTTTTTGCAGGAATTGGCGGCTCTTTATATGCTCACTACCAGGGATATCTGGACCCCAGTAAATTTCAGTTTATGTTTTCCATTGAAATGTTCGTGATTGTTGTCCTTGGGGGGCTGGGAAGCTTGACCGGCTCCATTCTATCGGCCATCGTTTTGACCGTGCTTCCGGAACTCCTGCGTCAATTTTCGGAATATCGACTTCTGGTATACTCTTTGGCCCTTATCATTATGATGATTTTCAGACCCCAGGGAATGCTCGGCCGTTATGAATTCTCCCTGACCCGGTTTATTGAAGGGCTCATGGATAAGCGGCGTAAAGCCAGTGATTCACTAGATGGGGGTGACATGTAATGGCTGTTTTAGAAGCGAAAGATGTAACCATGCGTTTTGGTGGTCTGACAGCTGTGGATCACTTTAACCTCTCCCTTGGAAATAATGAGCTGGTGGGCTTGATTGGCCCCAACGGTGCCGGGAAAACCACCATCTTTAATACCCTGACGGGGGTGTATGAGCCTACCGAAGGGGATGTCCTCATTGAAGGAAAGAGTATTCTGAAGAAAAATCCCCATCAGGTGGTGGCCATGGGTGCGGCCCGGACTTTCCAGAATATTCGTCTCTTTAAGGATCTGACCACCATTGAAAATGTGGAGATCGCTTACAATAATTTTATCAAATATAATCTGGCCCAGGGGATGTTCCGTTTACCAAAATTCTGGAAGGAAGAAAAACGGGCCTACGATGAGTGTCGGAAGTTGCTTGATATCTTCGACATGGGGGAATATGAACAGACCAAGGCAAAAAACCTGCCCTATGGCCAGCAGCGTAAGCTGGAAATTGCCCGGGCATTGGCATCGAATCCCAAAGTACTGATGCTGGATGAACCTGCTGCCGGGATGAACCCTAATGAAACCGCAGAGTTAATGGAAACCATTCACTTCATCCGGGAGAAATTTGATATCACGGTGCTCCTCATTGAGCATGACATGCAGCTTGTCATGGGGATCTGTGAACGGATCCTGGTGGTGGATTATGGAAAGACCATTGCAGAGGGGACACCGGATGAAATCAAAGTCAATCCGGATGTTATCCGAGCCTATTTAGGCGATTGATGGGAGGAGGATGCCATGTTAAAGGTTAAAGATTTAAATGTATACTATGGTAAAATCCATGCCATCAAGGGCATTGATTTTGAGGTGAACGATGGAGAAATTGTGACCCTCATCGGAGCCAATGGGGCGGGTAAAACGACCACCCTTAAAACCGTTTCGGGCCTGTTGCGGCCTGAAAGTGGTGTCATCTCATTTAATGGAGAGGACATTACCAAGGTGAAGGCTTTTCAGATTCCGGATTTGGGAATGGCTCATGTCCCAGAGGGACGTCAGGTCTTTGCCGAAATGTCTGTTTACGAAAATTTGATGATGGGCGCCTTTATCCGAAAGGATAAGCGGGAGATTGCCTCGGATATGGAAATGGTTTATACCTATTTCCCAAGGCTTAAGGAACGTGCCAAGCAAGTGGCTGGCACCCTGAGCGGCGGGGAACAGCAGATGCTGGCCATGGGCCGGGCACTGATGACCAAGCCGAAGATGATTTTATTGGATGAGCCCTCTATGGGATTGGCGCCCATATTGGTCGATGAAATCTTCAGCATGATCCAAACCATCAATAATGCTGGCGTGACCGTGCTTTTAGTGGAGCAAAATGCTAAAAAGGCCCTGCGCATTGCCAATCGGGCCTATGTACTGGAAACGGGAAAGATCAAGCTTTCCGGCGATGCCCAGGAATTAATGACAAATGACGAAGTCCAGTCCGCTTATTTAGGTGGATAATACGATGAGCCTGGGTAAAAACCCAGGCTCGTTTTATGCGTCGATTCTGTGGGAAAACTTATGAAGCCAGGGTAAAACCCTTGATTCAAATTTTTCACTATGTTATACTGAACAAATTGAGAAAGAATATATATAGAGTGTTGGAGGATACAATGAGCGCAAAGATTTTAGGAACGGAAAAGAATGTCGTTACCATGGAATTAACCATTGTCGCTGAAGATTTTACAGCAGCAATTAATCAGGCTTATCAAAAGAATAAGAAATATTTTTCAATTCAGGGCTTCAGAAAGGGTAAAGCACCCCGGAAGATTATTGAAGCTCACTATGGCAAAGGTGTCTTTGTCGAAGATGCCATCGATTTTGCTTTCCCTGGCGCCTACAAGGATGCCCTGGAAGAAACCAAAATTGAAGCCGTGACCCGGCCGACTCTTGAAAAGGTCGAAAAGGTGGACGAAGCAGAAGGTGCAATCTTTATCGTCAAAGTTGGGGTTAAGCCGGAAGTTACCCTTAAAGACTATAAAGGGGCAGAAATCAATAAACTTGAGCCCGAAATTACCGAAGAAGATATTGCCGCCAAGCTTGCAGAAATGCAAAACCAAAACGCCCGGATTATTTCTGATGATGAAGCAGCCGCTAAATTAGGGGACACGGTCATCATTGATTACGAAGGCTTTGTGGATGACGAGCCTTTCATTGGCGGTAAGGATGAAGGCCATAGCTTAGAGCTGGGCAGCAACACCTTTATCCCAGGCTTTGAAGATCAATTAGTCGGGGCTAAAAAGGACGATGCCGTCGATGTTAAGGTTACCTTCCCAGAAGAATACCATGCGGATAATCTGGCGGGTAAGGATGCTGTCTTTAAAGTCGTGGTAAAGGAAGTTCAGGTAAAGGAATTACCCGTGCTGGATGATGAATTTGCCAAGGATGTCAGCGAATTTGATACCTTAGATGAGCTGAAGGCCGATATTTCTGAAAAATTAAAGGAAGAAAAGACCCGTACCCTTCGCGCTGACGCCGAAAGAGCGGTTATTGAATTTGCCATCGAAAATGCAGAGCTGGAAGTGCCGGACCTGATGATCGAAGAAGAAGTGGATCGCAGCATGGAAAGCATGGAACAGCAGATGAAGGCTCAGGGAATTTCCCTGGACGACTACTTCAAATTCACGGGTAGCAGCCGTGAAGATTTCCGGGAAAACATGAAGCCAGACGCTGAAAAGAACATCAAGATGGAATTAGTCCTGGCAGATATTGCGGAAGCTGAAGCGATGGCAGTGACTGAAGAAGAAATGGATGCAGAGATTAAAGTCTACGCCGATGCCTTCAACCATGAATTTGAAGCCTATAAAGAAACCGTGGATGACAGAATGCGTGAATACCTGGATGCCAACATCAAACGGAAAAAGACCGTAGACTTCCTGGTTGACGCTGCAGTACAGAAATAATCAGGAAGGACGATGGATATGAATCTGGTTCCAATGGTCATTGAGCAGACCGGTCGGGGAGAACGCTCCTTCGATATTTATTCACGGTTGCTTAAAGAACGTATCGTCTTCCTGGACGGTGAGATCAATGATGCCACAGCAAGCTTAGTGGTTGCTCAGCTGATCTTCCTGGAGGCTGAAAATCCGGATCAGGAGATATCCATGTATATCAATAGTCCCGGAGGCTCGGTTACGGCAGGTTTTGCCATTTACGATACTATGAATTTCATCAAATGTGATGTATCAACCCTTTGTGTAGGAATGGCGGCATCCATGGGGGCATTTTTACTCTCATCGGGGGCCGTCGGTCGCCGATTGGCACTGCCTAACAGCGAGGTCATGATTCATCAGCCCCTGGGCGGCGCCCAGGGCCAAAGTGTGGATGTAGAAATCCATGCCAAGCATTTGGTGCAGACACGCGAGAAATTAAACCGAATCCTGAGTGCGAACACGGGACAGCCCCTGGATGTCATTGCCAAGGATACGGACCGTGATAACTTTATGACCGCTGAAGAAGCAAAGGCCTATGGTCTCATCGATGAAGTCATCGCCTCACGATAGAAGCGAGGGATTATCATGTCAGAATTTAATGATGGAATCAACCAGGTGACCTGCTCCTTCTGTGGAAAAACCCAATCCCAGGTGAAGCGCATGGTCGCCGGGCCCGGTGTCTACATTTGTGATGAATGCGTCGCCCTGTGCGAAGAAATCATCAGTAGTGAAGAAGAGCCGGTAGCCATTACCTATGAGGTTGTACCTGTACCCAGGGAAATTAAAGATTGCCTGGATGCCTACGTTATTGCCCAGGATGATGCTAAAAAAGCCCTGGCAGTGGCGGTATATAATCATTACAAACGTATTAACTCAGAAGTCCAGGGGGACGATGATGTGGAGCTGCAAAAAAGCAACATCATGCTCATCGGCCCAACGGGCTCTGGAAAAACCCTTCTGGCCCAGACCCTGGCCCGGATTTTGGAGGTGCCCTTCGCCATTGCGGATGCCACTTCCCTGACCGAGGCAGGTTACGTGGGCGAGGATGTGGAGAACATACTCTTAAAGCTTCTCCAGGCAGCGGATATGGATGTGGACCGTGCCCAGCAGGGCATTATCTACATTGACGAAATCGACAAGATTGCCCGGAAAAGCGATAACCCATCCATTACCCGGGATGTGAGTGGGGAGGGGGTCCAGCAGGCCCTCCTGAAAATACTGGAGGGAACAGTGGCCAATGTGCCGCCCCAGGGCGGACGGAAGCACCCCCACCAGGAATTCATCCAAATTGATACCTCGGGTATTTTGTTCATCTGTGGCGGAGCCTTTGATGGAATGGAGGGTGTCATTGAAAAACGCCTTGAAAAGGGGTCCATGGGCTTTGGCGCTACAGTAAAGACCACCCAGGAAAAGGAAGAGGACGCCATGCTGCAAAAGGTGGAGCCCCAGGATCTTTTGAAATATGGTCTGATCCCCGAATTCATTGGCCGGATTCCCGTTATTGCCACCCTAAAGCATCTGGATGAAGAAGCATTGATTTCGATTTTGACGGAGCCCAGGAATGCCCTGGTGAAGCAATATCAAAAGATGTTTGCCATTGAAGGGGTTACCTTGGAGTTTGAACCCGATGCATTGGTATCCATTGCCAAAAAGGCCTTGGACAACAAAACCGGGGCCCGGGGGTTGCGGGGAATTATTGAAGACCTGATGACGGACATCATGTTCGACATTCCATCGGAAGAAGGGGTGGAAAAGGTCATCATCAGCAAGGCAGCGGTAGATCATACTGCTGAACCCACTATTATCCGAAAGGATGAAGATGCAAAGGTAACAAAAGCGAATGTATCATAGCGATGACAGAGCAATCATTACGATTGCTCTTTTTAACATAAAGGAAGTCAGTGGAAAATGAAAATTAATAATGAGAACACAGAAACCCTTCAGCCTGAAATGGGCCAGGCCTTTGAAGAACTCGAACGTTTGGCACTGGAAGTGGTAGATGGTATCCCTCTGATCCCCATGCGCGGGATGAGCGTCTTTCCTGGAATGGTCATTCATTTCGATATTGGCCGGGAAAAATCCATTAATGCACTGGAAATGGCCATGACCCAGAATCAAATGGTCCTCCTGGTGGAACAAAAGGATGCCCAAAAGGAAGATCCGGCACCAGAGGATATTTTTGAAGTCGGCTGTATTGCCAAGGTAAAACAGACCCTTAAGATGCCCGATGGCTTAATGCGCGTATTAGTAGAAATCAAGGAACGGGCAAAGATTACCCAGTACTTGTGTATCGATCCTTATTTTGCGGTGCTTTATGAAGGGGTAAAGAGCATCTTTTACGATAACAAGGAAAACAGGGCTTTGATGCGGATGATCCGCGCAACCTTTACCCAATATATGATGATGACCCGGAAGATTGCAGGGGATATGGCTGCAACCCTGGACATGGTGGATGACCCGGACCGACTCATCGATTTGATTTGTGCGAATTTGATGCTCGACCTCCCCGAGGCCCAGCGCATTCTCCAGGAAACAGACATTAACAAGCGTCTGATGGCCACCTATGAAGTACTGGTGGATGAAATCGAGATGGCGCGAATCGAACAGGATATCGACGAGAAGGTCAAAGAGGAAGTGGACAAAAACCAACGGGAATATGTCCTTCGGGAACAGATCAAGGTGATCCAGGATGAGCTGGGGGATACCGATGTCATCGGGAAGTCTGAGGAATATAAAGAGCGCCTGGAAGCCCTGGATGTCAGTGATGAAGTCCGGGAAAAGGTGTTGGGGGAAATTGCCCATTTAAGCAAGGTTCCCAGCGGTTCCTCCGAATCCGGTGTCATTGAAAGCTACATCGAATGGGTACTGGACCTGCCCTGGAACACGGAAACCAAAGAGGAGATTAACGTCGGAAAAGCCCGCCGTACCCTCAATAAAGACCATTACGCCTTGGATAAGGTGAAGGAGCGGATTTTGGAATACATTGCCGTTCTGAAACTGGCCGATAATCTGAAATCCCCCATTATCTGCTTAGTGGGACCGCCGGGGGTGGGTAAAACCTCCATTGCCAAATCCATTGCCCGATCTTTAAACCGTAAATATGTCCGGATGTCCCTGGGAGGGATGCGGGATGAAGCGGAAATCCGTGGACACCGCAGAACCTACGTTGGGGCTATCCCTGGACGAATTCTGTACCATCTCAAACAGGTGAAGAGCCGCAATCCCCTCTTTTTGCTGGATGAAATCGACAAGATGAGTCAGGATTTTCGGGGAGATCCCGCAGCGGCACTACTGGAGGTATTGGACCCTGAACAGAATAATACATTCACAGATAATTATTTGGAGCTGCCCTTCGATTTATCGGATGTCTTATTCCTGACCACCGCCAATTCCCTTTCTACTATTCCAAGACCCCTTTTGGACCGGATGGAAATCATTGAGCTTAATGGCTATGTAGAAAGTGAAAAGTTGGAAATTGCCAAACGGTATCTGGTGCCCAAGCAGTGTGAAATCCACGGGCTGAATCATGAGAATTTTAAAATCAACAAGAAAGCCCTCCAGGGGATTATCAGCTATTACACCCGGGAATCCGGGGTGCGAGAGCTGGAACGGACGATTGCCAGAGTGTGCCGGGGCGCTGCGAAGGCCATTGTGGAGGATGGCGTTGAGGTGGTTTCCATTACGCCAAAGAATTTGGAAAACTATCTGGGAATGAAAAAATACACCTTTGATACCGTTGATGGCGTCAAAGAGGTTGGCCTGGTCAATGGTCTGGCCTGGACCGCTGTTGGCGGAGAGACCCTGGAGATCGAAGTAGCTGTTCTCAAAGGCAAAGGGAAAGTCTCCATCACGGGTCAATTGGGAGAGGTTATGCAGGAATCGGCCAAGGCGGCCATTAGCTATATCCGGTCCCGGTGTGATGCCCTTGGAATTGAAGGGGATTTCTATGAAACCAAGGATATCCATCTCCATGTGCCGGAAGGCGCCGTTCCCAAGGATGGCCCATCAGCTGGGATTACCATGACCACCGCCTTGATTTCAGCTCTGACGGGCCAGGCAGTGCCCCGGAATTTGGCCATGACAGGGGAAATTACCCTAAGGGGACGGGTGCTGCCCATTGGCGGGCTTCGGGAGAAGCTAACGGCGGCCACCCGGGCAGGAGTGAAGGAGATCATTCTGCCCAAAGCGAATCTGAAGGATTTGGAAGAGGTGCCCCAGGTGGTGACGGATGCCCTGAACATTCATCCGGTTTCCACCATGGAAGAGGTCACCGCACTTGTATTCGGAGGTCAAAAATGAATGTAACCAAGTCTGAGATTATCATCAGCGCGGTCAGTGAAGCCCAATATCCCCAGGATGCCCTTCCGGAAGTCGTTTTATTGGGCCGATCTAATGTGGGCAAATCAAGCTTCATCAACACCCTGATCAATCGAAAGGGATTGGCGCGAACCAGCTCCCAGCCGGGAAAAACCCAGACCATGAATTTCTATCAGATTAATGATACCTTTCGGTTTGTGGATATGCCAGGCTATGGCTATGCCCGGGTGTCGAAGACTGAACGGGAGAAATGGGGACGGATGATTGAAGATTATCTCCAAAACCGGGAAAATATGGCTTTAATTATTCAGCTGGTGGATAGCCGCCATGAACCCACCGAGGACGATAAGCTCATGTACGATTGGTTAGTTTATTATGGACTCGACCCCATTGTCATCGCCACGAAGGCGGATAAGATTTCCAAAACCCGGCAGAAAAAGGCCCTGGATAATATTGCTAAGACCCTGGGTCTGCGCCAGCGTTCCGATGTGTTTCTCTTCTCTGCCGCAGAACGCCGGGGAAAGGAAGAGGCCTGGGCTGTTATCGAGGCGCGGATTGCCTCGGCTGAAAATGGCCAGGGCGATGCTTGAGGAGGCTGAAGTCCGACGGGTCGCTGCATCCCTGGGCATTCCCATTATCGGATTTACAGAGGCAACCCCTCTTTTAGAGATTAAACCCCATTTGGAGGCACGACAGACCACGAATGGCCCGACGCCATTTGTGGGGGTGCCTCCGGATAAACGGGTGGACTATCGTCAGGCCTATGGAGATGCCGCCGCCGTTATTGTCATCGGGCTGCCCTATACACTCAAGATGTCCCCCCCGAAAAACACCCAGGGGAAGGGACGTCTTTCTGCTTTTTGCAGGGGTGAGGATTACCACCTGCGGTTATCCCGGAAGATGGAGGCCCTCATGGCTGCCTTGAAGGTCAAGCACCCCCAGTTGGATTATCGCTTGTTTGTGGATAATGGGAAGTTGGTTGATCGGGGGAGTGCCTGGCGGGCAGGCTTAGGGTTTTATGGCAAAAACAATACCCTTATCCATCCCCAATATGGCAGTGGATTTTTTATTGGACAAATCCTGGTGAGCACACCCATCGCCTTTGTGCCAGCCATTCCCCTTAAAAGCCTGTGCGGCAGCTGCAGGCGTTGTCTGGATGCCTGTCCCCACGGGGCCTTGGAATCGGGGTTTTCTCTGGATGCCAGCCGGTGCATTTCTTACTTAACCCAAAAGAAAAAGCTGAGTGAGGTAGAGGCGCAGCGTGTACAATACTTTGTTTATGGCTGCGATTTGTGCCAGCTGGCCTGTCCCTACAACGCCCATTTGCCAGAGGAGTGCTGGGAGGATGGCCCCATGGATGCGGCCTGGCCGGAGCTAAAGGCCCTGTCCAAAATGGATGAGGCCACCTTTGATGCCGTCTTTACAGGGAGTGCCCTCCACTGGCGGGGATGCCAAACTCTGGTACGCAATTCAAAATTATTGCTAAAGTTTCTAGAAAAAGAATGTTAAGGTCTTTTATAAATGTTATAATAGACCAGAAATATTACATTATATAGTAACAGGAGAGAACATGATCAGAGATCGATTCGCCCCAAGCCCCACTGGGAATGTCCACGTGGGAAGCTTGCGGACTGCACTTTACAACTACTTATATGCTAAAAAAAACGGCGGTCAATTTCTGCTGCGCTTAGAGGATACAGATCGTACCCGTTATGAAGAAGGCGCCGTGGAAAACCTGCTGGCCGCACTGGACATCACCGGGGTTCGTCCGGATGAGGGACTGATGGTGAGGGATGGCAGCATCCTGCAATCCGGGGACTGCGGCCCTTATATCCAGTCTGAACGTTTGGATATTTACAGACGTTATATTGAACAGCTGCTGGCAGAGGGTAAGGCGTACTATTGCTTTTGTACCAAGGAACGGCTGGAAGCGGTTCGGGAGGCCCAAAGGGCAGCAGGAGAAACCCCCCGTTACGATGGCCACTGCCGGGATCTTGATCCCGAGGAGATTGGGCGCCGGATTGCTGAAGGTGAGCCTTACGTCATTCGTTTAAAGCTGCCGGAAAATACCGTCATTGCCTTTGATGATGCGGTCCGGGGGCATATTGAGATCAATACCGATGATCTTGATGATCAGGTGCTGATTAAAGCCGATGGCTTCCCCACCTACCATTTTGCAGTGGTAGTGGATGACCATCTTATGGGCATTACCCATGTCATCCGTGGGGAAGAATGGCTGCCCTCTACACCAAAGCATGTATACCTTTATGAATGCCTGGGGTGGGAAGCCCCCCAATTCGTTCATTTATCCAATATTTTAAATGACGATCATAAAAAGCTGAGCAAGCGCCAGGGGGATGTCTCTGTTGGGGATTTCCTGAAAAAGGGCTATTTACCAGAGGCACTCGTGAATTTTCTGGCCCTGTTGGGCTGGAGCCCTGAAGGGGATCAGGAAATTTTCTCCATGGAGGAATTGGTGGAGGCCTTCGACTTATCCCGGATCAACCGCTCCGGGGCCGTCTTTGACCGCAGCAAGCTTAACTGGATGAACGCCCACTACATTAAGGCCTTATCACCAGAGGCTCTAACCGACCATTGCATTCCTTATCTTTTGGAGGCTGGTTACATTACGGCTGATGATATTGAGAACAAGAGGGAATGGATTGGGACGATTGCAGAGCTTCTTAGAGACCGTCTGGAATACTTTGCCCAGGTGCCTGATGAAGTGGCCCTGATTTTTAACAGTGATTTTGAAATCACCGATGAAGAAAGCCTGGAAATCATTAAGGCAGAAAGCGTTCCGGTACTCCATGGCGCTTTGATGGAAAAGATTGAAGCGGCTGAGGTGGTGGATGCACCGTCCATGATGGCTATTTTAAAGGCCATCCAGAAGGAGCATAAAGCGGAGAAAATTAAAGGGAAAATGCTCTATATGCCGACACGTATTATGCTGACGGGTGAAATGCATGGACCGGATTTGGCCATGATTATGGAAGTACTGGGAAAAGAAGAATTGTTGAAGCGCTTGGTGCGTTTTTCAAAGGTTTTGGAAGCCCTCTAAGATAATTTGGCAAAAGAAATGAGGAGGAACCAGTGAAGCAAAAAGTAAATGTGAAAAAAACCGTGATATTGGTGGTCTTTATGGCCCTTCTGGCCTTTTGTGGCTATGTGCTCTTTAATGGGATCACCATTGGTCGTTATGATATCGGAAAAATTGGAGACCGAATGCACTATGGCCTTGATTTAACTGGTGGGGTCAATGTGGTCCTTCAAGCTAAGACCGAGGATGGCTCCGGTGTCGATTCAGAAAAAATGGACAGTACCGTCTCAGCCATTAAAAAACGGGTGGACTCCCTGGGGGTTAGTGAAGCCACAGTCACGAAACAGGGAGATGATCGTATTCGGGTTTCCATCCCTTCGATCCAGGATCAACAACAGGCCTTAGACCTTATCGGGAAAACGGCTAAACTGGAATTCCTTGCACCGGATGGGACCGTGATCCTCACCGGGGATGATGTGTCTGATTCCAAAGCGGTGAAGCAGAATAACAGCAGTGGCGTGGAAGAGTCTGTCGTTACCTTGAAATTCAATGAATCAGGGACCCAAAAATTCGCCGCCGCAACCCAGAAGTACTTAAATCAGGTGATCTCCATTGAGTTAGATGGTGAAACCATCAGTGCCCCAAAGGTCAATGCGGCCATTACCAATGGCGAAGCCATCATTGAGGGGATGTCCGATATGGATGAAGCCAGCCGGCTGGCCGAGCTCATCCGGGGCGGTAGCCTTCCCCTGGAATTGGAGCCCATTGAGGTGACTACCATCGGGCCGACCCTGGGACAGGATTCTCTCCAGCAAAGTATTTTTGCCGGGGCCATCGGTATCGCCGCTGTTCTGATCTTTATGCTGCTGTTTTACCGGGGACTAGGCTTTATTGCCGATTTGGCATTGTTAGTCTACATCATGGTGGACCTCATTATCATGGTTGAAATGAATGTTACCCTGACCCTGCCCGGTATCGCTGGGATGATCCTATCCATCGGGATGGCTGTGGATGCCAACGTCATTATCTTTGAGCGAATTAAGGATGAGGCACAAAACGGCGGCTCCATGGATAAAGCCATTGACGCTGGGTTTAAACGGGCAATGGGGACCATTGTAGACTCTAATATTACCACATTGATTGCAGGCTTCGTGTTATTCTTCCTGGGCTCCGGCAGTGTCCAGGGCTTTGCCCTCACCCTGGTTGTGGGGATCGTGCTGAGTATGATAACCGCTGTGGTGGTAACCAAGCATCTGATCAAGCTGGTGTTGGGAACCCATCTGGTTAATAGCACGAAGTTTTATGGAATTTAGGGAGGGAGAGTAAAATGAAAAGACAACTTAAATTGGTTGAAAAAACAAAGCTTTGGTTTATTATCTCCCTGATTATGATCGTTATCAGCCTGGGAGCCTTGGCCATTCGAGGCCTCAACTTCGGGATTGATTTTGTGGGGGGGACCATTGTCACCATTGACCTGCACACCACCTTTAATACGGATGATGCCCGAAAAATCACTGATCAGTATGATAAAAATGCAGATATCACTTATTCGGGAGATGCCCAGGAGCAAATTGTTATCAGCACCAAGGAAAGTCTGACTACCGAGCAGCGAACCGATCTCTTTAATGCCTTTAAAACGGAGTATAAGCTGACCGATGCAGATTTAGTATCCGTGGATACCATTACCCCGTCCGTGGGGACAGAAACCGCCCGTAATGCAGTTTTGGCTTCGGTGGTGGCCATAGCATTGATGCTGGTGTACATCACCTTCCGCTTTGAGTTTTACTTTGGCCTGGCGGCGGTCCTCGCCCTGGTTCATGATATTATTGTGGTCATTGGGGTCTATGCCCTTTTCCAGATCCAGGTGAATGCCCCCTTTATCGCGGCGGTGTTGACCATTTTGGGGTATTCCATCAATGATACGATTGTGGTCTTCGACCGTATCCGTGAAAATGAAAATGTGATGGGGATGCAGAATCTGACGACTCTAGTGGATGTCAGTGTGAACCAGACCCTGAAGCGAAGTATTAATACTGTGGCAACCACCTTGATCGCGATTCTGGCCTTGTATATCTTCGGTGTGGCGGCCATTAAGGATTTCGCGCTGCCCCTCATCGTCGGGATTGCCTGCGGCTGTTACTCCTCGATTTTCGTGGCCAGTCCCCTGTGGGTGGTATTCCAGAAGAAGTTTAAGAATACCCGTTACAATACGAAAAACCAGAAGAAAAATAATCGTAAACGTCGGGATAAACGGCAGGAAAAAGCACCCCAGGTGTAAGATTAGAAGCACAATGAGCCGGACAGCCTAGGCTGTCCGGCTTTTCGACTTTGGAGGAAAAATGGAAACCATTTGGAAAGCGCGTGATTTAGGCGGGGAAAATGGGGAAACCCTTGTTGAGGAAATCGTGATGGACTGCGGTGTTTCACCACTGACGGCATCGATACTGATCAAACGTGGCTGTGGCTCCGCCGAGGAGGCCATGGCTTTTTTAGAACCAGATTGGGAGGATCTGCAGGATCCCTTTCTATTGCCGGATATGTCAACTGCGGTAGAACGGATTCTGACTGCCCGGGAAAATGGGGAAATCGTTTGTGTTTACGGAGATTATGATGCCGACGGCACCACGGCCGTATCCATCCTCCTGGGGTATTTTAAAGAAATTGGAATCCATGCCTTCTACCGGATTCCCAATCGTTTAGAGGAAGGTTATGGGATGAATACGACGGCCCTGGCCGAGGTAAAAGCCGCAGGGGCCAGCCTGATTATTACGGTGGATAATGGGATTTCAGCAGTGGAAGAGGTAGCCTTTTGTAATGCCCAGGGAATGGATGTCATTGTGACGGATCACCATGAGTGCCAGGCGGCTCTTCCCGAGGCCTTGGCCATCATTGATGCCAAGCGCCCGGATTCCCAGTATCCTTTCTCGGAGCTGTGCGGGGCCGGCATTGCCTTTAAGCTGGTTCAAGCGCTGGACCGGGCACAGGGGGGAGATGGGGATCTCATGGGATATCTGGAATGCGCTGCCCTGGCCACGGTGGCGGATATTGTGCCCTTGAAGGATGAAAACCGGGTGATGGTCAGCCTGGGGATCCGGGCCATGAATGAAGGTCCCCTGACACCGGGGATTGCTGCCCTTATAGAGGTCAGCGAGATTGAGGTGGTGAATGCTGGAAATATCGGCTTTGTCCTTGCCCCAAAGATCAATGCTGCCGGACGTCTGGGAGAAGCGGGCCGGGTAGTGGATCTTTATCTGGCAGAGACCATTTCTGAGGCCATGCCCATCGCCTGCTTTTTAAGGGATGAAAACAAGAAACGCCAGGATATTGAACAGGAAATCCAAATCGCTGCGGAGAAAAAGGTGGCGGCGGAAGGTCTTTACAATCATCTGTTTATGGTGGTGGCTGGTGAGGGATGGCACTCTGGGGTCATTGGCATTGTGGCCAGTAAGATTCAGGAAAAATGGTATCATCCGGTGATCGTCATGGGTATCGGAGAGGATGGTGTTGCCAAGGGGAGCTGCCGCAGTGTGCCTGGGATTGATATCTTCGCGGCCCTATCCAGCTGTGCGTCCCTCTTTGCGTCCTTCGGTGGTCATGAGCAGGCGGCGGGGTTTTCCCTGGCGGCTGAGCGTATTCCAGAGCTTGTAAAGGGCCTGGAGGACTGGGGAAAGTCTACCGGTGCCAGGAAACATTTGAAAAAGACCATCTATTATGATGGGGAGATTACGGCGGATGCTGTGGATGAAGGGCTGATGGAGGAGCTTGCCCTCTGTGAGCCCTACGGTATTGGAAACCCTGGCCCGGTCTTTAAGATGGGGGAGGTCCACGCCACAGATGTAAGGCGAATGGGGAAAAACCAGGATCATTTATCTTTTACGGTGGATGGCCTGCGGTGTGTGGGTTTTGGCTTGGGTGAGTGCGATACCCAGGTACGGAGCGGAGCGGTGTCCCTGCTTTGCAAACTAAAAATGAATGCCTTTAATGGAAATGAAACCATCCAGCCCATGGTGGTGGATTTAAAGGGAGATCCCCTTATGGATCATCAGCAGGCCTGGGAGTGGGTGTCTGCCCTAAAAAAGGAAGAGGGGGAGAATCTTCTGGCATTGCCAATCTGGCACTATCCCTGTAATAGATTGCTACCTGAACGCAACGCATTGATTGCTGTTTACAAGATGATGGATTTTGAAAAAATACGGGCGCTTCCCTTTGATGATGTCCGGTCTTACTGTCCTGGAATGAATAGTTTTCAATTGTTGGTGGGTTTAAATGCCCTGAATGAGGTGGGACTCATTGAATTTAAATTAAAACGGGGGGTTATTTATGGGAAGAAATGTAAAACCAATGAAAAAAAAGATATCCAAAAGGCCCCATTAGTGCTAAAATTAAAGAAATATCTTGGAGGCGCTGATTGATCGAATCAGTACTTTCTTAAAGAATCAGAGGAGAGGTTTTAAGATGGATTTTAAGAGCAAAATTTCAGTGTACGAAGGATTCCCCAAGGAAGGTATCAGTTTTAAGGATATTAACAGCCTGATTAAGGATCCGGATGCTTTTAGAGCGGTGATTGATGATTTGTATAAAATTGCCAAGGCTTTGGATGTCAATATTGTGGTCATTCCTGAAGCCAGAGGCTATATTTTTGGCTCTGCCTTGGCCTATCGCTTAGGTGCAGGGTTGGTGCCGGTTCGTAAGCCTGGAAAACTGCCTGGAAAGGTTGTTTCCCAAAAATATTCTCTGGAATATGGCAGCAATACCATTGAAATTCAGCACAATGCCATCAAGCCTGGGGATCGGGTACTCATCATCGATGACCTGCTGGCCACCGGTGGGACCATGAAGGCCGCCATCGATTTGGTGGAAAACCTTGGTGGTGAGGTGTGTGGGGCCCTTTTTGTCATTGAATTGACAGAATTGGGTGGACGGGATCTGCTGAAGGATTATTTTGTATCCAGCATCGTCTCTTATCCCTATTAAGGGATGGCTTTGACATGGCAAATAAGAAAGGAGGCATCGCATGGCGAACCAAGCAGTAAGTAACAAAATCGACAGCGTCATCAAGCTGGTTAAGCAGTACGATCCATCAGCGGATACGACGATGATCCTGCGTGCCTTCGATCTGGCGGATAAGGCCCACTCGGGACAGAAGCGAAAATCCGGAGAAGATTATATTATCCATCCTGTGGCAGTGGCATATATTTTAGCGGAATACCACATGGATGTGGAAACCATTGTGGCGGCCCTGCTCCACGATGTCATTGAGGACACCATCTATACCCACGATTTTATTGCTGAGGAGTTCAGTGAGACAGTGGCAGAGCTGGTGGAAGGGGTTACGAAGATTGGGAAGATTGAATTCCAGTCCAAGGAAGAAAATCAGGCGGAGAATCTTAGGAAGATGGTTATGGCCATGTCCAAGGATATCCGGGTAATCCTGATTAAGCTGGTGGACCGCCTTCACAATATGCGGACCCTGGAATACATGACCCCTGGGAAGCAGCAGGAAAAATCCCGGGAGACTATGGATATTTATGCCCCCATTGCCAATCGTCTGGGGATCCAGGCCATTAAGGCAGAGTTAGAGGATCTGGCACTGAAATATTTGGATCCCGAGGCTTACTACCATCTGGTCAAACAGGTAAAGATGCGAAAGCAGGTCCGGGAGGAATACATTGGCAAGGTCATCGATGTCCTCAAGGTTAAAATTGGGGATGTGGGGATTCAGGCTAAAATTTATGGCCGGGCTAAGCATTTTTATTCCATTTATCGTAAGATGAAGGCTCAGCACCGGCAATTCGATGAAATCTACGATATAGTGGCGGTTCGGGTGATTGTGGAAAGTGTGAAGGACTGCTACGGGGTTTTGGGCATCGTCCACACCCAGTGGAAGCCCATACCTGGCCGGTTTAAAGACTATATCGCCATGCCAAAGCCCAATATGTACCAGTCCATCCACACCACGGTCATCGGACCCAATGGTGAGCCCTTTGAAATCCAGATCCGAACCAAGGAAATGCATGAAACTGCGGAATATGGGATTGCAGCCCATTGGAAATATAAAGAGGGCATGGGTGAAAGCAAGGGTAAGGAGCTCCGCTACGAGAATAAGATGTCCTGGCTCCGCCAGATTATGGAATGGCAAAGCGAGCTGGATAATGCTGGGGATTTACTGGAAACCATTAAGGTGGATCTTCTCAACGAAGAGGTGTATGTCTTTTCTCCCAAGGGAAAGGTCATTGAGTTGCCCATGGGCTCCTGTCCCTTGGACTTTGCCTATCGGATTCACAGCGATATCGGAAACAGCTGTGTAGGTGCGAAGGTTAACAATAAAATTGTGCCTCTGAATTATACCCTGAACAATGGAGATATTGTGGAGGTCATGACCTCTAAGAATTCCAATGGACCCAGTCGGGATTGGCTGAATTTTGTGAAGAGTGCCCATGCCCGGAATAAAATTCGGCAGTATTTTAAGCGGGAAGAAAAGGAAGAAAATGTCTCCAAGGGCAAGTTGATGTTGGAGGCAGAGCTTAAGCGACAAGGGCTGACCGATACCAAGTTGGCCAGTGCTGCCGAGCTGGAAATTCTCAGCGATAAACTGGGTTACAAGACCATTAATGATTTCTACGCTGCCCTGGGGTATAATGGGGTGAAGATGGGAACGGTTTTCCAGAAGATGCGCCTTCTTTTCCCTGGAGAGTTTCCGGAAGAGGTGGAAGAGGTTGTCATTAAAAAACCGACCACCAAGCGAAAAACCACCAGCAATGTGGTGGTAGCTGGACAGAGCGATATCGATGTCCATTACTCCAAATGCTGTAACCCCGTGCCTGGGGATAAAATTATCGGTTACATCACCCAGACCAACGGGATTTCGGTCCATCGGACGGATTGTCCCAATGTACTGAATATTACGGATCCGTCCCGGATTGTTACGGTGGAGTGGAATAAATTTGGGGTGGATGGCAGCTTTAATGCGGAAATTCACATTAAAGCGCATGAGAAGCGAGAGCTGCTCATTGAACTGTCCAAGCTTTTTATTGAGATGAATATTCCTTTAAATGCCCTGACCGCCCGAAATGAACGTGGGGAGTATGATTTTTTTGAAGCCAGCTTTGAAGTGAAGTCCAGGAGAGAGCTGAATCTCCTCATTAAAAATATTAATAAAATTCCTGAGATCATTACGGTTAAGCGGGTATAGGAGGAGCGATGCGAGCAGTGATACAACGAGTAAAGGCCTCATCGGTGACGGTGGATGGTGAGGTGGTTGGTGAAATTGGGAAGGGATTTAACCTGCTTCTGGGAATCAAGGAAAATGATACGGAGGCAGATATGGATTATATCATCAATAAGGTGGTGGGTCTTCGAGTCTTTGAGGACGCAGATGATAAAATGAACCTTTCCCTGGGTGATGTGGATGGGGAATTGCTAGTCGTGTCCCAATTTACCCTTTACGGCGACTGCCGGAAGGGCCGTCGCCCCAGTTTTATACGAAGCGGTCCGGTGGCACTGGCTGAGGAGAAATACAAACGTTTTGTAGAGAAAATCAGTGCCCAGCCCATTAAAAGGGTGGCCTTTGGCGCGTTTCAGGCGGACATGGAAGTGACCATCCTTGGCGATGGCCCAGTAACGATCCTCCTGGACAGTGAGAAGAATTTTTAGAGGTAAGTGATGGAAGTTAAAAAATTCATGGTTGGCCCCATGGGTGCCAATTGTTATATTCTGTGGGATAAGGCCACGAAGGATGCTGCCGTGGTGGATCCCGGCTATCCCGATGATCGGGTGGTGGATTTCATCCAAAGGGAAGGGCTGAAGGTTTCGAAGATTCTTTTGACCCACGGCCATTTCGATCATATCGGTGGGCTTCAGGAAATCCGGGATTTGACTGGAGCACCGGTGTATATCCACAGAGATGATGCCGGCTGTCTGACTTCTGCCGGGGAAAACATTTCCACTATGGTGGGAAATCCCATGACCTTCGAGGCAGCGGACGTGCTGATGCAGCACGGAGATCAGATCAAAATCGGACCAAGGGAGGCGCTGAAGGTGGTGCACACCCCAGGACATACCCCAGGAGGGGTATCCTTCATCGATGAGACCTTTATGATTACTGGGGACACCCTATTCCAGGGCTCCATCGGACGGACGGATTTTCCCGGTGGGGATTATGATCAAATCATCGATTCCCTGGGCACCCTGCTCCAATACGACGAGGATATGAAGGTCTTGCCGGGACACGGGGAAGATTCCGTAATCGGCTATGAAAAGCGGGCGAACCCCTTCGTTCGGAGGGGATAATGATTAACCGGTTCAACTTTGGGCTTCAGCCGGGGCTGTGGGAGCAGCCCTGTCTGGAGCTCATTCAGCAATTCGACCCAGCTGCTGAGCTCGTCTTTAATGGTGAGGGCCCCCGGAATATTAACATTACCTACGCCGGAGATATTCTGACCTTTGAGGGATGGGATAAGGCGGGAAGGAAGTATCAAAAAGAATATAATCTTTCCGGGAAACCCCTTGAAAAAGATACTTTCAAAGGGTTTCTTTATCTGTTTTTAGTCACATTCTTTGGGCACCCCATGGCCTGGGGATCCTTATCCGGGGTGAAGCCCGTTAAAATTGCCCATCAGCTCATCGTGAAGGAGGGGCAGGATACCCAGGGGGCGGCGAAGCAGATGGTGAAGCGTTACAATGTTTCTCCGGAAAAGGCCATGCTGGCGGCTACCCTGGCCCAGGGGGAGATGCCCATTGTCTATCCCCTGGACCCAAAGCGGGTGAGTGTCTATCTTGGCGTTCCTTTGTGCCCGGCAAAATGCAGCTACTGCTCCTTTGTCTCCACGGTGGCCGACAAAAAAGGTCAATTGGCCGAGACCTATCTGACCAGCCTGCTCTTGGAAATAAAGGCCATGGCACAGATGGTGCGGGAAAAGGAACTCACCATCGACACTCTGTACATTGGCGGGGGCACCCCCTCCATCCTTTCAGCGGCCCAGCTGGAAATCCTGCTAAATGCCCTGGAAGGGGACTTCATCCACCGGGATCTCCGGGAATTTACCTTTGAAGCCGGGCGGCCAGAGACGACGAGTCGGGAGAAGCTCGTGCTCTTAAAGGGCCACGGTGTGGATCGGGTTTGTCTCAATCCCCAAAGCATGAATGCCGAAACCCTAAGGGCCATCAACCGAAACCACAGCCCTGAGGATATCCGAAGAACTCTGGAAATCATCCGGGAGGTGGGATTTAAAAGCGTGAATATGGACCTCATTGTCGGATTGGCTGAGGAGGCTCCCCAGCGGGTGTTGGATTCCTTAGACGCGGTCATCGCCATGGCACCGGAAAACCTGACGGTCCATAGCTTGGCCATTAAAAAGGGATCAGCCATCAAGGAGGCCCAGGGCCATCAGGTGACCCAGCTTTACGATGAGGACTTTTATGAGGAAATCACCCGGCGAACGTTAGCCGGAGGATATCACCCCTACTACCTTTACCGCCAGAAGTACACCCAGGGGAATGGGGAAAACATTGGTTATGCCCGGACAGGTTGTGACGGCATCTATAATATCCTGATGATGGCAGAACGTCAAACCATCATCGGCATTGGAGCTGGCTCCTCCGGCAAAGTATACCACGCGGATACCGATCGTTTCGGCAAGATATTCACGGTTAAAGATATCCGAACCTATAATGAACGGATCACATCCATTATCGAACGGAAGATTGCGGCTTACAGCGAGAATCTTCCTTGACAGGATACGGGTCTATTGAATATAATTAGGGGATATGAAACGTGAATTTTTCAGGAGGCATAATGAAAACACATTTTAGAAGCGCCCTTTGCGGCGAGATGAATAAAACATATGATGGACAAACCGTCAAGCTATCGGGCTGGACCGATAGCCGAAGGGATTTGGGCGGGGTTATTTTTGTGGATCTCCGGGATCGTTCCGGGATTGTGCAATTAGTGATTAATGAAGAAGTGGCACCTGCTGTTTTTGCTGAGGCCGAAACCGTTCGCAGCGAATATGTGTTGTGCATTGAAGGGACCGTCCGGATGCGGGAAGCCGCCAATGTCAATCCCAAGATGCCCACTGGTGAGGTTGAGGTTATGGTAACGGATCTAACCATTTTGGATACTTCAGCCACTCCTCCCATTTATGTGGAGGATGATGATAAATCCAACGAAGCCGTTCGCCTGAAATACCGCTATCTGGACCTGCGTAAACCCAAGAACCAGAAAACCCTGATGACCCGGGCAAAGGTCATGTCCATCGCCCGGAATTATCTAAACGATGAAGGTTTCTGCGAAATCGAAACCCCCATTTTAGGGAAACCAACCCCAGAAGGGGCCCGGGACTTCCTGGTGCCCTCCCGGGTTCAAAATGGCAAGTTCTTTGGCCTGCCCCAAAGCCCTCAGCTCTTTAAACAAATTCTGATGATTTCCGGCATGGACCGCTATTATCAGATTGCTAAGTGTTTCCGGGATGAGGATCTTCGTCAGGACCGTCAGCCAGAATTTACTCAGATTGATATGGAAATGTCCTTTGTGACTAAGGATGATATTCTGCCCATTATGGAGGGAATGATTTCCAAAATTTTCAGGGAAATCCGAGGGATTGAGCTTCAAACCCCTTTTATGCGCATGACCTATGCTGAAGCGATGGATCGCTATGGCTCCGATAAGCCAGACACCCGCTTCGGGATGGAACTTACGAATTTGTCGGACATCCTGGCGGAAAGTGAGTTCAAAGTTTTCTCTGGGGCCATTAAAAAAGGCGGCTCTGTCCGGGCCATCATCGCCAAGGATGCCCAGGGCAAGCTGTCGAAAAAGACCATCAAGAATTTGGAAAAATTTGCCCAGGTTTACAAGGCCAAGGGACTGGCCTGGATTGATGTTAAAGAAGAGGATATGAAATCCCCCATCTTAAAGTTTATCTCCGAAGAAGAAAAGAACGCCATCTTCGCCCGGATGGGTGCAGAACCTGGAGATATGATCTTCATGGTGGCCGATACCGACGAAATCGTCTGTACCTCTTTAGGCCAGTTGCGTTTGGAACTGGCTCGGAAGCTGGAATTCGACCTCTCAGGTAAGTTCAATTTTCTCTGGGTCATTGACTTCCCACTCCTGGAGTACGATGCAGAAGCCGGCCGTTATACTGCCAAACATCACCCCTTTACGGCACCGCTGACCGAGGATATTCCGATGCTGGAAACCGATCCGGCCAAGGTGCGCTCCGATGCCTACGATATGGTCGTCAACGGAGTTGAACTGGGTGGGGGCTCCATCCGGATCCATAACCAGGACATCCAGGAAAAAATGTTTGCGGCCCTGGGCATGAGCATGGAATCCGCCTGGCGTCAGTTCGGCTTCCTCTTAGAAGCCCTGAAATATGGCACACCGCCCCACGGTGGATTGGCCTTTGGTTTGGATCGCCTTGTCATGATGCTTCTGGATATTGATAATATCCGGGATGTCATCGCCTTCCCCAAGACCCAGAATCATAGCTGTCTGATGAGTGATGCGCCGGCACCGGCAGAGCTGGACCAGCTCATTGATCTGGGCATCAGCATTGATGACCCATTAATTTAATGGAAGACGCTCCCATTACGGGGGCGTTTTTTTTCAAAGGAGGGTAAACCCATGAAAGAAATTGGAATCGTTAAAAAGCGAAATGGAAATAAAGCGAAGGTCATCATTAAGCGCCATGCGGCTTGTGGTGATTGTGGGGCCTGCCAGGTGGGTAAGGATAAGATGACCATGACCACCCTGGCCCAGAATCCCTTGGGTGCAGTGGTGGGAGATACCGTGGCTGTGGAAATGGAATTTGGCAATGTGATGAAGGCTACGAGTATTGCCTATGGTATCCCCTTGGTTGCCTTTATTTTAGGCTGTGTGGCAGGTTTCTTTGCGGCGCCTGCCCTGGGCTGGGATCAAGCCATCACCGCATTTTTCACGGGGATTCTACTCACTGCGGCGGCCTTTGGTCTGATCATGGTCCTTGATCGCCGGGGAACCTTTGGAAAGGCTTATGAACCCCGGATTACCGAGATTCTGGATGCTTCAGAGCTGGAACTAAACCCTCGGTAAGGGCTGTACCTCTTTGTACACAGTCTATAATGCCCCCTGGATAAGGGGGCGTTCAGTGTGTCGACAAACCCAGGTCAGGGTGATGATAAAAATACGAGAACCCCGGTTGCCCCTGCGGGCTGGCGTTTTGGTTGCCATCAAATTAAGAAAGTAAACCCGCCTTAAACCTGATCAAAACCGAAGGTTTTGCGCACTGACGACTGAGGGTTTTCCCTTTGTTCGTCAGCGCCTGGGGTCCGGGGTGAATCTTTTTTATCCTCTCTCTGACCGTGCTACACCACTTTGTCTTCACTTTGAATGCCCCCTGGATAAGGGGGCGTTTTTTATAATAGTGGTGCAAATAATCGGGAGATGGATTCCTTGATTTTAATCCGTCGGGGACGGCTGCGGTAGGTCTCCAGATCATAGCGCTGAGATTTTTCAATATCCCTATGAAAAATATGACGCAGTGCGGTGGCGGTGCCTTGATCGTAAACAAAGGCGTTGGATTCGAAGTTCAGGCTGAAGCTTCGGATATCGAAATTACAGGAGCCCACGGCGCAGATTTCATCATCCACGGTGATGGTTTTGGCATGAAGAAAGCCATTTTCATAAATATAAATTTTGGCACCGTACTCCACCAGTTCACCTACGTAGGCCAGGGTTGCCCAATAAATAAAGATGTGGTCGGGCTTATCCGGAATCATAATCCGGACATCGACCCCGGATAAAATGGCGATTTTTAAGGATTCCAGGACACTTTCGTCAGGGACGAAGTAGGGACTTTGGATGTAGATATGTTCCTTGGCATTGGTAATCATCCTCAGGAAATCCTGTTTGATCACCTGGTTGGGATCATCTGGGCCACTGGATACGATTTGAATACCGGCACCACAGATTTTTGGCATATCGGGATAATAACGGCCAATGCAACCAGGGTCTAAATCGATGGGATCAATGTTATCACTGGTGCGCCAGTCTAAAAAGAATCGTCTCTGGAGTTCGTATACGGCATAGCCGGAAATCCGAAGATGGGTATCCCGCCAGTAGCCCATTTTAGGGTTTTTCCCCAGGTATTCATCGCCAATATTATATCCCCCGATAAAAGCGGTTTGTCCATCGATGACGGCAATTTTTCGGTGATCCCGGTAGTTAACCCTCAAATTGACCACCCGGAGCTTAGTGGGGAAAAAGGCCCCATATTCTCCACCAGCCCGGGCAAATTCCTTTAGCTTTCGTCGGGGGATATACCGTCCTCCCATTTCATCGTAAAGGAGTCGGACTTCCACCCCTTCGGAAGCCTTACGCGTAAGGAGTGTCAGAAGTCGTCGCCCCAGATCATCGTATTTGATGATGTAGTATTCCAGGTGGATACTGGATTTTGCTTCCTCAATGGCCTTAAAGAGGGCTTCAAATTTGGCATGGCCATCCGTATAGATGTCAATGCAATTATTATTGGTGAAAAAGGCTTCACAGGTGTTAATGTTGTAATCAATGTTGTTATGGTATTGGTGAAAAAGCTGTTTTTGGGTGTCGTCATCAGAGCCGAAATGGATAAGGCTCTTTCCAAGCATCATTTTTTGGTACTCCTCTTCCTCTGGGGTATCATAGCGATAAATTTTACGCCGGGTCAGGTTTTGGGAGAGGAAGAGATAGAATACAAAGCCCAGGATGGGAATAATCCAAAGAAAAAGAAGCCAGGCGTAGGTGCTTTTAGGCGTTTTACGTTCCAAAAAAATGATGACAAAGGTCATAATGATATTTAAGATAAAGACAAAAATTTCAAGTTTGGAGTTGAGGGGAAATAAAAGCATGGCAGGTCAGTCCTTTCAATGGCTAGTCGGCATCCTTGGGAAAAAACAATTGGGGCTGGGCTCGCCTTTGGTACATCTCCTCAAGTTCGCGTTGATGGTATAAATACCCGGGATCATCATAGTACTTGGCAGCCTGGGGACAGGCTTTTACACAAGCACAGCATTTAATACAGATACCGGTAATTTGGGTATAATCCCCTGGGTTGATGGAGCCCATGGGGCAGCGGTGGGCACAAAGGCCACAGCCATTACAAGCATCACTGGTCTTTGGTTTCACCTTAAGGATATTAATGGGGTTGCCCAGGTGGTCCTGGGGCTTGTAATACCCACGGTAGGGCTTGGGTGTTCCATCCACGGCAACAGGGGTGGCGGCCTCCAGATATGCGGCGGCCTGGTGGGCAAAGGAAACAGCAGTGGCGAGATCTTCGTCATCCGGGCGGCCGGCACCCAGAATACGGGAAAAGGAGTGCTCACCGATAAAAGCACCAGCGGCGATGGGGTGGGTGTGGGCATCTAAGAGAATATCCCGGAGCTCTACAAGGGCATCATCGTAGTGGCGGTTACCGAAAACCACCACAGGGATGGATAAAGCGCCGCCCCCTTCCATAGTGGACAGATAGGGCAGCAGCACGTTGGGGACACGCCCGGCGATGACTGGTGTCCCCAGGATGACAAGGTCCTCTTTGGTAAAGGATAGGGGTGTTTGTCTGTTTTGGGGAAGGGTGAAATCCAGGATTTCCATGGGCAGCTTGAGGTGCCCGGCCAGGGCTTCGGCGATGGTGGTGACGATGGATTTGGTGGTGCCAGTAGCACTGAAATAAACGGCTAAAATCCTTTGAATGGCCATAACAAACCTCCTGTAAAATATTATTCTTATTGTAGCATAGAATGGGGAAAAAGGATTGTGATATAATAAGAGAAAGCGTAAAAAACGGAGGAAATTGAGTGAATTTTATTTTTGATATCGACGATACCTTATACGATCAAAAGGATATTTTTGAAGGGGCTTATCGGGAAATTTTTGGGGATGGGGATGAGCTTCCTATCGAGACGCTTTTCGTACGCAGCCGGGTACGCAGTGATGAGGTGTTTGGCATGGTGGAGGCTGGGGAGCTGCCACCGGAGAAAATGTACGCTTATCGGGTGTGTAAGGCCTTCGAGGATTGCGGGGCAATCCTATCTGAAGACAGGGCCATGGCGTTCCAGGAGGCTTATGCCAAGAATCAGGCAAATATGCAGCTGCTGCCGGGAATCATCCGGATTTTGGATTGGCTAAAGGAACGGGGGGTGGTGATGGGGATTATCACCAATGGTCCGGGACCCCATCAGCGCCGGAAAATTGAAGCGTTGGGGTTAAAGCATTGGTTCCCTGAGAAATCCTTCTTTATTTCGGGGGAGATGGGAGTGGCTAAGCCGGATATCCGAGCCTTTCGGATGGTGGAAGAGCGGCTGGGCATTGATGGGGGTCAAAGTGTGTTTATTGGGGATGCCTTCCACAACGATGTCCTGGGAGCCAAGAATGCGGGCTGGCAGAGTATCTGGGTCAATCGGCGAAGGAATCCCTTGCCGGAGGATGCGGTCGCCCCACCGGATTTTATCATTCAGGATGAGGATGAGCTGATGGCGGTAGTTGCCCATCTTATCCATGAATCAGATTCCTGATCAACCATTGGGCGGACTGTACAAGGATCCCCCTCTGGGTGTCTTTAGGAATTAGATAGATTATCTATGGTTTGAAAGACTGCAAAGCCGATATAATAGGTAAAAAGGGGGTAATGAATATGTCGATGGATTTAACTTATTGGAAGGACCAGGCCCGTGGGGCTGGCTTTTCTGAGGTGGCCGCGCTGAAGATGGAAACCCTGGTGGTCAACCCGGAGGTGCGAAAAATGTGCGCGGCCAATGCCTGTGGGCAGTATGGCAAAAATTGGGCCTGTCCTCCGGGCTGCGGGGATTTAGAGGAATGCGCCAGTGCCCTTTTGGCCTGTGACTGTGGCCTCATTGTCCAAACCGTGGCACAGCTGGAGGATTCCTTTGACTTTGAGGGAATGGCGGCAGCGGGAAGTACCCACTGGGAGAATTTTTCCCGGCTGCGCAGCCAGATCCAGGAGAACACGGAAAAAGCCGGTGATGTGCTGGCCCTTGCGGCGGGAAGCTGTACCCACTGTAAAACCTGCGCCTACCCCGATGCACCCTGCCGTTTCCCCGAGGCGGCGGCATCCTCTGTGGAGGCCTATGGCCTGCTGGTGAATCAGCTGTGTGTGGATAATGGGCTTGCCTACAATTATGGGGAGCATACCATTGCCTATACGGCGTTGTTTTTGTTTAAGGGATAGAGAAAAAAGGAAGGGTTCATTTTGGGGCTTCACTCGCCTTCGGGCGAGTTTTTTGATTGAGCAGCAAAAAAGACAGCTTTAGATACGTTCGATTCCTCGGAGAGTCCAGATCCAGGGGGATGATTTCTTTAATCCGGGATAGGCGATAGATGAGGGTGCTGCGGTGAATACCCAGGCACTCAGAGGTCTTTACCAGGTTGCGTTCGCAGTCCAGATACACCTGGAGGGTGGTGTACAAATGGGACGGATGGGCGGCATCGTGACGGCGGAGGGCAATAATCCCAGGGTCAGCGAGATAATCAGCGGCCAGGGCCTCTTCGCCACAAGCCAGCATATAGGAGAGGGCGTAGTCTTTAAACTGATGACGCCAGATGGTGCCATCGGCCTTTTGTCCCGCCTCCAGGGCGATGGCGGCCTGGAGGAACCCGCTACCCAGACAGTGGATGCCAGGGAGAACGTTGCTCATTCCCATTTTGAGGAGGTACTCCCGAAGGACCACGGCGATATTCATCATGACCTGGTCCGGCTGGCACCCGCTGTGGGTCAGGTTAACCACCACGGCAATGCTATCCTCATAAAAAAAAGCATAGCTGGAAGTGACATGGCTTTCAATGAGGGCCGCGGTGCTGGAGGAGGAGAGATCGGTAAATCGCATCTGATCGTTATAAAGCTTCAGACATAGGTAGGTATCTTCTGCTTCCCAGGATAAATAATGGAGGAGATCCGAAAGGGCTCCGGGATCTGGCGCTTCTCCCCTCAAAAGCTCTGTAAAGAGCTGCTCCCCGGAGTGGTCCGAGCCCACCCAGAAACGATTGTGTCGATCCACCACCTGGAGTACATAATAGGCCAGGTGGTCTAAAAGCTGGGCATCCCCGGTCTTGATTTCCGAGGACAGCTCATCCACACAGATCCGGCCCAGATAGTGGTTATTTTGCCAGAGGTTGATATAAAGGATGCGAAACCCCCGATGGTCGGCGGAGTACATGTCCGGGCCATGGGTGGTCAGGGTGTGCTGGTACTCCTTACTTAATTTAAACTCGTTAATGACACTCGGTGGGATAATCAACTTTCTACTTTTCATATCCTGCTGGAAGACCAGCATCCCTGGAACGTGCCAGGGACAGGATAAAATAAAGAAATTCCGATCGTGGACGAAGATCGGATTATCGAAGAGGGTGTTTGAGGCCTCGATGAGATCATCCAGGGGCGTTTGGCTGTCCATAGCCTTGATCAGGGCCCGATCCCAAGCGAAAATACGCTCAAAGACGGCGTGGCAATAGTCGCTCATCCCTTCCAGGCTTTGGGTGCCTTGAACGTGAAGAAGGGTGCCTTTGGCATTCGAAAATGAAAACCCCTGGAAAGCTTCTCCGACGATGATACAGTCGACGCCGGGATACTGCTTAAGGAGGGCAGCCCCATGGCTCTCTGCCAGATAGAGATAATGAGGGGAGGGCGTATCCTGGGACACCAGAAAACGGACCCCTAAATAATGTTTTGTGAAATCCGGATGGTAGACCTCAAGGGCGCCATACTGGCTTTCCAGGGCATCGATAATAATCTGGATACCGGGATAAAAGCCATCGAGCAATGGATATGGGGCAGCATAGTCTTTCGTGGGAAGCATGGGGAAACCTCAGCTTTGCAGTGGATGCCCTTTGTGGGCGATGCGTTCCTCCAGCTGGACACGGACTGTCTTCATTCGGTGCTCGTACACCAGGATAGAGGCGAGGATCAAAAGTGCGGTAATGGGGAGGATGGGGCCGGTGGGAAGGCCAAAGGCGGAACAGAGGATGACCACGTCCAGGAGAATGGCGATGGCACCATCGACACAGGTGACCAGTCCGATGATGATCTCTCGGCCCCGGGCAATATCGTCGGTTTTGGCCGAGGCGGATAGACGATAACCAAAGAAGTGTTGAGGCCCCGCTTTTTTCGGGACGGTATTAATGAGGATGAGATGCATGACATAGAGGGCAATGCCAATACCACACAGCAAAATCAAGGTGGTTTTGCTGCCGTAGCCCGTGACGGCACCGTTTAAGGCAAATTGGGTGGGGATGGATTCTGGGATAGTGGGCCACATGATGGCGATGATGATGACCGCCTGCCAAACCAAAATAGTGAGGAGTGTATAGGATATCCGTAATTGGCGGCCGAAGTGGATGCCTTGTTCTTGGGATGTTGACATGGTATTTCTCCTTTAATCAGTACTGCTTAGCATAAGATATGAAAGCTCAAGATGCAGCCGAAGCTGGGGATCCTCAAGATCCAGGTGGGTGAGGGCCTCAATTCGGGACAGCCGATACAGCAGGGTGCTCCGGTGGAGGAACAGAGCCCGGGCGGTTCGGGTGACATTGCGCTCATTTTCCAGATAACAGCCCAGGGTGTCGTAAAGGCTGGCATGGTGCTGGGCATCGTAGGCCTTCAAGGTCAACAGAGCCTGGGGGCAAAGGCGCTCTGGAGGCAGCTTTTGACTGGCTGTTTCCAGAAAAAAATCCAGGGCATATTCCCTGAAGCCATGGCTCCAGATCATACTGTTTGATTTAATACTGAAGCCCAGGGCAATATTCGCTTGCTGGTAGGCCTTGGGAAGGTGGGAAAAGCCAGTCACTGGATTGGATAGGCCAATGCGATAGAGCCCC
This sequence comes from Eubacterium barkeri, assembly GCF_900107125.1. GTDB lineage: Bacteria > Bacillota > Clostridia > Eubacteriales > Eubacteriaceae > Eubacterium_O > Eubacterium_O barkeri. The sequence continues at coordinate 152,680 of NZ_FNOU01000004.1, forward strand.
TCCCGCATCACGGTGGCCAATTTGGATGAAATGGCAGAGGTGCTGGACTGAATCAGGGTAAGATTGACAATGACGGTGATGCCTTCCGCGTAGGGGAAAGCGTGGCAGTGGCGGATCTGGGCCTCGATATAGCTGATGACTCCAATGGGGGAGAGCTCCCCCTCGGCGTACTCCAGAGCCTGGAGACGGATACACAGATAGTCATCATCGGGATGCCAATGGAGGTAGCCTAGCTTCAGACGCATCTCATGGTCCTTAAGGACTTCACCGGAAAGGACCCTGGAAATGAAGGGGTCAATTTCGTTGACAAAGCTGCTCCAAATCACGTTGTACCGGGCGATATGCTGGCAGACCATCTGCCCCAGGTAATCCAGGCATAAATAGTCGCCGTCGGCAATGGAGCGCCGAAGCTCGTTAACGCAGATTCGTCCCTCGTAGCGGCCTTCATACCAAAGGTTTAAGTAGAGGATACGATAGCCATTGGGGCTGTTGTAGAACATGGTGGGGCCATGGGTACCCAGGGAGTGAGTGTACTCCGCATCAAATTTGAAGGTATTCAGGGTGTCGAAGAGCACCATCCGGCGGCCGGTCCGTTCATCCCGGTCAAAGCCAGCCATGCCTTCGGGGCTCCAGGGGCAGGCCAGGATATAGAAATCGCTGTCGTGGATAAAAATCGGATTTTTAAGGATGGGGAGACTGACCTTAGCCATCTCCTCAAAGGGCGCATCGCTGGATAGAGCACGTTGGAGGGCCATATCCCAGTCAGCATAACGATCAAAAATGTCCTGAACCAAGGAAAAGAGAACGGCGCCATCGGCAGTGGATGAAAATTGCACCCATGAAAAAGCTCCGGGAATCTGGCTGTCATCACAATCCCCCAGGATGATGAGGTTCAGATAGGGGGCTGGCCACTTAGCCGGGAGATCATCCCCCCGGAGAAAGTAGACGACGGAAGAATCAAGGATGGGGGTCGTCCGGTAATGGCGAACCCCCGTTAGGCAGGGCTTGTTCAGGCCGAGATGAATCTCACTGGGAAAGAGATGCTCCTCCAGGGCATCGGAAAGCACCTGGATATTCAGTTGAAAACCCTGGGAAGCATCCCCTTGTACCATCTGCCCTTACCTCCATCGATTCGTGTTAAGGTATTCTATCACGCTCAACCCTTAAGGTCCAGATATTTCTGGCGGCTGTAGCGGTAGAGTTCTTCGGCCAGGTTGACCTTCCGATCTGCCTTTTCATCCCGGAGGCGACAGGCAAAGCGACCGGTTGTCGCCAGCTCGTCCACCCGTTTATGGATATCCGCCACGGCGTCCTCATCCGATAAATCTGCAGGGACGATGTATAGGGTACACTGGGCCAGGTCCGCACCGTATTTTGCCATGATGTCAGCCTTATCGTTGGCGGAGTCCTGTCCCTCCCAGGCATCAAAGCCCGCTTCAATAAAGAGGGGCATCAGCGTGCCCACGTTGCCGCAGGAATGGAGGCAGACGAACATCCCTAAATCATGGGCGGCCTTGGTGATCTTCTGGTACTGGGGCAGGAAAAGCTCCCGGTAGGTATTGGGTGAGAAAAAGGTGCTGATCTGGGTGCCCATATCGTCGTGGAATAGAATCATATCCGCATGGTAGACCTCCCTGGCGATGTGAATGAGCTGAATATGCCAGTCCACCAGCTTGTCAAAAAAGGCGGTGAGGGCCTCGGGTTCCTCCAGAAGGTAGCAGAAGGTATCCTCAAAGCTGGTGAGGTCAGCCGTGCGTTCAAAGAGCCCGTTGACGATAACAAAATATGAAAAGCGGTCCTCTGCAAGGCGGTCCTTGTAGTGCTCCTCGTAATCCTTTTGCCAGTCAATGGCGTTAAGGTCGGGCCAAATAATCTCCGATTCCCACTGGGTAATGTCAGAGAGGCGTCGGGTTCCGGGTTTAACCATGGCCGCCTTGGTCAGGGGTTCGTACTCCCATTCAATACCAAACCAGTCGGTACCCCCAAAGGCACGGGCTGTGGCATCGGGCATGACCATGGGCTGGATGGCATTGTTATCCGTGGTTTGGTTAGGGACCCAAAGGGGCATTTCGCCACGGAGCATCCGCAGCATATTTTCCTTGGGAGTAATGGGGTAATTGCGTTTGGGTTCCACGGAATCTGGCGCACCGTAGATCCCCGGCATGCTATATTCGCCGATAATATCGAGTTCAGAAGGGTTGAAGGTTGTCATTTTATTCTCCTTTAGATGTTTTTTTTGAGGCTATCCAGCCAGACCGAGGATACCAAGGGCGACGGGCACCCACAGGGCAATACAAACCGCAATACTAAGTTGGATGGGAAGGGATGCCCGGGGCATCTCCTGCATTTTATAATAGCCCTTAACATAGGTTAAAAGCGGGACGGTGTCCAGGGGCAGAATAAAGCAGCAGGACGCACATATGGCCAGGGCCAGGATGAGCAGTGCCGGGGAAATTCCCCAGCTGATGGCCAGAGCAGTCAGGGGTCCGCCCAGCATGGAGATGAGCACCGGGCCCAAGGGAATGGGCAGGAGCAGGGCAAAGAAGATCAGGCTGAACACCAGAAGGATGATGGGGATGGGCATGGCCATTGAGGAAGGAAACACCGTCCCTACTAACCAATCGCTGACCCCGCTTTGGGTCAGGGCATTGCCCATGGACATCATGGTTCCAATGAGGAAGAAAGCCGCCCAGCTGACTTCGCCGCAGAATTCCCCCCAGGTCAAAATGGAAAAGCCTGGCAAAAAGAGCAGGGTAAATCCCAGGATGCCCACAATGGTAATATTTAAGACAGGAATCCAGGACGACAATACCCACAGGATGAAGATGCCGGAAATCAGGATGAATACATAGCGTTCCTGGGCATCAAAGTGTTTTGGGATATCCAGAGACTCCAAATAGGCCGCCATTCGTCCGGCGCCCAGGAGAGCCGGACAGAAAACCCGGCTGATGATAAACCAGGAAAGCAGAAGGCCGATGATGCCAATGGGAATTCCGATGACCATCCACTGGACAAAGGTAATCTGGATACCGGCCTGGGTCAGATAATCCAGGGCCAATAGATTAATGGGACTGCCGGCTGGGGTCATGATACCCCCTACCATGCTGGCAATGGGCAGGCCAATCATAAAGGCCTTGCCGCTTTTTTTCCGATCCACGCCATGATCGTAAGCCCCCAGGATTCCCTCGACGATGGTAATGAAGACCGCCGTGGTGGCCACGTTGGACATAATCGAGGAGACCAACCCGGCACAGAGCATGATTGCCAGGAGAATGCGCTTGCTCTCATAGCCAAAAAGGTGGATAAGAAAACGCAGCAGACGCCGGGAAAGGGGAACCTTGACAATGGCCTGGGAGATGCCAAAGCTGACCAACACAAAGAAAAGAACGTGGGAGGTATACCCCGAAAGGGCCGAAGCAACCGTGGGGCTGACCCCAAAGATAACCAGCAGGGCGATGCCTAAAATACAGCTCACCCCAATGGGAAAGGTTTCGGTTACCAGCAGGACGATGAGGGCAATCATAATGCCCAGGGCACGGATACCGGTACCGGTCAATCCGGCGGCTTCAGGGACGAAAAACATCCCGATGAGGATGGCTGCAGCCAGGAAACCGCCGATAAGTGGTGTCTTTTTCATTGTCAGTTTTGACGGGCAGAGATTTCCAGCTGATACTGTTCCACCTTATCCCGGGTAATCTTAAAGCCAAAGAACAGGAGAACGGCAGCAACGAGAAGCTCGATGGCCGGAATGGTCATGAAGCCCATACACACCGATTTTTGCAGGGCGATGGAGGCACTGGCGGGGTCGATTTCGCTGCTGAAGCCACCAGCAGCCAGACATCCGGAAATAATGATCCCCCGGGTCATGATGGCTACCTTCAGGGGCACATTCTGGAGACCGCTGATCCAGCCGGTGGCATTTTTACCCGTTTTCCATTCGGAGTACACAATGGTATCAGCATAGAGGGCCGGGGTCAGGGCATAGGCTACGCCATAGCCAAACTGGGCCACGGACATCAGGATAATGACCGCCCACATATTCTGGAACATAAAGTAAGCCAGGAACATAAAGATCGCCATGATGACAAAAGTACTGATGGTCGTCATCCGGGAGGAGAATTTAGCTGCCAGATTTTTAGCCAGGTAGGACCCAACGACACAAAGGATATTGGAAATCAGAATATACATGGCCAGCATGCCTTTATCGTGGGCAACATAGGTAAAGTAATAGACCGCCACCCCGGAGCAGACAAAGTTAAAGGACCATTTGGCCAGATCTGCCAATAACAGAATGATAAGGGGTGGATTCTGACCCAGGGCCCGGACCAGGTCCATGCCGCTGGTCTTATCCTTATCCTGGGCGGCCTTGGCACTTGCCAGATCTTCATCTGAGGTGTTTTCCACTTCTTCATAGCCGTCGAACATTTTGAAATGGGCAAAATACAGAACGGCCATCACGATACCGAGGACAAAGGCCGTGGCGGCGTATTGGCTGGTCTCTCCGATGATACCGGCGAAAAAGGCGGCCAGGGGAGCCCCCACGTAGGAGAAGATGACCTTCGACAGATTGGCCCAGGCCGCACGGGTAGAGGCCAGCTGAGCCCGGTCTTCCGGGGTCTTCCCGGCAACTGCGATCATGGAGACATTGGCCACATAGGGGAAATTCCAAACCACATGGGAAAGGATGGCGGCAACGATGATGATGATGGCGGAAACAGGGCCATCTCCAATCTTCATAAATTGGAAGGCGAAGAGGAAGGGGACCATCCAGGGCAGAAGGATAAGCCAGGAGCGATACCGTCCCCATTTTTTCGGCTTAATGCTGTTGAGCACCGCCCCGTAGATCCAGGACAGGCAGGCGTCTACCGTACTGGCTACCGTGGTAATCATGGTGACGGTGGCCAGGCTGAATTGGGCCAGGTTGGTCAGAAAGAAATTAAAGAAATAAGATTCAACATTGGTCATCAAGGAAAAACCGCAGTCCCCGACACCGTAGAAATAACGTAGAGCCTTGCTTAAAGGCTTATTTTCAGGGGTGTTTGTCCCCACTTTGTTTTCAGTATTGTCACTCATAATATCCCTCTCGTAGAATAAATGATAAAGAAACAGTTTAGTTCAATGGATCGATTTCATGGTTGTAAGCGTTAATTTCATCCCGAATGATATCGTCCACTTCCGGAAAGATGGTTCCGGTGAGGCCGTAGGTCATACAGGGGATGAAGTGACCGCCGGGACCGTAAGTTTCGCACACCTGGCGGACATTTTGGCGGATGGTGGCTTCATTGTAATCCGCCACATCAAAATCTGATCGTAAGCCGCCCATAAGGGTGATCTTCCCCTGGGTTTCTGCCTGAATTTTTAAAATATCGTTCTCCGGCAGCACACCCTGCCAGATATCGATTCCCATGTCTATCATATCCTGGATGATGGGTTCGCAGAAGGAATCAGCATGGTGCATGACGATGACACCGTGGTCCTTCATGTAGCCGTAGATGCGGATATAGGCATCTTTAAAAAATTCCCGCCAGGTATCCGGCTGCATGAATAAGGAGAGCTTGCTGCCCCAATCGTCATGGGAGAGGATGACATCCGGGTGGAGATTATCTACCAGAAGCTTGGCGTATTGGAAGCGGTATTCCGCCACGTAATCCACCAGCTCGTGCATGGCCTCAGGCTCCTCCAATAGATTGACCAGGGTATCCTCAAAGCCCATGAGAAAATGGGATTGCTCAAAGACCCCGGTGCCCATAAAGCCCATGGTGAGGTACTGATCGTGATCTACAGCGGCGGCGGCCTCCAGAGCCGGTTCCCACCCCTGGGAGCAATGGGCCACTAAATCCGGAGCGACAACGTACTCCCGCCATTTGGTAATATCCGGGCAAACCTTATTGGCCTCGGTTACATGGGGCATGGGGCCTGGGGCGTCCTCCGGGAAAAGGATTTCTGTTCCCCAGCGGTCATTGGTGGTTTTCCCCCGGACCCGATTGCCCCGGGTATAAACCTGGATAGGATCATTCATAATGGGGATACAGGCCTCGTACTGATTGACCAGCCGATCCGGCTTACCATCAATTTTGATGGTTTCCAAAAAATTCTGTTTTGGTGTTAACATGTAGATACTCCCTCCAAAAAAGATTGAACGATAAAACGGTACCATTTTGCGCTAAATTCATTATATAAGCTTCCCAGAGGGGATTCAATCCGACGAACACGAGAAGAATTCGTGGGAAAAACTGTACGCATTGTAGGAAAGAAGCTGAAGACATCCATCAGGGCTTTACATGGGGTTAGAGGCTGAGTATAATGTTTGAATTAATGATTGTAGAGGAGGAATCACAGAAATGTATCAGGCATTATATGAGCCTATTCCAGATATAGATGGGTATTTTGAAAGGTTGGGCATTTCCGGACCCATCCACCGGGATACCCCCTGGCTGGACGCACTGATCCTTGCCCATCAGATGAGCATCCCCTTTGAAAATCTCGATGTCTTCGAGGGGCTTGCCCCCATCAATCTGAGGATTGGGGCGCTCTATCAAAAAATTATCACCGGCAGGCGGGGCGGCTATTGCTTTGAACTTAACGCCTTATTTCACGCCCTGCTTCGGGACTGTGGCTTTAGAGCATGGCCTTGTATCTGTCGGATTGTACGGGGGAAGGATTTTACCCCTCCAGTCCTTCACCGGGGCACCATCATTGAAATGGATGGTCGGCTTTTCTTTGGGGATGTGGGCTACGGCGGCCCCATGCCCCCTGGGGTCCTTCCCGTTGAGGATGGGTCCCGGCGCTATCTGGTGGATACGGCTTTCCGCCTCAACTTTAAGGGAGGCAGTTGGTGGGCCCTGATCCGGGAAACCGCCGAGGGCCCGGAGCCAATTTTGGAGTTTAGTACGAACCCTGTTGACCCTGTGGATTTTATCGCCCTTAATTATTATTGTGAGAACCACCCCCAGTCTATTTTCCGACAGCTGCGCATGGTCAATCGCCGGACGCCAGGGGGAAGCTGCGCCATTACCGGGGATATTTTTACCCAATGGACCCCAGAAGGAAAGGAGACTTACTCGGTGGCATCCCCGGCCGTGCGCTTCGATACCCTGGAGCAAGCCTTTGGCATTCCCCGGGCATCCCTCAATCGATCTTAATTCCAGGTACAAAGGATTATATCCTGGGGAGAAGGTGAATTGGACATTTTGTACATTGTGCCCAAGGGCAGGGGATGATATGCTATCAGTGAAATGTGAATCACTATGAGGGGGAGGGGGATATTATGAGGATCAGCATGTATCTGCTGTTAGATTGGTTTGCAGATTATGATAAAGAGGTTTATATCAAAGAGGGAAAGCCGGATATTCAGCATGTCTGTTTTTTCCCCAGTGATGGGGAGACAGAGGCAGATACCCTGTATATTGGGGGAATTAAGGAATTTTTTGGTGGTGCCCGGGAGGGGGTGCTCTGCGCCCACGGCAAAGACACCCTCTTATTTCCAGGATTGGATGCCACGGCGGTGTACGATGTGTACAATAAGATCCTGGCAGCCTTCGATTATTACAAGGATTGGGATGAGAAGCTCAAGCTTATGATTTTCAGGGGATGTACTATCCGGGCCATGCTGGATGAAAGCCGGGAGGTGTTCCGGGATAACCCCATTGTGGTCATGGATGCCAGCTACATGGTCCTGGGGACGACCATCCCCTTTGATTTGGGGGAGGGGGATCTGGAATACTATCACAGCCTGGAGCAGAATCATTTTCCATCCTTTGAACGTATTGCCCAGTACAATCGGGAGCTATCGGTGTACGAGCGCAATCAAACGCCCTATGTCCATCGCCTGTCCTATTTGGGGTGGCGGACCATGTATCAGAATCTATTTTCCGGGGAGGAGCTGGTGGGCTTTATTTCTGTTGGAGAAATCAATGCAACCTTCACCAAGGGAATGTGCCAGCTTCTCCAGGTCCTGGGCCGGCGGATAGTAACCTGGAAGGAATACAATGCCGATGATTCGGAGCTGACCTCCCAATCCCATGTCTTTCTGGAAATCCTCGAAGGGGGAGCCGTGGACAAGGAAGAAATTGTCGCAAGACTCAATGCCATCGGCTGGATGGCGGCGGATGAAAAGCTGCTGATCCGGATTCGTACTGAGGCGGGGGATCGAATCCTCCATTCCGTACGGCGCATTATGGATAAAACCTTTGTGGGGTGCTATACCTTTGAGTACAAGGGGGCCATCATGCTCATTGTAAATCTGGCCCAATTCCCGGAGAGCGTGATGTTTAAGGAGCTCATTGAGCTGTTAAACACCAGTGATACCAGCTGCGGGGTGAGCTATCCCTTTAAAAATGTATTTAATTTATGCAGCTACTATCTCCAGGCGGATATGGCCCTGACCTATGGGGCAGGATCGGAAGGCCGGGTCCATCGCTGTGAGGATTACGCCTTGGATTATGCCATGGACGTCCTCCGGGAGAATCTGACCACAGATATCCGCCACCTGGCAGTCCGGGTGCTCAAGGCCCATGACCGCAAAAACGATACCCAGTATTACGACACCCTGCGGGAATTCCTTCTCCATGAGCGCAATCAACGGGAGACGGCCAAGGTATTATTCATTCACCGCAATACCTTACTCTATCGTCTCCAGCGGATTAAAGAGATCTTTGATGTGGATTTGGAAAATATTCAGACCCGAAACCATTTGCTGCTGTCCTTTCTTTTGGACGAGGCAAGGGAGCGGGATGTGGAGAAGGAATAATAAAAGGACCGGACAGTATGCTGCTTTACGGATACTGCCGCATCGTATGAAAGGAATAAACCCGGTTTATTTTCGCACCGATATCTAGGGCGTTTAGAATTTCCACAAAGCGCTCACAGATGTCGGTGCTTTTATTGTATTGAGCAATGTTGAGGGTCATAATGCCCTTGAGGGAGGTCACCGCGATGGTAAAGGGGGTCATGCCCGCAGGAAGCACCACATTAAAGTCCTCAACATAGGTCAGCAGGCTATCCGGCATGACCACGTTCCCAATATTGGTGAGCAGATAGGTATACTGATCCAGAAAGGAGGTGACAGCTTCGTACACGATTTCCCGCTTCTTTTCATTGGGAATATTGGCTTCAAGGAGGGGTTTCGATGATCGAAGGGTCTTAAGAAATTCATTAAGGAGATATTCCCCATCCATTTGTGCATCGAGAATGGCTTTGTTTTCCTTAAGGATCTCAGAAAAATCCTTTTTATCGAAGGCTTTCCCGATGGCCAATCCCCCCGTTACTGCAAAATAGCGTGTGGTAGGGGTCGGGAAAAACTGCCTTAGATTAATGGGGGTGCCGGCAATAATCGGTTTTCCCGGTTCGAGCTGCTCTTCATATTTTTCATAAATTGCCGCTCCAAAAACAGGGGATAGAAAGGTTAAAGGCGAGGCCTGGTAGGCCTTTGCTACACCGTGGAGTGCCTTGAAAGGAATCTTGATCTCAACGATGGTGTCTCCCGCATCTGGTTCCTTTTCTTCAAGGGGAACCATAAATGCGGAGTAGTGGGGCATGGTTTTAAGCGCACCAAAGGAATGGTTCCAGTACTTTTCCACCTGATCCTCGGCTTCCAGGGGGTCGAAGGGCTCATCCACGCTGCGGATACTGCCGTCATTTTCTACGGGATATCCCATAAGCTGTGCATAGCGGAAGACCAGGGATTTTACAAAGACATTAAAGCCCAGGCCATCTCCCAGGCCATGGAAGATCACGCAATAAATGGTTTTTTCGGCATAGGTTACATAGATTAAATGCCCGTCGGAATCCTCGGTGCCCAGGGTGATGATTTGTCCCTCTTCAGGATAAACCTTCGCTGGGGTTGTGATTTCACGGTAGCCAATGTAGTTGCCGCGCTCTTCGATGCCAACGGCCATTTGTGGGAAGCGGGCGTATACATCATTGAGTGCAGCAGTCAGCTTATCAGGGTCAATGGTTTCAGTCATGGTGACTTCATAACGGGGGGCATTGGGACAGCGGTCCGTATTCTGATATAGGTACTGCTCGCCGACGGCATCCATTTTTAAATAGGCTTTTGTTTTCATAGGTTCTCCTCATTAACAGACGTATTCATTTTAAATATAGTATTCATTATACATCCAAAATCGTCAAATGACCATAGGAATGATGGTTTGCAAACGTCTGTACAATCTATCCAATCCATTACAAAAAACTATCCGATGCCTTCATATAATCCGTACATGGCCCAAAATTTCCCTAGCTGGTATACTTTGACTATGAAATAAACACAAGAGAAGTGAGGTAGCCTATGATAATTATTGGAGAGAAAATCAATGGGTCCATCCCCTCCATGGGGAAGGCCATTGCGGCTAGGGATGAAGAGTATATTCGGGGGATTGCCAAGGCTCAGGCAGATGCTGGTGCCACCTACATCGATGTTTGTGCATCTGTGGGGGATGACATCGAGCTTGAAACAATGGTGTGGCTTATCGACCTGGTCCAGGAAGTAACCGATACCCCCATTTCGGTAGACAGCCCCAATGCACAAATCTGCATTGATGCGATGAAATATTGTAAACGTCCGGGAATCATCAACTCCGTTAGTGGCGAAGGGGATAAAATGGATATTGTTTTCCCCGCTATTGCAGATACGCCCTGGGAAGTGGTGGCCCTTTTGTCGGATGATACGGGTATTCCTAAGACGGCTGGGGACCGTCTCCGGGTTTTTCACAATATTATGGACCGAGCCAATGCGGCTGGTATCGATCCATCCCGGATTCATATTGATCCCCTGGTAGAAATGCTGTGTACCTCAGAAGATGGGATTGCCATGGTGGTAGAGGTCATTACAACCATTAAGGCGGCTTACCCCACCATCCATGTCACCGGGGCTGTCAGCAATATTTCCTTTAATCTGCCGGCCCGAAAGATGGTTAACCAAGCCTTTACTGTTCTGGCAATGAATGCTGGAATGGATAGTGGGATATTTGATCCTTTAAACCGTGACTTGATGGGAATGGTTTTTGCAACGGAAGCCCTATTGGGACTGGATGACTATTGTATGGAATACATTGGTGCTTATCGAGAAGGCGTATTCGGCAATCCGCCGACGAAATAGTTTTTTATATTAGCGGGATATTCAAAGAGATTTAAGAGAGTAGAGGAGTAGAAAAATGTCTAAAATTCAAGAAATCGCAGAAGCAGTCAGTGGTGGGAAATCAAAGGTTGTCGTCCAATTAGTTCAGGAAGCCGTTGCAGAAGGATGTGATCCCAATGAAATTTTAAATGTTGGAATGATTGATGCCATGGGGATTGTCGGGGAAAAATTCCAGAAAAATGAAATCTTTGTTCCGGAAATGTTAGTCGCTGCCCGGGCTATGAAGAAGGGGGTTGATGTGCTCAAACCCCATCTCGCCGGAGATTCTGTAGGCGCAGCCGGGAAACTCATCCTGGGAACCGTCGCTGGGGACCTTCATGATATTGGGAAAAACCTGGTGGGGATGATGCTGGAAAGCTCTGGCTTTGAAGTCATTGACCTGGGGGTGGATGTCCCATCGGAAAAATTCATTGAAACCGTAAAAGCCAATCCCGATGTCAAAGTGGTGGCGTTGTCGGCATTGTTGACCACGACCATGCCCTCTTTAAAGAGTACCGTAGAAGTGCTTAACGAAATGGATAGTCGGGGAGACTTCAAGGTATTAGTGGGTGGGGCCCCTATCACCCAGGAATTTGCAGATGAAATTGGAGCCGATGGTTATGCGGACGATGCAGCGAGTGCAGCAACCAAGGCAAAAGAATTGACGGCATAAAAAATTATTGCCAAAAAAAGCCAGCCGACGTCACAAAACGTCAGCTGGCTTTTTTTCCGTGATATGAGGGACTTCTATGAGGTTGGCATAAATCTCGCCACCCCGTGGGCCTGAAGTATAGTGACCGGTGCTGTAGACGGTACAGAAAGAGCCATCAATTCTTTCAATTGGGTAGAGACTGGTATAGGTATCGCCGTGTGTTAGTTGTTCTTGGATCTCTTCTAAGACACGCATTCGATCTTCCGGGGGGATCATCAAGTCGAAACGATACCTGTATTTTTGGCGGAATGTGTCCTGGTCATAGCCCAAATTATTTAACATATTTTCATTGATAAAGGTCAGTGCCAAGGTCGATGCATTATATCGGATGAGGCCACCAGGAAGTAAATCCAAGAGTAACTGGCGATCTTTTGCCAAAGATTCCGCTTTTCGGGAGATGCGGGCCCGATTAGTATTATCCTGGATATACTGGATTCGGGCCTGCTGATTTCCCCAATCGATGAGCTTTCCTTTGATGATATAGCTGTTTTCAGAGTACTCCGATTGGATTTCATGCTCACAATAATCACGTGTTAACTTACTAATGTGAACACAATGGGAACACGGTTTGGAATTATTCCAAATTGCTTTATAACAAGGCAGGGATAAACACGTTTCTTTATTCTTTCCAGATAAGGTGCAGGCAGCATCATTAAGATAATAAATTTCATAGGTTTCAGGATCAATAACGACGATGGCATCGCTGGATTCGTCGAGGAGCCAGTCTAAATTACGATGGATGACTTGGTCGGGGAGGCGTGCTTCGCCACCAAAAATATGATAGCGGTTTTTCCCTAAACGCTTAGCGGTGAGCAAAGCAACATCGGCATTATGATAAACATCCTGATATTCAGTGCCATAGTTTGGTGATATGCAGACCCCAATGGAGCAAGTGACCTCAATAGGCCCTATTTTAAAGCGTAATTTAGTACTCATTTGTTCCAAACGATGGATGAGTTGGACGTGGGTAAACTGTGCCCGCATAAAAACAGCAAATTCATCGCCCCCCATTCTGCAGACGAGATCGTCCTCCCGAAACATTGTTTGTAAGGTATTGGCTACTCGTTGGATGGCAACATCCCCCTGGTCGTGTCCAAAGCGGTCATTAATGGCTTTGAAATTATCGATATCCAACATGAAAAAAATAGCAGATTGATCCTGATTGGTCAAAAAAAACTCCTGAACCTGGCGTTCCATTTCCATGCGGTTATAAATTCCTGTTAATTGGTCCAGTTTCGCTTCTAGAGCAAGTTGCTTCATTTTGGTGAGCATACGTTTTTCGCGTTCCAAGGTTTGAATGGCGTTACGGGCGGTAACATTCTGGACCCGATGGATGGCGATATCCATATTATACGGCTTAGGAATAAAATCGCTTGCGCCCAGTTCAAATGCCTGTGCCTCACTGGTTTCACCCGCTTGGGAAGTCACAATTACTGGAATCGTCGTAAGGAGGGGATTTGACCGAAGTCGTTTGAGAAGTTGAAAACCATCAGCTACTGGCATAATAAGATCCAAAAGAATAATCGCAATTTCATCAAAATGCTCTTCAATATAATGATAGGCGACCTCTCCATTATCGGCTTCAACGATGGTGTAGGCATTTTGAAAATATTCGGCCAAAATAGCACGGTTTAATTGGATATCGTCGACAATGAGCATGACCTCATTGCCATTATCCTTATGGATATGGATGGCGCCTTCCTGCCAATCCTTGTCCGCTGCGGAAATGGGAGCGGCCAATTGAGCATTCATTAACATTGCAGTGAATTCAGTGGATGGCATGGGTTTGGCATAATAATAACCCTGGACATAGGTACAGTCCATATTGCGCAAAAGTTCAATTTGGTTACGGGATTCGACGCCCTCTGCAACAACTAATAAGTTCATCCATTTTGCCAGGCTGATGATAAAGCTTAAGATATTGCGGCTACTGTCTTTATCCGTTTCCTTTTGGATAAAGCGCATATCGAGCTTAAGGATATCTAAGGGCAATTCCGAAAGCATATTGAGTGAGGAATAGCCGCTGCCAAAGTCATCCATTTCGATGATGAATCCTAAATTCTTTAATTGAGTGACAATACCAATCAGCTGCTCTGGATTTTCAGTGTAGGCGGTTTCGGTAATCTCCAAATGGAGCTGACTTGGGCGAAGCCCATGTTTTTTAGTAATACGGGTAAGAATCGCCGGGAGATCAGCCTGATAAATATCTTTCCGGGAGACATTGACAGAAACAGGAACATATTTTTTGCTTTTTCGTACCCAGTCTGAAATAATCCCACAGGTTTTATCCCAGATATAGCAGTCCATTTCAGTAATAAAACCATTGGATTCAAAAAGGGGGATAAACTCATTGGGGCTTAAAAATCCGAGCTCAGGATGCTCCCACCGTACAAGGGCTTCGGCACCAGCAATGCGTTCGCTCTCTAAATCATACTTCGGCTGCAGATAAACCAAAAATTGTTCTTCCTGCACTGCGTTTTTCATGCTGTCGATAATTTTTTGCTCCCGCAGCATTCGTGTGCGGATTGAATCATCATAGTAGGTATAAACACAGTGATATTGCCCCTTTGCGCTATCGGCGGCTAAAATCGCCCGATCACACATCCCTTCCACTGGAATTTCCCGGTCGATAATGGGGTAAACACCAAATTTTAAAGAGATTTTCATGCTCAGGGGATAGTGGGATAGATGTTCCTCTGTGATGGATACAATTTTGGAAAAAGTGTTTTCACTGAGGGCTTCCGGGAGCAGTGTAACGAAATGGTCCGCGTTAAGCCGGGCACAGATCCCAGAGCGGGCAGAGACCGCTTGGTCAAGTTGTTTTGCAATATAGCAAAGGAGCCGATCCCCTTCGCTCCGGCCAAAACTGTCATTAACCAGCTTGAAACGCTCGATATCGGCCACTAAAAGTGTATATTCAAGCTTGGAGTCCTTCTCCAGGATATCTGTCGCCCGGCGGTAAAAGGTTTCTTTATTATACAGCCCGGTTAGAGGATCTCGTTCAATTCGGTTTAGGTAAATATTCGATTCATAAAGCTCAATGAGGTTGTCAAGACGCTTCCGTAAGACCGAGGGGTTGTAAGGCTTTACAATAAAATCCCGGGCACCAAGTTCCAGGGCCTTGCCCTCATTTTCCTCTTTATCCATTTGGGAAGCAACAATGATTGGGATAGACGATAATGCTGGGTCTGCCGATAAAGTGTTTAACACATCATATCCATCCATAACGGGCATGATCAGGTCGAGGAGAACGGCCGAGATCGTTGGCCCTTGATCTTTAAGAATCGTCAGAGCGTCCTGACCATTTGAGGCTTCTAAAATGGTATACTGGTCACATAGAATTTTGTTGAGAATTTTTCGGTTAACTGATTGGTCATCAACAATGAGAACTTTCCTTTTCATGCGTGATCATTCCCTTTCTTCCCCTAAGGTATTTCCAAAAAGTAATGCTGTTTATAAGGCTAGAATTTAAAGCTGGATTTACGAATTGATATGGTGTCATGATACCTTAAAAAAACATTAAATGCAATGCAAAATATTCGTTGAAGTTCTACTGTGTAAGAGAAGGCAAAAAAATAAGTCCGTCGAATAACGGACAGTCAGTGCCAGGTGCCATATGGCACCCCCGGCGAGAATCGAACTCACAACTAACCCTTAGGAGGGGTTTGTTATATCCATTTAACTACGGGGGCGCAACCGGTGCTATGATAGCATAAACCCATTTAAATTGCAACAGATTAATCCTTCATTCACAAACCACTGGAAAGGACATAACATTTGGAGGGTATGAAAATAGATCACAAAGTGACCGAAAGTGGTAAAGGGATCGTTGTAAAAGGATGGACAGTAAATAGGATTATATTTTTATGAAAAAAAGTTGGCAAAGGGACAATAATCATGCTATAATAGCTCACCAAAATACTTTTAGAAACAGGTAATCAGATGAAAATTGGATTTATCGGTACTGGTGTCATGGGGAAATCCATGGCAAAAAATTTAATGGATGCAGGACATTGTCTGACGGTTTATAATAGGAGCCAATCCAAGGCTGAGGGTCTTGTTCAGGATGGGGCACGCTTGGCTGAAAATGCTGGAGCCTGTGCTCAAAATCAGGACGTGGTGATCACCATGGTTGGCTACCCGCGGGATGTTGAGGGAGTGTATTTCGGTGAAGGTGGTATCATTGATATGGCGGCTCCAGAAACTATTCTCATTGACATGACAACGACGAGTCCCAGTTTGTCCCAGAAGATTTACGCCGCAGCAAAAGCTCGGGGCCTTTCGGCTTTGGATGCACCGGTTTCAGGGGGAGATGTCGGCGCAAAAAAAGGAACACTCTCTATTATGGTTGGCGGAGATCAGTCTGTGTTTAGCCAGATGCTGCCCATTTTTGAAGCCATGGGAAGCAATATCATCTACGAAGGGGATGCGGGAATGGGCCAGCATACAAAGATGGCCAATCAAATTGCCATTGCAGGGGCTATTTCCGGCGTGTGTGAAGCCCTGGCCTATGGTAAAGCTGAGGGCCTTAATCTGAATCGGATGCTTGAGAGCATCTCAGCAGGGGCGGCTGGTAGCTGGCAGATGTCTAACCTCGGACCGAAGATGGTGGCAGGGGATGATGCACCGGGCTTCTTCCTGAAACATATGGTTAAGGACCTGGGTATTAGTCTGGAGGAATCGGAAAAGAAAGGGATGTCACTCCCTATCTTAAAAGAAGTCTTGGCCATGTATCGCTGTCTGGAAGAAGAGGGGTACGGGGATTTAGGGACCCAGGCACTTTTTCATTATTTTAGTCATCGGGGGGAACCTTGTGGATGATTGGAAAAAATACCTCATCCTTTTGGGAGGATTAGTCCTGTTGGCACTGTGTACACCAGTACTTATTGCCCTTTTGGGGATTGTTCTTTCTCCGGTTATCGGGATCGCGGGTTTTGTGTGTATTCTCTTCATCATAACTGTGATCATTGCATTTAAAAATAAAAATGAGAGAAAGTAGGCTTGGATTTGTGACAGAAGTGAAGAAAAATGACGTCATTATTCGAAAGGCTGAGAAAAAAGACTACCAGCGGATTTTGGATATTTTGAATATGGCCATTGCAGGGCGAGAGGTGACGGCACTGTTAACGCCGGTAACCATGGAGGGAAGAAAGCAATGGTTTAAGGATCATGAGGATGGGATCCATTCAATTTACGTGGCAGACCAGGATGGCTTTGTATTGGGCTGGATGGCGATTAATGCATATCGATCAGGTCGGGAGGGGTTCCGAAAGGCCTGTGAACTCAGCTATTATATTGATTCAGATTTCCACAGCCAGGGTATCGGATCCATCCTGATGGCCTATGTTATTGACGTCAGCCGTCAAGAAGGATTGAAGCATCTGATGCTTATCGTCTTTGCAGATAATTTCAAGAGTATCCGACTGGCGCATAAATTCAGGTTTAGAATATGGGGAACTTTCCCGGATATTGTGGAAATTGACGGGCGAACGACGGATTGCTATCAGTTGGGACTAAAATTATGATGGTTTATGGTTAACCTTGAAAAAACAGCTTGAAAAAAAATAAAGAATCAGGTATAATAATTCTATTGTCAGGAAAAGGCAGCCTATGCCTTTTTTTATTGTGCCGTTGACAGCGGGATATCTCATGTGGTATCCTGTATCGGTGAACAAATTTAAGTAAAGATTCGTTTATAAATAATGAATGATATTAATGTAACAGGAGGTGCTGGGCGTGAGAGTTAAAGTTACTTTAGCATGTACAGAATGCAAACAACGGAACTATGATACAATGAAGAATAAAAAGAATAATCCGGATCGTTTGGAAGAAAAGAAATATTGTCGTTTCTGCAAGAAACATACGCTGCACAGAGAAACCAAGTAAGACTGGCTTCAGTCGATAAAAGAGGAAAAAGATGGCTGCAAAGAAAAAGACTAAAAAGGGCAAACCGTCAGGCCAGAAACGGTCCAATGTCACTAAACAGAATACTGTGACACCAGAAGTGGTAAAGCAGGAAAAGAATGAAGTGACAGCGGACAAGAAAGCCAAAGACGGAAACAGCAAAGCCAATAAAGCACCTAAAAAGACCGCTAAGAATAAAAAGCCGAACATCATCGTTCGTGCCATTGATTTTATTAAAAGTGTCTTTGCGGAACTCAAAAAGGTCAGCTGGCTCACTGGTGACGAACTGATGAAAAGCACATCGGTTGTCGCTGGGATCGTAGCCATCATGACTTTAATGACCTGGGTTGTTGACTCGGGACTTGGTGCGCTGGCGGCCTTGCTCATTGGCTCTAAATAGCACTGAGGAACACTATGGAATATGAAAATAACGATCAACCGATGTGGTACGTGGCCCATACTTATTCCGGTTATGAGAATAAGGTAAAAGCCAGCATCGAAGCAACGGTTGAAAATCGCAATATGGAGGATCAAATCCTTCAGGTTCAGGTGCCCGTGCAGGAGGTCGTGGAAACGAAGGACGGCAAACGGGTCATCAAAGAAAAGAAGCTTTTTCCCGGTTATGTCATGGTCGAGATGTTTATGACCGATGAATCATGGTATGTTGTACGGAATACCCGTGGCGTTACCGGATTTGTTGGACCGGCCAGTAAGCCTGTGCCTTTATCCAAGGCCGAGCTCAAAAGCATGGGGATTAAGCAGGCGACCGTCAGAATTGATTTGGAAGTCGGAGACGAGGTCAAAGTCGTTGATGGTCCGCTGGAAGGATTCGCCGGGCTGGTTGAGGAAATCAACATGGAACGGTCAAAAATTAAGGTCAATATTTCCATGTTTGGACGGGAAACCCCGACTGAACTGGAGTTTGAACAAATAGAAAAAATCAAGAACACTTAAGGAAAACTATTCTTCACTAAGTAAATGAAGGAGGTGTTAGTATGGCTAAAAAAGTTATCGGACTGATTAAATTACAGATTCCGGCTGGAAAAGCCACCCCCGCACCACCAGTTGGTCCTGCACTGGGTCAACACGGTGTTAACATCATGGGGTTCTGTAAGGAATTTAACGCAAAAACAGCAAATGAAGCAGGAATGATTATTCCTGTCGTCATCACGGTATATCAGGATCACTCCTATACCTTCGTGACGAAGACTCCCCCGGCAGCTGTTCTGCTGAAGAAAGCAGCTGGTGTGGATAAAGCTTCTGGCGAGCCCAATAAAACAAAGGTCGCTAAAGTTTCACAGGATCAAGTCCGTGAAATTGCAACCTTAAAAATGCCCGATCTCAATGCTGCCAGTGTTGAAGCTGCCATGCGCATGGTCGCTGGTACTGCTCGCAGCATGGGTATCACCGTAGAAGAATAATTCGGAAGAAGAAATAGTACACCCGTGGCGAAAGCCACACCTTAAGTGGGAGGAAAGTATTTTCTATCCGCTATAACCACCACAAGGAGGCAATATGAAAAGAGGTAAGAAGTATCAGGACGCTGTCAAATCCTATGACAGACAAGAACTGTTCGATATGGATGCTGCCATCGCTCAGACTAAAAAAATGGCAACGGCAAAATTCGATGAAAGTATCGAACTCCACATCCGTCTAGGTGTTGATTCCCGCCACGCAGACCAACAGGTCCGTGGTGCTATGGTATTACCCCATGGGACAGGGAATGACGTCCGTGTGCTGGTCGTCGCAAAGGGCGACAAGCTCAAAGAAGCAGAAGAAGCTGGTGCCGATTTCTTCGGCGAAGATGAAATCATTGAAAAGATCCAGAAAGAAAACTGGTTCGACTTCGATGTTCTCATTGCAACCCCTGATATGATGGGGAAAGTTGGCCGTTTAGGGCGTGTTCTTGGGCCAAAGGGCCTGATGCCTAACCCGAAATCCGGTACAGTAACCCCGGATATCGCAAAGGCTGTTAAGGATACTAAGGCTGGTAAGGTGGAATATCGTTTGGATAAAACCAACATCATCCACGTTATTATCGGGAAGGCTTCCTTCACCGAAGAACAGCTCCTTGACAATATGAGTGCACTGCTGGAAACCATTAAAAAAGCAAAGCCAGCGGCTGCCAAAGGTCAGTATTTCCGTAGTGTCACCATCGCCAGTACCATGAGCCCTGGTGTCAAAATCAACCCAGCAAAAATCTAATTGACGGGTTCCATCGGAAATGTTAAACTAAATAAAGTTGTATAAAGCTTCTTTCATCCATAGACAGTAGGGACAGTCGTTTAAACATCCTACCGAGGCTGAAGTAAGAGTTTAGATATTACGAAATTTCCAAGCTCTCTTCACCGTTGTGGAGAGAGCTTTATACTTCTCTGGTGCTGTCCAAATCTTTGATTTGGTCAACAGCACCTATGCAAGGCTTGTCCAAGAGTCCGAGCCAAAGGCGACAGACGATTGGGAACAAGCTACTGCAAAGGGGTGTTTACCACTCCGAACAATAAAGAAGAAGGAGGTGCACGAATGCCGAATATTGAAGCAAAACAAGTCATCGTTCAAGAAATTGCTGACAAGCTGAAAAACGCGCAGGGTACCGTGGTTGTTGATTACCGTGGCCTTAATGTGGAAGAAGTTACAGATCTTAGAAAACAAGCCCGTGATCAGGGTGTGGACTACAAGGTCTATAAAAATTCCATGATGCGTTTCGCCGCTAAAGAAGCTGGCTTGGAAGGACTTCTGGAAAGCTTGGTCGGACCGACTGGTATTGCTTTCTGTGAATCCGATCCTGTCGCAGCTGCTAAATTATTCAGTAACTTTGCTAAAGATCATAAAGCTTTAGAAATTAAAGCTGGTGTGGTTGAAGGTCGGGTGTTGGATGTTGCAGGTGTCGATGAACTGGCAAAACTGCCGCCAAGAGAACAATTGGTTGCAAAGGTGCTGGGTGGCCTCAACGCTCCCATCGCGGGCTTTGCAAATGTGCTTAATGCCAACCTTAAAGGCTTGGTTGTGGCGCTTAATGCCATTGCTGAACAAAAAGCAGAAGCATAAGACGGTCTTTGTGGACTAAAACAAAAAAGAAAATAACAAACATTATTGGAGGAAATAACAATGAGTGAAAAAGTAACCCAGTTAATTGAAGATGTTAAAGGCTTAACCGTTCTGGAATTATCCGAATTAGTCAAGGCTCTTGAAGAAGAATTTGGTGTCAGCGCTGCTGCTCCTGTTGCTGTTGCTGCTGCTCCTGCTGCTGGTGGTGCTGCTGCCGCAGAAGAAGAACAAACTGAATTTGATGTAATCCTGGCATCTGCTGGAGACCAGAAGATCAAGGTTATCAAGGTTGTCCGTGAAATCACTGGCTTAGGCTTAAAAGAAGCAAAAGCTGTCGTAGACGAATGTCCGAAGCCGATTAAAGAAGCTGCAACTAAAGAAGAAGCTGAAGAAATCAAAGCAAAAATTGAAGAAGTTGGCGGTTCCGTCGAAGTTAAATAGTCAAACCATTGAAAGCGCATTCTCATTAGAGGATGCGCTTTTTTGTCTATCAAACAGAAGGATAGAAATGATGCGAAACGGAATGCGTCATACTCCGTAATTTATGTTGTTTTTAAGCCCCTGGGATTATTATTAAGAAAAACTGAAGGTGAGGACTCAAGATGAAATATGATGTTGCAATTATAGGCGCTGGGATTATTGGCACCTCTATCGCCCGGGCACTTAGCCGCTATCAACTAAAAGTAGCACTCTTAGAAAGGGAAAATGATGTGGCAATGGGGGCGACAAAGGCGAACTCTGCTATTGTCCATGGGGGTTATGCAGAGCCCCACGCAAAGCTCAAAGGCCGTTTGTGCTATAAAGGTCGGATGCAGTTTGATCGTTTAAATGAAGAGCTGCATTTTGGCTTTGAAAAAATTGGTTCTTTGGTATTGGCTTTTGAAGATGAGCAGCTTCCTAAACTGAGAGAACTTTATGAAAATGGCTTGGCCAATGGCCTTGAGGACTTGGAAATTATCGATCACGATACCATCATGGCCATGGAGCCTAATGTCAATCCCGAGGTCAAAGCAGCCCTGTATTGTAAGGGTGCTGGGGTATGTTCCCCCTACGAAATGGCTATCGCCATGGCCGAAAATGCTATTTCAAATGGTGTCGAGCTGTCTTTGAAGACCCAAATTGAAAGCATCGAAAAAGCACCAGAGGGATACTTTGTACTGAACAGCACCGAAGGAAGACGTTTTGAGGCCGATTATGTGGTGAATGCTGGCGGGGTCCAATCGGACAAAATCTCAGAAATGGTTGGAGTGGACGATTTTAAAATTCTGCCACGCAGTGGTGAATACCTGCTAATGGCCCGGGGAACAGGCTCGCTGGTGCATAATGTCCTCTTCCAGATGCCGACCAAAATGGGAAAGGGTATCCTTGTGACCCCAACCTATCACGGGAACCTCCTGATTGGTCCCGATGCGGTTAATGAAGATGTAGCGGATAAAGATACTCACCCCGAACGTCTCATCAAAATCTTTGAAGAGGCCAAGCAAACCACCGAAAAGCTGGATATTCGAAATTTCATCCGTAGCTTTACCGGGGTGCGGGCAGTGAGCTCCACCGATGATTTCGTCATTGAAGCGACTGCTGTCCCAGGGTTTATTAATTGTGGGGGAATCCAATCTCCTGGGCTTACCTCTTCCCCGGCCATTACTGACCTTGTGGTGGAAATTCTTAGTGAAACTGGACTGGATTTAAAAGAAGATCCGACCTTTAATCCCTATCGTAAGCCCATTATCGAAAAAAAGGAACTTTTACCGTTTAAAGAAATCAAAGCCAGGATTGATATGCCCTCGGCTCCTGAAAAAATCATTTGCCGCTGTGAACAGGTTACCGAGGAAACCATTATCGATGCCATGTCCCGGGGAATACCGGTCACCACCATTGATGGTGTCAAGCGGCGGACCAGAGCAGGTATGGGTTATTGTCAGGGAAGCTTTTGCCGGCCTCGGGTTGCAGCGGTGATGGAAAAGGTCCTTGGCTATCCTGTGGATCCAGGATTTGACGTTGAGCACTCTGGTGTTAACCGAGTCGGGAAAAATGCTATAGTTGATTATGTGAAATCCAAGGATCAAAGCCAAGGGAAGTGAGCAAACTGCTTTCCACACCATTTAGGATATGCTATAATGATAAAATTAAAGCATATCGATGAAAGGAATTCATACAAATAAATGGGTAAAAAGCAAAAAAACCAAGTTAAAGAAATTACACCGCGGTCAGAGGATTTTGCAAAGTGGTACACTGATGTCATCTCCAAGACCGAGCTATGCGATTATTCACCGGTCAAGGGGTTTATGGTGATCCGGCCTTATGGTTATGCCATCTGGGAAAACATCCAGAAGGCCTACGATAAACGCTTTAAGGACACTGGACATAAGAATATGTATTTCCCGCTTCTGATTCCAGAAAGTCTGTTAAAAAAGGAAGCTGAGCATGTGGAAGGCTTTGCGCCAGAAGTTGCATGGGTCACAAAGGGTGGGGATAAAGAGCTGACAGAGCCCCTGTGTGTACGTCCGACCTCAGAAACCATTATTTGTAGCATGTACTCAAAATGGCTGCATACCTATCGCCAACTGCCCTTTTTATACAATCAATGGTGTTCAGTCGTTCGTTGGGAAAAAACAACACGACCATTTCTGAGAACTTCAGAGTTTCTCTGGCAGGAAGGCCACACTCTCCACGAAACGGCGGAGGAAGCCCAGGCTGAAACCATGCAGATGTTGGGTATTTATCGTGAAATTGCAGAGGATTATATGGCGATTCCCATGGTGGTGGGCCAAAAAAGTGAAAAGGAAAAGTTTGCCGGTGCCTCTGCAACCTATACGATGGAAGCTCTGATGCACGATGGACAAGCCCTTCAATCCGGGACCTCCCATAACTTAGGGCAGCATTTTACGGAGGCCTTCGATATTTCTTATCTTGACCGAAACAATGAGCAGACCCATCCTTATCACACATCCTGGGGGATTTCTACCCGCTTAATCGGGGGGATCATTATGGTTCATGGAGATGATAATGGTCTGGTATTACCACCGATGATCGCCCCCACCCAGGTGGTCATCCTTCCGGTAGCACAGCATAAAGAAGGGGTACTGGATAAGGCTTATGAATTAAAAGCTCAATTGGAACAGGATTTTAGGGTTGAGTTAGATGATAGTGATAATTCCCCAGGTTGGAAGTTTAACCAATGGGAAATGAAGGGCGTTCCCATCCGCCTGGAAATCGGACCCCGGGATATTGAAAATAGACAATGCGTCCTGGCACGTCGGGATACTGGAGAAAAAGTTTTTGTTCCCCTTGGGGAATTGAAAACAGTTGTAGCAGAGTTACTGAAATCAATCCAACAGAATATGTACGACCAGGCTCTGGCCATGCGAGAAGCGAAAACCTCTACGGCAAGGGATATGGACGAATTTAAGCAGAATTTGGCAGATAATCCCGGCTTCATTAAAGCGATGTGGTGTGGGAGCCAGGACTGTGAGGACCGCGTAAAAGAAGAAACCGGGGCATCAATCCGATGTATTCCTTTTGAAGATGAACAAGAAGTCATTGGTGAAGGCACCTGTGTTTGCTGTGGGAGGCCGGCACATCAAATGGCTTATTTTGCCAGGGCCTATTAAGATGGAATTTAACAAGCATAATATCCGGGCGATGATTGGGCTGATTGTCCTTGCTTTGATGCTCTGGGCTGGCCTCCAGAATTATCAATCAGTCCTTGGTGGCATTGCCTGGGCCATTGGTTTGTTCTTTCCGTTTATCATTGGTGGGTGCATGGCCTTTATCATCAATATTCCGATGGCTATTTTTGAGCACGCGCTTTTTAAGAAAAAGTGGGTGTCTGGAAAACCGCGCTTACAGAAAATGAAACGGCCGATTTCCTTGTTACTGGCGCTGTTTGCCATTATCCTGCTTTTTTGTGTCGTATCATTTTTGATTGTTCCTGAATTTACCGATTCGGTACTCGTCATTAAAGATGCTGGACCAGCTTTTATTAAAGAGATCCAGGGATGGATCAACAGCATTCAGGGGACGTCCCCGGACATCACAAACTTTCTGACCAATTTGTCCCTGGATTGGAGTAATATCGAAGCAGGTATTTTGGGATTTCTCCAAAGGGGGGTCTTGACCTTCCTCGATGGTACTGTAGATGCAGCGACCTCGATTGCTGGAGGGGTTCTAAGCTTCTTCATTGGTCTAATCTTTGCGATTTATGCTTTGTTTCAGAAGGAGACCTTGGGACGGCAGTTCCGGAAGATTCTCTATGCTTATGCACCGGAAAAGGTTGCAGACCGTGTGTTATTTATTGCTGATCTTTCCTCTAAAACGTTTGGGAATTTCGTGACGGGACAGTGTACAGAGGCCGTTATTATTGGGGGGCTTTTCTTCATCACAATGAGCATCTTTCGATTTCCATATGCTCTGATGATTAGTGTTTTGATTGGATTTTTATCCCTGATTCCCATTTTTGGAGCTTTTATCGGCTGTGTACTGGGGGCCTTCCTCATTCTAATGAACAGTCCGATTCAGGCGTTTTGGTTTATTGTATTGTTCCTGGTCGTCCAACAACTCGAAGGAAATCTGATTTATCCCTACGTGGTTGGCGGCTCTGTTGGATTACCTTCAATTTGGGTGTTAGTTGCTGTGACGATTGGTGGTAATGGCTGGGGTATCGTTGGGATGATTATTACCATTCCCTTATGTTCTGTCTTTTATACCCTTCTTCGTGAGGAGGTCGCCAGTCGTTTGAGCATCCGCCAGATTGAAAGGAATAAACTAATGGTGTCATCAGATGAAACAATTGATAAAATGAGTGAGTAAAAGTAATTGAAAATCAGAATTTCACACAGTATGGCGCTTTAAACTTTATTCATGAGTCTTTTGAAAAAAGGCTTGAAAGCCACAGGGCATTTATATATAATGAAGACATCGTAATCTAAAACAATTTTTAAGGAGTTTTATTCAAAATGGCAAAAGAAAAATTTGAAAGATCCAAACCCCATGTTAACATTGGTACCATTGGTCACGTCGACCACGGTAAAACCACTCTGACCGCAGCAATCACCACCGTAT
>NZ_FNOU01000022.1 GCF_900107125.1 Eubacterium barkeri
GATGAGGACCACCGGATCGATACTGGGGCGGCCATTATCCAGGCAGTATTGGTCTTCGACCAGGTCATAGATGAAGTCGAAGCTGATGGCTTCATCCACTAACCTTAGAATATGGTCCCTTGGTACGATGGTATCCATGGTGATGATCTGAGATTGTTCTCGTATGTTTTTTTCCCGTTTCGTCAGCATCTTTTTTTCCTCCGCTTTTGATGTTTTTATTATATCACGGATGACGTTCTCGCTTCTCTTCCAATCGAAAAAAAGCCATAGAAACTTTATGGGTTTCCATGGCTTTGTCGACAGTCTGAAGCCACCATTATGTATGGTGGCTTTTTCAAAAACTGCAAATGCCGACCCGTCACATTATTTGTAACCAGTCGGCATCAGCAATGTTGTTCAATTACCATTTCCTTGGGACTCACCCCTTTCAATCCTTACCATAAAAACTTATGACAAACAGGACTTCATTTGTTGTGGCGACACTTCGTTCCTCATCCCTTTTCAAATCATGTGGGTTATCATTAAAGTACGGGAAAGGCTCTTGCCTTTATCCACCGCATCATCCTTATCTTTTACTAAGCCGATGATATGAACTCGGTACCACTTCTTTTATTTGCCTATAGTATAGCACCTTCAAGCTTTTTTGTAAAGCCTTTTCATTCGATTTTAATTCTAATTTTTTGTAACAAGGCGTCCAAAAACTGACTAAGACCTGCTTCTCTTAACTGACGAAGCAGGTCTTAGCGTTCAGATTCAGGTTTCATGTCTTTTGGACTCACCCCTTTCGAATCTTACATTATCAAAGTCGAATTCTCATTCTTTACAGAAGCGCCAAAATCTTCTTTGTTCTCATCCCTTACTACTTACGCTTTCGTCGAATATAAGTTTCTTGTATTTAAGAACGCTTAAGTCTCTATATGCTATAAGTCGTCTGCTTAAATAACCATTCGCTTACTCCCATAAGGTTCAGGCTTCTAACTTGTTTATCAACCTGATAACAGCAACCTCACCAATGTGTGTAATACATTTTCTTCTTTACAAGCATTTGGTTGGTTTCTCACCTGTTATCTTTCTCTGTAAAGATGTTTCTCCTTTGATTTGATTACAGTATAGCACGTTTTCATTGTCTTGTAAAGCATAATCATTTAATTTAAGAATTCTATAATCAAATTTTTTTATAAAAAGCACCCCATCTTAGCATTGATATTTTTATGATTTCATCCTATAATAGAATTAGATTTGAAATATTATTATCAGTATTAAAAAAAGATTATTAGGAGGCTGATATGTCTACAACACCGCATAATATCGCGCACCCCGGTGATATCGCTAAAACGGTTTTAATGCCTGGAGATCCCCTCCGCGCACGTTTTATTGCCGAGAATTATTTGGATAATCCACGGCTTTTCAATAATGTCCGTGGGATGTTAGGCTATACTGGTCTCTACAAAGGGCATTCTATTTCTGTTATGGGTTCTGGTATGGGGTTACCCTCCATGGGTATCTATTCTTACGAGCTTTTTAATTTTTATGGGGTGGATAACATCGTCCGTATTGGTAGTGCTGGCAGCTACACTGAAGAACTTCCTTTATACTCTATGGTATTGGTCGATTCCTGCTGGAGCGAATCCACCTATGCCCAGGCTCAGTCTGGTGACGACTCCCCCATTCAGTATCCCGATAAAGAACTCAACGACATTCTATCGCAGACGGCCGATCGCTTAAATATTGAGATTTTCCGGGGCCCCATCCATTCCTCCGATATTTTTTACAATGCTCCCGGTTATGGTGATTTCTCTGCCATCCGTGAAGCCCATGGATGTATCGGCGTGGAAATGGAGAGCTTTTCTCTCTTCCACAACGCTAAGCTTTCTGAAAAGAAAGCGGCTTCCCTACTGACGGTGAGTGATAACATGCTGACCATGGAATCCCTGGATGCCCTGGAACGAGAAAAGGCCTTTACCAAGATGTTCCACCTGGCCCTTGAAAGCGCCATAGCCTTCCACTAAAAAATAAATGCCATACCCCACAATTTTCTTCTGTGCGGGGTATGGCATTTTTTATCAACGCTCTTAGAAATCATCGTCGACCAGCTGCTGCATAGATTTATGCAATCCAACAGTGGCATCAACAGTAAGCTCTAAATCTGCAAAATCATTCAGCGCCGTCATGACGAGAAGTGGCTTCACACATTTTTGGTCGATATACACGACGTCTAAATCAAATCCTAGGGTATCCCTCTTTTTTCCAGTATAAGCTAAAGACTGGATAAAGGGACGAATATCCGCTTCCTGCATGCGCCCCTTTTTATTGCGTTTTTCAATCAAAATGGTCTCTTGATCCATGAATCGAGTAATGGATTCATGGTAAATGGGATCTGATTTTTCATGCTTTACGCCATAAAAGGTGATGTGATAACGGGCACTGCTCAGACTAGCACTTAAAGAAGGGGTTCCCGGCCGGATAATCCAGGCTTCGGTAATGACCATACCCACGGGCAGGACGGCATTCATCCCCTTTATAAAGGACTTTGGTTCCATCTCTTCCAAAAGCCCGATATCCCCATACTCAGCATCAGAGGTCAACCCCAGAGCCATAGCTCCTGAAAAAGCCAGCCTAGGGTGTGGATTAAATCCGCTGGAATAAGCCATGGGAATCTCTGCCCGGCGAAAAGCCCGCTGAAATAATCGCTGCTGGTCTAAATGGGAGATGAGGCGCAGGGTCTCTCCTCGTTTAAATTTAAATCTCATGGTTGCCATGACACTGCCATCCTTTCTCAAAGCTCTGGATTCCGCAGCCACCACAGCCACTGCGACAATCAGTGGTCAGAGATTCTGCCATTGCTTTATCCCATTCCCGTCCCAGGAATTCCTTTGTCACACCCATATCGATGAAATCCCAGGGTAGCACTTCCCCAAAGTCCCGGGTTCTCAGGGCGTAATCATCCCCATCGATCCCCGCCTGGGCAAAGGCCTGTTGCCATTTTTCTTCACTAAAATATTCATGCCAGCCATCAAACTTACAGCCAAGTTGATAGGCATTGTACAGTACCTGCCCCAGCTTACGATCTCCCCTTGCAAAAATGGCTTCGTAGTAGCTGGTGGCAGCATCATGCCAGTTGTATTGGATTTTCCGACTTTTAATGGCACCCTTAAGCAGCTGCTGTTTTTCTCTAAAGGCCCCCTGGGGTTCCTGGCCCATCCACTGAAAGGGGGTATGGGGCTTCGGTACAAAGCAAGAAGAGCTCAGAACAATTTTAACCGCCTTATTCCGTTGGTCTTTATCCACAGCGTAGTACTGCTCCAGCACCTTTTCCGCCAAATCAGCGATACCGGTAATATCCTCAGTGGTTTCTGTCGGAAGTCCCATCATAAAGTAAAGTTTGATATGCCCCCATCCCTTTTGAAAGGCATTGGACACCGTTCCCATAAGGTCTTCTTCTGTCACCCCTTTATTGATAACATCGCGCATACGCTGGGTTCCAGCCTCTGGTGCCAGGGTTATCCCGCTTTTTCTGATTTTTTGAATTTCCTCCAACATATCAATACTCAAGGAATCAATACGCAGGGAGGGCAGGGAGACACCGATCCGTTTTTCCTGGTAGCGCTCCACTAAATCGTGGATCAAGGCCTCAATCTGGGTATAATCCCCAGAGCTCAAGGAGGACAGGGCAATTTCCTCATAGCCGGTATTCTCCAAAATCTTCTGAATATTAGACTCGATACAGTCCAGGGATTTTTCCCGTACCGGACGATAAATCATTCCAGCTTGACAGAAGCGACAGCCCCGACCACACCCCCGAAAGATTTCTGCGGTCACCCGATCATGGATCGTCTCAGTAAAGGGTACGATCACCTGTTCCGGGAAGTACACCTTCTCAATATCCTTAATAAAGCGCTTTTTGATATGGACTGGTTCACCGCTTTCCTTCCAAATCAATCTGCCATCCTCGGCCCGGGTACATAGGCTTGGGACATAAATACCCTGAATCTGAGCCGCCGCCTTGAAAAAGCACTGACGATCACCGAGGTTCTGACGATAGCACTTAAGGAGATCGAGAATCACCTCTTCCCCTTCACCGATAACGAAGAGATCAATAAAGTCTGCCAGAGGCTCTGGATTACAGGCACAGGGGCCTCCTGCCAGAATAATGGGAGTGTCCTCTTTCCGTTCTTCGGAACGCAAGGGGATACCGGCCAGATCCAGCATATTTAAAATGTTGGTAAAGCTCATTTCATATTGAAGGGTAAAACCCACCATATCAAAATCCATAAGTGGATCCGCACTTTCCAAGGCAAAGAGTGGAAGATTTCGAGTGCGAAGCTGTTCCTCCATATCTGGCCAGGGTGCAAATACCCGCTCACAGGCAATATCCTTTTGATCATTGAGAAGGGCATACAGAATTTTTAGCCCCAGATGGGACATCCCCACCTCGTACACATCAGGAAAAGCAAAGGCAAATCGGATGGTGTCTGCGGTTAATTCCTTGTGAACAGACCCGATCTCATTGCCTTGGTAGGTTACTGGTTTTTTGACCAAGGGTAAAATCTTTCGTTCTAATTGTTCTTTATCCATAATTCCTCAATCTTTACGTTTTTTAGCTTGTCAATTTTACCCCATCCATGGCTTAAAGTCAATGAAGGCTCATGGCAGAATCCAGTTCTCCAGCCCACTCAACACAGGGATACCCAAAGGTCTGCTGTACCATAATTTTAAAAATTGTGATGAAATATACATTGCTTGTGTGTTCGTTCTTCTTTTTTCAAAAAATTATCTTTCATCTATTATAGACTGCATCGTCTATAATGAGGTCTGTAAGATGATTGGTCAAGATATAAAAAACTCTCCACCTAAAAAGAAAATCCCTGCTTTAGTTTTACTTAAGTCTATGATAGAATTAAAAGGCAATTTTAGTATTTATGTAGAGGAGGAAGTATATGGAAACAATCGATGTTGGACTTTTGTCTTTGGTTCCACCGATTATTGCCATCGTTTTGGCCCTGTGTACCAAAGAAGTCATCTCTTCTTTGATCATCGGGATCCTTTCCGGTGGTCTGATTTATGCTTTAAATACCGGAGGAGGCATCGTCGAAATGAGTGCGATTTCCTTCGGTGCAATGGCTGAAACCGTTGGGAGTCCTGGTAAATTTAATATTATTTTATTTTTGGCACTCCTTGGTGCCCTAGTATGTGTTGTCACTAAGGCTGGTGGTTCCCGTGCTTATGGTAACTGGGCATCGACTAAGATTAAAAACAAGAAGCTAGCTCAGCTGGCCACCAGCTTTTTAGGGGTTTTGATCTTTATTGATGACTATTTTAACTGCCTGACGGTCGGTACTGTCATGAAGCCAGTTACGGATAAGTATAACGTCTCCCGTGCAAAGCTGGCCTACATCATCGATGCAACCGCTGCTCCAGTCTGTATTATTGCCCCTATTTCCAGTTGGGCAGCTGCCGTGGGTTCAACCCTTTACGAAACCGGGGCATTTTCCAACGAATTGTCGGCATTCTTTGCCACCATTCCCTATAACCTGTATGCCATTTTGTCCATTATTATGGTGGTCGTATTATCTGTGACCAATCTGGAATTTGGGCCTATGGCCAAAGCAGAATGGAAAGCAGAGCATACCGGGGATTTAGGCGCTATCGACTCTGATCCTGAAGAGGAAGCGGCCATTTCCAATAAGGGAACGGTTTGGGATTTGGTAATCCCCATCGGTGCATTAATTGTCTTCTCCATCCTGGCCATGCTCTTTAACGGTGGTTATTGGTCTGAGGGCCTTTCACTGAGTGAAGCTTTTGGGAATTGTGATGCTTCTGCTGCACTGGTCCTTGGTGGATTTTGGGCGATTGTAGTCACCTTCCTGCTCTTCATTCCCCGTAAGCTGATTTCCTTCCGGGAATTCATGGATGGCATTGGGGACGGCGTAAAAAGCATGGTACCGGCCTTTATCATCCTGACTTTGGCCTGGACCATTGGGTTCATGTGTCAGGATTACTTAGGGACTGGCGTTTATGTTGGCCATTTAGTGGAGTCCAGCAATCTGCCCATGGAAATGATTCCGGCCATTGTCTTTTTAGTCGCTGCAGGCTTATCCTTCTCCATTGGGACAGCCTGGGGAACCTTTGGTATTTTTATTCCCATCGTGGTGTTTATCTGCCAGGCCTCTGCTCCAGAGCTTATGGTCGTCACCTTATCCGCCACCCTGGCTGGTTCGGTTTTCGGGGATCATTGCTCCCCCATCTCAGACACCACTATCCTGTCGTCCACTGGTGCTGGCTGTAACCATATGGAACACGTCTCCACACAGATTCCCTATGCCATTACTGTGGCAATCTGTTGCTTCATCGGTTATATCATTGCAGGATTCTCCTACGGAAATATCCTGCTGACTCTGGGCTCCGGCATCCTGTTGCTGGCTGCCGCCCTCATTATACTCCATCGATTTTCCCAGAAGAAGTTAAACACTCCTGAAGGTTGATGGAATGTGTTTCGTGTCGTGATTAATAAAAAATCCTAAGGTCGTGAAACCCGACCTTAGGATTTTTTTGTTTTCTATGAATTGAATATCGGCTCCAAAAGAAGGGCTAATTCTTCGTCAATGCGCTCTTCTGGCATTTTAAGGACAGGGAGGGTGAGACACATCCCACTAAGAAAATGAGCGAGATGCCTGCCCCATTGAGCAGGATCTATCTCTTTAAAGGCTCCGGTTCCAATGCCGTAGCTTAAGAGCTCCCGGAGCATTTCTGCCATATCGTCAAATTGCCATCGCCTTATGACCTGCTCCTCTTCATTCTCCTGGAAAAATTCGTAGGTAGCTAAGGTTAGTGTCGGCGTATCCCCCAATATGGAGGCCTTGTGTTGTTTGATGTAATCCACGAGGATATCTCTGGGGTCCTCCTGCTGATCTAAGGCCATCATAACTGCCTCTTGGCTTTCCACGGCTTCCTGGCGAAACACCTCCAGGAAAAGCTCTTTGGTGGAGTTAAAGTATAAATACAGGCCTCCCCGGCTAATACCACAAGCCGTAACAATATCCTTCATGGTCACTCGGGAATAGCCCTTTTTCATAAAGACTTCCCGGGCCTGGGTTAAGATAAAGGC
Organism: Eubacterium barkeri; assembly: GCF_900107125.1. GTDB lineage: Bacteria > Bacillota > Clostridia > Eubacteriales > Eubacteriaceae > Eubacterium_O > Eubacterium_O barkeri. The sequence continues at coordinate 7,106 of NZ_FNOU01000022.1, forward strand.
CCGCTTTTTTTCTGATTTTGAATAAGCCAAATCCATTCCTCCCACCGTATTTAAAATGACACCTATGTCATAATTATACTTTTTTTGGGGAATGGCGTCAAGAAATGGCGTAAAACACCTATGCTGGCTTTCAGGATTCCTCTGATCCATCTTCCCAATACCCGCAACGATTAAAAAAGAGCGTGCGCTAAGCGCTCGGCTCCGTAAGGAAAGACTCCCTTCGTCTCCGGACTATACCCGGACGATTTCTGCGTCGGCGATGGCTTTTTCAATCATGGGGCCGGCGATTTTCTCCATTTCAATTTCGGATTTTTCGATCATCTCCCGCTTTGGCTTTGTTTCTGGATGCTTGGGCACAAAGATGGTACAGCAGTCCTCGTAAGGTAAAATAGACGTCTCAAAAGTTCCAATGCGCTGAGCAATTTCAACAATTTCCTGTTTGTCCATACCAATCAATGGGCGCAAAACTGGCATATCCACCACCGCATTAGTTGCCCCAAGGCCTTCCTGGGTTTGACTGGCCACCTGGCCCAGGCTTTCCCCGGTTATGAGGGATTTGGCGCCGTTTTTTCGGGCGATTTCTTGGGCAATGCGCATCATATACCGCCGGATGATGATGGTCGTTTGACGCTCGGGGCAAATTTCGACAATTTTTGTTTGGATTTCCGTGAACGGGACGACATAGACATCCATACGCCCTACGTACTTAGCCACGATCCGACCTAAGTCAATAACCTTTTCCTTGGCGCGATCACTGGTAAAAGGAAAGCTATGGAAATACACACAGATGGGCTGAATGCCTCGCTTCGCCATCATATAGCCCGCAACGGGGCTGTCGATGCCTCCAGATAGAAGGAGGGCACTTTTGCCAGAGCATCCCACGGGCAGTCCTCCACCACAGGGGATAAATTGGCTGTAGATATAGGTTTCCTCCCGAACCTCCACCCAAAGATTCATATCCGGGTTTGTCATATCGACACTGATTCCGGTGCCATCCAGGGCTTTTAAAATAACAGCCCCCATATGACGGCCAATATCCGGAGATTTCATGGGAAAGCGCTTATCACTGCGCTTCGCGGTGACCCGGAAGGTCTTGAAACTCCGTGCCAGAGCTTCTTCCTCCACGGCCGTCTCAATGGTTTCTAATACACTTTCCACCACCACTGCCGGGCTGATGGACACAATACCAAAGACCTTTTGCACGGATTCCAGGGCATCCTGAAACTGTCCATCATCCACATCGATAATAATGCGCCCCTGAACCTTTTTAACAACAACGCTATCGAGGTAGCGCAGGGTATTTCGAATATTCTTAACCAATAAATCAATAAAATAATTCCGATTCAGACCTTTTAAACTGATTTCGCCGTAGCGGACTAAAATTACATGCTTTGCCATGATTCCTCACTATTTCTTTTTAAAATTCATCCATTTTTGCAGTTTAGCAGCTTCCTCTGCAATCACAGCGGCCCCTTCCCGGACCTCAGCCTCCGTCGTCAATATCGAAAAGCTGATGCGGATGGTGCCCTCGGCAAGATCCACAGGGAGATGGATGGCCTTAAGCACCGATTGCTTTTCCTTTTTATGGGAGGAGCAAGCAGAGCCGGTGGATACATACACGCCTCTGGCTTCCAGACTGTGAAGCAGCACCTCCCCCCGAATCCCTGGAATGGAGGCACTCAGCACATAGGGACTTCCCTGGGGGTCCCCATTAAAGCAAATACCTTCTATACCATTTAGTGCTTCCACCATTATGGCCCTGTACGCCGCCATGCGCCCGTGGAGGTCCTGGGGTTCCTCCTCCATCACAGTGATGGCCTCATCAAAGCCTAAAATGGATGGGGTATTCTCCGTACCGGAACGTAATCCCCTTTCCTGGCCGCCGCCGAGTAAAAGCGGTTTGATACGCAGTCCGCCTTTGAGATAGATGGCCCCAATTCCTTTTGGTCCACAGATTTTATGGCCACACAGGGTAACCGCATCCAGCTTGCAGGCTGTCACATCCAGTGGCTCCTTCATGTAGCCCTGGACATAATCGGTATGAAAAACACAGTCGGGATTGGCCCCCTTTATAATCGACCCAATCTTTTTAAGATTCTGGATAGTCCCAATTTCATTATTTACACCAATGATACTGACCAGAATAGTCCGGTGATCTACCGCCGCTTCCAGTGCTGCTAAATCGACATGTCCCTGGGAATCCACTGGCAACCATACAACATCAACTCCGTGTTCCTCGTAAAGCTTGAAAACATCCTTAACGGCAGGATGCTCAATAGTTGTGGTGACGATACGGGCAGTCTTGAGCACATCCGGCCGTTTGATTTCTACCAGACCCTTGATAAGGGTATTATCCCCCTCCGTTCCCCCGGAAGTAAAGATAATTTCCTCAGATGCGGCCCCCAGTGTCTTTGCAATATGGGACCGGACTCCTTCAATCTGCTTTTCCATATCGATACCCAGATTGTACAGTGCCGAAGGATTGGCATAGCCGGATTCCAGAGCTTGGCACATCCGCGCGATCACCCGTGGATGGGGACAGGTCGTCGCCGCGTTATCTAAATAAATTTTTTTCACATTTTTCCTTTCAGATGCTTTACTTTAGCCTTAAAAAAATATAAGATTAAACTATATTATTCTTTAAAAGATAATTTTGCAATTGCAATTAATCTCTGATTCGCATACTATTAAATAATAACATATTCTTAGGATAATTGAAGAGGTTCTGATGAATAAATATAAAAAACTCCGTAAAGAAATCAACATCTCCCAAGCCCAACTGGCGGAAATGCTTGGTGTTTCCCAAACTGCGGTGAGTCAATGGGAAACGGATAAAAATTATCCGGATGTGAACACCCTCAAGACTCTGGCAGAAATTTTCTGCGTTTCTACAGACTATCTTTTAGGTATGGATGCCAGCCGGATTCGAGAGGTCAACGAGGTGGTGGTTTACACCCGTATTCCCGCTGGAGTCGATTGGGGGAACAATATCGATCGGGATGGTACCGAGGAAATTCCCGGAAGGCTCCTCGCTAAGGGGCGGGACTATGTGGGTTATAAGATTGTAGACAAGAACCTGTCGCCCATTTTTGAAGAGGGAGATGTACTTATCATCGAATTGACCGATCATTGTGAAAACGGTGATCTCGCTATGGTCCAGGTCAGTGGCTATGATGCTGAGGTTCGCTATGTTTTCCATACGACACAGGGCATTTTGATCCAATCCGTAGTGGCGGGACGTCAGGACATGTTCTTTCCCACAGCCCATAAAGAAAAGCCCCGGATCATTGGGGTGATCCGGGAACTCAGGAGACTATTTGGATAGCTTATCAATGAGGGCACGAATGATTTGACCCGGTAATGCCTTCGGGTCTTTTTTAAGGATTTCCCTGATTTCCTCACCGACGTAATATTCTAAATCATCCGCCGTTAGATCGTAGCCATCATCAACCGCTAATTCAGCCAACTTTTTAAAGAGCTTCTTTCGCTTTTCACCCAATCGGGTTTCTTCACTCTTGCCATCATGGATGACATTGGTGACAAAATCATCCATCATTCCAGAAAATAATTGGACGAGGGTTTCCTTCTTCTCACCATGATCCAGGGAACGCTCTTTTTCTTTTACCTGCTCTTTATCCGATTTTTCGTCAGTCTCGATAATTTCTTCCAAAATACTTTCTTCTGGATTTTCCGGCAGGGTCGCAACAACAGGAAAGCCCTCTCCCATCATCATTGGATCCGTCAATAAATAGCTACCTGATTCGATGAGTGTTTCATTATACCGCTCTAATTCATCATGATCCTTTTTGATTTGTTCAAAAAATTTTTTAACACTATCGTTGCCCATCATAATACCTCCATCAAATAATTAAGGAAGTATGGGTTTTTAACCTGCTTCCTTTTTAGGATTTTGCAGATATTATACCAATACTCCCTTAAATCACTACATATTCGCTTGCTCGATGGCTTTAACCGTTGATTTTAACAATGCGGTCTTCTTTTACCACAGCACCCGTTGGACATTTTTCCACGCAGGCACCACACTGGGTACATAAATCATAGTTAATATGAGCCAGATTATCGGTAACTGTAATCGCACCCGTTTCACAGACTTTGGTACATGCCTTACAACCAATACACCCGCAGGTGCAAGCTGTTCGAACGATTTTTCCCTTGGCCGTTGACCGACAATCCACATGGATAACCTGGTCGTAGGGTGTCAGGTTAATCAGGTTTTTCGGGCAAGCCGCAATACATTGGCCACAAGCCGTACAGGCATCGGGGTCGACGATGGGCAGGCTTTTGTCCCCCATGGTCAATGCGCCAAATTGACAGGCTTCCACACAGGAACCCATTCCCATACAGCCAAAGCGGCACTCTTTGGGGCCGCCACTGGCAATCATGGCTTCCCGACAGTTTTTAATGCCATAATAATCGGCCCGGGTAGGGGCATGTTCGCAATCACCATTACAATGAACACAGGCAATTTGGGGATCGGTATTCCCCACACTCTCACCCATAATCTCTCCCACTTCCACCGCTGTGGATGGTCCGCCCACTGGGCAGGCATTGGCTGGTGCATCGCCTTTGACGATGGCTTCTGCCAAAGCATCACAGCCGGGGTAGCCGCAGCCTCCACAATTAGCGCCAGGCAGAGCCGCTCGTACCAGGGGTATGCGTTCATCTTTTTTGACCTCAAACACCTTTGAGGCGATGGCAAGACCCGCTCCAAAAATCAGGCCCATGCCACCGAGGACCAGGACCGGGATTAATAAGTCGTTTAACATATCCTTTTCCTCCCTATATCATTCCTGAGAATCCCAGAAACGCAATGGCCATGAGGCCAGCCGTTACCAAGGCAATGGGGAATCCCTCAAAGCACCTGGGGATATCCGATAGTTCCAGACGTTCCCGGACACCAGCAAAAAGCACAATGGCCAGGGTAAAGCCCACAGCCCCAGAAAAGCCATTGACAATGGTTTCTAAAAAGTTGTAGTTACTCTGGATGTTTAAAAGGGCCACCCCAAGCACTGCACAGTTGGTGGTGATCAGAGGCAGATAGACCCCCAAAGCCTGATAAAGTACCGGACTCACTTTTTGAATAACCATTTCTACCAGCTGCACCAAAGCCGCAATAACCAAGATAAAGGCGATGGTCTGGAGATATACCAGATTAAGGGGAACCAAAATGGCGTACTGCACCATATAGGTAATGGCCGAGGCCAGGGTCATAACAAAGGTAACAGCCACCCCCATACCGATGGCAGTTTCAATCTGTTTTGAAACCCCCAGGAATGGGCAAATCCCCAAGAAACGGGAGAAGATATAGTTATTAACGAAGATGCCACTAACGACGATGATTAGAAGATTCATGAGAGCGCATCCTCCTTACTTTCTTTTTTCTTTTCAACACTTTCTGTAATTTTATTGATTAATGCGATACACAGGCCCAGGGTTAAGAACGCCCCAGGTGGCAGAATCATCAGGATGACCGGTTCAAAGCTCGCACCAAAGAGACTAAAGCCAAAAATGGAACCCGCACCCAGGATTTCCCGGATTGCACCTAAAACCGTTAAAGACATGGTAAAGCCCAACCCCATGCCAATGCCGTCGAACATGGAGTCTAGCACCCCATTAGTAAACGCAAAGGCTTCTGCCCGGCCAAGGATAATACAGTTAACCACGATAAGGGAGATATAAATTCCCAGGGCAGCATACAATGCAGGAACAAAGGCCTCCATAAGCATCCCTACGATAGTAACAAAGGATGCAATAATCACAATAAAAGCCGGAATCCGAATATTATCGGGAATCACCTTTCTCAGTGCAGAGATAACCACGTTTGAGCCAATAAGCACCACCATGGTCGCCAGCCCCATCCCCAGACCATTGATGGCCGAGGTAGTAACGGCCAAAGTCGGACACATGCCCAGGAGTAAACGGAAGGTTGGATTTTCTTTAATCAACCCATTGGTGAGGTTTTGTAAATGCTTCATTATTTTTGTCCTCCTACAATTGCTTTGTAAATCTTGGTGGAGGTATTGACGCCCAGGGTCACCGCTTTGGAGGTAATGGTCGCTCCTGTAATGGCATTAATCTGATTCCCTGCGGCTCCGCCGCCTTTAACCACCGCGATTTCCTGGGTTGCATCCAGTCCCTTATACTGGTCCTGGTAGGTTGTTTCCGTGGCACGGGCACCCAGACCAGCAGTTTCATCATTGCTTAAGATAGTGATGCCTGTCACCTGGCCATCTGTCGAAATACCTGTAAGTGTTTCCACCTCGCCACCATAGCCCTTGGGCACTGTCTTAACGGTATAACCCACCAGCTGACCATCCTTATATCCAGCATAAACCTCGGCAACGATATTCGCATTATCGCCAACAGCTTCCTTCGCGATGTCTTCAACACCTGGAACCGCTTCAAAATCTACCGCCTCTGGCAATACCATTTGCCGGGCTTCAATATTCTTTTCTTCAGTCTGCTTGGCAATGGCATCCTTGGTCACAGAATTGGTGAGGGCCAATAGAAGGGCTGCCACTGCTGTGATGATAAAGAGGATAAGAGCCAGCCGTCCGACAGTTTTCCAATCAATCTGGACTTTTGTTTTATCTGACATTATGCCGCTACCTCCTCTTTGGATTTATCTTTCTTTGCCTTTACCTTCTTTTGCACACCGTAAATAGCTGGCTTTATGTAGCGATCCAAGAGCGGTGCCACAATATTCATAAGAAGGATAGAATAGGACACCCCTTCAGGATATCCGCCAACCATTCGGATAATCATGGTTAAAAGGCCACAGCCAACAGCGTAGATGATTTGACCTACAGCTGAACTGGGTGAAGTAGTATAATCCGTTGCCATAAAAAAGGCTCCAAGGATCAGTCCTCCAGAACAAAGCATGACAAGGGGGTCCTGGCCAAAGGGAATGGATAAAACCGCAACTGTCGCCAGGTAAATCACTGGAATCCGCCAGCTGATAATGCCCCGGGCAATGAGGTAAACCCCGCCAATGAGCAGAGCCAAAGCTGAGATTTCACCAATACAGCCATAGACACCATTTGTCCCCAGAAATAGGTCAAGGGTACTGGGCATCATGGATAGATCCCCTGCTTCCTTCAAAATACCCAGGGGCGTGGCCATGGTTACTGTATCCGTCGTAGGAATATAGGCCGTTCCGGTCATCCGTGTCGGCCAGGAGGCTAACAAAAATGCCCGGGCCGCCAGGGCCGGATTCATGAAATTATGTCCGAGTCCGCCAAATATCTGCTTAACAATGACGATGGCAAAGGCTGAACCGATTATGGCCATCCACCAAGTGGCATTCACTGGAAGGTTAAAGGCCAGAAGGATTCCAGTCACCACGGCACTCCAGTCTTTGATGGTGATGGGCTTTTTCATAATCTTTTGACATAGGGCCTCGCAGACAACACAGCTGGCAACACAGATAGCCACCAGCAACAGAGCTTTCACACCAAAAACATACCCGGCCATAGCCAGGGCCGGCAGCAGGGCGATAACGACATTCTGCATAATACTCTGGGTGCTTTCCTTGCTCCGAATATGGGGGGATGAGGATACCGTCAGTTTAAGTTCCATTTTATTATTCACAGTAGCCTCCTAATTTTTCTTTCGAGCAGCCATAATCTGACGCTTGGCAACCCGGATATCCGATACAAGAGTCCGTTTAGCAGGACAAGTATAGGCACAGCTGCCACACTCTATACAATCCAGAGCGTGGTAGGCCTCGCATTTTTCCCAGGATTCCTTTAAAGAATAAGCGGATAAATATAAAGGCTGTAAATGAATGGGACAAACCGAAGCACATTTTCCGCAGCGGATGCAATTGCTGGGCTCACTGATAGCGGCAGCTTCATGGCTTAAACAAAGGATACCAGAGGTTCCCTTCATTACCGGAACATCTGTCTGAAATAGGGTTACCCCCATCATGGGACCGCCGGAGATTACCTTTTCAGGTTTCCTTTCAAAGCCACCGCATTGATCGATGACGTCCTGGTACATAGTCCCAATGCGAACCTCCAGGGTCCGGGCGTCCTTCACCGCATCACCAGTACAGGTAAGCAGGCGTTTGTACAAGGGCATTCCCGTTTCAAAGGTCTCTGCAATCTGAGCGGCCGTTCCCACATTGAGGACCACAACACCTGCATCAGCTGGTAATCCACCCGAGGGGACTTCTCGCCCTGTAACAGCCGTAATAAGCTGTTTTTCTGCCCCTTGAGGGTATTTGGTCGCAAGCTCAATAACGGTAATGGTACCATCTTCTGACACCACCTCCCTCAATTTCCTTATGGCTTCTGGCTTATTGGCTTCAACACCAACATAGCCCGTCGTCACACCTACAGCCCTCATGGCGATGCGCAGTCCTTCCACCACCTTCTGGGGTTTCAGGTTCATTAAATGATCGTCTGCTGTCAGGTAAGGCTCACATTCCGCGCCGTTTAAAATGAGGGTATCCACCTGCTTATCCGGAGGAATACTCAGCTTAACATGGGTTGGAAAAGTGGCGCCGCCCATACCGACAATCCCAGCATCATGAATGATGTCAATAATTGCCTTGGGCTCATAATTTTGGAAATCACCATAGGGCGTGATTTCCAGACAGGGGGTATCCAGCCCGTCAGATTCAATGACCACGGACATGACATTGTCCCCGTTGGGATGGGGGCGTTCCTCTACGGAAATGACCTTCCCTGAAACACTGGAATGGATTGGGGCCGAAACAAAGCCGTTTGCCTCCCCAATCTTCTGGCCAAGGGTCACGGCTTCTCCTTTTTTGACTACCGGAGTACAGGGTGCTCCGATGTGTAGCGACATCGGAATGACCACCGTTTCCGGTACCCTTGCGACCTTTGCAGAGACATCCGCTGTCCGCTCTTTATTGTAAGACGGATGGATTCCTCCTCTAAAGGTCCTTTTCTTTTCTGCTGTTGACAAGATAAACACCTCTTACTCAAATTTTGAATTATATTTTATCACAATTCGTCAATTAAATATAGTAATTCTTTACATAGAAATAAAATCAGCCAGAAATTCATCGTCACTGATAAATTTCTGGCTATTCTTTTATGAGACTTTCCGTTCTAGTCGATAGATGTTAAAAAGGCACGGTAAGCTTTATAGGTCATATACACATCAGCCTTAGAAGTTAGCTCGAAGGGAGCGTGCATACTGAGGACTGGTGTCCCACAGTCTACTACATCCATTCCGTATTGAGCCAAAATCCAAGCGATGGTTCCCCCACCGCCTAGATCAATCCGGCCAAGCTCCCCGGTCTGCCAGACGACATCTTCGCCATCAAAACAGCGTCTGATCTTTCCTAGGAATTCGGCATTGGCATCATTACAGCCTGATTTCCCCCGGGCTCCGCCATATTTGTTGACAGCAACACCTTTCCCTGCAAAGGTGGCATTTTTGAGATCGTGTGTTCCTGTAAAATTGGGATCATAAGCCGCAGTGACATCTGCCGATAAGAACTCCGAGTGCTCCAGACAGCGACGCAGGGTAAGGGCGATATCCCCATCCTCTTTAATTTGGATGAGCTCAGCGACCTGGTTTTCGAAAAACTTAGACTGCATACCGGTGCTGCCATAGCTTCCGATTTCTTCTTTATCCGCCAAAAGTACACATAGAGTCCGCTCTGGGATATGCTGGTCATTATAATCCAGAATGGCTTGGGCGGCACTATAGGCACACACCCGATCATCCTGTCCATAAGCGCCCACAAAACTGCGATCAAAGCCGATATCCCGGGCGGCACCCGCGGGTACCGCTTCTAGCTCCGCACTGGTAAAGTCTTCTTCCGTAATACCATAGTGTTCATTCAGATATTTGAGGATATTAAGCTTGACCGGGTCCTTAATCTCAGCATCATTAAGTGGAATGCTGCCGATCAAGAGGTTTAAGCCTTCACCCACTATGGCATCACCCAGTTTTTTCTGGGATTGCTCCTGGGCAAGATGGGGCAGCAAGTCGGTAATGCAAAAAACCGGATCCTCATCCTTTTCCCCAATGGAAATATTAACCAGCTCCCCGTCCTTCTTGGCAATGGTGCCATGAAGGGCCAAGGGAATGGTCACCCATTGATATTTTTTAATCCCACCATAATAATGGGTTTTAAAATAGGCCATATCATTTTCTTCATATAAAGGGGTCGGTTTTAAATCCAATCGGGGTGCATCAATATGGGCACCAATAATGGCTATTCCCTGTTCAAGGGGTGCCTTTCCCACAATAAAGAGACTGACCGTCTTGCGTCGGTTCAAAATATAGATCCGATCCCCGGGCTCTACCTTTCCTTTTTCAGAAATATAATAATCCAGGGGCTTAAACCCTTTCTTCTCTGCCAACATGACCGTAAATGCAGCACAAAGCCTTTCGGTTTTAGAAACCCCGAGAAATGCTTTATAGCCTTCGCAAAAATGGAAAGCAGCCGTTTGCTCGCCTTCATCCATGCGGTTCCACGCTAAGTCTTTTTTCTGACACAGAGCATCAGATAAAGCCTGATATTCTGTCTTTTGATCATCCATGGGCTTTCTCCTTTTAGTTTAAATTCTTTTATTTTCTATTTTACCCTTAATGAAGCAAAGGCTCAAGGACTATTCTAATCCTTTGGGATGAATTAAGGGGTTGCCATCTTGTCCCTATCCTCCATTTATGTTAGACTACTTCCAAAGCAGAAGGGAGCTTACTGATGAAAAAAGAACGACTTGTTGTATTGGGAACGGGAAATGCCATGGTGACCCGATGCTATAATACCTGCTTCGCCATCCGCCAGGGTAAGGAATATATCTTAGTAGATGCCGGTGGGGGCAATGGTATTCTGCGCCAGCTGGAACGGGCAAGAATTCCAGCAGAGCACATCCACCATCTTATCGTCACCCATGGACATACCGACCATGTGCTGGGGGTTATCTGGATCATCCGAAAAATTTCTGCGATGATACACGCCGGAGAGTATACCGGCACCCTGCAAATTTACTGTTATGCTGAGCTGGCGGATATGATCCGGGCCATTGCCCATATGACCCTGACGCCTAAGCTGACGGACCAATTTGATTCTCGTATCCATTTTGTGAAGGTAGCAGACGGTGAAAAGCATCAGCTCCTTGATTCCACAGTCACCTTTTTTGATATTCATTCTACCAAAATGAAGCAGTTCGGTTTTACCCTGAATCTGATTTCCGGGAAAAAACTGACCTGCCTTGGAGATGAACCCTTTAATCCTCTGTGTGAAAAATATCTTTTGGGTACACATTTCCTGCTTTGTGAAGCTTTTTGCTTATATAAGGACCGGGAAATCTTTCACCCCTATGAGAAGCATCACAGCACGGTTAAAGATGCCGCAGCCCTGGCCGAGAGATACCACATTCCCCACCTGGTACTCTGGCATACCGAGGATCAAACGCTGGATACCCGGAAAGCACGGTATACCAAGGAGGGGAAAAAGGTCTACACTGGAGATCTGCACGTGCCGGATGATTTGGAAGTGGTTAAGCTTCGGTAAAAAGCTATTTTGCCTTTACCCCTTCCACCACTATCCAATCCTTCCCATCCTTTAAATGGATGATGGCGCTGGTAAAACCCACCCGGGAGAAGAGCGCTTCAAACTCGGGGATGGTAAGATTATTCATCTCGTATTTCGCTGTGTTTTCAAGCTGCTTTTCAGAGAGACCTTCCTTCATGTACATTTCGGCAATGAGGAGCAGCCGGCCCCCGGGAGCCATGACACGCAGGACTTCCTTTAAATCGGATTCTAAATCTGGCCAGAAAAAGTAGCTCTCCACTGAGATAACCTTATTAAAGGCTTCGTCACTATAGGGCATGCTGGAAACACTGCCGTGGTGAATTTCCATCTGGCCATCCTGGACAGCATCCTCATTCAGACGGGTGGATTCTTCCACAGAGACCTCCGAATAGTCGATGCCCACATAATGGGCTTTGGGCTGGCGGCTCGCCATCTTCTGAAGGGCTGCTCCACCTCCACAACCAATATCCAGCACCGTATCACCTGGCTGCAAATCCAGAAAATCCAAGGCCCAGTCCGTCATGGGACTATGACTCTCATTCATCCGCTTAATCATTTCCTTACCGGCTTCGCCCTCGGGCTTCCGGGGATTTCCCATTTCAGTCACTGATTTTTCCTCCTGGGCTAACTCTGTGGCCAATTTGTCGGATAAATTGGCCACGTGTTCCTTTTCATCCTCTGTATATTCTGATTCCGCCTTCAGACCGGGGATGATCGCCGAAATATCTACCGATTTTTTAAGGGGACGTTCATTTCCCTGGTCATCCACTAATCGGACATTGTCCAGCTGAGTCTTAAAATTTGAGCGGATACTTTCAATATATGCCGCCCGAAGGGCTTTTTGTTCCCCTTGCTCGGCCTCTGTCAGGCCCTCACTTTTCTTTTTTTTCGCCAGGGCATTAATCCGGGCGATTTGTTCATTGGTTACCATAAAGACCTCCTAATCTAAGGTAATGATTCCTGCGTCTTTCAGACGTTGCAGTGTCAAAATCAGGCCAAGCTTCCCATGGAAATGGGTCAGCCCACCTTGAAAATAAACAATATAGGGTTCCCGCATGGGGGCATCGGCGGAAAGCTCAATGGAGGAGCCTTGGATAAAGGCTCCGGCCGCCATAATAACCGGGCACTGATACCCGGGCATCTCCCAGGGAATGGGTGTAACAAAAGCATCGACGGGAGCCGCCTCCTGTGTAGCCTGGCAAAAGACCTCAACGCCTGCAGCCGTGCCCATTTTGATGCTCTGGATAATATCACTACGATAATCCTCTGGTCCAGGACAGACGGCAAAGCCCAGTTTTTCATAAACCGCAGCCATGAGAATGGCACTTTGCAGAGCCTGGGCCACCACTGTGGGGGCCAGGAAGAATCCTTGTAAAAGGGTGCGGTTAATGGTCCCTGTGGCACCGGTTTCCTTAGCTACCCCAGGGGCTGCCAGACGACAGGCCGCCATATAAACATACTCCTTTTTCCCAGCCACATATCCCCCGGTGGGGGCAATACCACCTCCAGGATTTTTAATGAGGGAACCGGCCATCAGATCTGCTCCCACAGAGACAGGCTCGGCATCATCTAAAAATTCACCATAACAATTGTCCACAAAAGCAACAACATCTGGCTTAATCTCCTTCGCAAAGGCAATGGCGAGCTGGATATCTGCCAGGGTAAGGGCCTTTCGCCAGCTGTAGCCTGTGGAGCGTTGGAGGTAAACCATCTTCGTCTTTTCCGTTATGGCGCCACGGATGCCATCGTAATCGACCTGACCATCCTTTAAATCAACCTGTTTATAGGATATGCCAAAATCCTTAAGGGTACCATTGCCATTATCCCCCTCCTCATAGCCGATGACGGTCCGAATAGTGTCGTAGGGAGCGCCGGTAATGGCTAAAATTTCATCACCTGGGCGCAGCACGCCGTAAAGGCAGAGTGAAATCGCATGGGTCCCCGAGGAGATATGGGGTCGCACCAGGGCATCCTCTGCCCCAAAAACATCGGCATAAATGGCCTCGACGATTTCCCTGCCGACGTCATCATAGCCGTAGCCTGTAGCCGGGTGGAAGTGACGATCGGATAAGCCTGCCCGCTGCATGGCGCGAATCACTCGATATTGATGCATTTCTGCCCGCTCCATCAGGGCATCCAGCTGGGGCTTAATGCTTACGCTGGTACGCTCTACCAAATCCATCACCTGGGGAGATATACGATACTCTTCTTGTAAAAAGGTGTTTTTATCCATCAATTTCCTTCTCTAGTCTTTTTATAATACATGGCCATTTGATCAGCTAAAGCCTCTGGTCCACCAATGGCCTTGAAATCAAACCATTTAATCCGGGCATCTTTTCTGAACCAGGTGAGCTGGCGTTTGGCAAAGTGCCGTGTATCCCGCTTAAGGATACGGATGGTTTCCTCTAAATCCCGTTCTCCCCGGAGATAGGGAAAGAGCTCTTTGTAACCAATGGCCTTTAAGGATGTTAGTTCTGGCCCATATCCAGCATTTAACAGGGCCTGCACCTCTCCCAAAAGACCCTGGGCAAACATCTGATCGACCCGTTCGTTGATTCGGTCATACAGCTCTCCCCGGTCCCAGTGGATACCGGTCATCACAGAGTCATAGATCGTGGGGATACTCCTGGCCTCAGCATCCCACTCTGATTTGGTTCGTCCTGTGACCCGGTAGATTTCCAGGGCGCGGATTACCCGCTTGATATTATTGGGATGCATCCCCGCTGCGGTATTCGGGTCCACTGCCAGCAGTTCCCGATAGAGTCCCTCTGGTCCGTGTTCCCGAACCCGTTCTTCTAAGAGCTGGCGGACTCCCTCATCCCGATTCTGAGCCGTAAAATCCCAGGGTAAAGTGAGGCCATTGATATACAAACCGGTTCCTCCAAGGACGATGGGGACCTTTCCCCGACTTTGGATATCCTGAATACACGCCGTGGCATCCTCCACGAAGTGAGCCACACTGTAGGGTTTATCCGGGGGGACGAAATCCATCAAATGATGAGGTACTCCTTCCATTTCCTCGGGAGTTGGCTTAGCCGTTCCAATGGTCATCTGCTGATAAATCTGCATGGAGTCCGCCGAGACGATTTCACCATCCAGCTTTTTAGCCAGGGCCACACCTGTGGCTGTTTTTCCCGAGGCCGTAGGACCCACCACCACTAATATTTTTTCTTTTTCCATTTAAACCACCCGTTTAAAAAGTTTTTCCAATTCATAACGGCGCACCTTAAAAATGATGGGACGCCCGTGGGGACAGGTAAAGGGATTCTCCAAACCTTCAAGCTTGGTGAGCAGGCTTTTGATTTCATTAATGCCCAGGGTCTGATTTCCCTTCACTGCTGCCTTACAGGACATGGTAATGATCCTCTTGATCTGATCATCTCTCTGGGCTTCAGTATCGTACAGAGCAGCATCTAAAAAGGCTGTAACCAGTGGCGGTTCCTGGGCCTCACCCAGGATGATCGGCACAGAACGGACCATCAGGGCATCCTCTCCAAAGACATCACAATCAAAGCCATAGCGTCTAAGAGGTTCGACTAAGGTCTCAAAATTCGCCGTCACCCGTGGCTCCACGGGGATAGATTGGGGCACTAGCATGGTCTGGGCCGGAAAGGTTTCAGCTCGCTTAAAGCGCTTGCTCAGTTCCTCATACATAAAGGCCTCATGGGCTGCATGCTGATCAATGAGAATGGCTTCCTCCCCCTGCTCCAGTAAAATGAAGGTAAAAAAGAGTTGTCCCACCACCCGGGCATTGGAAAAGTCTACTCGTCTTTGAATGGAGGCCACGTCCTCTTTTCCAGGATCTGCTGGCGATGGACTAAAAGCTGGGGTAGCCTCAGCCACCTGATCGTGCTCAACCCCTTCCTCATAGGGACTTTCAAAGACTTTTTCCACCGCTTCTATAAAAACCGAGGGCTTCTTCGGGATCAACCGCTGCTGCTCCTCAATAGACTCAGCTTCTACCTTCCCCAAGGAAACATCCCTGGTCTCCGATGGTAAATCACCTGAAACCTCTTCCCCTGAAATTGTCTCTAATGAAGGCCCTTCCTCCGAGGCGCTTAAATCAATGGCTAGGTTTTGGCGATGGAGGGCATCCCGAATTCCCTGTTTGAACAGTAGGTGGACCAGACTCTGGTTTAAAATAGCGATTTCAGTCTTAGCCGGATGGATATTCACATCCAACATCCGCCCCGGGAGGGTCATAAAAATAATTCCAACCGGATGACGGTGCTGCATGACATAGCCCTCGTAAGCCGCCTCAAAAGCTGCCATCAGCCCTTTATTTTTAACGTATCGCCCATTGATAAAGATAATTTGTAAATCACGGGTGCTTCGGGTGGCGCTTAAGTCCCCAATATAGCCCGTCAGCCCCATGGGGGTATTCTCCTCATCCAGTGGGACCAGACCGGAAAAGAACCCACGGCCCAGTGTTCCCTCAATGGCATCCTGGAGGCGCCCACTACCTGTAGTTGCAAACTGGCGCTTCCCTTCGATGATGGTGGTAAAGGCAATTTCCGGATGGCTGAGGGCCAGCTTTTCCATGACATCCAAGATAGCCATGGCCTCTGCCTGGGCCTTCCCCAGATGTTTTCTTCTGGCTGGGACATTGTAGAATAAATCTGAAACGGCCAGCACCGTTCCCCGGTCATGGCCGCAGACCCGTTGATTGATGAGCGCACCACCTTCAAAGGTAGTCTGACTTCCCACCTCTTCCTCTAAAAAACGGGTGGTCACACAGACCTTCGACACCGCCATAATGCTGGACAACGCCTCTCCCCGGAACCCCAGGGTCTCTACATCCTCTAAATCATCAATGGTGAGAAGCTTACTGGTGGCATGGCGTTCAAAGGCCAAGGGTACCTCGTTATAGGGAATCCCACAGCCATCGTCAGACACCACCATCCGATCCTTTCCGCCCCCCTCGACAGTAACCGTAATGCGTTTGGCGCCCGCATCGATGGCATTCTCCACCAGCTCTTTAATGACCGATACCGGGCGAACAATCACTTCACCTGCCGCTATTTTATTAATGGTTTCCGAGCTCAACATTTTAATACGCATATCGGTCCTCCTTTGATTGATGATAATGACGATTAATGCGAATTTTTTTTATCATTGTCCTGACCGTGCTACAAATTTTCCTGATTCTCCTTCAACCGCTGGTTCAAGCGGTGGAGAGCCATCATCGCCTCCATGGGGGTCATTTCATTAATATCCAGCTTTCGGATATCCGACAGCACCGCCAGCTCTTCTGGAGACACTTCCGGCTCTGCGGCCACGGCCATATTAAAGATATTCACCTGGTCATCGGCAAAGGGTGGGGCCTCTGCTGCTGCCATGTCATTAATATAGGTATCTTCCCCAGCCTCCAGATGCTTAAGAATCGCCTGGGCCCGATGGATCACCTTCCGGGGGAAACCTGCCAGCTTAGCCACCTCAATCCCATAGCTTTGGTCTGCACTCCCGGGCTTAATCTTACGCAGGAAAACTACCCCCTGGGCCGTTTCCTTCACTCCAATGCTATAGTTAACAATCCCGGCCTTTAGGGATTCCAGCTCCGTCAGCTCATGGTAATGGGTGGCAAAAAGGGTTTTAGCCCCTATAGTCTCGGTATTCCAGAGATATTCTACCACCGCCCAGGCGATGGAAATCCCATCGAAGGTACTGGTTCCCCGGCCGATTTCATCCAAAATCACCAGACTTTTAGCTGTGGCATTCTTTAAAATATTAGATACCTCGGTCATTTCAACCATAAAGGTACTCTGGCCCGTTGCCAGATCATCCGAGGCCCCCACCCGGGTAAAGATACGGTCTGTGATGCCCATGGTGGCGGCATCCGCCGGGACGAAGGAACCAATCTGGGCCATGAGGGTAATGATGGCAACCTGTCGGATATAGGTGGATTTTCCAGCCATATTGGGGCCGGTAATCAGCATGATTCGAGTATCCTCCCCATCCAGAAGACAATCATTGGTGATGTAGGCATCGGAGCCGATGAGGGCTTCTACCACAGGGTGCCTTCCGGCGATAATCTCAAGGGGGCCATCTTCCATTAGCACCGGGCATACATAGTGGTTGTGGAGGGCTACCACCGCCAGAGCGTACAGGGTATCACAAAAGGCAATATCCCTGGCTCGGTCCTGGATTCTGGCAATCTGAGAAAGCAACTTGTCACGAACCTCAGTAAATACCTGATACTCTAGCTGGGCCAGCTTTTCCTCTGCCCCCAGGATTCGGGTTTCCATCTCCTTAAGCTCCGGCGTAAAATACCGTTCGGCATTGGCCAGAGTCTGCTTACGGATATAGGTTTCCGGCACCTGATCCAGATTGGTTTTGGTGACTTCAATAAAATAACCAAAAATCCGGTTGTACTTCACTTTAAGGGATTTTATCCCCGTGGTTTCCCGTTCCTTAATTTCTAAATCCCGAATCCAATCCTTTCCCTTATCTCCCGCTTCTCTATAACTATCAATTTCCGGATGATACCCCGACTTAATGACATTACCGTCCTTGATGACCAGAGGGGCATCTGGATTGATGGCCGCATCAATGAGGGTGTGGATATCGTCAAGGAGGTCTCCCTGGGTAAATAACCCCTGCCACTGGGGAGCATCCATGGTGGCAAAGCATTCCCCCAACTGCCCCAGAGCTTCGATGGATTGCCCCAGGGACAGCATATCCTTGGGACTGACACTGCCAAAGGCGATTTTTCCACAAATTCGTTCTAAATCGTAGACTTTGCTGAGAATTTTCTTGATTTCTGGCAGGGCACCGGGATTTTGGATAAACTCCGCAATGCGCTGCTGTCGGTCTTGGATGGCAGGAAGGGAAAGCAGCGGTGCTTCCACCCAACGCCTTAAAAGACGCCCTCCCATGGCGGTGACGGTTTGGTCCAATACCCAGAGCAGGCTCCCCCGCTTTTCCCCAGAACGCAGGGTTTCGGTAAGCTCTAAATTCCTCCGGGTGGCGGTATCTAACACCATAAATTCATCAGGTTTATAGCAATTGAGATGGTTAATATGCCCAAGGATCTGCTTCTGGGTTTCATCCACATAGCCCAATAATGCCCCCGTAGCCCGAAGGGCGCTGTGATGATCCTCCAGGCCAAGGGATAGTAGTGAATACACTTTAAACTGATTCAGAAGCCTCCCTGTGGCACTCTTTTCATTAAAGGCCGCTGCTGGGTATAGGCTGACCATGGCACCACTGCGGGCCTCCAGGGTTTTGACCACGCCCTCGGCCTTATACAGGGCTGGATTCATCAGAATTTCCGCCGGGCCGACCTTCGCAATTTCATCCATTCCCCGGGAGATGAGGTCCCGACCCGATAGCTCGGTGACAAAGCATTCCCCGGTGGAAATATCCAGGTAAGATAAACCCAGGCTCCCGCTGTCCAGACAAAGGGCCATGAGGAAGTTATTCTGCTTGGCCGCCAGATGGGCAGTGTCGGAGATGGTCCCCGGGGAAACCACCCGGATGATGTCACGATGGACGATGCCCTTGGCGGTGGCAGGGTCCTCCATTTGCTCGCAGATGGCGACTTTATGGCCCTTTTCCACCAATCGGGCAATGTAGTTTTCAGCGGCGTGGTAGGGCACCCCACACATGGGGGCCCGTTCTTCCAGGCCGCAGTCCCGGCCTGTCAGGGCGATTTCCAGCTCCCGGGACGCGGTGAGGGCATCGTCGAAGAACATTTCGTAGAAGTCCCCCAGACGGAACATCAAAATAGCGTCTGGCACCTTTTCATGGGTACTCAGGTATTGCTGCATCATTGGGGTCAAGCCCATGGTGGATTACTCCTTTCGTGAATTAAGAGGGGCGGTAAAAAAACACAATTACGAACCATCGGGTACCGGGAGCCATTCGCTTACGCTCATAAATCAGCCCCCTATGCCTTTGCTTCATGCTTCGCATTTTGCAAAGTCAACCGCGATGGCTCCGTCCAAACTAAAGGTCTTGGCTTTGGTAATTTTCACAGTGACAATTTTTCCGATACAATCAGCAGGGCCGTCGAAGTTAACGAGTTTGCCGCTAACCGTACGGCCGGTGAGGCGATTTACATTGTTTTTGCTGTGGCCTTCCACCAGGACCGTCACCTCAGTATCCTGAAAGCTTCGGTTTTGATCAGCGCTGATGGTATGGAGGGTATCCAACAGGCGGTTCAAGCGGTCATGCTTGATGTTCTCTGGAACCTGGTCCGCCATAGTAGCCGCAGGCGTCCCTTGGCGAATGGAGTACAAGAAGGAAAAAGCAGCGTCAAAGGCACAGGCCTTTACCACATCCAGAGTGTCTATAAAATCTTCTTCGGTTTCCCCTGGAAACCCGACGATAATATCCGTGGTGATGGCTACTCCGGGGATTCGTGTCCGGATCTTTGTCACCAGCTCAATAATGGCCTCCTTGGTATACCGACGATTCATAGCCTTTAGAATTCGGGTGCTCCCTGATTGGATGGCCAGATGGATGGCTGGACAGACGTGTGTGCAATGGGCAATGGCTTCAATGACGTCATCCCCAAGATCTTTGGGGTGACTGGTCATAAAGCGAATGCGTTCTAACCCTGGGATAGCATCCAAATCGTAGAGCAGTTCTGAAAAACAGGTGCCGTCCTTCAGGTCGTTACCGTAGGAATTGACATTCTGTCCCAGAAGGGTAATTTCCAGGCAGCCATCCGCCACTAAGCCCCGCACCTCCTCTAAAATACTGGCCTTTAGCCGACTAACCTCCCGCCCCCTTGTATAAGGTACGATACAATACGTACAAAAATTATTGCAGCCATTCATTATGGTGACGTAGCTTTTAAAGGGATACTTCCGATCCACGGGAAGCCCCTCCGCCAGGGTATTGGAATCTTCCCAGATTTCGAAGATGCGCTCACCGCCGGCAAGATGTGCCGCCAGAAGCTCCGGAAATTGATGGAGGTTATGGGTACCAAAAACAATATCCACCTGGCTATATTTTTCCTTAATCTTCCGAACGATTTCAGGCTGCTGCATCATGCAGCCGCAGACCGCCACAATCTGATCAGGGTTGACAGTTGCCTTAATATGCTTAAAAACACCCAAATTGCCAAAAACACGGACATCCGCATTTTCCCGGACGCTGCAGGTGTTCATAATCACCAGTCCAGCGGCAGCTTCATCCTGGATGGGGGTATACCCCATCCCCTTTAATAATCCAGAAAGCTTCTCTGAGTCATTTTCATTCATTTGGCAGCCATAGGTTTTAATGATATAGGTTTTATTCATAGAATTCCTTTTATACTTCTTTTCTTCATGTGGTTATATTAAGGCAGAACGATTTTAAGAAAATCGAGGAGGTCTGTGGCTAAAAGGCTGCTTTGGTTGAAGCGATCAGCATATACATCTCCGGCAGCCCCGTGGTAATAGACCCCGGTCTGGGCCGCCTCCAAAGGCGATGCACCCTGAGCCATGAAGCCAGCAATCATGCCCGCTAAGACATCTCCGCTTCCTGCTGTGGCCATCCCGGGATTTCCGGTGCTGTTAAACCAAATCGCACCTTCCGGGGAGAAAATCAAGGTGTGGTAACCCTTGAGCACTAACACCAGGTTGTGCTCGGTGGCAAAGCGGCTACCAATGGTAAGGGGGTCCTGGGTAATGGTCTGGGCATCCATCCCCGTGAGCCTGGAAAATTCCCCTAGGTGCGGGGTGAGAATGAGGGGCGCCGCATGGCCCGTCAGCACCTGCCGACATCGCTCCAAATGCCATAAGCCATCGGCATCAATAATCACCGGGGATTGTCCATCCAGGATATATTTAAGGAAGGGGCCAAAATTATGGTGCCGCCCCACCCCTGGACCAAAAAGCACAGCATTCCAGCGTCGACTTTCAAAATCAGAGGCAAAGAAGTCTGTACCATAGGCCTGGACCATAATTTCTGAAGGAAGCTTCATCCCTAAAATATCCGCTCCTTCCCTGGGGATAAAGGCGGTTACCAGCCCTGAACCGACACGCATGGCTGCCTGGGCGCACAGCACCCCGGCACCATACATTCCGGCCGATCCGGCAACACTGGCCACAGCCCCGTAGGTGTATTTATGGGTATTGTTCTTTCGGGGCTTTGGAAAATGGATATCCTCCCCCTCGAGGAGACCTTTACGGTTGCAAATCCCCCCTTTGGTGATACCAATATCCACAGGGATAATCTCCCCACAGTAGTCTGGTCCATCATTTAAGAGACAACCTGTTTTGATATATTGGATGGCAATGGTCCGATGAGCCACTACAGAAACACCCAAAGTCCGTCCAACGTCCCCCCGGAGACCCGAAGGAATATCAATGGCCGTAATGGGAGTGCCTGACGCATTCATTCCCTGGATGAGCCGCCGGTATTTTTCACTCAAGGGCCGATCTGCTAAACCATTGCCAAAAACAGCATCCACCAGGACAGCTGCACCTTTAAAAAGTGCGAAAACCTCTGCTTCGGTGAGGGTATCGAAAAACAATGGCGTAATCTCCGCTTCTAAGAGGCGGCTATAATTTGCCTGGCTGTCCGGAGTCATCGATTGTGGCTGCCCGGTACAAAGCACCTCTACCGGGCGCCCTTCTGCGGCCAGAATTCTGGCAATGGCCAAGCCGTCACCTCCATTGTTTCCGGAGCCACAGATTACCACCACTTTGTCCAAAATCGTCAGTCCAAGTGCGACGATTTCAGCACAGGCTGCCGCTGCCTTTTCCATAAGTTGAAGGCTGGGGGTGCCTGCAGCAATGGTCTCCTGATCCATCTGAGCCATTTCCCGGGGGGTTACGATTTCTTTCATGCTGATCCTCCTCAATAAGTATCCTTCTTTCCTCGGTGTCGTGCCTTTCCGCTACGCCGCCTAGAAATAGAAGAGGCTGCCGCAGGATAGCAGGCAGCCCTAGACTATAAAACAAATCATCCCTCTCAATTCAAAGGGTTATTCTGTACACCTATTTTGTCGTCGTTGTTGGTGTAGTCGTGGTGGTTTGGGTTGCTCCCCCATCCTCCTGGTTCACAAAAGGTGTCTTCCCAATGGTTGATTCATAGATTGCCTGAACACCAGTAGGATTGATGCTGAGCTTGTCTGCATTGTTATACACATCCTCAATGACGAAGGATGAGGTTAAAAAGATGAGTACAAAAGCAACAATAAAGTAGACCACATAATCCCTGGTCTTGTACTCCCGGTCTCGTTTTTCCCGCTTTGCCATGGTGAGCCTCCTATTCGTCTCCTTCGTTCCAGTTATGCCAGACTTCCTGGACGTCATCGTTATCGTCAAACATATCCAGCATTTTTTCCATTTTCTTCACATCTTCTGGACTCAAGGCTGTTTCTGTTGATGGAATCATCGCAACTTCTCCCGTAAGGACCTCAATGTTGTTTTCACCCATGGCATCCATCACCGCTGCAAAATCCTCAGGTGCCGTAATAATGGTGTACCCATCTTCCGCAACCTCCATATCCTCTGCACCAGCATCCAGTGCCAGCATCATCAGTTCATCCTCATCGATGGCATCGTTTTTTTCAACCATAATCCGGCCGGATTTCGTAAATAAAAATCCCACACAACCGTTGGTGCCCAAATTTCCGCTGTTTTTATCAAAAGCATGACGGACATCCGCTGCCGTACGGTTCTTATTATCCGTCAGAGCACTGACAATGACAGCCACACCACCGGGACCATAGCCTTCATAGGTGATTTCTTCAAAGATAGCATCGCCTAATTCTCCTGTCCCTTTCTTTACCGCCCGGTCCACATTATCGTTGGGCATATTGGCTGCCTTGGCCTTGGCAATGGCGTCCCGCAGTTTTGCATTCATTTCAGGATCGCCACCACCTTCACGGGCAGCCACGGCGATGAGCTTTGCCATCTTTGTAAAAATTTTACCTTTGACAGCGTCCTGTTTCCCTTTCCTATTTTTAATATTTGACCACTTTGAATGTCCTGACATATAATTCCTCCATTAATAGGTTTTGATTAGTTTGATTACTGAATAAATATTTTATCACAATCTTCTTTGGCCTTCAATGGATGGAAAAAGATTTCCCCTTTTTATTGATTATTTTTTTAAGACATCCCTTCTTCAGACATGAAAATTTGCCAATAAATCAAAAAAAAGGTATAATTCCCTTTGAGAATAAATAAAAATATCGGAGGATCAAATGCCCCCTCAAAAAAAAGAACCATCACATAAACCAAATAGTGAAAAAACACCCCTCAATCATCGGGACCGCAGACGCCGCATTGCTCAACGACAAAGAAGCGAACAGCTCAAGAAACAGTACGCTGGCAACAAAGCTCCGTCTAATGCAGAAAGTCCCCTTATTCCTAATCTTGACCATCTGGAAGATTTATTGGAGGACACCCCCACATCCGTGCAACCTAGAGAGGGATCAGACACCCCCTCTGTCGATGGGCCCACACCAGAGGTCCCACCGACAAAGTCAGATATCTCCTCAGAACATTCAGACCCGGATACGTTCTCTTTCCGATTAAAGAGAGCACTCTCATGGAAAAATAAAACGACAAAGGGAAAGATTTTATATGTTATTATAGCCCTTGTCGCCATACTTTTCCTGGTGGGTGGTGTGGTTTTTGCTTATGAATTCATCAATACCCCGGCACTCGACACTGACAATTTCAATTTTGTTCAAAATTCCCAGATTCTTGATAAGAATGGTGCATTTTATCAGGATTTTGAGGCCTCTGAAAACCGAGAGGTCGTTTCCATCGATCAGGTTCCGGATTATGTTCAAAACGCCTTTATCGCCATTGAAGATGAACGGTTTTACTCCCACGGTGGTGTTGATATTCAGGGCTTGACACGGGCTGTTTTCGGCGTTGTGTTTTCCGGAAGTCTGGATGGCCCTGGGGGATCCACCATTACTCAACAGCTTATCAAACTAACCCATTTGACCTCAGATAAAACCATCTCAAGAAAGCTCCAGGAGATGATTTTAGCCAGCCGATTAGAAGGAGTCTATTCTAAAAAGCAAATTTTAGAAGCCTATCTCAATAAAATTAACCTTTCCCAGGCTTGGGGGGTCCAGGCAGCCGCCAAAACTTATTTCAATACAGATGTCAGTCACCTGACTGTAGCCCAGGCCGCCATGCTGGCAGCCATGCCCAAATCTCCCTCCTATTATGATCCTTACGTTTACGTAAAAGATGAGAATGGTAATTCGATTATCTCAGTCGGTGCAGACGGTAAATATGCCTTGAATACAGAAAATCAAAAGCGGGCCATCGTTATTTTAGATAAAATGCTGGAGCTGGGTTATATCGATCAAAGTCAACACGATACAGCTAAGGCGGAGTTAGATGCCAACAATGTCGGGCTAACCTACGTTGAACGGGAAATTGAATACTCCTATTTTACGGATTCCTTATATGAAGAAATCGTATCGGATCTTATGTCCCAAAAGAATATGACTGAAGAAGAAGCCTCCCAATACCTTTTGAACGGGGGATTAACCATCAATGCCACCGTCGACCCAACGGTCCAGACCACCATGGAAGAGGCTGCCAAGGATGATTCCCTCTTTCCCTCCCAGTCTTCCGCCGCCGCCCAGGCTTCTGCTGCTAAAAGTGCGGATATCGGGGAAGAAGTCAACTATACACCTGAAGTGGGGATGACGGTTATTGATAACACCACAGGAAATGTCGCCGGGATTGTTGGTGGTCGGGAGAAGAAAACCAATCTTTCCTTAAACCGGGCGACCCAACGTTTTCAGCCGGGATCCTCCACCAAGCCACTCACCACCTATGGCCCAGGACTGGATACTGGAAAGATTACCCTTGGAACGGTTTATAATGATGTCCCTATTGCCTATCAAGGTTGGACCCCTCAAAACTCTGGTGGAGGCTTCGGAGGCCTGACCACCATTCGTCAGGGGCTTGTGAATTCTACCAATACCATTGCCGTTCAGACCTGTATTGCCACAGGGCTGGATACCTGCGCAGCCTATGCTGAAAAGGTTGGCCTTACCATCAACCGGGAGAATAACCTGGATGTCAACCCCGCATCTCTGGCTTTAGGTGGCTACTCGGTGGGACAATCTTCACTGGCTATGGCCAGTGCCTATAGCAGCTTTCCCAATAGCGGAGTCCATAAATCAGCTTCCTTTTATACCACGGTGACTGACCATACTGGAAAGGTCATCCTAGAGAAAAAAACGACAGAAACCCAGGTATACAAAGCCCAAACAGCCTATCTGATTACCGATGTCCTTAAAAGTGCCGTAAACGGCGGCACAACAACCATCAATGTTTCTGGCCAACCAGTAGCCGGTAAAACCGGTACGACAGATGAAGAGCGTCACGCCTGGATTTGTGGGTATACCCCCTACTATTCCATGGCCGTTTGGTATGGCTATGATGAAAATCATGTATCTACCAGCGCTGGAGATTTCGAATTAAATATCAATCTCTTTGGGGGGAGTAAGCCCGGACCGGCCTCTATTTTTGAAGAAGTGATGGATACCATCAACCAAAATCTGCCATCAGCCAGTTTTCCCGATAACCCCGGGGGAATCACTACCGCCAGCATCGATAATAAATCCGGTAAGTTGGCTACCAGCCTGTCCACGGCCGCAGGCAGTGCCGTGAACGAAATGTTTATCGACGGAACTGTTCCTACTGCCAGTGACGACAGCCATTACCAAGTTCAGATTTGCTCAGCCAGTGGGGCTATCCCCAATGAATATTGCCCAAAGGATCAAATCCAGACCACCACAGCCCTTAAAATTCCCACAAATCTTTATCCTGCGGGGATTACAGAAGCGCGCCCGGGCTATATCGGTGGCAACGATGCCTCTCTCCTCGGTCCTTCCAGTAGCGATATTTGCACGGTACATAATGCCACGACAGCTGCAGCAGGTAATGAAATTACCATTAATTTAAACGGAACTGCCCTCGGATCTGGTAGCATTCGGATGTCCGTTGGCAGTAGCCAGGGCTTAAGCATTAACGGGCCCAATAATGGCACGACCTCTGTATCCTCCTCCAATGGCGGTGTGGTTTCAGTTTCCGGGACAACACTCACAGCGGTGGCTGCAGGGTCCAGTACCATCACCGTTAGCCAGACGGTGGGTAATCGAACCTTCTCTAAAAGCTTCAGCGTTACCGTACAATAATTGAATAAAGCCCCAGATTTCCTCAATTGGAAATTTGGGGCTTTATGTTTTTATTCTTAATCTAACGTCAAATCATTTAAGATGGCTTTTAACTCAGCCAGCTCATCGACGCTCAGGGTAACACCCTTGCGCATTTTTTCATGGTTCGCATCCCACTCCCGGATATCATACTTCGGATCCCGTTCATTCCAGCTTACCAAATTGAGTTCCTTCTGCCACCCACCAGGGCCTTCTGAAAGCACACCGATCTCTTCTACCACTTCGAATTTAAATGCCATTGATTTCTCACTTTCCAAATATTTCTGCAAGTTTCCCGCTGTCATCCAAAGCTGCTAATTCTGAATAGCCACCAATGAGTTCATCGTCGAAAAAAATGTACGGAACCGTTGTTTGTCCAGTTTTAGCAATCAGGTCCTCCTTTTCGGCGGATTTTCCCAATATGTTATGATCTTCATATTGAAGTCCTCTTGCCTTAAGGAGACGCTTTGCACTGATGCAGAACGGGCAATGGGGCCATGTGTATAATGTAATTTTTTTATTTTGCATTTCCTAACACCTTGCCTTTACTTTTTCACTATTCTACTCAGAAATACTTACTTTGTCAATAAAAAAAGATTAGGGGTTTCGATTTTCTATACTTTCATGTTATGATAGTTTCAATAAAAAGAGAAAGGATATCCGATCCGACATGGAAAATGTCATAGAGAAAAAACACCCATTAATGACGCATAAGCTCACCTTAATGCGTATGAAAGAAACCTCTGCCTTTGAATTCCGCCAGCTTGTTGATGAACTGGCCACACTACTTGCCTACGAGGTAACGGAGTCCTTTGCTACAAAGCCCATCGAAATTGAGACACCCATTGGTGCCACCACCCAGGCTGTTCTGGCCCAGAAAAATGTGGTCATCATGCCCATTCTCCGGGCAGGTCTTGGGATGGTCAACGGAATGCTCCATGTCATCCCCAATGCCACCATCGCCCATGTAGGGCTGGAGCGGGATGATGAAACTCTAAAAATCCGGGAATATTACCGTAAATTCCCTAAGGATATCGCAGAAGCCACCCTTATCATCACTGATCCCATGCTGGCGACTGGGGCCTCTGCTGCCCACGCCATCGCCCTGGCCAAGGAGGCCGGTTGCCGGGATATTAAGCTGGTGAACATCCTGGCGGCACCAGAGGGCATTACGGCTATCCATAGCGTCCACCCGGAGGTCCCCATTTACTGTGCGGCCATTGATGAGGGGCTAAACGAAAAGGGCTATATCGTTCCAGGCCTTGGCGATGCGGGCGACCGGCTCTTTGGGACACTGTAAGGCTTAAAGCACTAAAGCAGAAAAAGAAAAAACCACCATTCCATTTTCAGGGTGGTGGTTTTGATTTAATGCATTAACCCCGAGCTTTTTTTCGAAGGGCCATTCGATTTAAGAAGGTAATGATCACTTCAATACAGCCATCCTCTCCAAGGAGGCCGCTATTGAGAGCCAAATCGTAATTATCCGCCTGACCCCAGTTTCGGTCGGAGTAATAATTGGCGTAGCCAGACCGTTGTTTATCCACTTTTTTAACGGATTCAGCAGCTTTTTTCTGGGTCAGGTCATATAACTTAGCCACTTGGTTAATCCGCTCCTCTAAGTCCCTATGGATGAAAACGTCCACGGCATCGGGGTCATCCCGAAGCACGAAATTCCCGCATCGGCCAACGATGACACAGGAGCCTGCCTCGGCATACTGACGAATAACCTCAGATTGGGCCAGAAAGACTTTATCCGTCATGGGTAGATCTATGACCGGTGAAAAGGAACCACCGCCAAAGATAGCACTACTGGACAAGGAGTAGAGCAGAGAATTCGTCGGTGTCTCTTCCAGTGCCTTGACCATTTCAGGATCGATACCACTTTCCTTCGCCGCTTCAACAATGATCTCCTCGTCGTAAAAAGGAATATCCAACTGTTTGGCCAGCCGTTTTGCAATATTGTGTCCACCGCTTCCAAATTGTCTTGAAATCGTGATGATTTGACGCTTTGTACTCATTTTTCCGCCTCCTTTTCCTTCCCGGGTAAAAACGACTCCCCTACCGGGTTTTCCGGTAATAAGCGTAGGTCATTGGTTCCCCCTTGTGGAAGTCCTTCCCCCCGACCAACCGTCCGATGAATAAATTATGCGTGCCGACATCCACAACCTGTTCAACTTCAAGCTCCATAAAACACAGGGTTGACGTCACGCCAGGACAGCCTGTTACATCACCCTTTATAATGTCAATCCCGGCGAATTTATCCACGCCGCTGTGGGCGCTTTGATAACCGAAGCGTGGGACCAGGTCATGATTATCCTGGCCCAGGACTGACACCCCAAAGACTCCGGATTTCTGGACCAGCTCCCCAGTGTAAGTTCCTTTGTTCAGGCACACACTTGCCTTGAGAGGATCACTACTTAGTTGAAGGAAGCTATTGGACAGCATTCCATTTTGACGGTCCCCATCCACAGATGTCACTACGTACAGGCCATAGCTGGCATTAAAGAGCAGCTGCTCCAATTGTTTATATTTTTCAGGGGGCATGCTGCCCGGTGCTGCCTCGGGAACTGGCACAAATTTTTCCGGACCCACCCCACAAATCGGACATTTTTGGGGCGGCATCGACCCTTCATAGATATAGCCACACACTGTGCATTTCCACTTCATCATATTCACCACTTTCTTTAAGATAATTCTAGTATAGAGGGTAAATCTTAAGGACTTCTTTAAGGTCTTCCCTTATTCGTAGTAAATCTCATCAATGGGCTTGCCTGCCGGGACCATGGGATAAACCCCTTCATCCCTGGGAATGGTACAATGAACTAAAACCGGCTCCAGTAATCCCTTCATATCCCTAAGGGCGGCATCTAAATCTTCCAGGGAAGTGACATCGTAGCTCTTCATACCAAAGGCATCTGCCAACTTGATATAGTCCACGGCTCCTTCGTTTAAGTCTGTTTGGGCATAACGCCGATCATTGAAAAGCTTCTGCCACTGACGGACCATCCCCAGGGCTTCATTGTCAAACAGGAAGATTCGCAGGGGCAGGTTGTACCGCTTGACGGTGGTGAGTTCCTGAAAATTCATCCGGAAGCTGCCATCCCCAGCCACAAGGAGGACATCCTTATCGGGTTTTGCCATCTGGACACCTACGGCAGCGCCAAGGCCAAAGCCCATGGTGCCCAAGCCCCCGGAGGTCACGTACTGGCCCGGAAATGTGAATTTCCAATACTGGCCCACCCACATCTGATGCTGACCGACCTCGGTCACCACATAGGCATCCGTGTAGACTGCATTGATACGCTCCAGAATGTTTTTAGGAATATACTCCTCTGCATCCCGCTCGGGCAGTGGCCACTTTGCAATTTGCTCAATCCACTGGGGATGGGTTTTAGGAGTGATGAGACGGCTAAGCATGGGTAGGACATCGCAGATATCCGCACAAATATGGACGTTCGCCTCAATATTCTTTTCAAATTCCGTGGGGTCTACATCGATATGGATGATTTTTTTATCCCGCATGAAGGAATTAATATTCCCGGTGACCCGATCCGAGAACCGGGCACCAATGGCGATGAGGGTATCGCAATTGATAACCGCCAGGTTACACTCCTGGGAACCATGCATCCCCACAAAGCCCAGTGATAAGGGATTTTCCCGGGGGATAGACCCCAGGCCCATTAAAGAGTTAGCCACAGGAATCCCTGCCTTTTCTGCAAACTCGACTAGCATCTGGCTGGCCCCGGATTTAATAACCCCTCCCCCGGCGTAGATAACCGGGCGCTGCGCTGCATTGATATATTCCGCAGCACGGACGACGGCATCCCGTTGGGGCCTGGGAGTGTTGTTGTCCAGATCGTAGGGCTTTTCCACCTGGTATTCGGTTTTCGCCATAAAGATATCCTTTGGAATATCCACCACCACCGGACCAGGACGGCCAGAAGCCGCGATGCGGAAGGCTTCCCGGATGGTGGGGGCCAGCATGGTAACGTCCTTAATCATAAAATTATGCTTGGTGATGGGCATGGTAATGCTGGTGATATCCACCTCCTGAAAAGAGTCCTTCCCAAGAAGCCCTTGGGTAACCTGACCAGTGATGACCACCAAGGGGGTTGAATCCAAATGGGCATTGGCAATGCCAGTCACCGCATTGGTTGCTCCGGGCCCGGAGGTGGTAATGGCCACCCCCACCTTACCACTGGCTCGGGCGTAACCTTCGGCAGCGTGAACACCATTTTGTTCATGACAGGGTTCCACCTGGACGATGTTGTGCTCCAGGCGATAAAAAGCATCGAATAAAGGAATGACGCTACCTCCAGGATAGGAGAAAACATAGTCGCATCCCTGTTCTTCCAGGCATCGGACGACGATTTCCGAGCCCAGTAATAATTGTTTATTTTCCATAGTTTCTCCCGATTACTCCAAAATTGCGCCCTTATTGGCAGAGGACACCGCCTTGGCGTAGCGGGCCAGGTAGCCCTTGGTCACATTGGGAGCCTTAGGTGTCCAGTTTTCCCGGCGACGGGCCATTTCCTCATCACAAACCTTTAAATCAAGCTTTCGGGCCGGAATGTCAATGGCAATCATATCACCATCCTGGACAAAGGCAATGGGTCCACCGGAAGCAGCTTCCGGGGAGACATGGCCGATGCAGGCCCCCCGGGTGGCACCGCTAAAACGACCATCGGTAATTAAGGCAACGCTATTGCCCAGGCCCATTCCCATAATAGCTGCCGTGGGAGCCAGCATTTCCCGCATCCCCGGACCGCCCTTGGGGCCTTCGTAGCGGATGACGATGACATCTCCTGAGGTGATTTTTCCAGCATTGATGGCTGCCTGGGCTTCTTCTTCGCTTTCAAAAACCCGTGCCGGACCTTCGTGAACCAACATCTCGGGTAAAACCGCAGATTGCTTGACCACAGCAGTATCCGGGGCAAGGCTTCCCTTTAACATGGCTAAGCCTCCGGTGGGAGTGAAGGGATGATCGACAGGACGGATAACCTCAGGGTTGCGATTAAGGACCCCTGCAATATTTTCGCCAACGGTTTTCCCCGTAACGGTGAGGCAATCCGTATGGAGGAGGCCCAGCTTATTGATCTCAGCCATGACCGCATAAATCCCCCCGGCTTCGTTGAGGTCTTCCATGTAGGTGGGACCCGCCGGTGCCAGGTGGCATAAGTTCGGGGTTTTCGCCGAGATGGCGTTGACCATATCTGCGTTGATTTCAACCTCACACTCGTGGGCAATGGCGGGTAAATGGAGCATAGAGTTGGTGGAACAGCCCAGGGCCATATCCATGGTGAGGGCATTTTCAAAGGCATCCTCGGTCATGATATCCAAGGGGCGAATATCCCTCTCCAGCATTTCCATAACCTGCATCCCGGCTTTTTTAGCCAAGCGGATCCGTTCGGAGTACACCGCCGGGATGGTACCATTGCCCCGAAGCCCCATGCCCAGAACCTCAGTAAGGCAGTTCATGCTGTTAGCCGTGTACATCCCGGAGCAGGAGCCACAGGTGGGACAGACATCGCAGGCAAATTCCTCCAGCTTTTCATCGTCAATCTTGCCGGCATTGTATTCCCCCACCGCTTCGAACATACTGGATAAGCTGCGCTTTTGACCATCCACATGCCCGGCGAGCATTGGCCCACCGGAAACAAAGGTGGTGGGTATGTTCAGACGTGCCGCAGCCATAAGAAGACCCGGGACGTTTTTATCGCAATTGGGAATCATCACCAGGGCGTCAAAGGCGTGGGCCATGGCCATGGCTTCCGTAGAATCCGCAATGAGCTGGCGGGTCACCAGGGAGTATTTCATCCCAATATGGCCCATGGCGATGCCGTCACACACAGCAATGGCGGGAAACTCAATGGGGGTTCCCCCCGCTGCCCGGACGCCGGCCTTCACCGCGTCACAAATCTTATCCAGGTTCATATGCCCCGGTACGATTTCGTTATAGGAATTCACCACCCCCACCAGGGGACGACTTAGCTCTTCTTCAGTATATCCTAAAGCGCGAAAGAGTGACCGGGCCGGTGCACATTTGGCACCTTGGGTAACAGCATCACTTCTCATATTAATTCTCTCCTTTTATTGTTTACATTAGGCCAGATTTTCGATAACCTTATTCCCCATTTCGATACAGCCGATGACGGTTTCGCCAGGTACAGCGATATCTCCAGTGCGCCATCCCTGGGCCAGGGTCTTCTTAACCGCCCCTTCGATGGCTGCGGCTTCAGCCTCTAAGTTCAGGGAATACCGCAGCAGCATGGCTACAGACAGTATGGTGGCAATGGGGTTCGCCTTATCCTCTCCGGCAATATCCGGAGCAGATCCGTGGATGGGCTCATACATTCCAAAGGTTCCCTCACCCAGACTGGCAGAAGGCAGCATCCCAATGGACCCCGTGAGCATACTGGATTCATCGGAAAGGATATCCCCGAAAAGATTCCCCGTCAAAATCACATCAAATTGTTTGGGATTGATGACCAGCTGCATCGCCGCATTATCCACATACAGGTATTCCACTGCAACCTCCGGATAATCTGCGGCGACCTCCGTAACGATTTTACGCCACAGTCTTGAGGTTTCCAGCACATTGGCCTTGTCCACACAGTGGAGCTTTTTTCCCCGCTTCATGGCACTTTCAAAGCCCACCTGGGCAATCCGTTCAATTTCCTTCCGGGAGTAATTCATGAGATCCGAGGCATAGTCGTCCCCATCTCGCTTTTTTTCTCCAAAATATACATCTCCGGTGAGCTCCCGTACCGTCAGGATGTCCATCCCGTCCCCAATGATTTCAGGCTTTAAAGGCGAGGCATCCCGCAGCTCTTCAAAAAGAATGGCAGGACGCAGATTGGCAAAAAGGCCCAAGGCCTTCCGAATCCCCAGAAGTCCAGCCTCAGGACGTTTGTCTCCAGCCAGATGGTCCCACTTAGGGCCGCCCATGGCGCCTAAAAGCACCGCATCGCTGGCTTTACAAATATCCACGGTTTCCTGGGGCAGGGGCGTCCCACAGGCATCGATGGCCGCACCACCAGCTAAAACATTGGTGAGATCAAACTGATGACCGTATTTTTCCCCAATAACACCAAGGACCTTGGTGCTGGCATCTACAATTTCAGGACCGATCCCATCGCCCTTAATGACTGCTATTTTATATTGCATTAAAATTTCTCCTTATTCTATCCCTTATGCCATAAACCCATTGGCCGGATCGTTGATATAGTTCACTAAGCCACCAGCAGCAATGAGCTTCTGCATAAATTCCGGAAAGGCCTGTCCTTGGAAGGACTGACCCTTGGTGACATCGGTAATGATGCCAGAATCGAAATCCACCTCAACAGTATCTCCAGCTTCAATAACCGCTACTGCTTCCGGACATTCCAGAATGGGTAGCCCAATATTGATGGAATTGCGGTAAAAAATCCGGGCAAAGCTGTTGGCAATAACGCAGGATACTCCAGAAGCCTTAATGGAAATGGGCGCGTGTTCCCGGGAGGAGCCACAGCCGAAATTATCGTCTGCCACAATAATGTCCCCCTGGTGAACATTGCTTACAAACCCAGTATCGATATCCTCCATACAATGCTTAGCCAACTCCAGTGGATCACTGGTATTTAAATAGCGGGCAGGGATGATAACATCCGTATCTACGTTGTCGCCATAGCGAAAAACTTGACCTTTTGCGTTCATTGATGACCTCCTTATACTTCGTCAGGACCGGCGATACGGCCTAAAATTGCAGATGCTGCTGCCACTTCCGGGCTGGCCAGGTACACTTCAGAGTCCACGTGGCCCATACGGCCCACAAAGTTCCGATTGGTGGTGGACACACAGCGTTCCCCTGCAGCCAGGATACCCATATGTCCCCCCAAACAAGGACCACAGGTTGGCGTGGATACCGTGGCACCGCACTCAATGAAATCCTTCAAATAGCCGGCTTCCATGAGTTCCAGATAGATCTTCTGGGTGGCTGGGATAATGAGGACCCGAACGCCCTTCTTAACCGTCTTGCCCTTCATCAGCAAAGCCGCCTTCTCAAAGTCAGAGAAACGTCCGTTGGTGCAGGAACCGATGACCACCTGGTCGATGATAACCGGTTCTGTTATTTCATCAATGGTTTTTGTATTTTCCGGAAGATGTGGGAAGGCAATGGTAGGACGTAACGTCCCCAGATCAATATCTAAAACCTGAACATACTGAGCATCCTCATCGGCTTCGTAAACAGTGTATGGCTTTTCGCCGTGGGCTTTCATATACGCCACTGTCTGGTCGTCCACAGGGAAGATCCCGTTTTTCCCACCCGCTTCAATGGCCATATTGGCCACAGTAAAGCGATCATCCATGGTCAGGGCAGCCACACCAGGTCCCGTGAATTCCATGGACTCGTACAGGGCACCATCCACGCCAATTTTTCCAATGATATGGAGGATGAGATCCTTCCCAGATACCCCATGGGCAAATGCCCCGGTAAGGTTGATTTTAATGGCAGCCGGCACCTTGAACCATGCCTTACCCGTAGCCATCCCCACAGCCATATCGGTGGAACCAACGCCAGTGGAGAAGGCTCCTAAAGCCCCGTAGGTACAAGTATGGGAATCGGCCCCAATGACCACATCCCCAGCAACTACCAGACCCTTTTCAGGCAGAAGGGCATGCTCCACTCCCATCTCTCCAATTTCAAAATAGTTGGTAATGGCCTGGTCACAGGCAAAGCAACGGACCTGCTTACATTGTTCCGCAGCCTTAATATCCTTATTCGGTGCAAAATGGTCCGGTACCAGGGCAATTTTTTCTTTATCAAAAACAACCTCTGTGTCAATGTTCTGAAACACGTTAATGGCCACAGGGCCGGTAATATCGTTGGCCAGCACCAGGTCCAAATTTGCCATGATGAGATCTCCGGCTTTCACGGATTCAACCCCAGCATGGGCTGCCAGAATCTTCTGCGTCATTGTCATTCCCATAAATTTATTTTCTCCTTCAAAAGAATTTAGTTTCGCTATATTAAATTATATGCCTTTAGCTGGCGCTCCATATCTGAGAGCAGCTTGTATTCAATGGAATCCACCAAAGCGATAAGGCTTGCCTCGATGACATCGGTAGAGACACCCACATTCGTCCAGATATCCTGACCATCCGTGCTCTCAATGAGCACCCGGACCTTAGACGCCGTAGCGCCCTTATCGATGACCCGGACCTTAAAGTCCGTCAGTCGCAGCTCCTTGATCTTCGGGAAAAAATCCTCAAGGGCGGTGCGCAAAGCCTTATCCAAGGCATTCACCGGACCATCTCCCTCGGCGGCATTAACCGCTTCCTTTCCCTCCACATTCACCTTAACGATGGCAGAGGCGCTCAGGGCCCGGCCAGCTACTGGCTTTTCACCAATGGTCTTAAAGTCCTCAATGGTGAAAAAGGGCTTAAATTTTCCCAGCTCCTTCCGAATCAGGAGGCGAACACTGCTTTCGGCACCCTCAAATTGATATCCCTGGTACTCCAATTCCTTAATCCGGTTCATAACCCGGGTCGTCTCTTCGGATTTTTTGGTAATCGAAGGATCGATATCGTTAATAATCTTAATAATGGTGCTCCGTCCGGAAACTTCGGACATCAGGATGCGCCGTTCATTGCCTACAGCCTCCGGCTCGATGTGTTCAAAGGACCGGGGTGCTTTAAGGACCGCATCAATGTGCATCCCGCCCTTATGGGCGAAGGCACTCTTCCCAACAAAGGGCTCTCTTCCAGAAAGGGTAAAGTTGGAGATTTCTGCAATACGGATGGCTGCACTGGTCATACGCTCCAGGGATCCTTCGGGCAAGCAGGTGTAGCCCATTTTGAGCTGGAGGTTGGGGATGATGCCAGATAAATTGGCATTTCCGCAGCGCTCCCCATAGCCCAGGAATGTCCCCTGGACCTGTCTGGCTCCGGCCCTCACCGCAGACAGGCTGCAGGCCACCCCGAGACCGCTGTCATTGTGACAGTGGATACCAATTTCGGCCCTCACCGCTCCCTTAACCGCGGTCAGAATTTCGGAAATTTCCTCGGGAAGGGTTCCTCCGTTGGTGTCGCACAGCGCCAGGGTCGTCGCACCTCCCCGCTCGGCAGCCTGAAGCACCGCCAGGGCATAGTCTGGATCCAGCTTGTAGCCATCAAAAAAGTGCTCGGCATCAAAGATGACTTCCTTTCCCTGGGATACCAAATAGGCCATGGTTTCCTCAATCATTACCAGGTTTTCTTCCAGGGTGGTCTTGATAATTTCGGTGATGTGAAAGGTTGAGGATTTACCAAAGACTGCCACCACTGGAGTCCCAGCGTCTACCAGGGCCTTTAAATTGGTATCTTCATCCACTGGAATGCCACTGCGCCTGGTACTTCCAAAGGCACACACTCTGGCATGCTCAAGGGTAAGATTCGAAAGAGCTTCAAAGAAGGCGATATCTTTGGGGTTAGACCCGGGATTCCCCGCTTCAATGATATCCACCCCCAGCTTATCCAGGGTGAGGACGATCCGTAGCTTATCCTCCACTGAAAAGGAAATGCCCTCGGCCTGGGCCCCATCCCGGAGAGTGGAGTCAAAAATTGTGATTTTATCTGCCATATAGTCACCTCGTTTCTCCCAGGGCAGCTGGGGGTATGTTTAAAAGAAGGGGCTGTCACACGGTTGTGTGGCAGCCCTCGGGGTGTCAAAGAGTGGGCGTTCATTTGTGGGGTTGTTGGGGAAGAACCCCCTTTCCCCTACTTGTTTTCGCTGGCCCAGCTCATCATGTGACGGAGTTCGGCGCCAACTTTTTCCAGCTGCTGATCGGCTTCAATGCGGCGTTTGGCGTTGAAGTATGGGCGGTTAGCACGGTTTTCGAGGATCCACTTGTTGGCGAAGGTCCCTTCCTGGATTTCCTTTAAGACCTGTTTCATGGCCCGCTTGGATTCATCGTTGATGATGCGATCCCCGGTGACATAATCACCATATTCAGCAGTGTCAGAGATGGAGTAGCGCATATATTTGAAGCCGCCCTGGAAGATCAGGTCAACGATAAGCTTCATTTCGTGGATACATTCGAAGTATGCAGATTCTGGTTCGTATCCGGCTTCTACTAAGGTTTCAAATCCAGCCTTCATAAGTGCAGTCACTCCGCCACAGAGCACAGCCTGTTCGCCAAAGAGATCCGTTTCAGTTTCTTCACGGAAGGTGGTTTCCAGGATACCTCCACGGGATCCACCGATACCAGCAGCATAGGCTAAACCAATATCATGGGTATTACCGGCATAATCTTTTTCCACAGCAATCAAGCAAGGAACCCCTTTACCTTCCACATACTGGCTACGGACGGTATGGCCTGGTCCCTTGGGAGCGATCATGAAAATATTAACGCCTTCGGGAGGGACAATCTGCTTAAAGTGAACATTGAAACCATGGGCAAAGGCCAGGTAGGCTCCTTCTTTTAAGAAGGGAGCAATGCTCTTTTTGTAAACAGCCGCCTGAACTTCGTCGGGTAACAAGATCATGACCACATCCGCATCCTTAACAGCATCTTCAGTATTCATCACCGTAAGGCCTGCTGCTTCTGCCTTGGCTTTTGACTTGCTGCCTTCATACAGCCCCACGACCACATCAACGCCAGAATCCTTGAGATTCAAAGCGTGGGCATGGCCCTGGCTGCCGTAGCCGATGATGGCCACACGTTTTCCGTCTAATAAGCTTAAGTTACAATCCTTGTCATAAAATAATGTTGCCATTTTATTCCTCCTAAAATGTTTGAATTCAATTTATATAAAAAAACCGTCCCTCGTATAGTTCGTATACAAGAGACGGACATTATATACCCGTGGTACCACTCTTCTTCAGCAAGACCTTTCGGTTCTGCCCTCTTCAGGTCGGAAAATTCTCAACCCTAGCCCCGTTAACGTGGAGCGCATCCATAGATGCAACGGCCCTTCCTACCACCCCTACGGGTTTCGGATTGGCAGCTCCAGGGTGATTATTCCATGCTGCTTCTGTGCCGATATTCCACCATTCACCGGCTCTCTGTAAAGAAGCTTCCAGCATCTTTCTCCCTGTCATCGCTGTTCATTATTTGACTATACTAAGATTATAACACTCCTCTAAAGAATGTCAAGAAGATTGTATACAATTTTTATGCTTCCATAATTCCAATGACATCTGGAACAACAAACGCAGCATCAGTACAGGCTTTGATATCTTCTACAGTATAGTTCGGAGCCAATTCCCGAAGGGTAAGGCCCTGAGAGTCAACAGAAAAATAACAGCGTTCTGTCACAATATCCGTCACACAATGGGCTCCAGTGAGAGGTAATGTACATTTCTTTAAAATTTTAGAAGCGCCGCTCTTTTCACAATGATCCGTCGCCACCACAATTTTCTTGACGCCAGCGCACAAATCCATGGCACCTCCCATCCCTGGAGCCAGCTTACCCGGGATCGTCCAATTGGCGATATTCCCCTCCTGGTCTACCTGGAGCGTCCCCAGAATAGTGGCATCCACATGGCCACCGCGGATATAAGCAAAGGACTGGGCATGGTCACACACACTCCCACCAGGAATGATCGAAGCAGGCTGCCCACCAGCATCTATGAGATCTGGGTCAGCATCTGCCCAGCGTGGAGACGCCCCACACCCCACAATACCAATTTCTGCTTCTAGCCATAGGTCAACACCTTCAGGCAGGTAATTAACACAAAGCATTGGAAGACCGATACCCAAATTGACAAAATCCCCATCTTTAAAAAATTTTGCACAGCGGGCTGCAATGAGCGCGCGTCCAGTGAGTGCTGTCATGCCTTCGTCCCTCCTTTAGCTTCTTCTTTCGCTGCCGCCTTGGCTTCCGCTTTGGCACGATTACGCTGCCACATGGGACAGAAAGTACGTTCACTTTGTCGGAGGTAAATCATATCGATAACTGGAGCCGGCACATCAATGTCCTCAGGCCCCAACTCTCCGACATCTACCACTTCTTCCACTTCAACAATGACCCAATCTGCAGCCAACGCCATATAACTATTGGTGGCCCGGCCCACATAACGGAATTGGATATTGCCAGCAGTATCAGCCCTCCAGGCCTTTATAAGGGCGATATCTCCATGAAGTGGCAGTTCTAAAAGATAAGGCTTGCCGTCGATGACCAAACGTGTTTTTCCCTCTTCAACATCGGTCCCTACACCTGTTGGGGTCAGTACCCCACCCAGACCAGCACCGCCACACCGAATGCGTTCTGCAAAGGTTCCTTGGGGAATAAATTCCACATCTAATTCCCCGGCGAACATCTGTTGCCCTGCTTCGGGATTAAGGCCAATATGGGTTGTCTTTAAGCTACGGACCTGATGGTTATGAATCAGTTTCCCCAAGCCCTGGTCTTGCATTCCGCCACTTACAGCAATGGCATCAATATCAGTAATTCCCTTTTCTAAAAGGCCATCGATGAGCTCATCTGCAGCTAATTCACCATGCCAGTCCCCAAATAAGATCGTTTGTCCATCTTTAAAAGGGGTAAGAGCTTCTTCAAACGTAACAACTTTGTTTTTCATACACTCCTCCTACGCACCCGTAAAGGCAGCCTTACGTTTTTCCATAAAGGCAGAAACGCCCTCCTGGAAATCCCTGGAAGCGGCACATTCACGCTGGGTCGGAATTTCGCATTCATCTAAATAGTGCTTGTAATCCAAGAACGCCGCTTCGTAAATCTGCTTTTTGATATTTTTGTAAGAAAGGGATGGTCCTGCAGCAAATTTAGCAGCCAACTTCATAACAGCCCCATCGAGCTCTTCCCCTGGTACTACCTGGTACACAATACCGGCATCCTGAGCTTCCAGAGCACTTAAGGGGCGTCCGGTTGCGCACAAAGCCATCGCTCGCTTTTCTCCCAATTCTTTGACCAACAGGTAACTTCCCCCTGTATCGGGAACCAATCCCAAATTTACAAAAGCCATAATAAATTTAGCGTTTTCTGAACAGACAATAAAATCAGCAGACAGGGCAAGGCTCACGCCGGCACCGGCAGCAGAGCCACTGACTTGGGCAATGACGAGCTTACTCATACGCTTGAGGCCATCGGTAACAATGCCCACCTTGGCAATGAGACCATCCATATTAACGTCCCCACCACCTTGAATGAGATCGTAGAAGTACCCAATATCCCCCCCGGCAGAGAATGCCTTTTCACCGCCCTTTAGGACCAGCACCTTTACATCAGAATCCTTTTCTGCAGCCTCTACCACTGCCATGAGCTCATCCGCCATTACCTCGTCAATGGCGTTTAAGTTCTTTTTAAAATCCATTTGGGCGACGGCAATACCAGCATCCACCGAATACTTGATCTTTGTCAGTTCCATCATCCTACTCCTTTGTATGATTGTTCTTTATGGTAAGCATACCATCTTTTTCCTGTATTGTCAACCTTTTCAACAAAGGGTAATTCTTGGAAATATCCCAATATCTACCGCCTTTTTCCAAAAAACTCCTGGAGCAATGACTGACATTCTATCTCTCCAATTCCCTGTATAATTGTCATATCCTTGGGAAGCATGGGATGGGTACCCAACTGAGCCGTGGTTTCTACACTGCCGTATCGCTCTTCCCAAGTCCCATAAACCAAGGTGGAAATGCGAGCCTGGATAACCGCACCCATACACATTGGACAAGGCTCCGCAGTGACATAAAGTGTACAATCCTTCAAACGCCAGCTGCCCAAGGTTTCCGCCGCCTGACGGATTGCTAGGATCTCAGCATGGGCAGTAGGATCCTTTGTAACTTCCTTACGATTGTGTCCTCGACCAATAACCCTACCATCCAAAACCACAACGGCTCCAACGGGGACCTCACCCTCATCGGCTGCAAGGCGAGCTTCTGTCAGGGCCATTTCTATATAATCCCGATGCGTGCGTCTTGTTTCTACCTCCTCATTGTAAATATAGAGAGGTT
This sequence comes from Eubacterium barkeri, assembly GCF_900107125.1. Taxonomy (GTDB): domain Bacteria; phylum Bacillota; class Clostridia; order Eubacteriales; family Eubacteriaceae; genus Eubacterium_O; species Eubacterium_O barkeri. The sequence goes on from NZ_FNOU01000022.1 coordinate 48,723, forward strand.
CCTCAATCTCTTCCTCCTCTTTGTAAAGCTCTGCCGGAACATCTTCCCTGGAGAGAAGGATCATCCCCCCACAGGCGGGAATGGTAATAGCACCATCCAGATCATACTCCCGGAGCTCGGAATTCAAAAGATCAACAACGATTCCATGTAAATTCTCGTTATGAATGAGCACTGGTGTTTTCTCAATATTGAAGAGCACCAGCACAGACTGGTCACCCCTGTGACGTTTAAATCCGAATTGACCATTGGTCACAAATAATTGGGCGTAATCTCCTTGGGTTATGGCTGGTAAGGCTCCTCGAATATATCCTAAACGGGCAATATATTGATACAACCCGGACTGGGGATCAAAATGCATACTTTCGGCACAGGGTCGCAGTGGAGCATCCGTTCCTTGCCCTTTACGGGCCTTGGCCCCTTGTTCACTGCCGTAATACACATTGGGGATACCAGGGATTGTGTAGAGCATGAGATACAGCAGGGGCAGGAGCCGCTCATCATCTAAAGTACTGGCCACCCGGTCCACATCGTGATTGTCCACAAAATTTGCCGTAGTCACTCCTTCTAACAATCCCCCCCTGGCAAAAAGGCGGTTCAGGGAATAGGCAATTTCAAAGTAATTGTGATCCTTTAAACTGGAATACATCCCTTTGTAGTCCTCATAATTCGTGACGGCATCCATACCCCCATCCCCGATAAGACGGCTGTAATAGTCGGCATGGACACATTCCCCCAGAAAAAAGAAATGGGCATCCCTTCCCCGGATAAAATCAGAGAGCTCCCGGAGAAAGCCCAGATCCATTACATTAGCGGCGTCCATCCGCAGGCCATCAATCCCGAAGGTCTCCATCCAAAAGGCAGCCGTTTCCTTTAAATAGCCCCGGACTTCGGGATTATGGAGGTTTAATTTCACCAGGTTATCACACCCCGCCCAGTCATCATAGCGAAAACCATCACCATAACGATTATCCTCCCAGAAATTAACTCCGGAGAACCAGTCAACATACCGGGAGGCTTCCCGGTTTTCCTTCAAATCCCCAAAGGCAAAAAATTCCCGCCCCACATGATTAAAGACACAGTCGAGAATAACAGCGATCCCTGCTGCGTGGAGGGTATTCACCAAATTTTTCAAATCATCATTGGTTCCCAGGCGCGAATCAACAGTGCGATAATCGATGGTGTCATAGCCATGGGAAACCGCGGAGAACAGCGGCCCCAAAAGCAGGGCATTGATCCCCATTCCCTTTAGGTAAGGGATAAGCTCAGTAATTTTAGAAAGTCGATGGCGTAAGCCGTCACACTGATCCTGCAATTCTTCTGCACCGCAAAAGCCGAGGGTGAAGATGTGGTATATTTGATAATTACGATAGTCCATGGGAGCCTCCTTAGATTTTGTTTGTTTATTTTACCATAACCATAATCAGGTCGCCTATCTCAATCTCAGAAAATGGTAGGCTCTTCCCAGAGTAAAGGCCATTATTTAGTCCACGTAAAAAAGGTTCTATGTCAAATGTTGGGGTAAAGCCAAAAGAAAAAGAAATACCAGGGACAGCAAAAAAAATCAGCTGTCCTTTTTCTATGCCTTCATCATAT